>CALXOE010000011.1 GCA_944389935.1 uncultured Victivallis sp.
GCCGAGTCCGACTCCGACCCGTACGCGGCACCGGCACCTTGCCGGACGCAGGGGGTGCGGGGGGCGGCGGACACGCCGCCTGACGTTCCGCGACCTCGCTTTCACGAGCGTCCGCGACGGGATCTATCTGAACGGCGGAACCGGCATCCGCATCGAGGCGTGCACGGCAACCGGCTTCACCAAGCGCGGCGTGCGGCTGCAGGGGGGCATCCGCGACGCGGTCGTCCGCGACGTCACCGCCGACTCCGGCGGCAGGGAGTTCGCCACGGAAAAATTCCAGATGTGTTTCGGGATGGGCGGAGCCAAAGGGAGCGTCGACTCCGACATCACGTTCGAGAACTGCGTCGCCCGCAACGCCTACGACGACGCCGGGGATAAATACTGGAACGCCGACGGATTCTGCGCCGAGGGCAACACCGAAAACATCCGCTGGATCAACTGCAAGGCATACGACTGCACCGACGGCGGCTGGGACATCAAAACGAAAAACGCCGTGCTGAAAAACTGCATGGCTTTCCGCAACAAACGCAACTTCCGCGTCTGGGGCAGCGCCCGTCTCGAAAACTGCGTCGGCGGATACGCCGTGAAGCGCGGCGGCTCCGGCACCGCCGCCGGACTCCACGTCTGCGGCACCGGCGGGGGCAGAGCAACCGCAGTCAACTGCACGTTCGTCGGAAACGCGATTGCAATCGACGCGGACCAGAAAGGCGAAGCGATTCTCGAATCATGCACCATCGCCCCGACCGCGGAAAAAGCAGTCAACTCCACGACCGAAAAGAACGCCCGCGTTTCCGGCCTCGAATCGTGCCGGCTCCTCCCGGTGCCGGAGAGTGCGGGGCTGTTCCCGGAGGAGGCGCCGCGCGGCGAGTAACCGCAATCGCCGGAACTTCATGCAGCCGGAAGAGCACGTTCTCTTCCGGCTTTTCTCATTCCGGCAGAAAATTCACCACGAGTTCGAGCCTGCCGCTCTCCGGCGCGGCGACTTCAAACCGCACCATCTTCGCCCGCCGGTTCGGGGATTCAAACGGTTTGCGCAGCTCTTCAGCCGGGACGATCCTCCACGCACCCGGATGGTTTTTCTTCAGAATCAGCGACCTCTTCCCGTGCCGGAGACGGAGCGATCCGTCCGGAAGCGCCTCGGGATCGGACTCCGTGCACATCTGCCAGCAGACCGGAACGCCCGGCGCGAGACCGGTCAGACGGTCCCGGAGCTCCATCGCCCGCCCGGGCAGGAGCGACGCCGTCCGCGTGACTTGCCGGGCGGCGGGGGTGTAAAGCGGTGTCAGATCCATCGTCGCCGAGGTTTCGGAGTGCTTCACAAAGCGCGCCTTTCCCTTGACATTCTGCGGAGCACCGCCGATGCGCAGGATGTTGTGACTCTCGGGGCCGAGCCGGAAGAGCGTCCACCTGCCCCCCTCCTGCCGGGAGTCCCAGAGTTTGACGGAAGTCGCTTCGATCTTCGTGTAATTTTCCATCCCGAGATCGACCGCCCAGCGACAGCCTCCCGTCTCAAAGACGAACGATCCGCCGTCCATGTGTCCGTGCGGTCCGGCGGGAGCTCCCCCCTTGAGGCCGATCCACGCCGCATTCGCCGTCTGATCCGACCGCAGCACCGCGATCGGCACAAGCGCTTCATCCCCGCTGTAATAGGAGAGCGGCGCCGGACGCGATTCACCGGGAACTCCCAGATAGAGCAGCGCAAGCGGCAGCAGCCGGTTCCCGGTTCGCCCGCCTTTCGGCCGCGCCTGCGCATAACCGAGCAGCAGCTTCCGCTCGATCCGGTCGAACCAGTCGGGGCGATTGAATTTCTTCGCGAGGTAAATCATCGCGAAATCAGCCCCTCTCCAGGTGGTGCAGTCGGCGTAGTTGAAGAACTTTCCGGTCGGCCCGGTCACCGCCCGGATGAAATCCCCCGTCTGCGAAAAGCCGGACTGCGCCGAGAGACCGAAATCCTCCCCGAACGCCGCATCGAGCAGCCCGAGCAGAACGACGGTGAATTCCGTCCCGTATCCCCAGTACATCGGCCCCTCGGGATAGGTCCCGTTCGGGAAATAACTCGCTTTCATCGAACGCGGCAGATTCTCGACCGCCCGTGCGACGGTTTTCTCCGCGAGTTCCGGCTCCAGATCGGCGGCGCAGAGCGCCCCGGCCACCATCCCCGCGTGACAGACGGGATTCCAGTTGTTGTCGCCGGTGACCCACCACTGCTTCCCCTGAAACGACGGCTTGAGTCCCTTCTCGACAATCGCGCGCTGAACGAGTTCGCGCTGTTCCGGCGTCATGGCGTCATAGAGCCAGTCGCAGCCGATCGCCAGCGCGAGCGTCATCTCGCCGACGTCGAGAAAATGGGAGGGGTTCCAGTCGGAATATTCCGCCGCGGTGACCATCTCCCGGATCGCGCGGTCCGCGTATTTCCGGCTGTTCGTGAGTTTCTCCGCGACGCAGAGGGTCGTGACCCGGAAGAGGACGGTTCGGCTCGCCATCAGCAACCGCCTCCCCTCCATGCGGCGCTCCTGCGGCGGCACCTCCAGCAGCGACTCCGCATCGTGAATGATCCGCTCCGCAAGAGCCCGCCCCTCCGGAGTCGCCGCATTGCGCTTCAGCGATTGAAATTCCTCTTCCCCGACCAGCAGCCGGGGGTGTTCCGCCCTGATCCTGCTCATCGGAATCCGCTCCGCTCCGGCCGACCCGATGGCGCCCGCCGCCGAAAACAGCAGCATCATCCGCAGAAAACGACCCATAACTCCACCTTCCGCAATTCGATCCGCATATCATCAATTCCCGTCCGAACCGGCCTCGCCGCAGGTTGCCGGAGAGGCCGGAGGCACTTCGACAAGCCGCACGTCGAGCTGATTGAACGGAATCGAAATGCCGCGCTCCTCAAAAAGTTCAGCGACCTTTTCCCGCAGAGCCGACAGCACGATCACCTGAGCGCCGGTCCGCACCCAGACCCGCAGCGTGAAGTCGATCGCACTCTCCTGGAACTCCGAACAGTAGACCTCCGGCACGGGCTGCCGGTAGATCGAGGGCAGCGCCGCGGCCGCATCCAGCAGCGTCTGCCGGACCAGTTTCAAATCCGAATCGTAAGCGACTCCGATATGGAGATCGCGCCGCATCCGGCTGCCCATGCGCGTCCAGTTGCGGAAGTCCTTGGAGAGCACATTCGTGTTCGGCAGCGTGATGACCGACCCGTCGAACGTCTCAATCACCGTCGCCCGGAAACTGACCGCCCGCACTTTCGCGTAAATCCCGTCGAATTCGATCTCGTCGCCGGGACGCACCTGCTGCCCCACCAGCAGAATGATCCCCGAGATGAAGTTCTCGAGAACCTCCTTGAGCGCAAAACCGAACCCGACGCTGAAACCGCCGAGAATCACCAGCACACTCGAATACTGCACCTCCAGAACCAGCAGCACGAAAACCGCGAACAACGCCCAGACAATGTAGTTTCCGAGCGTGACGAACGACAGGACCATTCCGCGGTCGCGGCTGCTTTCAAACGCATTCAGGATGAAATACTTCGCGAGCATGACCAGAAACAGCAGAATGAACAGCACCACGATCACGGTCACGAGATCGTTCACGCTGAACGACAGGAAGTTGTGGACGTTGAACTGCACCCCGGCCCAGTGGCTCAGCCAGCCGCCGAGATAGTAGGTGCTCGAAATATTCCCGACGATGATGGCGATCCCCCCGAGCCAGATCACCGGAAAAACCAGATGACGCAGAAAAATGTTGCTCATCCGCGCCTCGGGATGCTCGGCAATCCGGTTGAAAATGATGCGGCTGGCCGCAATCGCCGCCTCGAACAGCCCCAGCACGATGAAGCCGGTCAGCATCATCGTGAAGCCGATGTACAGAAATCCCCACGCCATCAGCACCGTTTCAACCGCCACCACCGCGATCGCCGACCAGACAATGACCAGGTCGAACACCGGATACCCCCTGCGACGCAGCATCAGAAGCGCCCAGAACATGCAAAAAACGTTCAACGGAACCGAAATCAGCATCAGCGGCTGGTACGGCATCACCAGCGTGAACAGCACGTTGGCTCCCAGACTCTGAAAGATGAACGGCAGATAAAGCCCGAGACAGCGCCGCATCGCCGGCCGGTCCATCCGGAACGCCAGCGCCAGAAACAGGAGCGCGAGCGCTCCGAACGTCTGGCTGAGCTGGTGCACCTGCGAGGAGTAATTCAGCTCCGTCCGGAACTGGAACAAATAAAGCGAACAAGCGAGAACCAGCAGAATACCCGCCACGAAAAACAGCTTTGATTTGCGATACATGTCCGGAAACCGGGTCTGCTTCAACAGCCACGGATAGAGCCGGCGCGGCCCCGCCACCAGAAACACCAGCAGCAGCGGCAGAAAAATCGCGAAAAACGTCAGATAATCTCCGCGGGTCAGACCGCTGCCGCCGAAGTGCTTCGCATCCATCGAGGTGTAATACCAGTACTGCATGATCTGCTTCATCCCCGGCAGCAGCTGCCAGAACGTGGTCTGTCGGGAGAAAAAGGCCTGATCGATGGTTTCCGTCCGGGCCTGTGCCGCCTCTTTGACGAGTTCCTCCATCATGGTCTCGAGTTCGGGATCGAGACTGCGCTCCAGCTCGGAGGTGATCTTGTTCGACTTGTCCCGGAACGCCTGATATTTCGCCGTGACCTCGCGGATTCTCTCCTCGTAGCGGTGGAACTGCGGCCGTGAACTCATCTGATCGAGTTCGCTGCGGACCGTCTCCGTCCGGGCCGTGAGTTCCGCCGACGCATTGCGGATCGTGTTGAGCACATCATAGCGCCGGCGGAAGATGACATAGAGATCGTCGATCTGCTGGCAGCGCAGCGTGATTTCAAACACGTTCTGCGGAGCGCTCACCGAGAGCAGGAACCGCAGTTCATCCGCCTGCATATAGATCCGCTTCGAGAAATCGGCGTTCGCGGCGTCGAACTCGCGCGAGGACTGGTAGGAGGAGAGTATCTGATCCGCGCGCGTGATCTGGGAGTCGAGCCTGGACAGGATGTAATCCCAGTTTTCGATCCGGTCGAAAGAGAGTCCGTTCCGGTCCGACATGGCGGCAGCGGCGGTACCGGGCAGCAGCACCGGAACCGTGATCAACAACAGCAGCGACAGAATTTTCCGCATGAACGGCTTCTCCTTTTTCATCAATATATCACCTCCGGCCGCGACATGCAACGGGAAATCGGCAAAATCGCGGAATAACCGCTTTGGACCAGATTGACTTTTCGTTTTTTTCCGCGTTTTTGCAAACTGCAGCCTGGTCAAAGCGCGTTTCCGGGATTATACTTATTCTCGAAACTCAATTCATCACCGGGAGTCATCGCTCATGCAATGGGAAAAACTGGATCTGGAAGTATCGCTCAAACCGTTTCGGGAGCGCAGTGTCGCGGGATTTGAACACGTTGCGGAGCAGATTTTCCGCCAGTGGGATCCGCTGATCCGCGAGAGCGGCAGCGTTTCGCTGATGTTCTGGGCCGCCGACGGGTCGGAGATTCTCGACTACAACGGCTGGATGGAGGAGACGTTCGAGTGGGCGAAGTGGATCGGCGTGGCCAATCCGCACGGCGCGGAGCCGGGAAAACCCGCCGAACTCCAGACGATCCATGAACGTCCGCGACTGTTCCCCGGGGGCGATCAGGCGCCGGACTGGAGTTACGGCGAGTTCCGCGAGCTCATGCGGACGCTGCGAAAGGTGTTCCGGCGCAAATACGACCGGAAACTCCGCATCGGCGCGACGTTCGATTCCGGGCCGGAATTCGCGCGCTCGAGCTTCAAATACGAACGCCATCCGGAGATCTGCCGCGGCTTCTGCCTCGGCGGCAGGAGTTTCGTCTGCTGCTACACGACGCTGCATGCGGATTCCCGCAGTTACGCGGCCTATCCGAACGGGATTCCAGAGGGGGAATCGTTCGGAACGTTCATCGGGAAACAGTCACAGAAATACCTGACGGACATGGAGTTCGACTACATCTGGTTCTCGAACGGCTTCGGCTTCGGCATGGAAACCTGGGGAGCTACGGGCGCGATCTTCGACGGATACGACTTCTTCCCGGAAAAAGCGCGGGATGTCCGCCGGGCGATGCACGATTTCTGGCGCGACTTCCGGCGCGAATGCCCCGATTTCCCGATCGAAACGCGCGGGACGAATCTCACGACCGGCATGGATCTGACCAGCGACGCGACGCCGCTGCGCGAAATCTATCGCGAGGTGAAAGATCTCGAAGTCGCGCCGAACTCCCCCTGGGCCGCGCTCGACGGTGATTTCGGCATGGAGCTGGCCGGCTGGATGAGTCACATCGCCGAACTGCCGAAAGGGAAGAAGTTTCCGTTCCGCTACTACACGCACGACATCTGGTTCATGAATTCGCCGTGGCTCGACCGCTACGGCCGCAGTCCGCACGACATCTATCTGCCGATGGCGGTCGCGCGGCTCGACGGGAACGGCAGGATCATGCTCGCGAACGCGCTGCACATCCTTTCGATCGACGACTCCTGCGGGCGGATGCCGGATCAGGTGCCGCTGGAGGTGATTCCATACCTTGAGGACGCGCGCCGCACGGCGCCGGATCAGGCCGGACCGCTCGTCTGGGTCTATCCGTTCAACGAGTACCACGACTTCGTCTATGCGGGGGAGCGTCTGGAGGAGGTGTTTGCGAACGACTATCTGATCCGGGGGGCGTTGAACGCGGGTTTTCCGCTCAACACCGTGATTTCGACGGACAACTTCGTTCCGGCTCCGGCGGAAACGTTCGCGGGACGGATTCTCGTCGTGCCGACCTGCGCGATGGAGACTCCGCGCGTGGCGGGGAAACTCGAAGCGCATCTCGCCGCCGGCGGAAACGTGCTGTTCTACGGGCCGGCCCGCGGCGAAGCGATTGAAAAATTGCTCGGAGTCGTTCCGGCGGAGGGACTTGCCGGAGAATTTGAACTTTCCGACCTGCGGCTGGTCAAACACCTCCCGCGCTACTCGGGCGGTCCGCTCGACCGGGTGTTCGCGCCGGAGACGCCGGCGGAGATTCTCGAGGAGTACCGGCGCGGCGGCGACAGCCGCCCGGCTCTCGCCCGCATAACCCGGCCGGAATGGAACGGCGGCAGCGTGGTGTGGGTGCGCGGAACGAATTCATTCTCGATGCAGAAACACTGCCACTTCGCCACGCCGTTCGACCGGAACAGCCACTATCCGGCGGAGGAGCTCATGCGTCGGGGAGTGCGCTGTTTCGGATACGGGATCGAATTTGAAAAGTACGATGCTCTGACGCCGGATCCGCGTCTTACGCTGCGTTATCACAACAACGCGCTCTATCTCTCCGGTTTCGGGACCGACACGACCGTGGAGCAGACGTTCCGCTTTCCGGACGGGGCGCCGCTCTTCACGGGGGCGGATACGATTCTGGCGGGCGGGATGGCGCGCTATCCGGCCTGGCGCTGGTCGAACCTCGAGTGCCGGATTTTCGTGACGATGACGAACGGCCGAATTCAATGCCGCGAATCGACCTCGATCATGCCGGGAGTCAAGCGCCGGATCACGGTGACGGGGCTCACCGATGCGCGGATCGTGTTCCGCCCGGAAGCCGATCACGTGAAGTCGGTGCGTTTCTACAGGGGGGATCCGAAAGGGACGCTCGCGCAGGAGTCGGAATTCGCCTCCCGGCTCGAACCGGACGCCACGGGTGCGCGGTACGTGCTCGAACACGTGACCGGCGACCTCCAGATCGCCTGGGCCGAAGAGGAGTGACCCGGCATGCGAACCGGCGGAGGATTTCACTTTCTCCGGGTCACTCAGGGAAAGAGAGTTTCTTCTCCTGGCGGTACTTCATGAGCGTCACCCGCATCGTCGCAATCGCAGTGAAGAAAGTCGTCGTGTGCTCCCGGAGCAGCTCCGTGGTCCTGCTCCCGCTGCCGCGCTGACGGCCGATTTTGGCGGCATTGTCCTCCACAACCTCGTCAAGCCAACGCTGATAGTCGTCGATCTGAACATTCTCCAGGGTCGGCTCGAGTTTCAACTTGCGCTTCTCTTCCGGCAGATCCCTCCGGAACTGCGACCGGTAGTCGCGCAACGACGTGTACTTGAAAGAACCGAACCGGTACCCTTTCGCGGAAGCCGGATCGATCTCCTCGAAAATCGTCTGAATCCGGTTCATCTCCGCCGTCAGATTCGGATGGCGGCTGCCCGCCCGCGACGCCACACTCTGAATCGAACGCGCCGTCATGGTGACCTCCGAAAGCAGATCCTCCGTCTCCCGGTGAAAATCAGAATCCGACTTCATCGGCAGCGCCCGCCAGAACGACCGCTCAAGCCGGTCCAGCTGCGAAAACATCCGGTCCAGCTGATCCGCCCCCCTCCCCGGCAGCGGCAGCAATGCGATCAGCAATGCAGCAAGCGCGGCAATGTGCAACCCCCTCATGCCCGCCTCCTTTCCGGTCGATTCACTTTCCCGCGACGGTCGCGGCAAGCCGTTTCACGATCTTCTCCGCCACCGCGGCGGCCTCCCCGTCGCCGTAACGCAGCTGCCGCCAGTTCCAGTGGAAACCGTCCTCGACGCCGCGCGGAATCACATGCAGATGCGCGTGCATGACCACCTGCCCCGCCGCGGTTCCGTCCGCAAGATGCAGATTGAACGCCTCGTAATCAAGCTCACGCTTCAGCGCCACCCCGATCCGCGAACCGATCCGGAACATCCGCCCCGCCGTCGCCTCCGGAATCGTCGCGGAGGATTCATGATGCTCTTTCGGAATCACCAGCGTATGTCCGAAGTTGATCGGACCGATGTCCAGAAACGCATAGACCAGATCGTCTTCATAGATCCTGCACGACGGAATTTCACCCTTGATGATTTTGCAGAAGATGCACTCACTCATTTTTCACTTCTCCCTGAATAGTTCGATGATCGATTTCTGACTTCCGAATACCGTAAGCTGATCGCCCTTCTCGAGAATCGTGTCGGGCGTCATGACCGTCTCGGAGGAGCCCCCCGGCTTGCGCAGCAGCAGCACCGTCACGTTGAACCGGTTGCGCAGATCAAGCTGCCGCAGCGAATGCCCCGACAACGACTCCGGCACCGTCACTTCCGCAATCGCCGACCCCTTGAACTCGAAGAGATCGCTGATGTTGTCCATCGTAAGCCGGCGCGCGAGACGCTCGGCGACATCCTGCTCCGGCTGAATCACCTCATCCGCCCCGAGCCGGAAGAGAATCCGCTCCTGGATCACCGTGTTCGCTTTCACGATCACCTTGCGCGCCCCCTCCTGCTTCACGAGCGTCAATGCGAGCACCTGATCCTCGAAGTGGGAACTCATCCCGAGAATCACCGCGTCGAACTTGCGCACATCGAGCTCCCGGACAACCTCCTCGTTGCTGACGTCGGCGATGACCGCCTCCGTGACCTTGTCGCGCAGATCGTCGACCCGCTGCTGATCGATATCCACAATCAACACCGTGTTGCCCGCTTTCGCGAGCGCCACCGCCAGCTTCGCCCCGAACGAACCGAGCCCGAGGACGGCATAATGATTTTTCGACATTTCCGGTATCCTCCCCTAACCGATGATGATACGCTCTTCCGGATAACGCAGCCGCCGTTTCTTCTCCCGGCTGAGCAGGAACAGCATGATCGTGAACGGCCCGATGCGGCCGACAAACATGTAACACGCCAGATAGATCTTCCCGAACGAAGTCAGACTCGAAGTCGCCCCCGTCGACAGCCCCGTCGTGCTGATCGCGGAGGCCGATTCAAAAAAACACTCCATCATCGCAAACCGGTCAGGCGTGAGCATATGCAGAAACACCGCCCCCGCACAGGTCAGCAGAATGAACGTCACCATAATCGTGTACGCGCGCAGAACATTCGAGATCGGAATCGTCCGGCGGAACATCTGAACCTCCGGATTCCCCTTGAATGTGCCGACGATCGATGCGACCGCGAGCGCCACCGTGCTGACTTTCATTCCGCCGCCCGTCGACCCCGGAGCGGCGCCGATCAGCATCAGGATGATGATCAGCGTCAGACTCTCCGCCGGCAGCTCTCCGATGTCGACGCTGTTGAATCCCGCCGTCCGGGCCGCAACCGACTGGAAAATCGCGTCGAACCAGCTCAGATTCGTCCCCCTCGCCCAGCCGTTCAGCCAGAGCAGCACGCTCCCGGCGACAATCAGAATCAGCGTCGTAACCAGCACGACCCGCGAATGAACCCGCAGCCGGTACTGTTTCCGGCGGAACACCATGAGCAGATCGTAGATCACGTAGACCCCGAGTCCGCCGAACACAATCAGCGCGGCCAGCGTCATCTGCGTCCAGCGCGTCTGCCCGATCATGCTGTCCGGAAACGGCGACAATCCTGCGTTGCAGAATGCCGAAATCGCATGGAAAAACGAGTACCAGACCGCCTCCTCCCAGGGGTAACTCGTCAGAAATCCGGGCAGCAGCAGCAGAAACCCGATTCCCTCGCTGACCAGAACATATTGAATGACCGTCCGGGTCAGCCCTTCGGTCCCGCGCAGCGAAAAGTTGTCGGAGAGATTGGAGATCAGCAGCGTGTTGCTGAACGAAAGTCCACGCCCGAGCAGCAGCAGAATCGATGCCGACAGCGTCATGATCCCGATCCCGCCGAGCTGAACCAGCATGAGAATCACCACCTGCCCGAATATCGTGAAATCCCCCACCGGCACCGTCGACAATCCCGTCACGCAAACCGCGCTCGTGGCCGTGAAATAGGCGTCAACCCAGGGCAGCGTCCCGCGATAGGACCAGGGCAGCTTCAGAAACACCGTTCCGCAGAAGATCAGCGCAAGAAAGGAGAGAATGAACAGCGACTGTCCTTTTTTGACAAATCCGATCACCATCGCAGCAGCAGAACTCCTACTTTTCCCGCCTGCGGCTCACCATCCTTCGGTAAACGAGGCAACAACCTGCTTGGCCGCGGCATAGGCGGCCTGCCGGACGCCGTTCATCCTCCCGGTCAACTGATCCGGCCCGGTCTGGAAGTTCGCGGTTCCGGATACCCTGCGGGCGGATACGAGCGGCTGCACCCGGCCCGGAATGATCACCGTATACTCGATCACCAGCGTCACACTCCACTCGTTCGGCAGGAGAATATCCTCGCCGTCCTCGGCGCGGGTGCTCTCCGCCCAGGAGACTTCGGCATATTTCGCGTCGACGATCCGGGCGTAGACGATGCAGTCCGCCTCTTTCTCGTCGACGAGTTTCAGCGATCCATCCGTCATGAACCGTTCGCAGAGGAGATTCCGGACCTGCGCGGTCAAATTGTATTCGAGCGTCTCATTCTGAACCGGTGCGACCGCGACGGTCTTGAGCTGCGGATGCACGAGGCTGCCGATCCGGTAACCGCAGCCGCCGCAGAACAACATTGCCGCCGCCACGGCGGCCAATCCGAGATATCGCTTCATGGTTTCACCTCATTTTCTCCCGTCGCGACCGCCGGGGGATCCCCCTCACGCCCCAGACCGAGATCGTAGACCGGCAGCAGATATTTGCGGTTCCCGCGCCCCGGAACGATCAGCAGCTTGCCGGATTCGGCCGGAAGCGGATAGGAACGGTAATGTTGAATCCGGGAATCTTTCGATACGACAAAATCATCCGGCACGAAATTTTTGTCGAGTTCGACCAGACGCCGCTCGGAGTCACCCGCCGCCTCCGTGTCCGGGAACTCCCGGAGCACCTGCGCCAGATAACGCTCCGCTGCCTCTTTCCGGCCGGAATCCTCGTAAAATTCGGCGATGCCGAGCAGCCGTTCCGCCTGAATGTCGCGGCTCTTCGCGAGCACGACGCGGACGAAATCATTTTCCGGCGCATCGGGATATTTGTTTTGAAATTCGCGGAACACATCGTAAGTCTCCCGCGCATAGCGCGCGTCGCCGTCACCGCGCCGGGAAAGTTCAAACAGGCCGTTCCCGAGCGCGAGATACGCCCATTTGCACTGCGGAGAATCCGGGAACTCCCGGATCACCCGCCGGAGCTCGTCGAGCGACTCCTTGATCTGCCCCTCCTGGTCGAGCAGATAGGCCAACCGCAGCCGCGCCGCCGGAGCATTCTCCGAAAACGGCGCCCGCTCCAGCGCTTTCCGGTAGATCTCAATGCTCTTATCGTCCCCGACCAGCCACGGAATCCAGCGCAGACTCCAGAACGCCGGTTCGCGCACGCCGTCGTCGTACATCTTCGCGATCTCATACTCGCGGCGCACGAGGGCGGCAAAATCCGCATATTCCGGATAGCCGGTCAGCAGCCGCTCGATCGCCTCGAACTCCTGGTACGGCAGTCTGCACATCTGCAGAGCAGCGATCCGCGCCCGCAACGCATTGGACTTGATGACCGGGGAATCCGCATAGAGTTCAGCCTCCTCGAATTTCTTCGATGCCGCGCGATAATCCTGTTCGTCGTAGGCGGCGCGGCCCTCGCGATAAAGCTCGACCGCTTCCGTGTCGTCCGCCCGGAGCGCAAGCGGAGCGGCGGCCAGCAGCAGCGCGGCGAACAACCATCGTTTGTAATTGGTCATGCGTACCTCCCTCTCCCTCATCCGGAAAGCGTTTTCTACATCAGTTTAAGCCCGGGCAGATCCTGCACGTCGATGAAACCGGCGACAAAACCGTCCGCATCGGTCACGACGATATCGTCGACATGGCGGCTCTCAAGCACCTTCAAAACCTCGACCGCGAGCTGATCGGCGCGAACCGCAACCGGATTCGGAGTCATGACCTCGGCCATCGTGCGTTCGAGCACCGAGAGATCTTTCTCCGCCCAGCGCCGGAGGTCGCCGTCGGTGAAGATCCCGAGCAGCCGATGTTCCGCATCCTCGATGATCGCCGATCCGCAGCGCGCCGCGCTCATGCGGATGATCGCATCGCGCACGGTCGCATCCCTGCCGACGATCGCGGAACGGTCGCGTCCGCGCATGATATCCTCGGCGCGCAGCGTAACCATGCGGCCGATCGCGCCGCCGGGGTGAAGCCGGCCGTAATCGCTCTTGGTGAACCCCTGCTCGTCGAGCAGAACCATCGCCAGAGCGTCCCCGAGCACGAGCAGAGCGGTCGTCGTCGTCGTCGGCGCGAGGTTGAACGGGCAGGCCTCTTTCGGCACGGGCATTTCGACCACGAGGTCGCTCATGCGCCCGAGACTCGATTCGTGGCTGGCGGTGATCGAGACCAGTTCGACTCCGAGCCGTTTGGCGGGAGTCAGCACCGCGAGAAGCTCCTCGGTCTCCCCCGAATAGGAGAGCGCGATGAGCAGGTCGTTCTTCTGCATGATGCCGAGGTCGCCGTGACGCGCCTCGACCGGATGCATGAATACCGCCGGAGAGCCGACGCTCGAAAGCGTCGCCGCGATCTTCTTGCCGATATACCCGCTCTTGCCGACGCCGGTCAACACGAGCTTGCCCCCGGCGGAGATCGTTTTCATGCACCGTTCGACGAGCAGTTTGAACGATTCGCCGAGATTGTCCCGGACGGTCATCACTCCGGCGATCTCGGTGTCAAAGACCTCGCGAGCCCGGACGAGAATTTCTTTTTTCATTTCACAATGCCTTTTGCGCTCAACAGTTAAAGTCGACAGGAGCGGATGTCCGCCACGATGATTCCACGAGCGCCGATGTCGTACAGTTCATCCATGATCCGGTTGCACTCCCGGCGGAGGACCATCGCCTTGACGGCGACCCAGTCGGGATTCGAGAGCGGCGCCACGGTCGGGGACTCGATTCCGGGCGTGATCGCGCAGGCGGCCTCGAGAGCGGCGCGCGGAATGTCATACTCCATCATCGCATAGCTGCCCGCGACGATGATCCCCCGGAGGCGAGCCATGAGCTTTTTCACTTCCGGGCAGTTCTGCAGCTCCCCGGAGCGCCCGATGAGGACGGCCTCGGAGTGGAGCATCGGTTCGCCGATGATCTCGAGTCCGGCCTCGCGCAGAGTCGCGCCGGATTCGACGACGTCGGCGATCGCGTCGGCGACGCCGAGGCGGATCGAGATTTCAACCGCGCCGTCGAGCCGGACGATCGGGCATTTGAGTCCGCGTTTCTCGAGGTTCTGGCGCAGCAGTTCGGGATAGGAGGTCGCGATCCGGAGTCCGCCGAGCGTCTCGACCGAAAGGCCCGAATTCTTCGGCACGGCGAAGCAGAACCGCGAGCGGCCGAAACCGAGCGGCATGAGTTCGACGACCTGAGCGCCGCTGTCGGCGCGCAGATCCCGTCCGGTAATGCCCAGATCGAGCACGCCGTTGCCGACGTAGAGCGCGATGTCGCGCGGGCGCAGAAAGACAAAATCGATCTCATTGACGCGGTCGCTGACCACGAGTTCGCGGCCGGAGCGGGAGCACTTGTACCCCGCCTCCCCGAGAAGCCGAACGGCGTCCTCGGAGAGAGCGCCTTTGTTCGGAATCGCCATTTTCAACATGATTGTGCGGTATCCTGATCGTTATCGTTAGAGGTATTTGTAGACATCATCGAGTTCGAGGTCGTTCGCGATCATCATGACCTGCAGATGATAAAGGAGCTGCGAGATCTCTTCGGCGGTTTTCTCGCGGCCCTCGTATTCGGCGGCCATCCAGACTTCGCCGGCCTCCTCGACGACTTTCTTGCCGATAAAATGTTTGCCGCGTGCCAGTTCCTTCACCGTGCCGGAGGCCGGATCGGCGGCGGCGGCTTTGGCTTTCAACTCTTCAAACAACCCATCAAAAGTTTTCATCACCGGGATTCCTGTCTCAAAAAAATAATTGCGGTATCATTCGGAAATAATATAGCGCTCCGATCGGGAAAAAGCAACACAAGCGGCCGGATTTTCCGAAAACCGCGGGAAAATTCTCTTTTTTCCGGGAAAAAGATTGACTTTTGCGGGATTGCGGATTACGTTTTGCGAGTGAAGTTCAGGAAATCCGTATCATTGACAGCCAGGGAGAATCATGTCCAGCAATCCGGCCCGATTTTATGTCAGCCTGCCAGCAGGCGCCGTCCGCTGCGATCTCTGCCCGAGGCACTGCGTGATCGGCCGCGGCGGCAGCGGCTGGTGCAAGGCGCGGTGCAACGAGGAGGGAGAACTGCTCACACTCGCCTATGCGCGGCCGGCCGCCGTCGCCATCGATCCGATCGAAAAGAAGCCGCTGATGAATTTTCTGCCGGGGACGCAAACGCTTTCGTTCGGCGCATTCGGGTGCAATCTCGACTGCTGTTTCTGCCAGAACAGCTCGCTCTCGCACGGAGTTTACAACGCTTCGGGGGACTGGCGGGTGGTGACACCGGCGGAGGCGGTTTCGCTGGCGCTGGCGAACGATTGTCCGTCGATCTCGCTGACCTACAACGAGCCGACGATCTGGATCGAGTACGCGATGGACATCGCGAAGATCGCGCGGCCCGCGGGAGTGAAAACCGTGCTGGTCACAAACGGATTCATCGAGCCGGAGGCGGCGCGCGAACTTTACGGACTCGTCGATGCGGCGAACATCGACGTCAAGGGTTTTTCCGAAGAGTTCTACAAAACCATGTGCTGCGGCTCGCTTGAGCCGGTCAAAACGGCGTGCGAAATCTTCAAGAACGAGGCGGGGGGGCATCTGGAACTCACGAATCTGGTGATTCCCGGGAAGAACGACTCCCCCCGGATGATCGAGGAGTATCTCGACTGGGTCGAATCGGCGCTCGGGCTGGACACGCCGCTGCATTTCAACGCCTATTTTCCGGCTTACCACTATCGCCAGAGTCCGCGGACGCCGGCGGCGCTGCTGCACCGGATCGGCGACCGGGCGCGGGAGCGCGGATTCCAATACGTTCAGCTGGGGAATATCTGACGCATGGACTGGCGCCGTCCGATCCGATGTCTGCTTCCTCCTCCGGGGAAAACGCGGCGCAAACTGCGGTCCGCCGTGCTTGCGGCGGTTGGAATCATTGCGGCAGCGGGCTGCTTCACGCTCTACGCGAACATCGTTGTGGAGCGGTGCGGGGAGCGGGTGAGTACCGACGTCGACGAGATCGAGGCGCGGGAAGTCGGGCTGCTGCTCGGCACGAAGCCGCACGGGAAATACGGCCCGAACCTCTATTTCCGCTATCGGATCGAGGCGGCGGCGGAGCTGTATCACGCGGGGAAGATCCGCAGGATCATCGTTTCGGGCGACAACAGCCGGAAAGATTACAACGAGCCGGAGGCGATGCGCCGGGCGCTCGAAGCGCGGGGCGTCAAGCCGGAGGATATCTACGAGGACTATGCCGGATTCCGCACGCTGGACTCGGTGATCAGGGCGGACAAGGTGTTCGGGCAGAAGAGATTCACGGTGATTTCGCAGATGTTTCACTGCAAACGCGCGCTTTACCTCGCGGAACGGAACGGGATCGACGCGATCGGCTTCGCCGCGCAGGATGTCCGCGCTCCCCGCTTCCGACTGCGGAATCATCTGCGCGAAACACTCTCCCGTTCCGCAGCTGTCCTCGACATCCTCCTCGGGCGCGGCCCGCATTTTCTCGGAGACCCCATCCGCATCGATGTTCAGGATAAGGTTTCTTATAATTAATTAGATTAATCTAATCTCAACCCCTTGCTTTTTCATTTCCCGATGCTATATTGAATAAAGCAATTTTTTTTGCAAGGCAAATTAGCCAAAACTAACAACAAAAAGGAATCTCTCGTCATGTCACGCGAAAGAGTCGTCTCCCGGAACTGTTTCCGGCGGAAACCGTATGATCCCGCTCCCCTTCCCCGCTCAACCGGCAACGCCGCCCGACACAACCGGCGTCCGCAGTTATGGGGAGCCAGAACAGATTTCACATTAATTGAACTTCTGGTTGTAATTGCGATCATCGGGATTCTGGCGAGCATGCTGCTGCCGGCGTTGAACCAGGCGCGGGAACGGGGACGCTCGACCTCATGCCTGAACGGGCTGAAACAGTTGACGGCGGCGAACATCATGTACACAGCCGACAACGAGGTGTACGTGAAAGTGCGTGCGGCGAAAAGTTCGACGACCTACTGGTACGGGGTGAACAGCGCGGGCGGAATGGGAGGGAGCGGAGGGCATTACGACTACACGGCGGGGCCATTGTTTCCATATTACGGCAGCACGCCGCGGGCGATCATCTGCCCGACGTTCGCGGCGACGGCGGGACTTCAGACCGGAGATATGACGAAGATGGATTCGCTCGGCGGATACGGTTACTCCTGCCGGAAATATTCGACGACGACCTGCTTCCAGGGGCAGATCAGCAACGGAGTGACCAAACCCGCCAAGGTAAAGAATCCGACGGAGACCGTGATGTTCGGAGACAGCCAGATTCAGGCGAACAACGTGACCGGGCCGATTCTCTGCCCCTACGGTTACGGGATGGGGCACACGAACGGGACAACGGGATTCCGTCACCAGCGGCGGGCGAATGTCTCCTGGGCGGACGGGCACGTCACTTCGGAGTTGTTCAGCGACGGCGACGCGGTCAATCTCTATGGCTGCTTCGGAGATCCGGATGAGAACGAAAAATACTTCAATTATCTTTACCCTGACGCGACTGAACTGATTGAAATATAAGGAGAAGAAAAGATGTCAAATTCAAAGAAAGCCGGAGCCGCTCTGCTCATTCTAATCGGGGCTGCGATGGTGATACACGCTTTTTCGCCGGCCGGGACGCCGGAGGAGTTCCGACTGCGGGAAATCACGCCGGAAGAACACGCCGAGGCGGACGAATTCATCGAAACACTTTCCGGATATGCGAGAAAAGGAGCGGCGGCGGAATTTGCCCGGCACTGCGAAGACCCGCGTGCCAGAAAGACCGCGAGCTCCTGGTACGCCATGCGGAAATTCAGTTCGTCGGAAAGCCGGCTGAACCGGATCAGCAGTTACGAAGCGGAACCGGAGCGATGCCGTCTCCACCTCGAAAACCAGCGGGGCGAAATCGGGACGGCGATCTGCCGCCGGGGAAACGACGGCGACTGGAAGTTCCTCTCTTTCACCTTTGTCACGCCGGAGGAGAACCAATGAGCGCTTCAGATTCCGAACGGAGGAGAAGGAGAAACTTATGACGCTCTTTCTCTCCGCAGTCCTCGCCGCGGCGGCGTTCCAGAGTTTCTGCAAACTGGCCCTGCTGCCGCGGCGCTGGGAGTTCCTGACTGCCGTTCTGCTCCTGCCGCTGCCGTTCCTCTTTGAGGATCGGATCGCGCAAACGAGCCTCGCGGCGGTGACGGCCTCGCTCTCCGGAGCGGCCGCGCTGGAAAACTGGTGTGCGCTGGTCGTCATACAGGAGCTGTTTTCGCTGATCGCGGGCTTCTCTTTGCTGGCGGCCTATGAATCGAGGGAGCGGATCAAACTCTGGAAGTTCGCGGCATTCGTTCCGTCGGCGCTGCTCCCGGCGGGCGCGCTCTATTTGCAGATGCGGCTCTTCAATGAATTCCCGGGAGTTGAATTCCGGCACATCACCTGGATTCTCGCATTCGCCCTTCCGGGAGCGGGGATCGCTCTGGCAGAACTCGTCCGGCTGCTCCGGCGCGACCGGGAATCCCGGATTCTCTTCGCGATGCATGCGGAGTGGGTTCTGCTCCTGGGAGCGGTATTCCTGCCGGTTGCGGCGAATGCCCGGCTGATCCCCGCGGCCGGAGAGGAACATTATCTCGAACCGCTCGCAGTCTTCGGAGTGCTCGCCATTCCGGTGCTGCTGAGCATGATTGTTTTTACCATCTGTTTCAATTATAAAAGGAAGAAATGTCATGTCCACCGTCACACAAATTCTTAACTGGATCTCAAACAGCCTGCTGCTGCCGGTCATCGTGCTGCTGCTGGCGGCGATGATCGCGTCTCTCGTTTCGTTGGGAGGGTTCTTTTCGACCTACCTCGTGCTGCTGCAGCAACGCAGGAAGCGCAGCGAACTCCTGAAGAAGATCCGCAACTCTCCCGGAGTCGATGCCGCGGATTTCGACGAAGGGAGCATCTTCGGCTGCCATCTGGCAGAACTCGACGCACTCGGCTGGAACGAACTCGAATGCGAAAAACGGATCGCCGAGATCGAACAGGGTTATGAGCGCGAACTCGAACGCGCGAAATTCCTCACCAAAATCGGTCCGATGCTCGGACTCATGGGGACTCTCATCCCGATGGGTCCGGCGCTCGCGGGGCTGGCCTCGGGAGACATCAACTCGATGGCGTACAACATGCAGATCGCGTTTGCGACCACGGTGGTCGGCTGCCTGGTGGCGGGGATCGGACTCCTGATCTACTCCGTCAAACGCCACTGGTTCGCGGAGGAGATCTCTAATCTGCAATATGTTCTCGACCGCCGGCTCGAGGGGGGAAACCGATGAAAAAACGCCGTTACAGCGATCTCTTCCGCGACGAGGACGAGGTCGATCCGCGCTCGAGCCTCATGAATCTCTTCGATGCGGCGATGGTATTCGCAGTGGCGTTGATGGTCGCGTTTGCGATTCAGAGCCGCATGACCGAATTTCTGACCGCCGAGGACGCGACATTCGTCAAAAACGCGGGCAGACCCGACATGGAGATCATCGTCAAGAAAGAGAATAAAGTCACCCGCTACAAATCCGAAAAAACCACAGGCTCCGGCCGCGGACAGCGCGTCGGAATCGCCTACCGCCTTGAATCAGGAGAAGTCATCTACGTTCCGGAGGGAGAGAATTGAATATGCGGAAATGGAGTTGGAAATATCTTGTGCTTGCGGCGGCAATCGCAGTCATTGCCGCAGCATTCGGCATCTATCATCACTACGGCTCGGAGACCCGGGTCGCGTTCGTGAACTACCCGGATTACATTCTCGCTCCGCTGCTCGATCAGGAGATCAATCCCGCGATCCGCGTCGACGCGCTGAAGTGGACGGAGAAAAGCGGCGAAGAGCTGAAGAATTACGACTTCATCCTCTTCTTCGGCATGGGACTGAACTTCACGGAAGAGCAGCAGCAGCTTCTCGCGGACCTGAGGAAACCGGTCTACACGACCGCCTCAACCCGGCAGGAGACCGCGCTGAGCACTCTGACGGAACAACAGCGCGAAACGCTCTCGGCATATCTCTCCGGAGGCAAAAAGAACTTCCGGCGGATGCTCGACTTCATCCGCTACGAGATCGACGGGAAGCGGCTTCAGGCGCCGAAACCGGAACCGCCGGAAAAACCGGAGTACCGCCCCTTCTTCCACATCGCCGAGGAGGATGCGTTCAAAAGTTACCGGGAGTACCTTGCCTGGTATCAGAAGAGCGGCCGCCACAAGCCGGATGCCGCGACGGTGTGCATCCTCTCCGGCAACGGCGGCGGTGCGATTGAAGAGCTGATCGGCGCGTTGGAGAAGAAAGGGCTCAATGTCGTCGGCATCAGCGGGATGCGGGGGCTTGAACCGATCTTCGGCGAAGTCCGGCCCGACCTCGTCATCTACCAGCCGCACGGCCGTCTCGGGGAGAAAACCGTCGAACTTCTGAAGAAACACAACGTCCCGCTCCTCTGCCCGATCAAGGTCAACGCCCCTTACGAAGAGTATCTGCGCGACCAGCGCGGCATGACCGGCGGCATGCTGAGCCAGAGCATCACGATGCCGGAGCTCGACGGCGGCGCGGTTCCCTATGTTCTCTCGGCGCTCTTCCGCAACCGGCGCGGACTCTATGAGTTCCGCATGATTCCGGAGCGGCTCGAACGGTTCGCGGAACTCGTGAAGAAAACCACGGACCTGAAACGCAAACCGAACGCCGACAAGAAGATCGCGATCATCTACTACGGCTCCGTCGGCAAAGAGGCAGCCACCGCTGGGCTCGGCGTTGCGGAATCGGTGCTGAACGTGCTGAAACGCCTGCAGGCCGAAGGCTACACCACCGGCCCCCTCCCCGAAAACGCCGAGGAGCTGAATCGCGAAATCGAAGCGGGGAAAGCCGCTTTCGGCACCAACGCCGGAGTCGCGGCCGACGCAACAAACGAGGCTGATCCGCCGCGCATCCAGAGCGTCACGATCACACCGGAGGAGTACCGCGCCTGGGTTGCGAAGAGCATGCCCGCCGATCTCTATCAGACGGTCGTGGAACGGTACGGCGAATTCCCCGGGAAATCGTTCCGCACCCCGGAGGGGAACATGAAACTCGGGCGGATCCGGTTCGGCAACATCATCCTGATGCCGCAGTCGCTCCCCGGCGAGGGCGAGGAGGAGAGCAAACTCATCCACGGCGTCAAAATGTCGCCGCCGCACACCTACATCGCGACTTATCTCTATATCCGATACGGATTCCATGCCGATGCGATGATGCACTTCGGCACTCACGGCAGTCTCGAATTCACGCCGTGGAAGCAGGTGGCGCTCTCAAGTTACGACTGGCCGGACGTGCTTGCGAGCGGGATTCCGCACTACTATCTCTACATCATCAACAACATCGGGGAGGCGCAAATTGCCAAGCGCCGCAGTTACGCCACCATGGTGAGTCATCTGACCGCCCCCTTTATGCAGGCCGACGGCTACGGTGCGCTCACGCAGCTGCACGAAAAACTCGACCAGCTCGAAACCGCGGAAAACGCCATGCTCAAAGCCGAGTATGTGAAGTCCATCGTCGAAATCGCCACTAAGGAGCATTACGACCGTGACCTCAAACTCTCCGCCGGATTCGCTTCCGGAAAGCCGACGGAAGAGGACTTCAGCAAACTGCACAACTTCCTGCACGAGATCCAGGATGCGAAGGTCAATCGCGGCATGTATGTCATCGGCCGCCCCTACACGCCGGAAGAGGCGGATGAAACCGCCCGTCTCATGACCGTCGACGCCATCGCGGACGCGCTCTTCAAAGCCGATCTCGAAGCAGGAAAGGTGACGGAGGAACAGCGAAAAGATCTCCACTTTTTCACTCGGCACTACCTGGCTCAGGCACATGAGCGAGCCCGGGAAGCGCTGAAGAATCCGGAGAAATTCAAACGCGTCTCCTCCCCACCCCCCGTACCTTCCGCCCCCCATCCGTCGGCAGAAACCGATGAGATGCACCGCATGATGCAGAGCGGCAAACTCCCCGACGGCCGCGACATCCCGCCGGAGATGATGGCCGCCATGAAAAAAATGCGCGGTGACGGAACAATGCGCCGGACTCCGGCAGCGGCACCGAAAATGAAACCGCAGCCGGAGGAGATCACATTCCGCGCCCGTGCCGATCTGCTGAAATCGACTCCGGCGGAGCTCGACGCGATTGTGAACGCGTTCAACGGCGGCTACCTCGCAGCAACTTCCGGCGGCGACCCGGTTCTGAATCCGGATACAGTCCCGACCGGGAAAAATCTCTACGGCATCGACCCGGAACGGACCCCGACCCGCGAAAGCTACGCCGTCGGCCGGCAGCTCGCGGAAGCGCTCATCGCCGAAAAACTCAAAACCACCGGCGAATATCCGAAAAAAGTCGGCTTCTCGCTCTGGGGAGGAGAGTTCATCCGCACGCAGGGAACGAACATCGGGGAGATTTTCTTCCTGCTCGGCGTCGAACCGATCTGGGATTCGCGCGGCCGGGTGCAGGACGTGCGGCTCATCCCGATGTCGGAACTCAAACGCCCGCGTATCGATGTGGTGATCCAGACTTCCGGCCAGTTCCGGGGCGCTGCGACCAGCCGCATGCGCCTCATCGACAAGGCGGTGCGCCTCGCGGCAACTGATCCGGAGGGTGAATTCGGAAACTTCGTGCGCGAAGGATCCCTGGCTGTCGTCAAGGCGTTGATCGCCAACGGCATGTCGCCGGAAGAGGCGAAGTCGTACAGCCATGCCCGGCTCTTCGGCGGCGTAAACGGGAATTTCGGCTCCGGCGTCACCGGGATGGTGCAGAACAGCGGAAAATGGGACGACACCAAGCAGATCGCCGAACTTTACATCAACAACATGGGCGCACTTTACACGGAGGATCACTGGGGCGAACATGTCGACGGAGTCTTCCAGGCCGCACTCGAGAACACCGACACCGTGGTCCAGTCACGCTCGTCGAACAGCTGGGGGCCGCTCTCCCTCGACCACGTCTACGAGTTCACCGGCGGGCTGAGCCTGGCGGCGCGCCATGTGACCGGCAAAGATCCCGGCGCCTACTTCAACGATCTGCGCACGCCGGGCCGCGCCCGGGTTCAGGAGGCCGGCGAGGCCGCCATGGTCGAGGCGCGCAGCACGGTGCTGAACCCGAAATACATCCGGGAGATGATGAAGGAAGGCGCCCCCGCAACCGGCAGCTTCGTGGAAGTGTTTCACAACACGTTCGGCTGGGAGGCCATGAAACCGGATATGCTGGAAGATCATCTCTGGCAGGAGTACAAGGAGGTCTACATCGACGACAAGCTCGGGCTTGAATTACGCAAGTTTTTCGAAGACAACAATCCGGCTGCGCTTCAGGAGATGACTTCCGTCATGCTTGAGACGGTCCGCAAGGGGTACTGGAAGGCTGACGCCGAAACCGTCCGGCAGATCGCCGAAACCCACGTCGAACTCATGAAAAAGTTCGACCTGCCCCCGACCCGCAACGAAAAACTGCGCGAGATGATCCGGGAACAGCTGAAAGACCCCGAACTGCGCAAAGAGTATGAACAGCTGACCGCCCGGGCACTCGAACAGCAGAAAAAGCAACAACAGGAGATCAGCGGCCGGAAGCTGAAAGAAGAGACCGTCCACTCACCGGAACCGGATGAAGGCGACAACCGCGCCGCAATGCGCGTGATCCTCGGGATCATCATTGTCGCGCTGCTCGCGATCATCCTCGGACACCGGCGGAAAAAGAGATCTCTCTGACCAACAACGATCGCTTCCCCGGGGCGACGCATCCGCTCAATCGAAATGTTCGCGCGCGAACGCGATCTTTTCTGCGCGAGTCGGATGCGCACCCGGCGGCAGCGATTCGATGAGCTGAAGCCGCGAAAGCAGCCCCTGCCCGTTCGCGATCTGAATCGCCAGCCCCGGCCGGGCATTGAGTTCAAGCAGCAGCGGACCGCGCTTGCGGTCGGTCGCGATGTCCGCGCCGAAATATCCCAGCGGTGTCATCTCGGCACAGCGGGCCGCGAGCTCCAGATGCTCCTCCCAGTGCGGAACCACAAGCTCGGAGAACGCCGCCCCCGTATCAGGATGATGCGTGACCTCGCGGTTGTGAGAGGCGGCGAAACGAGGCCGTCCGTCCCGGATGCTCAAGCCGACGCCGACCGCCCCCTGATGCAGATTCGCGCGCCCGTCCGACTCCTTCGTCGCAAGCCGGATCATCGACATGACCGGATACCCTTTGAATACGATGAGCCGCACATCCGGCACGCCCTGGAAACTGAAGCGGCTGTACACATCCGAAAAGTCGATGCAGCGCTCGAACAGCGCATAATCAACCTGCCCGCCGAGGCTGTAAAGTCCCGAAAGAATGTTTGAAATGTGTTCATAGATGAAATCGTAGTCGCAGATTTCCCCGTTCGGCTTGTGAAACTTCACCCCGTCATGGTGCGTGATGACGAGGATACCGCGCCCGCCGCTGCCATGCCCCGGCTTGATGACGAAATCAGGCGCGTTCGCCACCAGGTCGAGAAAACTCCTGACCTGGTACTGGGATTCGATGCTGCCGATCAACTCGGCGGTGGCTACGCCGTACCGGATCGCAAGCTGTTTGGTCCGGAGCTTGTCGTCCACATCCGGATAATCCGCGCGACGATTGTAGCGCATGATGTAAGCGTGATTGCGCTGGTTCATCCCGAGCACCCCGGCCCGGCGCAAACTCCGCGGGGAAACAATGCGCGGCAACGACAACCTGAACCGTTTCATTTCTTCACCAGCGGCTGAAAACGCATGAGTTCCGTGAACCGGTAACCGGTGTAGGTCCCGAGCAGCAGAATCACGCCGAGGATGATGAGATTCAATTCCGCAAAGGTGTAGAGCACATATTGCAGATACGCACTCGAAAGAATGAAGTAGCAGATCGCCGCCGCACAGGTGCTGGCGACAAGCTGTTTGAGCGTGTTCGTCGCGCCATCCTCCTCCCAGGTGGTCGACGCGCGCTCGATCGTCCAGGCGATGATGATGATCGGGAAGAAAGTCGCATCGACGAACTCCGGAAAATTCAGGAAATTTGCCGCCACACTGATGAGCTGCATGAGCAGAATCACCACGACCACCACCGCCGAAATCCGCGGAACCATCAGCAGATTCAATTTCGAGAGCCACGCCCGGATCAGCAGTCCGACCGTGAGGATCAGCACGAAGTTGACCAGACCCGGCAGCAGCTTCATCTCGAGGAACGCCATCGCAATCAGCACCGGCATGAACGTCCCCATCGTCGGGATTCCGACGATGTTGCGGATCAGCACGATCAGCAGAATCGCCAACGGCAGCAGCGCAAGTCGCTTGAACGCATTCTGCTCCGAGGCCGGCAGCGAAAAGAGCGAAAAATCCGAGAGATCCCGCTTCTCGAGGATCTGTGCCCGAATCTGGTTCAGGCGTTCCGCACCGGCCGGAACTTTCGTCACCGAATAGCCGATCGACGACCGTTTCACTCCGGCGATCTCATAGAGCGATCGATCGCTCCGCTGCAGAATCAGAAACTCCCGGGGCGTCTCTTCCGTTCCCGTGCCGGGCCGGAAAATGTGCCACGCCCCGCCGTACCAGACATCGAGATAGTTGTCCGGCTGCTGCAGATACCGTTTCTGATCGAGCAAAATGCCGCGCACGGCACGTGCGGGAATTCCGCGAAGTTCGAGCAGCAGAATCGCCGCTTCGACCGTCTCATCCCCGGCGGAGACAGGCACCAGCGCCCGCTTCTCGCGGCGCGGCATGGCGCCAAGCTGCCCGAGCAGCGCGGGAACCAGTTCGGCAGGGGCAAGTTTCTTCTCCGCATCCACCCGGTCCAGAATCGCTTTCGCCGCCGCCCGGGAAGCATCCGAAACGACGACGGACACGTCTTGTTCCGGAGCTGCCGGAAGTGGCGCCCGCCGGGACGGGGCGGGAACGAGCCGGAAACGGCACGAAGCCCGATTCTGCCGGACGGGGGAAGCAAGTTCCAGCACCATGCGCCGCCGCCCGTTCCCATCCTCGATCTGGAACGGCGTACCGGGATCGAGTCCGAATGCCCAGCCGTCCGGTGGTTCCGGCAGCGCAATCGAGATCCGCACCGGCTTCTCCGGCTCCGGATCGAACGAAACAGCGCAATCGACCTGATAGAAGAACTCCGCCTGGTTGCTCAGACTGAATCCGAAAAAATGAATCTTGACGGCAGCGACCGCAAGCGCCGCCACGACCAGAAGAGCGACGAGAATATACAACGAACGACGATGAAACTGCGATTCCGGCATCTCTGCGCCAAGCTCCTAAAGCACATTGCGCCGGGACGGATCGACCGCGGCAATTCCAGTGATGACGTTCCGGCCGATCAGGACCGGATATTGAAATTTGGCGCGGTCGCTCAACGTGAACTCCCGTTCCAGCGTCAGATGGCCGATCCGGAACGTCATCATGACGGAAAACCGTTCGATCGACTCCGCATTGTGACGCTTGATGCGAACGGTTCGCACCACCGGCAGCTCGTATTTGCGGGTCTGCTTCCCGGTTCGCGACGCAATCACAAACGAAACCCACTTCTTTCCATCGCGTTCAAACGTCCGGATCTCCCGCGCATCGATCGAGCTGGTGGTCGCCCCGGTGTCGATTCGCGCCTCGAATGGAACGGAAAACTCCGGCAGATGAATCACCTCGGTCTCGCCGATAATCCCGAGCGGCAGATCGGTCGTCGCCACCGGGACCGCCGCTTCCGGCGCTCTCTCCGTCTCCCCTGCCCGACGGCAGCAGCCTGCGGCGATCAGCACGGCGACGACTCCGATGACCACCGGCAGCAGATAGATCAATTTCATTGCATCCTCTCCACATTCTTCCTTGCAAACATAAGTTATAACATACTATGAAAGAGCCGGTTTGTCAACACTTCCATCCGGTTTTCTCGATGACAAAACCGCAATGTTTCCAGACGAAAAAAGCCCGCCCCGAATCCGGGACGGGCTTGCTTGAGCAATCGCTCGGCTTACTTCATGATTTCGCCGAGGTTCTTGTAGAAGGTCATGCGGCGTTTCGCATCGGCCTCCGCTTTCGCGAGCAGCTCCTCGGCATCGGCCGGAGAGGTCTTGAACAGCGACTTGTAGCGGTTCTCGCTGCGGATGAACTCCTGGAAGCTCGCGGTGGCCTCCTTCGTCTCCCACTTGAACGGCTGCTCCTCGGCCGGGTTGTAGCGGTAAAGCGGCCAGTAACCCGCTTCGACCGCGCGCTTCGCCTCGGTCTGGCTCCTGGTCATGTTGATGCCGTGCGCGATACACGGAGCGTAAGCGAGAATGATCGACGGACCATTGTGCGCCTCCGCCTCGCGAATCGCAGTCAGCGCCTGCTGACGGTTCGCGCCCATCGCGATCGACGCGACGTAGACGTTGCCGTAACTCATGCACATGAAGCCGAGATTCTTCTTGGTCAGACGCTTGCCGCTGTTCGCGAACAGCGCCACCGCGCCGATCGGCGTCGACTTGGAAGCCTGGCCGCCGGTGTTCGAGTAAACCTCGGTGTCGAGCACGAGGATGTTCACATTGCGATTCTGCGCCACGACGTGATCGAGGCCGCCGAAACCGATGTCATACGCCCAGCCGTCACCGCCGAGAATCCAGACCGACTTATCGACGAAGTAGTCTTTGAGCTCGAGCATCTTCGCGTAAACTTCGCGCTTTTCGCCCTCGGACTTCTCAACCGCGACCTTCAGCAGCTCGCCGAGTTTCTCCTGGTTCGCGATCGCCTCGTCGGAGGTGCTCTTCCAGTTCTCGACCGCGTAGTCGAGCGCCGCTTTCATGTCGTCGCAGCAGACGCCGAGTTCACGGATCTTCTCAATGCAGGACATCAGCTGCCGGCGGTTCGTATCGACCGCGAGACGCATGCCGAAGCCGTATTCCGCATTGTCCTCAAAGAGCGAGTTCGCCCAGGCCGGACCACGGCCGTCTTTGTCCTTGCAGTACGGCAGCGACGGGAACGAACCGCCGTAGATCGACGAGCAGCCCGTCGCGTTCGCGACGATCATGCGCTTGCCGAAGAGCTGGCTGACCAGCTTCACATACGGAGTTTCGCCGCAGCCCGCGCAGGCGCCGCTGAACTCGAAGTACGGACGCAGGAACTGCGACCCCTTGACGGTCGTGGCATTCGTTCCGCCCATGACGTTGTCCGGCAGCGACAGGAAGAATTCGACATTCGCATCCTGTCCGGCGGCACGCTCGTTCGGCGTGTGAGTCATGACCAGCGCCTTCTCCTTGGCCGGGCAGGTCTCAACGCAGACTCCGCAGCCCGTGCAGTCCTCAATAAAGACCTGCATACGGAACTTGAGTCCGAGCTCCTTCTTGACCGGCGGCTTCGCGTCGACCGTCTCGAACGAGGCCGGAGCACCGGCCAGATCGGCCGGAGCGATCAGCTTCGAGCGGATCGCGGCGTGCGGACACGCCATCACGCACTGGTTGCACTGAATGCACTTCGCGGAATCCCATTTCGGAACGCTCGGCGCAATGCCGCGCTTCTCATACTGAGAGGTCGCGGTCGGCATCGAACCGTCATAGCTCATCGCCGAAACCGGAATCTCATCGCCTTTCTGGTGGAGAATCGGCTTCATGAGCGTGTTCGCAAACGTACCCATTTCCGGCGTGATCGTCTCGATCGCCTCAAACGCGGCAACGCCGTCGAGCGAAGCCGGAACTGCGACCTCCTGCAGCATCGCCAGCGCGCGGTCGACGCACATCTGGTTCTGCTTGACGACGTCGTCGCCCTTCTTCTTGAACTTCTTCTCGATTCCGGACTTGATGTAGTTGATCGCCTCATCGGCCGGAATGATGTTCGCAAGCTTGAAGAAGCAGGTCTGCATGATGGTCGAAACATACTTCGCGCTGCCGATCTCGAGCGCGAGCTTGAGAGCGTCGATCGTGTAGACCTTCACATGCTTTTTGACGATCGTCTCCTGCATGTCGCGGGTGAAGCTCTCGAACACCTTGTCCGCAGGAAGTTCGCTGTTGATGAGGAACGTGCCGCCATCGACGATTCCGGCGAGCATGTCGTAACGGCCGATGTACGCCGGATTGTGGCAGGCGACGAAGTTCGGCGCGGTGATCGTGTATTCGCTCGTGATCGGCTTGTCACCGAAACGCAGGTGCGAAACCGTGATGCCGCCCGACTTCTTCGAGTCGTAGACGAAGTAGGCCTGCACATATTTGTCGGTGTGGTCGCCGATGATCTTCACGGAGTTCTTGTTGGATCCGACCGTACCGTCGCCGCCGAGACCCCAGAACATGCAGGCGGTCGTGCCGGCCGGCTCCGTGACGATCGTCTCGTCGATCGGCAGCGAAAGCCCGGTCACGTCGTCGTTGATGCCGACGGTGAAGTTGTGCGTGTTCTTCCCATCCATGTGCTTGTAGATCGCAAGCACCATCGACGGCGTGAACTCCTTGCTCGCGAGGCCGTAACGTCCGCCGATGACGGTGACGTCGCGATCCGCGAGAGCGGCCTTGACATCGAGGAAGAGCGGCTCGCCGAGGCTGCCGGGCTCCTTGCAGCGGTCGAGAACCGCGACTTTCTTCGCGCTGGCCGGAATCGCTTTCGCGAAAACGTCGGCGGCGAACGGCCGGAACAGATGGACTTTCAGCAGACCGAGCTTCTGGCCCTTCGCGTTCAGGTAGCCGATCGCCTCCTCGATGGTCTCGCAGGCGGATCCCATCGCGACGATGACCTTGTCCGCATCAGGCGCGCCGACGTAGTCGAAGAGGTGATAGCTGCGGCCGGTGACTTCCGCGACCTTGTCCATGTACTTCTGGACGATGCCGGGGAGCTCCTGGTAGCGCTTGTTGGTGGTTTCGCGGCCCTGGAAGTAGACGTCCGGATTCTGGGCGGCCATCTTCGCATAGGGTTTGTCCGGACGCAGCGCCCGGTCGCGGAAACGCTCGACGTACTTCATGTCGAGCATGGCTTTCATATCGGAGTAGTCGAGCAGCTCGACTTTCTGGAATTCATGCGAGGTGCGGAATCCGTCGAAGAATGCGAGGAACGGAATCTCGCTCTCGAGCGTCGACAGATGCGCCACGAGCGCAAGGTCGTGCGTCTCCTGGATCGACGCGGCGGAGGTCATCGCATAACCGGTCGCGCGGCAGCTCATCACGTCCGAGTGGTCGCCGAAGATCGACAGCGACTGCGCCGCAAGCGCGCGCGCCGAAACGTGGAAGACGGTCGGCAGCATCTCGCCGGCGATCTTGTACATGTTCGGAATCATGAGCAGCAGCCCCTGGCTGGCCGTGTAGGTCGTGGTCAGGGCGCCGGCCGACAGAGAGCCGTGCACCGCGCCGGCAGCGCCGGCCTCGGACTGCATTTCAACGACTTCGAGCTTCTGGCCGAACATGTTCTTCTGGCCCTGGCTGGCCCAGATGTCGGCGTACTCTCCCATCGTCGAGGAAGGGGTGATCGGGTAGATCGCCGCCACCTCGCTGAATGCGTAGGCAACGTACGACGCCGCGTAGTTCCCGTCGATGGTTTGCATTTTTTTAGCCATGATTCCTCCGTGATTGATTGGTGAGTAAAAGTTGGCTTCTTCTACAAAACAATAATGGTTGCAACTCCAAAATCCAAATAATACCACAATGTACACCCGTTCGGCCGTTTTTGCAAACCGTTTCGCGCGATTTTCCGGAGGAATCCTGTCCGGCAGGATGAAGATTTGCCGAAAAATCCATAATGAATCGGCAAAACTCCATTTGGCAAACCCTCTTCCCGGTTTATATTAGACGGAAAGAACTCAACAACCACATTCACGGGAAAGGCATTATCATGCGCATTCTGATCACCGGGGGAGCCGGATTCATCGGCAGCCACATCGCGGAATATTTTCAGGGGCGGGCCGACGTGCGGATTCTGGACAATCTGCGCTCCGGATTCCGGAAGAATCTCGACGGTCTTGAAGTTGAATTCATCGAGGGCGACATCCGCGACCGCGCCGTCGTGGCGAAAGCGATGAAAGATGTTGACTACGTCTTCCATCTCGCCGCGATGATCAGCGTTCCGGAGTCGATGACGAAAATCATCGAATGTATCGACATCAACGACACCGGCATGCTGGTCGTGCTCGAAGAGGCGGCCCGCGCCGGCGTAAAGAAGCTCTGCTTCTCGACTTCCGCGGCGATTTACGGCGACAATCCGGTCGTGCCGAAAGTCGAGACGATGTTCCCCGAACCGAAGAGCCCTTACGCGATCACGAAGCTCGACGGCGAATACTACTGCCGCATGTTCACGGAAACCGGTCGGCTTCAGACCGCCTGTCTGCGCTATTTCAACGTATTCGGCCCGCGCCAGGATCCGAAGAGCGCCTACGCCGCCGCCGTGCCGATCTTCACGGCGAAAGCGGTCGCGAACGAACCGCTGACCATTTTCGGCGACGGCGAACAGACGCGCGACTTCATCTATGTGAAAGACATCGTCGCCGCGAACGCATTCATGGCGACGCACGACTTCACCGGCGTCTACAACATCGCCTACGGCGGCAGAATCACGATCAACGACCTCGCAAAGGAGATCATCCGCCTGACCGGGTCAAAGTCCGAGATCGTCTATCTGCCCGAGCGCCCCGGCGACGTGAAGCACTCGATGGCGGCGGTGGACAAACTCAAAGCGACCGGCTTCAAGCCGTCTTACAGCTTCGCCGAAGGAATGGCCGCCACGGTCGAGTATTTCCGCAGCCTGAAAAAGTAACCAACCGATTCCTCAGCGCCTGCCGCCGGTCCGTCATGTTCTGTCGGGCCGCGGGAGGCGCGTATCCGCTTCCCCCTCCCCGCTGACCGACGGGCACGCCCGGCCCGGCAGCTCTCCCTGCCAACTCCCCTCCTCTGCCGCGGCGGGTGTCGCAGCCCGGACTCGCGCCCCGCAAACTCCCCGGAAAAAAGCGCCCGGACGCCCGGAAAAGTGAGGGAATTCCCCGGAAAAAACTTTTTTTTCAAGAAAAAATTCGTTTGCCTATTGACATTCGAGGGATTTTCCGGTATAATTTATCACAAAGCAAATGTATCACGAATGTCTCAAATCAAAAAAAATATGCAGGAACAGGAATCAAAGACGCGGCTGCGCGAGAGCGTGAAGATCCGGCACTACATCATGAATCTGATCTACCGGCATCCGAATGAGAAGATGCTGATTCCGGGGTCGAACGAACTTGCCGCTATGTTCGGGGTCGGTCGCGCGACGGTCACGCGGGTGCTGAAGAATCTCGTGGAAGAGGGATTTCTGGAGGGGCATCGCGGAATCGGAACGTTTACGAAGATCCAGAATTTCATCCCGGTACTCGGAGAGATGCCGCCGCTGGTCGGGCTGCTGGCGGGGGACGGGAAATACTTCTACTATCCCTACCAGGTCTGGAGTCTCATGGCGAACAGCGGGCTGGCGCTCACGCGAAACGGCTGCAACGTCCGGACGCTGAGTCTGACCGGACCGGATGAAGAGTCGCTTTTCGCGGAGATCTCGCACCAGTATCTCGACGGACTCGTCGCCGTGGACATGGGCCCGGAGCGCGCCGAATTGATCCGGCGTCTGCACGAAGAAGCGGGGCTGAAAGTCATCCTCCAGGTCAACGGGGATCTCGATGCCAGCACCTCCGGTATTGACTGCTTTTGTTTCGATTTCCGCAAAGCGGGTGTCGAAATCGGCAGGAGACTGATCGCGGAGGGGCGTTCCAAACTTCACTTCATCTTCCTGAATCCGGTGACGACATTCCTGCTGGAGGGAATCAACTCCGCCTACGCGGCTGCGGGTAAAAAAGTCGACGTGACGACCTACACGTGGAAAGGCCCTGAGGTTTTCCGGGAAATCTCCGAACGTCTCCGGGAAGACGTCCCGGACGCACTTTACGCACACGGCGAACATTACAGAACCATCCGCAAATTGTTGAATGAAAGCGGAATCGACCCGATCGGACAGTGCCGGCTGATCGCGGAAACCCATGCGATCCATTCGGAGTACCAGGGGCTCTGCATCGAGATTCCGTTTGAAGAGACCGGCTTCGCCATCGGAGAGCGGATCGCCCGGCACTTCCGGGAAAATCAGCTTCCGGCCGAACACAGGAAAATTCCGTTGACGGTTTATCTGAAAGGAATATGAAACAATCACCCCAAACCCTTATCGCAGGAGAAAGTGTTATGACAAAGAGACGGCGCAATTTTACATTGATCGAACTTCTGGTCGTGATTGCAATTATCGGAATTCTCGCTTCGATGCTGCTGCCGGCATTGAACCAGGCGCGGGAAAGAGCGCGCACGGCGAGCTGCCAGAACAATCTGCACCAGTTCGGGAAGGCATTCGCTTTTTACACGCAGGATTACAACGACTGGACGCCGTACTGCTCAGACGGGAAGGAGTATTTTCCCCGTCTCTTCCTGAAAAGCGGCTATGTCTCCTGGGAGAATCTGACCTGCCCGTCCGTACCAGTCACAGGACACTATCAGGGATTGTTCAAAAGCAAATATGACGGTGACATCGCGCTCTGGCAGTGGTGCAATTACGGCCTGAATATCTTCGCCTGCGGCGACAATTCGAGCAAAATGAAGATCACCAAAGTCCGGCAGGCTTCACGATTTCTCATATTTGGAGAATCGTACTGGTTTGCTTGGAAAGCCCGTTACTACAAACTGTCAAACTGGGCGGAAATAAACTCTTCATGGAACGGCGTCCTCTATCCACAGCATGGGAGAACCGTCAATGTCGTCTACGCCGACGGTCATGTGGTTGGTCATGTTGGCAGGGCTGACTCAATCACCGGAGCGGAACTGTTCTATGACAAGGCCAGTCCGCTGCGCGCGGCAACCTACGACGACAATGTCTGGACCTGGGACGGCAAGGCGCAGAACTGATGAAAATCCTGCAATACATGACACTCCTGCTGACTCTGGCAGGAGCCCTCTCCCACGGAAGTGAACCGCAGCTCTACGTCGCCAGCGGGGCACAGGCGGAACTGATCCGCCTGCCCGCCGGCAGGAACGGGCAGGAGGGGTTCGGCGTCGTCGTCCGGAAACCCGGCGCGGGAGCCAATGCGATCCAGTTGAATTTCATCTCGGATACCAAAGTCAAACCGGGCACCGCCTGCCGGATCGAATTCCGGGCGGCCGGTTCCGTTCCGACGAAAATCACCGTGCGGGCGATCGGCAACGCACCGCCCTACCCCGCACTCGGCGGCGGGGCGGATAAAACCATCGCCCTGACCCCGCAGTGGCAGCTGTTCCGACTGGATTTCACCACGTCAGTCGAAGCGAAAACGATCCGGGTTCCGTCGCTGTTTCTCGGCAATGTTCCGGCGGGAAGCACGATCAAAATCGCGGGAGTGAAGTTCCGCGAATGCGCGAAAGAGGATGTGTTCATCGACCTCGGTTCCGCGGCGAACATGGGGTTCGGAGACGAAGTCGAGGGAGACGGGAAAGGCGGCTGGAGCGATCAGGGGCCGAACAACGACGCGGCGGGATTCGACTTCCGGAAGAACGAGTTTCTCTCGGTTCCGTTCCGGATTGCCGACCCGGGGAAAAACGGCGGGAAAGCGGTCATCACGTTCCGTTCCGCCGGACATTTTCCGTCCGGACCGGTCGGGGCGGAGGTGAAATGTGACGCAGAACGCAGTTTTCTCTACGTGCTCCACACGATGGCCTGGGAGAATCCGCAGGTCGCGTGGGAGGGGAAAATCCTCCTGCACGGCGAACACGGAACGCAGAAGACCGCCGTCTCCCGCGGCCGCGAACTTGCGGACATGTGGAATCCGCGCGATCTTCCGAACGGAGCGGTCGCAACGAAGTGGCCGAACGGCAGCGGCGCGAACACGGGACTCTATCTCTCGAAGTTCGACATCGATCCCGCGATCGGGAAGATCCGTTCCGTGGAGTTCCGCACTCCCGGCACTGATCCGGTCTGGATCGTCGCGGGCGTCACGCTCTCGGACCGGGAGTATACGATCCGGAACGAGGCGAAAAATCTGCGCATCGAACCCGGCCGACGGTGGAAAGCGCTCGAACGCACCGCCTCGCCGTGCGTGGTGCCCGGTTCGGTCCTGGATCTCTCGTTTCTCGTGCCGCGGCGTGCCGACCGCCGGGTCATTGTGAACGCGACGGGACACCTCGCCTACGAGGATGCGCCGGAGACGCCCGCCCGTTTCTTCGCGACGAGCTCCGCCGAGATCGATCCGGAGCCGATGCGTCCGGGCGGGATCCTCCTCGCCGAAAGCGGATTCGGCAGCAAGGAGGACATCGATGAATTCGTCCTCGAACTGCGCCGCGGCGGCTGCAACATGTACAAACTGGACATCCCGGCACAGACGATCCGGGTGGAGAACGGCAGAGCGGATCTCGATCCGGAGATGCTCGACCGGATCGACTACTTCCTCTTCCGCTGCAAAGAGAACGGCATCTACATCATGCTGAACGCGATGCTCAGCGACTGCGGATACAACGGCGTCCGCAGCTGGACCAGCGAAAGCATGAAAAAAGGAGCTGAACTCTTCATGAAGTTCAACATCCTCTTCGATGAATCCGCGCGCGACAACTGGCGGATCGGCGTCGGCGCGTTCCTCACGCACCGCAATCCGTACACGGATCTTCCACTCGCGGAAGATCCGCTTCTGGCGGTCGTCACCTGTTTCAACGAGCAGGAGTTCGCATTCATCCGGGGAGGAGCCGGGCAGAAAAATTACAGCTGGGACAAGGCGCTGCCGGAGTTCCGGAGCTTCCTCGGAGATCCCGATGCGCCGATGTTCTCGCGCAAAACATGGGACTCTCCGACCGAAGAGGGCGTCCAGGTCAACCGCTTCATCACGAAGAAATGGCGGGAACTCTACGCCTGGTACAAACAGGAACTCCGCCAAATGGGATACTGCGGAATCACGACCTTGTGGGACATGACCAAGTCCATGCACTACAACAATCTGCGCACCGGGGCCGACCTCGTCACGATGCACACGTATCACGCCCATACCGGCGGAGATCCGCGTCGTCCGTCGCGGCAGAACATGTCCAGCGACCTCGCTTCCGGCGCGACGCAGGCGCGCTACAACGCGGGGAGCCGGATCACCGGCAGACCGTTCTTCCTGAACGAGTATGCGACGGTGTTCTGCAACCGCTGCCGGTACGAGGAGAGTTTTTCGTTCGCGGCATTCGCGGCGTTTCAGGGGTACGACGGGATCATGCGGCACAACCACACGATCCACTCGAAACGGGGAAATTTCATCTTCACGTGGATGCCGTTCGAGGATCCGGTCGCCCGCGCCTCGATGACGACGGCGGCGCTGATGTTCGCGCGCGGCGACGTCTCCGAGGGGAAGCGCGGCGTGACGCTGCTCTTCACGGAGCGCGGGATCGAGGAGGCGCGCGCCTGGAACAAACCCGTGACGGGCGACCTCTCGGCACTCGCCCCGGCGGTCCGCCTCGGAGTTGCGAAAGAGGGCACGCCGCTGCCGCCCGGAGAGCTGGCGCTGCCGCTGCGGGTCGGCGGGAAACTGCTCTATCGCGAATGGGAGTCGACCGTCGCAGAGGAGTCCACCAGTGACAGCGCGCGCTTCGCCGAAACGCTCGCACAGCTCCGAAAGCTCGGAATCCTCCCGCCCGGCAACCGCAGCCGCAACCGGAATGTGCTGGAGTCCTCCACCGGAGAGCTGTTTCTCGATGCGAAACGCTCGTACATGACCATCGATACGGAACGGTTTCAGGGGATGTGCTCGCTCGCGGGCGGACGGGCGGAACTCAAGGCAGCCGTGCTGGAAAATCTGACGACGCCGGGTTCGCTCTCGCTCGCGGCGATGGACGGCATGCGCCCCGTCGCCGAGGCGAAGCGGCTGCTCGCGGTCTATGTGACGAACGCGCTCCACGAGGGGATGGTGTTCGAGGACGAGACGATGGAGCACTGTCTCGACTTCGCCGCAACGAACAACCCCGCGATTCTGGTCGAGACCGGCAAGTTCCGGATCACGCTGCGCCGGAAGAGCGAAAAACCGCTGCGCGCCTGGGCGCTTGCGATGAACGGCGAACGGCGCTCGGAGCTGCCGGTCGTCCGGAAGCCGGACGGCACGCAGGTTCTCGAGGTCGACACCGCCGCACTGCCGGAGGGACCGGCACTCTACTTTGAACTTGCGGAACAATAATCCGCAACGACAACGGGAAAGGACGGAGAAAGAAAAATCCGTCCTTTTTTTCTTCCCGACTTGACAAACCGCACTGCCGTGGCATAGTATCGAAAAAAAGATTCACCATCGATATCCACCACAACGGAGAAGAGGATGCGGGTCAGGTTCATTCTCCCGGCGCTGGCAGAGGCGGAAAGAGGACTCTTCCGCCCGATCAAATACGCGCTCTTCCCTCCGCTCGGACTTGCGACGCTCGCAGGGTATCTCGAGCCGGACGACGAGATTGAACTCTACGACCAGCATGTCGAACCGGTTCCGGAGGACGGCGAGCCCGATCTCGTGGCGATCGAGGTCTATATCACGAGCGCGCACCGCGCCTACGCGATGGCGGACCGTTACCGCGCGCGCGGGATCTTCGTCGTGATGGGGGGACTTCATCCGACCTCGCTGCCGGAAGAGGCGCTGCGGCATGCCGACGCTGTCGTGCTCGGCCCCGCCCACGCGGCATGGCCGGAGTTTCTGCGCGACTTCCGCCGCCGGAACACCCGGAAAATCTATGCCGATCAGGTCCGGACGCTCGAAACCGTCCCGCCAGTCCGCCGCGACCTCATCAAGCGCCGGAACTACCTTGCGCCGAACTCGATCGTCGTCTCGCGCGGCTGTCCGCAGAGCTGCGACTTCTGCTACACGCGGAACTTCTTCGCGGGCGGGCGGCAGTTCTACACCGCGCCGGTCGACCGGGCGCTCGCGGAGATCGAGTCGCTGCCGGGGCGTCACTTGTTCTTTCTCGACGACAACCTCTTCGGGTCGGAACGCTTTGTCCGCGAACTCTTCGCGGGGATGCGCGGCATGCGGCGGCTCTTTCAGGGGGCGGCGACGGTCCGCTCGCTGCAAAATGACGCGCTGCTCGAGGCGGCGGCGGAGGCGGGTCTGCGCAGTCTCTTCATCGGCTTCGAGTCGCTGAATCCGGAGTCGCTCGCGGCGTGTCACAAGACGATCAACCGCATCGACGAATACGCCGAAACCGTCCGGCGGCTTCACGCGCACGGGATCATGGTCAACGCGAGTTTCGTCTTCGGGCTCCCCGCGGACCGCGCGGACGTCTTCGACCGGACGGTCGAATGGGCGGTTTCGACCGGGATCGAGAGCGCGACGTTCCATCTCGCGACCCCCTACCCCGGCACGCCGTTCTTCCGGGCGATGGAACGGGAAAGACGGCTGCTGCATCGCGACTGGGAGCGTTACGATACACGCCACGCGGTGATCCGTCACGACCACCTGACGCCGGAAGAACTCGAAGCGGGCTACTGGCGGAGCTACCGGGAGTTCTACCGCTGGCGCAACATTCTGCGCGGCGCCTCGCACCAGCCGTCATTCGGGAAAGCGCTGCGCCACGCGGGTTACTCCGCCGCCTGGAAGAAGGTCGATCCGCTCTGGAATCTGCTGATCCGCCTCCATCGCCTCGCGCCCGCCTCCCGGCTGCTCGAGAAAGTGCTCGACCTTTAACCCCGGATTCGACAGATTGTTCCAAATCGCAAAACAGGAAAGAGCGAAAGGAAACAGGAAATGAAGTTTCTCAAAGAGATCCTCAACGTCTGGAAACGCAATCTCGTTCCGGCGATCATCGGCCTTGCGCCGCTGGTGGCGGTGGTCATCCTGCTCCCCGTGTGGAATCCGTCCCTGAACGTCCGTACCAATCTTCTCATTCCCGGGCTCGGAGTCGCGGCGTGGGTGTTCGGCGTATTCTTCTCCCGGGAGGCGCCGGAGCGGAGCACGGCGAAATGTCTTGCCGCACTTCTTCCGCCGGTGATCCTCGCCATCGGGCTCGGAATCTGGTGTACCCATGTCCCGAACGATTACCGTTTGCTTTGCACCCTGGAGGGATATGGAGAGTTCCTGCGGCTTTATCACCTGGTCTACATCGGCTGCCTCCTGGCAATCACGCTCTACTTCTATCTGTCGGGCCTGGCGGGGCGCGCGATCGGAAAAACCACCGGGCGTTCGCTGCTCGCGGGCTTTCTCGTATGGCTGTTCACCGCCCCGGCGCTCAGCGGACTTTCGGCGGCGATCGCGCTGGCGCTGCCCGTCCCGGAAACGCTGCTGTACATCCGGCCCGGGCTCGCCTACTGCTGCGGTTTTCTCCCGGCGATCCCGCTGCTCGCCGGCTGGGTCGTGATTCTCCGGCGGCGCGGAGAGCGCAATACGCCGCTGCGGGCGCTGCGCGACTTCGCCGTCGGGACGGCGGGTTCGTTCCTGCTCTTCGGCGGCGCCTGCGGGGTGACGCTCCTCCGCGCGAACGGAGCGCTCGAACTTGCGAAACAGACGGGCCGCACGTTCGAGTTCCAGCATCCATACGATCCGGCCGGAGCCGAAGCGCTCCAGACGCTGCTCCGGAATTCGGAAGCGTGGTATCAGCACTGCGACAAACACGAGCCGCGGATCGAACTGCCGCTGGAATCGATCCACTCCTGGACCGCGCCGGACTCCCCGGTCACGCCGGAAATGCGGAGCATGACCGCGGCGGAGCTCGACTCCCCGGAGGCGAAAGCGTATTTCGCGGCGGCGGCGGCACTGAAGCCGCACAACAGCTTCTTCCCGGAAAAGTATGACCTGCCGGGTTTTCTCCCCATGCTGAACACGCTGCGCAGCGCGGCGCGCCAGCTCGGCGGCACCGCGGCGGTCTATCACTGGCAGGGGAAGCATGACCGGATTCTGCCGTTCCTGCGGCTCGAACAGGAGGTGGGGCGAACGCTCGATTCCGCGCCGAAGCTCGCGCTCAGCGGACTCGTGCGCATTGCCCTCGACAGCATGCTGGCAAAAAATATCGTCCAGCTCGGACCGGACGGACCGCAGTACGCGGAGGAGTACCGCCGTTGTCTCGACTACTTCCGCAACGCCGATTACACGGTTTCGGATGAGATGGAATTTCTGGCGAATTATCTTCAAAAGGCGCTCCGGTGGCCGAAAGAGCTCGACTATCCGTTCCACAACCAGCCGCTGCCGTTTTTCCAGAGGATCTTCGTCATCTCGCTGATATCGGATCAGGTGCGCGACCGGGTCGCGGCACAGCCGCTGATCGCGGAGCTCCGCGCCGCAGCGAAAATCGGCGGGACGGAACAATCCGGACACCTCCCGGAACACGCTCTGTCCTGCCTCAAACGGGAGAAAGTCGCCCGCACCCTGTTCCCGACGCTGCTCGCGCTGAAGCTCTACCGTTCGCAGACGGGGAATTATCCGGAGAGGCTCGAAGCGCTCGTCCCCGAACTGCTGCCCGCGCTGCCGCTCGATCCGGAAACCGGCGAAGCGTTCCCCTACACCCGGACACCGGACGGGTTCACGCTCTCCTACCGCAACGGGAAACACACGATCACCACCGGGAGCAAGCCGGATTATTGACGGGAAATCCACGATTTTTCCCGGCAGGGCTCTTGCTTTTCGACCGTTTCGGGGTATTGTATTCCGAAAACACGGGGAGCGGAGCATTCCGGAGAAAGGGGGGGAGCGCATGGCACAATGGATGGTTCTGGCCGCCATCGGGGGATTCTTTTTTCTGATTTTCCTGCTCGTGCTCATTCTGGCGGCGATGACGCGGCGGCGCGACCTCGGCGGAGACTACTATCGCCCCGAGATGCCCGACGCGAAACATCCGACGCTGCCGCCGATGCCGACTCTCGGCGACGCTCCGGTCCAAGTCACGGCGAAGAAGCCGCGCCTCGGCGAACCGGAGCCGGACGCCGTCAGACCCGATCTGCCGGAACCGCAGCCGTCCGGAACAGAGACTCCGGCAGAGAAAGTGAGCTCGTCGCCGAAACCGCGCCCCATCGCGCCGGAGCCCGACACGCCGATCATTCAGCCGACGCCCGACCCGTCGCACCCCCTGCCCCGTCCGTGGGCTCCCGGCCGGGTCGCGGATCAGAAGCGCCCGCGCCCGCCGGAACCGGAAGAACCGCTCTACGAACTCAAGCCGCGGCGACCGAAGCGCGAGACCGTGAAAACCCCGGAGGCAGATGTCGATACGGGATATCGCTATGCCGAAATCCCCGACGGCGTTCTGAACTCGGCGGCACGCGAAATGGCCTCCGCCGGAATTCATTACGATGTTTCAAAGCGAATCCTCGAAATCTTCTGCCGGATCGAAAGTACGCATGAGATTCCCCCGCCGATGCTTCAGGCGTTCGAGCGGGCCGGGATGACCTCGGAGGTCATGGCCGAACTGCTCTCGATCGCCCGGGCCGCGCGCGACGGATCGGCGTTCAATTTTTCAAAGCTGCAGACGCTCAAGCCGCAGACCGGTTTCGCCGTCTACCGTTCGATGCAGAAGGTCATCAACGCCATGAAAGAAGAATCATAACCGATTCAGGGAACAAACATCATGCCTCGACTCACCATCACGACCCGCAGCCGCTGCGAACTCATCGACATCAGCAGCATGGTCGCGCGCCTCGTACCCGCGGAATTGAAGTGCGGAATCTGCCATCTGCACAGTCTGCACACCACCGCGGCGCTGACCGTGAACGAGAACGCCGACCCCGATGTGAAACACGACCTGCTCGCGAAACTCGCCGCGCTCATTCCGCACGACGAGAGTTTCTACCGCCACATGGAGGGGAACAGCGACGCGCACTTGAAGGCTTCACTCATGGGCTTTTCGCTGACCGTTCCGGTGCGGAACGGCGAACTGCTCCTCGGCACGTGGCAGGGAATTTATCTGTGCGAATTCGACGGGCCGCGCACGCGGAAAGTCGAAGTCTGCTTTCAGGAAGCATTTGAATAAACAACGCCTCTGCCGCCGGCCTCGGAGACCGCCCCCCCCGTGCGGACGGCCCGGTCGGACCGGCGGCAGCCATCCATACGGGAGAACATCATGAAATTCACATTCACCGGAGCGGTTTGCTTCCGGCTGTTCGCAATCGTCTCTCTTCTGTGTCTGGGGAGACTCTGTACCGGGAAAGAACCGGCCTGCACCATTCTCGCCGGGGAAGATGTTTCTCAACCGTTCCGCGAACTGCTGCCCGACAACGGACGCGGGTTTCTCTTTCTCAAATCCGGGGAGATCGACCGGATTCTCCGGGAACTCAATCTGCGCCGGGATGAACTCCTGAAGCAGAACACGCTGAAACGGCTGAACCGGACCGACCTGCTTGTGGTCGTCGGGGACGGCCTCACATACGGGACGCGGAAAAAATATCCGTCGAGAGTCGTCATCTTCGATCAGGCCGGCGGCCTGCGTCTGCTGAACCGCTCTCTGCCCGAGAATCCGGACGAGGCGCGAAAAACCGTGGCGGAGGCGATCGGCGAGGCTGTCCGCGCGGTGGAAACGCCGGAAAAACGCCGCACGCTGCTCTTTTCCGCCGCCGGCCGCGGCGCACTGCCGCCCGACCTGCCCCGGGAATTCACGCAGCTGGCCGCGCGCCTGGAACTCGAGCTGCAGTACCTGCCGGACACCACGATGCTCAGACTCGACGACTCCGATAACCGGCCGGAAGTACGCCTGCCCGCCGGCAGCACGTTCATCCGACTCGAATTCACTCCCGCCGGCGGGGGAACATCCGACTGGGCCGCCGCTCTGCGGTTGACCGACGCAGCGGGCAGAGAGCTCCTCAACCGAACGGTTCAGGGGGCGGAACGCAATGACCCGCAGGGAATTCTGCGCACAATCTGCGACTCTCTCCAAATGCCGTTCCCGGAGAAACATCCGGACGTGAAAGCGGAGGCGCGCCGCTGTTACAACGAGTTCTTCTTTCAGAAACGGCACGGGAATCCGCGTGCGGCCATGGAGCGCTCCTACACCGCGATCGCACTCGATCCGGGCAACGTTCTCTACCAGACCTGGGCTCTCGACACGATGCGGTTTGAACTCTCGAACGGCGCTTCCGACGAGACGAGATTCGAGCTCATTCAGGAGGCCGCCGCCCTCATGGAGCGCGGAGTCGGCACCTACTATTTCAAGAACTTCTCGGCCGTTACGATCTACGCGATGCTCGACCATTTCGACACCTCCGAGCTGCCCCCGGCTCTGCACGGGAAGCTCCGCCGCTGGGTCGCTCAATACCGTCCCCGGCTGATCGCCTGTCTGCCGGAGATCGAGCTGAAAGGCCCGCCGGCGAACGAAAAGGAGCTTGCGGCTTACGCCTCCTGCGCGGCCATGCGCTGTTCGCCCGCCCTCTACTTCGACCGGGCACTCCAGCTTCAGGCGCTCGACAAGGAGATCGATCAACTCCGCGGCTATGCGGCGCAATATCCCGACGCGAATCTGAGCATAACCAGATTTCTGCCGTACCCCGACGGTCAGGAACGCGACCTCTACCGGAGCATCGCGGAACGGCTCGCCCGCTCGCCGAACCTGAGTCAGGAGGCGCAGGGACGGGCGATGCTCGCCCGCCTCAAGTACAAGCCCGGCATGCAGGAGAACAGCCGGGATGCGGTCGCGGAATACGCCGGATGGATCATGGAGCAGCCGCAGGAACGGCGGGAAAAACTCTGCGACATCGGCAACTCCATTCTCCCGAGCGCCGCTCTCAAACAGCAGCTTGCGGAGCTCGAAGCCGCCCGACTGCCACCGGACGACCCGCGGGCGGCGAGAAACGCCTCCCCCGCCCGCCTCTTCGACCTGTTGAAAAAACAGAAAGTCGATGCGCTCACCATGCGCACCCCCGTCTGGGCCGTTCCGCTCTCCCGGGAGTTCTACCTGCTCAATCCGGCCGAACTTCAGAGATGGAATCCCGATTACGTGATCCGGCCGATCCTGACCAACTGGCGCAGCCGCGAAGATTCGCTCAGCGGCGAGCAGATGAGCGCGGATTCCCCGCTGTCGCCCATGGCCCCCACCCCGCAGTACATGGACCAGCTGCTTGCGGCGGCCGCCAATGCCGACGGCGGCCGGGACGGCTGTCTCCTGCGATACGCGAATGATACCGGAGCCTACACGCTGGAACACTGGGACGGAACCCGGCTGCGCCTCAGAAAGATCCGGACGTTCAACTCGAACGAACTCCATCTTGCGGATTATCGCCGTTACGTCTACGGCGGGGCGACGCTTTTCTGCGACCGGGATATGATCCTCATCGGCACCGACGATCAGATCATCTCGATCAACCGCCACAGCGGAAAGATGACCGTTCACACCGATTTCGTCAAGCAGCGCGTCCATGCGCTGCTGCGGCACAAGGGGCGAATCTACGCATTTCTCGGAGATGACTTCACTGCGCTGATCTCGTTCCGCCCGGACGGCAGAGATCTCCGCACCCACATTTCGACGCAGCGCAACGGGACGGATCACCCGCTGGAAAAAGCCGCGAAGCCCTATTATGTCGGGGGGATAGCATCACGGGGGGAAACTCTCTTCTTCCCGGTGATCGCGATCGATCCGAAGTTGTCCGGGTTCTGGAAATACGATCTCAATACCGGGAAGGCGGAGAAACTTCAGGATTTCGTGGAAGAGAAACGGGCGTTTCTGGATCGCCGGACCAATTACAATTTCTTCCGTCCCGGAAACGCGGAGACAGACTTCAGCCTCACCGGAACAACCTGGAAAGATCGCCGGCAGCTCATTCTGTACGGGATTTTCGTCCGCTTCAATCCGGAGACCGGCGGAATTGAGACAATGGGCTGGGGGAGTCCCGAATTCCTCAAGCCTTACAATATCAGGCAAAGCTGGGGGGAAAATCTGAATTTCTCCGGTCCGTTCCTCGTCGAAAACGGCAACTTCTGGTGCGCCGGCGGCGAGAACCGGTACGGCATGATGACCCATCTCCGGCTCGACGCTCCGGAGCAGTCGCCGCGTCTGCTCATTCCGAAAGTCCGGGTTCTTCTGCCGGGTCGGACGCCGAACTCCGTCATCGCGGTCCACGACCTCTGGATGGCCGAGATCCGCTGGCGGAAAACCGGCAGCAGATGACGACTTCAGGCGGTTTTCCTCTTTTTTTCACGTTTCCGGCTGGAAAAAACGCCTGCGGAGAATTATACTTCTTCCAAACCACGGAGGAAGCGATGAAATTCTACTATTTCAATTCGACCCACTGGGACCGCGAATGGTATCAGCCGTTTGAGGAGTTCCGCAAATACCTGATCGACGCGACGCGCGAACTGCTGAAAATCTACGACTCGACGCCGGCTTTCCGCAAATTCACGTTCGACGGCCAGACCGTCGTCCTTGAGGACATCTGCGAGATCCGTCCGGACTGGAGGCCGCGCCTCGAAAAGCTGATCCGCGCGGGCAAACTCAATGTCGGCCCGTGGTATGTCATGCCGGACGAGTTTCTCGTCTCCGGCGAGGCGATGATCCGCAACTTCCTGGCCGGCAGGCGGATCGCATCTGAATTCGGCGGAAAAGCCTGGCCGGTCGGTTACGTCTGCGACATCTTCGGCCACATCGCGCAGCTGCCGCAGATTCTCGCGGGGTTCGGCCTCAAGGGGGCGGTCGTCTGGCGCGGCGTCCCGGGCGGCCGGGGCAGCCACCTGATCTACTGGGAGTCCCCGGACGGGACCCGGATCAAAACACTGAATCTCTCAAAGCGTTCCGGGTACAGCGATTTCACGCTGAACGTCCGCGGCATCCTGCCGCTGCCGCTCGACGCGGAGGCGTTCAAGCAGCGTTTCCGCGACTGGGTGGAGGAGGATTACGACGAGTGGGGCGACTGCTTCGTTCTCTCCGACGGCTTCGACCACGCCACTCCGTTCGGGGAGACCGAAAAGCTGTTCAACTGCATCCGCGAACTCTATCCCGACGCGGAAATCATCCATACCGACTACACGGAACTCTTTGACAGAGAGTACAATTCCCCCGATCTTCCGGTCATCACCGGCGAACAGATTCATCCCGCCGACGGTCCGAAGAACGGCGCATGGCAGATCAGCGCGACTTTGAGTTCCCGCGCCGACGTGAAACGGGCAAACGATCTCTGCCAGAACATGCTGGAACTGCTGATCGAACCGCAGGCCGCGATCCGCGCCGCCATCGGGGACGTCGAGTCGCTGCCGCTGCTGCGTTACACGTGGAAGCATCTGCTCAAGAACCATGCGCACGATTCGATCTGCGGCTGTTCGATCGATCAGGTACACCGCGCGGTGCTCGGCCGCATGGAGGAGGTCGGCAACCTCGCGCGCACGCTCGACGAGGAGTTCCGCGTCATTGATTACGAACGTGTTACCGGGAAATCATTCCTGACCGGAATCCGCCAGAGTTTCACCGACGACAAGGAGCGCGAAGCGGTCGCGGCGGACGGACGTTACACAATGCGCCTCTTCAACCCGCTGCCGCATCCGGTCGGCAGCATGCGGGAGCTTGAAATCGCGTTCCCCGCCCGGACGATCGCGCCCTATCCGAAACTCCAATCCGAGCCGTTCGGTTACGAATTCGTGAACAGCTTCCGGCTCTACGGCGGGGATGGGGAAGAGATTCCGTATCAACTGAAATCCATCACCTGCAACCAGATCCGTTCTTATTACCGGCAGGATCACCGCCGGTATGACCTCTACAGGATCATCTGCGCGCCTCAGCTCCCGGCCGCCGGCTGGGGAAACATCGAGATCCGCCCGGCACAAGAGTTCGTGCGCAGTTTCGCGACCATGACCACTTCGCCGACCTCCGCCTCGAACGGGATTCTCTCCCTCGAGATCCATCCCGACGGAACGTTCGACGTGACCGATTTGCGCAGCAACCGCAACTATTCCGGCTTGAACGACTTCCGCATGGACCGGGAAATCGGGGACGGCTGGAATCACGTGCGCCCCGTCGGCAACCGCCGCGTCTGCGGAAGTTCCTGCGCCCGGGTCACGCTCGTTCAGGACGGTCCGGAGAGAACCGAATTCGAGATCGTCCGGAGTTATGAAATGCCGCGCGAACTCTGTTTCAACGGAACTCTGAGCGAACAGTATGCGGGAATCACGGAGAGCCGGGAGCGCGTCACGCTCGAGATCGTCACTTCCGTCGCCCTCGATCGCGGCAGCGAAATCTTGAACTGCCGCACGGTCGTACACAACAACGTCCGGGACTACCGGCTGCAGATGCTGCTGCCGACCGGCATCGCCGGAAACGGCTTCGCAAGTCAGGCTTTCACGATCCTCGAACGCCCGGCCGGGCGCACGACCGGTGCAGAGTCCGAAACGTTCCCCGAGCCCGAGATGATCGAGAAAAATTTCGACGGCATTCTCGGCAAACGGGACTCCCTGGGCGGCATCGCCCTCCTCACCCGCGCCGGAATCCACGAGGGCGGCGCGCTTGACGACAAACAGAACTCGCTTGTCATCACTTTGCTGCGCGCATTCCGGCGCACGGTTCAGACCAATGGGGAGACGGAGGGACAGCTCCCGGGAGAACGTCCTTTCGAGTACGCCATCGCGTTTTTCCCGCCCGGACGCAGCCGGACCGAACTGTACGAAACGCTTCGGGAACTGCGCACTCCGGTTTCAACCTGGATGCTGAAAAGCGCGGATGCCGTGAACACCGATTCCGGCAGCTTCCTCCGCATCACCGGGTCCCTTGCCGTAACGGCGCTGAAACCCGCCGACGACGGGACTCCCGGCAGCGTCATTCTGCGACTGGTAAACCTTGAAGCATCCGATCACTCCGCTTCGATCCGGACGGCGAAACCGCTCAGGCGGGTGACACAGTGCCGTCTCGACGAAAGCGAACTCGGCGAGCTCGACCCGGCGAATCTCAACGTTTCGGCCCGGCCGCACGAGATCGTCACGCTCAAACTCGAGTTCTGACCGGAAGCCCCCCTGCCCCGGGGGGCCGTTCCGGAGGAAACTCACCTGGGATTGGCGACCATCCAGAGCAGCGCTTCAAGCGTATTGGCCGCAGCCCAGCCGTTGTAGGAGTACCAGAGCGACGAGGGGCGGCCGTCGCTGTAGCAGAAGTCGGTCAACCCGTCGCTCGGGCAGTAGCGCTCCGTGGTCACGCCGTAGCGGCCGTATCCGGTGATCTCCGGATAGAGTTCGAGGCAGTTCATGATCCACGCCATGCCGTCCTCGGCGCGCATCCGGTGCAGCTCGTTTCCGGTCCGCTCCGCGAGATAGAAGAGCTCCGGCATCACAAGTACGCCCATCGGGTGGATGTGCGGATTCGAGACGCTCGTCACCGAACCGCCGCAGGAGTTCCAGCCGCTGCCCGCCAGCGGCATGATCTCCGGCACCGCCCGGAAACCGTAACGCCACAGATATTCATAGTGCGCACCGTCCTCAAGCATCTGGAGCATAAGCGGTTCGCCGGTCTCCTCATGGAGCATCCGGACGAGTTTCATAAAGGCGAGATTCCCCTCCTGATCGGGGGCTTTCCAGGTGTCCATCGGCGTACCGCAGACATTCTGCTCCCGAACGGGCTTGTGATAGAACAGAGCCGCTTTGCGGGCGGCGTCGCGATACCGGGATTCCCCGGTGAAAGCGCCGGCGGCGGCGAGCGCCGCGCCGATCCAGCACCCCGCAAACCCGTTCCAGTCGGAGACTTCGCGCCGATCCGTATGGAAAGCGTAACCGCAGCAGCCGTCCTCACGCTGCAATGCGACATGGTTGTCGGCGACTTCGATCGCGCGCTCGAGCCAGCCTGCCGGAATCGGCCGGTTGTGCCGTTTCAAATGGGTCAGCGTCAGAAAGAGATAGTAGAGCGCATGCCCGTTCGTGTAGGCGCTGTGCCGGTCGTGTGTGATCTTCAGGAAATCCCACCAGCCGTTGACCCGGCTGCCGCGCAGTTCGCGCACCAGATCGTAAAACATCCCGGAAGCGGGGTTGTACCCGTCGAGAATCTCGTTGAAGAGATCGTAGCCGGACTTGCGGCCGCGGAAAAACTTCTCCGGAAGTTTCAGCACATCCATCGCCGTGATAAAGGGATAAGCGAGGATCGATCCACCCGTCCACCCGATCTCGAGCAGCGCGCGCCACGGTTTTAATTCCGGCTGCCGCGGCGGATGCGCCTCCTGATCCGTATAGTGATTGAACGCATCCGACCAGTTCTGTTCGACGAAAGCGGTCAGCACGGCGCGCGCCGCCTCTTCGAAACTCTTCTCGAATTTCGGACACTCGCGATAGTGACGGTAAAGCGATTCGATGATCGTGCGCACCCGATCGCGGCAGCCGTCGCGGAAATGAAAGAGTTTCCCGGAACATTTCGCTCCGGTCACGGGCTGACTGGTCGATTTGGAGCGGCCGTCATCATGGTCGCAGTACTTGTTCACGAACGTGAACGGGAGATTCGCATAACCGACCGTGACCCCGAAGCGATCCGGCAACTCGGCGAAGAGGCCGTTGCGCACAAGATGACGCTCGCCATCACGGCAATAGGGATCGATCGAGATCGCCCCGACCTCCCCGCGCGCCGTAACCGCGATCGAAACCGGATGGCTCGCGCGGTCGGCGCGGAACTCCCAGACCGGCGAGGAGTAGATCGCCTCGGGATATTCGCGCGTCAGGTTCGGGTACTGGCCCGGCTTCGCGTTCGCAAGGTTGTTGTCGCCGTGAATGCAGCACGGGATCAGATGCCACGCCTCCCCTCCGTCGAGCGAACCGGCTATTTTGGCGCGAGTGGGATATCGCGCGGAGAATTCGAGTTCGTACCCGGTCTCCTCCCCGGCCGGGAAACAGGTGAATCTCAGAGAGATGTCGGCATTCTTGAATTTCGCTCCCCGGACGGGATCGACGATGCCTGCCGATTCCCATCCGCCGTTCCGGGTCTGGTAAAAGAGTTCGACTTTCATTCTTCGCGCCTGTCCTGCCGTGAGAGATCACTTCTTCTGGAAACAGTCAACCGAAAAGTCGGTCTTCTCCGGGATCTGCAGAAAACGCACCTGATTGTCCTGCGTGTAAATGACGAGCAGTTCTTTCTTTTTGCGCGGAGCCGGATCGGGGCCGAGGGTCGTGTTGTTGATCCCGAGGATGGTATTGTTCTCGATGACAGACAGAATTTTGTCCGTTACCTCTTTCCACTCCCTGCCGGAACCATAGAACGCGCGCAGCACCTTGAACTCCTGCGCGGGGTCGGCATTTGCAACCACGACGCCGAATTGACGCTCCGGAATCCGGACGCTCTTCTCCGCGCCGCCGTCGGTGTAGGTGACGGTCAGCGTTTTGGCCTTGCGCGGCGCCAGGTCGGGAGCGAAGAACTTGTTCGACGGCGTGATCGTCAGAAACGTTCCCGGCAATCCGCCGGCATGTTTCAGAAACGCTTCCGTCACATCGTTGACCTGTTCGCCGTTCCCGTAGGCGGCTTTCACGATCTTGAGCTCTCCAGCGGAGAGTCCGGCCGCGCAGGCGGCCGCGAGCAGCGTTGTAAAAAACTTGTTCATCTTCCCGACTCCTTTCATCTGTTACTGGTCTTTCCTTAATACGATGGTGGACATGGGTTTCACCACCAGTTTCTCACCCGGCGCGCACACCCGGCCGGCCGGAAGTATCCGGTAAGAGTTGCCGTCAGCGGGCAGCCGCAGGGTAAACTCTTTGTCATGAGTTGCATTCATGCCGATCTCAAACGGCCCGTAGTTCGCGCGGTAGAACTCTCCGCGCCCGGCATAAGGACTCTCCTGCCCCGGCTTGAAAGCAATTCCCTCCGGAATCTTCGCAATCGGCAGCACCTCCCCCGCATGGGCGGAACGGAACTCCCGCTCCCCGGGATAGTGAATGTGGCCGCCGCCGTTGCCGAATCCGAAATTCGTCCAGTTCGGCCGAACATAATTCATGCCGGAAGATTCAAACTCAATCTCCTCGCGGATGGTCGCAATGCGCTCGATCCGGGGAGTGAGATAGTGGATTTTCGCCAGAAAATTCACCGCATGCCGGGCTCGCCAGCAGAGCGACGCATAGAGAATCTCCCCGCCGCACTTCAATGCGAGCACCCCGTTCTCCTCGTCACTGAAAACGAAATCCGGCTGATCCGGCGACATCGGCATGCGGAAAGGAGAACGCGGCAGCTTTTTCAGCTCTTCATACTGGCTCTGCGAGTGCAGCAGTCCGGCAGTGACCCGGAATCCGCCCTCTTTCATGCGGGTCTCCTCGGAGCGGAAGAACTGCCGCTCCTCAACCATCTGCTGCGCGAGTCCGATCGCGAACGGGTCGCGCAGCGCCATCGGAGCATAGAGCGCCGAACCATCGCGCGTCGGCCGTTCGGCATAGGTCACATCTCCGGGAGAGCGCACGTCCCGCCAGCCGACGACGGTTTCGAGCCGCATCTCGGGATATCCCTCCGGAGAAAGCGCGGGGTGACGGAAGTACGAACGGGCCCGGATCATCTTCGCAAGCGCGGCGTCGATCTCCGGATCTCCCGGTTCCCCCGGCGCCGGGCGGGTCGCATTGTAGATGCCAGTCGCCAAGTCGAGGACTTCGCCGTAGCTGCCGACGTAGCCGAGCTCTTTCGTCAACCCTTTGGCGGTCAACTGCATATAATTCTCCCCCTGAGGACGGACAGCTCTGCCGTCTTTCCCGAGGCTGCCGGACCACGGCCGCAGGCCGACCGACTCTTTCAGGAATCCGAGAGTCATCTCCTCGGGCAATCCCTCTCCGGGCGCGAGAAGATTCAGCGCGCGGTTGTTCCAGTGCAGATTCATGTCGACGATCATCGACTGATTCGTATACATCCGGCGATGAGTCGCGAGAAAATCGTTCGCGGCCTTGAGCATTTCGGCCCACGCTTCGCGTCGGACAATGGAGTTCCCTTTTTCATCCTCGATCCGGCACGTGAGTTCGGGAGCGATCTCCTTATGCAGCAATACGATCGCCTCCCCGACCGGTCCGAAACCGAACCAGCCGGGATTCCAGGTGGAGCGGTCGGATTCCGCGAGTTTCGGATCGTTCCGGAACTGGATGAAATACCGGTCGATGCCCTCGATCACCGCGCGAACCGCGGCGGGATTGCGATACGCGCTGCTCGTCTCGACGAAGTAAGCCCGGGCGACGAACTGAATCTGCATCTGAGAGCCGATTTTCCCGGGTTTCAGGAAGTTCTTCAGATCGCGTTCGACCCGTGCATTGAGTCTGGAAAAATCCTCCTTCTCCGGCTGCGGCTTCCGGCGCGCCGGGGCGACGCCCTGTTTCTCCCCGGCCGGAATCTCGAGGAAACTCCCGGTATGCGTGTAGAAGCTGTACATCGTGCGGCCGGGCTCGACCATCTCTTTCTGGTACTGTTTGAAATCGCGACCGTATCCCCAGATCCGCCCCGTGGCATGAAGTTCAAAATCCAGACTCCTTCTGCCCTCGGTCAGAGACTTCGGCAGCGGAAACGTCACGTAAACGAACCGGCCCGGAAACTGCGGCTCCGGCTCACCGTGATCGAGAATGTCATAATCGCCGAGGTGACGATAACCGAGCTGCCTCCCGTCGGCATGCAAAATGAGCAGATTTTCCGAAATGTCTCCGCCCCAGAATTTTGCGGGAAAATAGTTCTGCGCGTTCGGGTCGACTTTCATCGTGAATCGGACCGGTTCGCTGCGGAAGTTCGCGGTTGCGGGCGGCGCAATCACGCGGGCCGCTTCGCCGAGCCCTCCCGCGACGACGCGCGTCTCCGGACCGTCGAAACCGTGCGCCTTTTCACTCACCGGATCCCCGAGACGAAGCGTATCGATCATCCCCGCCCCGGCCGGCAGCAGCGCGCATGTTGACGCTAGCGCAAGCGCAATCATTTTTCCGTTGAACATGAACATGTTACTTGACAATCCTGAATCTGCGGGTGACCGGGTTGGCGCTCTGCAGCTGCGGCTTTCCGGCGTTTCCGTACTGGTACGCCACGACCGAAACTTCGACCGGGAATTTCGCTCCGGCCGGAATCTCCGTGAAGATCAGCTCGTTATCTTTCAAATACGCGGGGCCGTACTCGACATAATATGCGACCGGCATGCCGGTGTTCGCCCGGGCCTGAAGAGTGACGGAGTTCGTCCCGACCCGCTGATCCGGAATCTCCGGGAATTCGATCCGCTGCGCGACTCCTTTCGTGTTGCGGTGCGGAATCATCATCACCGACTGTTGAACAATGCGCCGATACGTATCATCCCCGGGATAGACCGCAATCATGTAAATCTCTCCGGGATGGCGGCTTGAAGTGAATCCGAACCGGTTGAACCGGACCGCCATCGTCTCGTTGTCGATCCGGACGACGGGGCCGCAGATCGGAAAGATCTGAATCCGTTCCGCATCGCTGCCGTGCGCGATCGCCTCCCCGGCCTTTTTTCCGCTCCAACGTTCGGCACGCCCCTGCGGAACCCGGTCGAGAAACACCCCCTCCAGACGTTTCAAGTCGTTTTCATTCAACGTCCCGGCCTGACTTGCAAAAGTGCCGTCATACGAAATCCCGGCGAGAGCCCGTTCCGGTTTCCACGCCGCAAGTTCCCACGGAAAGTTCGCCATGGCGGAGTGGCCGATCCCGACCAGGGGAGCCGTTGCAAGTTCCCTGCAGCCGGACAACTCAGCGAGATCTTCAAACATCTTTCCAACCGCCGCGGCCTTTCCGGCATCCTTGAAGTTGAAGTCCGCCCCGAAGAGCGACGGCGCAATCCAGACGGCTGCAAAATCGAGTTTCTGCAGCGTCTCGCGAAACTTCGGATGCTCGAGAATCGGCAGTTCGAGCATGTTGAACTGCCCGACCACAATGCCGCGCACGTTCGCCGTCTTCGGAGGAATGTAGAGATATGCCACCGGCGGCAGACCGTTTCCCCGGAAATCACACCGTCGACCGGCATCGCCCACTGCCAGACCGCCGTATCCAGCTCCATGCCGCGGAAAGGAGTCCGGGCGTTCTTCACCTCCGGAATCGGATCAAATGCGCCGGAGATCGAACTGCCTTTGAATTTGTCTTTCTCCCAGAGCTGCTTGCAGTACTGCCGGCCGTCGATGCTGTAAAAAAGAACCACGAGCTTGTTTTTCCCCGGAACCGGATCGTCCCTGACGTCGATCCCGAGGGTCGGAAAGTCGAGCGTCACTTCCCGGTTGGAGGCGATGATCTCACGCATTTTCTCCGTGATGTTCAGATACTTGCCGTGATCGCCGAACCAGGCGCTCCCCAGCTGAAACTCCTGCGAAACAGGCGTATTCGCCGCAACGCCGTTGATCGTGCGCTCGTCGAGCATGGCCGTTTTCTCCGTGCCGTCGTTGTCCACATAGACCACGACGAGCTTTTTCGCGATGCGGGGGGCTGGATCTCTGCCCGCCATCCGGTTTCCGTCGATCCAGCCGATGTAGAGATCGTCATTGGCTTTCAGCTGCTTGAACGGTTCGGTCACATCGGCCCACTTGTCGCCGACTCCGAATTTCGCACTGCGAATCTCAAGAGCCGACGCAATCATCATCGAAAGCGCCGGGAGCAGGAGGAAAAGTGCCGTTCTCATAATGGACTCCATTTTCATTCCGGAATTTCAGTAGTTGTCTTTCCAGCGTCCGATCGCGGTTTCGGAGTTGGTATTGCTGCTGCCCTCCACCGACTCGGAGTCGGAAAGCGACTCGACATGCCCGTCAACCATCAGGTAGTTCCATCTCTGCCCGTGGCTGATCGGCAAAGTGCCGTTCACCCGCTGCGCACGCGGATTCATCACCCCGCTGCAGGAGTTGTTGGCGATGAAATTGTTCTCCTGAATCCGTTCGGCGATCATGATCACATGCGAATGGGCGCAGACGCGCGTAACCTTGGCCCCGATCAGCAACCCATCGGCCGGATCGGTCGTGATCGCTTTCTGGTTGTTGTCGATCCGGCAGCCGCCCCGACCCGCCGGAAGCACAAGTTTCGCCCGGTTGAATGAGTAGGAACGCGGATTCTTCGTATCATCATTGCGGACAACAGCGTCCGAATCACATTTGAAAATCGGTGCCGTCCCGTCTTTCCTGTTCGGCTGCACCCCGTTGGCAACTCCCATGAAACGTGAGATCTGGTGCTCCCAGGTCCACATGTATCCCCCCCTCGGCCTGCGGGGTCAGATAATCACTGTACGTGTCGGAATACATCGCCATTGCAGTACCCATCTGGCGCATGTTGCTCGCGCATTTGATTGCCCGCCCGCGTTCCCGCGCCTGGTTCAGCGCCGGCAGCAGCATACCCGCCAGAATCGCGATGATCGCAATCACCACCAGAAGTTCTATCAGCGTAAACGCCGCTTTTCTCGTTACCGGGTCGTGGGTGGCAGGGGGCGTGTCCGCCGCCCCCGCACCCCCGGCGTCCGGCAAGGTGCCGGTGCCGCGTACGGGGCGGAGTCGGACTCGGCTGCGGTCGACCGGTGCGGGGAGAATGAGCCGCAAAAACGCGAACGGCTCTTCCCGCTTTTCTGCGGAAAGACCCATTCGCGTTGTTGCTCCACCTCGCCGCTTGCCGAGCGGAGACTCTGTTGCGCAGCGATGATCGGCCAATGGGGTGTTTGATGGTTGGTTGGTACGGGGAGAGACGCGGCTTCCCGAGCCGCTTTCTCTCCCCCGAACCCCTCTCTTGACAGCCCGGTGAAAATAAGGGAAGAAAGGTACATTTGATAAAGTTTCACAATTAGAAGTTCTATCAACGTAAATGTTACCTGGGATACGGTGTGGCCTTTGAGGGCAGGAAACATTATCGCCGTCCTCCGAGCTATCTGCGCCCGAAAGGGCGCCGATGCCGCGAACGGAGCAGAGTCGGACCCAACTGCGGCCAATCGATGCGAGGATAAAGAATTGCTTACCGAATGCAAATAATGGAAAGACCGATGAGTAGTTTGAAGAGTTGGTTCGGAAAGAGACGTGGCCCTTACAGTCATTTTCTCTCTCTCTGACCTCCCTCTTGACTGCGAGACAAAAACAGGGAAATACTTTTTGTACATTTAACAATTATCCTCTATTAAAAATTCGATTAATGCAAATAGATAATGTTTTATTTTTCCTCCTTTTTGACTGTAACAATGCAATAAATAATATATGTCATTTGAGAGCGCGAGATAGAGTCTTGATCGAATCACGCAGAATCATTTTACCGGAAAGACAGAGAATTTCCGGTTTGCGTTTGTCAGGAAGCATCCCGGATTCAATTTTCCCGAACAGTAATTCCGCTGCGCGGTAGGCGCACTCCTCGAATGGCGGCTGATAACTGCTGAGTTTCGGATGGAGAATTTCGCAGATTGACACTGTGTTGTCGAATGCAACAATGCTGAATTGCCAGGAATTGTGATTCCCCTGCAAAAACAAGCATTGTAGAAACCGGCCGCATGCCAGTCATTCGCGAAAATCACAGAGCTCGGCGGCTCCGGCAGCGAAAGTAGATAATTGAGTGTGGCGAAGTGATCCGGCAGAGAAGCCATCGGCTCATCAACTTCCTGTATTTCAGAACTCGAGGTTATGAGATATTCCGGGCGAAATTTTCCGTTTTCAATCATCAGGGCGATGTATCCGGCGCAACGGGCGGAGAAATCTCGGTGCCAGATATCCGGATTCACGAACGCGATTTTTTCGTGCCCGAATCGCATAAGTTCACTGGTGACACATCGCCCCGCGGCATATTCGTCACCCGTTACCTGGGGAAATGGCAGATTCGGCAAGGCACTGTCGAAGCTCACCACCGGGATGTTTTTCGGCAGAAACGGCAGGAACTCCGGATTCAGCGCCGGAACACCCAGCAGAATCCCATCATAAGGACGTAACATCCGAGAAAGTTCCCGACTCGAAAGTTCAGGATGCGAAAACTGAATGTCAAGCTGATAATCGTATTTGTGGCACGCACTCTCGATCCCAGTAACCCAGCTCATAAAAAGAGGCTTGTCCCGCCAGTTTGAACTCATACCCGGCATCAGCATGCAGACCCGGTTTCCACAGCGGCGCGTCTTCCGCCCCGGACGATAACGTTCCTTTGCCAGATATCCGGTCTCTTTGAGCGCCCGCAGAATCCGGCTGTTGATCTCCGGATCCACATTCGGAGCGCCGTTCAGTACCCGGCTGACTGTACCGGTCGAAAATCCGACCAGTTTCGCCACCTCCCTGATGGTGATCTCTTCCGGCATTGCTGAATTTCCTTTCTCGTTTGTTCATTCATAATTATGACAAAGAATAAGAGAAATGACAAGAGTTTGTTCACAAAAACCCGTGCTTTTTTCAATGAACGTTCACCACGCAGGAAAGACAACTCGGGAGGCAAAAAAGACTTAAAAATAAACAGGCGGATTGTGAACACGGCACAGTGTATTCAACAATCCGCCGGGCAACGGTGAATTTATTTTAAACGTTCACAGAACGCCGGGCGCATCGGTGCAGACGGCGATCTGACAGCGGCCCGGCTTCAGCTTCATGACGCGACGTCCGTCCGCCGCGACGGAGACCGGAAGCCGTTCGCCCGTGAAAAGCTCGGCAGCCTGTCCCCCCGGGAAGAGTTCCGGACCGAGTGCGACCTGTGCACTGGAACACCCCGGCGGGAAAAAGACGAACAACACACTTTTCCTTCCCGATTTGCCGCTCTTGAGATAGAGAAACTCCTTTTCTCCGCACGCGGGAGAGAGAACCTCTACCGGCAGCTTGACTCCCGCGTCGCGCACGATCGCCGCCAGCAGCTCCTCAAATTGAGGATTCCACTCCTCCAGATACGCATTGCCGGGATAACTCGCCAGATGGATCACACTCCCCCGGCCGAACCGCCTCTCCACGCAGAACTCATTTCCCTCGACCGGAGTGCGCCATTGCGACACCCCGAGCCGATACTCCCGGCCGCCGCAACGAAATCCCCCGACCGGACTCTCGAGCGAACGGCGGCCGATCTCGGTCACGCCCATTTTGCTCAGAAACCGCTCCTCCGGGTAACGGTAGAACCCGGCCGAACTGAACGCTCCGCACTCCGACTCGACCACGAGCGTCCCTCCCCGTTCGACAAATGCCGAGAGCGCCTCTTCCGTCGCCGGATCCGTGACGATCACACGCGGCAGAAACAGAACTTTGAGTTTGTCAAGCGCCTCCAGATGAGTCTCTTCCACGGAAACCAGCGGGATCGAACGTCTGGTCAGCGCCCGTCCGTAACCGAGCAGCCCGTCGCGAATCCGGTCGGCCGTCCCCTCCTGCGCCCACGCCAGATAATAACTCTGCGGGGAAAAAAAGAGCCCGACTTCCGAGGTGTCCGGGACATAATGATCGAAGAGTTCCGCATGCTTCTCCCAGAGTGCACCCGTGACCTGCGTCGCGGCAAGACGCTCCTCCGCAAAACCGTCGCGCCCGGCGATTCCGAACCCGTTCGACTCACGCCCGAATACTTCGTCGCGCCAGCACCAGAAGAGGATCGTATCCGCTCCGCAGCCGAGCCCGTTCCAGAGCCATCGCTGCTGCTGATCCGCACGCACGACGTCATAGACGTTGAACCCGACCGCCGCCCGGCCTCCCTGCAACTCGCTCAGCCACACTTTCTTACCGCGCGCGGCGGATTTCACCATGTCGATGCGCAGCCCGAAATCCGCGTCGTCGATCCCGCTCCACTGCGGAAAACTCGAACAGCCGATGCCGTCGAGCGCATCCGCCAGATTCCAGTCGTTGCCGCGGTCGAGGGCGTACTCATGAAAACCGATGCCGCCCGCGTACATCGCGCTCGGCTGGCAGCCGTGCGCCGTGATCGGATGAACTCCGTCCACCTCGCGCATCGCCGCATGACGCATCGCCGCATGACGATCGGCGCGGCAGGTCAGAAAGTGCTGAAACGCCATGAGTTCCGTGTAGACTCCGTCGATATTCCGCCCGGGCAGAACATCCTCCCAGGAACAGTAGCGCCGTTTCCATGCCGCATTGAGCCCTTCGAGCGAACCGTATTTCTCCCGCAGCCAGCTCCGGAATTCCCGCAGCGTCTCCGGGCAGAAACAGACCAGTTCGCCCGCCTGAATATTCCAGCGCAGTTCGTTCCAGATGTCCCAGCCGCGCAGATGTTCGAGCCCGGCGTAACGTTTCCCGGTCTCCTGAATGAAGCGCTTCATGCGCGCCCACACCTCCGGATGGTCGGTACAGCCGCCGGGCGTGATTCCGAAATGATGTTCGCAACGGGCTCCGGAGAGAATCCGGTTTCCGCTTATCCCGATCATCTCACTGCCGGGAACGACCCGGTGAATCCAGTTCGGCTGAATCTCGGCGATCGTGCTCAGGATCACACCAAGACCATGTTTCGCGGCAAGTTCGATCAGCCGGTCGTAATCGTCGTAGACAAACTTGTCCGGCGTCGCCTCGACCCAGCCCCAGCTGATCCAGAGCTGAACGGTGTTGAGTCCGGCTTCACGAATCCTGCGCAGATCAGAATCCCAATATCTGGAATCAGGAAACGGCGCACGGTAATACTGCACCCCGAAATTCATCTTCGTCCTCCTGAACCGGACACTCAACGGCCGAAAAGCCGGGTGGCATGTTTCATGTTTTCAATCACGGAAACCCCGAACGGACAGCGCTTTTCGCAGCTGCCGCAACCGATGCACTCCGACGCCGGATGTTCAAGACTCCGATAGTGCTGCAGGATGCTCGGCGGAATCGCCGACTCGTCGAGTTTCGCAATGTCGAGGTACTTGTTGACGGCGGCGATATCGATCTCTTTCGGACACGGGCGGCAGTGGTTGCAGTAGACGCAACTCCCCCGGAAGTCGTTGCGGCGGCTGCCGACGATCGGGGCATAGTCGCGTTTCGCGTCGGAGCAGTCGAAATAACCGACCGCCTCGCGGACCTGCGCTGCCGAGGCGCACCCCACCAGCGCCGACACCACCGCCGGACGGGTCAGCGCATAATGGATGCACTGTGCGACGGTCAGCGGTTCGCAGAACGGCGTCTGCTCACGCGAGAGCAGCTTGCCCGCGCCGAGCGACTTCATGACCGTGATGCCGACGCCGCGCTGTTCGCAGAGCCGGTAGAGTTCCGCACGGGCCGGATTCATACCGGTCATGAGTTCTCCCGGTTCGCCGATCATCTTCATAAGGTCGGAGTCCGGCGGCATCATGTCGAACGCCGGATTGATGCTGAACATCAGCAGGTCCACGACACCGCTCTCGACGATCCGTCGCGCGGTCGTCGGGTTGTGCGAGCTCGCTCCGATCGCCCGGATCACGCCGCGGCGCTTCAGATCCTGCGCGTATTCCAGAATATCCGACTCGAACGCGGCCGAATAGTCCGCAGCGGAATCGATGAAAAAGAGCATGCCGAAATCGATGTAATCGGTCCGGAGACAGCGCAGCAGCGTCTCGAAATAGCGTTTGCAGACCGCGAGATCGCGGCTGATGTCATACTGTTCGTTCAGGTCGACCGAACAGATGTGCCCCTGAATCATCATTTTGTCGCGCCGCCCCGCGAGGGCCCGCCCGATGTTCGCGCGGACCACCTCGCCCGGCATGAAGAGATCCATGAGATTGATGCCGTTGTCCAGCGCCGCGTGGATCGTCTCCTCCACAACGGAGTACGGTTTCCGGTCGAGATGTTCACACCCGAGCCCGACGACTCCGGCCGAGAGACCGGTCCTGCCGATTTTGCGATATTCCATGATTGTGTATCCTCCCCGGATTGAGCGGTTCCGGGGAGAATATAACACATCTTTGCGCAGGACGCAACGACATTGATTCAATTTTCGGGCGGAATCTCCGCATTCCGGACAACCGGCCGGATCTGCTTCTTGAGAAACTCCCGGAGACGCTGGAACAGCGCGTAAAGCGCCGGAGTGAAGACGATTCCGACCAGCGTCGCCAGCACCATGCCGGAGAAAGTCGTGATTCCGATCGCCCGACGGCTGCCGGAACCGGCCCCCGTCGCGATCACGAGCGGAAACACCCCGAAGAGAAAACTCCACGCCGTCATCAGCACCGCACGGTAACGGAGGTTCGCGCCGTTCAGCGCGGCCTCGTAAATGCTCTTGCCGCTCTCGCGCTCCTGTTTCGAGAATTCCACCATCAGAATCGCGTTCTTGGCCGCGAGCCCGATCAGCATGACCATGCCGAGCTGCGCATAGATGCTCATGGTTTCCCCCGTAACCAGAAGCCCGAGCAGCGCGCCGAGGACCGCAAACACCACCGCGAGCATCACCGGAACCGGAATCATCCAGCTCTCATACTGCCCGACCAGGAAGAGGTAGGCGAAGAGCAGCGCGAGCGCCATCAGATAGACGATCTGCCCCTGATTCTGTTTCTCCTGATAGCTGAGACCGGTCCACTCGACGTGGTAGTTTTCGGGCAGCTCCGTTCCCTCGACGAGTTCAAAGAGTCTCTGAGAACTGACGCCCGGCGCGGCCTGAGCATTGAGTTCCGCACAGGTCATCTTGTTGAAGCGCGTGATCTGACTCGGCCCGACGGTGTAATGAAGAGTTCCGATCGAGCTGAGCGGAACCATCTCTCCCGAGTCGTTCGGAACCTGAATCTCCCGGACGTTGTCGAGCGTGGCCCGGTTGTCCGCCGTCGACTGGATCTTCACCTCGTAGTTGCGTCCCTGAAACGTGAAGTCGTTCACGTAGAGCGAGGCGAGCTTGCTCTGCAGCGTCGAGAAGATCGTGCCGGTCGCCACCCCGAGCGTCTCGGCTTTTTCCCGGTTGATATCCAGAAAAAACTGGGGCGTATCAGCGTTGTAAGAGGTCATGGCGTAACGGGTCTCCGGACTGTTCGAGAGCTTCATGGCGAACTGTTTCGCCTGCGTGGAGAGTTCTCCCGCGTCGATGTCGCCGATGCCGCACAGTTCAAATGTCGCTCCACCGGTCGCGCCGAGTCCCATGATGGCCGGCGGCGTGAAAACGATGATGCTCGCATCAGAAATCGTGCGGGTCTCCTCCTGAATCCGGGTCATGATCGCATCGAGCTGCAGATCCGGCGTTTTGCGCTGATCCCATGGATCGAGCCGCAGAATGCACATCGCTACGTTCTCCCCCGAACCGGACATCATGCTGCGCCCCGAAATCACCATCGAAGAACGGATTCCGGGGATCCCTGAGACCCGTTCCAGAAACTCCTTGAGCACCGCATCGGTCCGATCCACCGAGGCGCCCTGCGGCAACTCGATGTTGCACATGATCTCCCCCTTGTCCTCGGAGGGGAGAAACGAACTGTCGATCTTTCCGAACAGCAGCCAGACCGCACAGCACGCCCCGCCGAACAGCAGCAGCGTCACCAGCGCCCGGCGAACCAGAAACGTAACGAAGAACGAATAGGCTTTCCGACTGCCGTCCAGCACCCGGTTGAACGGACGGAAAATCACCGGAACATGCCCGTCCGGCCTGCGCAGCAGCACCGCGCAGAGCGCCGGACTCAACGTCATCGCCACCACTGTCGAGAGGCACAGCGCAATGCACATCGACACGGCAAACTGAATGTAGATGTTCCCGACCATTCCGCCGTAAAACGCCAGCGGCGCATAGCACGCCACGGTGACAAGCGTGGTTGCGATGATCGCACCGGTAATCTGCCGCATGCACTTGAATGCCGCCTCTTTCGGCGAAAGCCCCTCGCGTTCCATCAGCGACTGGCAATTCTCCACCACGACAATCGCGTCGTCGCAGAGCGAACCGACCACGAGAATCAGCCCGAACATGGTGAGCACGTTGATGCTGTAATCGAGCGCGAGTGCGGAAGTTTCGACTCCGCCCGTTTGACCGCATTCTGCAGATTGACCAGAGCGATATCCGTGTCCGTTCCGCTCTGGAACGTCACCTGGCAGGAGTAACTTCCGGAGTTGTCGCTGGTCGACGAGAAAGCGTGTTTCCAGTCACAAGTTTCCGCTCCGCGTTCGGAAAACTCGCGTAGATCTGGATCGTATCGGTCCGGGCATTCGCCTCGTTGTTCAGAAGTTCGATCTCCCCCTTTTCCGGATATGTACTGCCGTCCGCGAGTGTCAGGGCGACCATGCCGGCTTCCATCAACTCCTCATGCGTGCCGAACATCGCAAAGAGATCGGCGACACTCAGGGAAAACCGCACCCGGATCGGCTGATTCTCAATGATCGTCATCAGAGTTCCGGAATTCGGCGTGATGTAGTTGCCGGTCGTGTACGCCGTCACGCCGACGATTCCGTCCTGCGGCGCGGTGATGACGGTGTTCTTGAGATTGTCTTTTGCCGTAATCAGCTCCGCCTCGGCGGAAAGCAGCGCGGCTTTCGCCACGCCGAGCGTGGACTTGGCGCTCTCCATCATGTCGAGACTCGACGCCTGTTTCTCATAGAGCAGCTTCAACCGTTCGTAATTGCTTTCCGCGTATTCAAGTTCGGCTCGGCTCTTTTCGACGGCGGCTTCAGCCCCTTTCACCGCGGCCTCGTATTGAACCGGATCGAGCTTGTAGAGCATCTGCCCCTTGCGCACGACACCGCCGTCGTTGAATCCGACTTCCTGAATCTCTCCGGAAACCCGGGCGACGATGTTCACAACCGAGCGCGATACCACCTGCCCCGTGTAATGACGGGTCTCGAAATCCTCGGCTTGCGTCACCTTTTCCACTCCGACCACAACCCGGTTTCCCTCCGGAGCTGACGCCGCAAAAGCGGAAAGTGTCAAACCGCAAACCGCAATTCCAATCGTTTCCTGAAAATCCCTGTCATGACAACCTCCTCCGCTCATGTGAGTCTGTTTTTCGCCGCGATCAAATGATCGAGCACTTCCACGAATATGGCGACTTTTTCCTCCGGTACTCCTGTGAGCATTTCCGAGAGAATCTTCCCGAATTCCGCATTCAGCCGTTCATGCCGCTCCAACCCGGCCGGCGAGAGCATGATCCGCACAGAACGGCGGTCGGTCTCATCCGGCAGACGAACCAGCGGTCCGCGCCGCACGAGTTTCTCGACGATCTGGGATACCGCTCCGGGCGTAATTTTCATCCGTTCGGAAAGTTCCTTTACGGAACATCCTCCGGGAGTGGCAATCACACATCCCAGAATTTTCATCTCCGCCAGCGTCGATCTCAATGGCGGACGATCTTCGACACACTCCCGATCATGCAGTTCCCGTATCAGATCCGTCACTTGAAACAATCTCACCCAGATTTCCGACTCTTTCATTTCACAACTCCATCCACGCCCAAATCAATTCATAAATTCAAATAATTTAGACACTAAACTATTTTGCGTTAAAAAAAAGTGCAAAAACGGAAAAGCCGTTCCTCCCGCTGGGCAGCCGGGAGGAAGCCGGCCAATCCGGAGTCTGCACTCGCTCGTTATAACGCAGGCAAAGCCGAGAATATTGTGGATGTGAAAGAAAAAAGAAAATTTATATCGAAACGCCGGGATCGTGCGGCTGAAACACTATTTCCAGCTCTTCGCCGCCTCGTACTCCGCCGTCAGCAGCGTGAACCGGTGCGGATAATCCACCGCGAACGAACGCACGCCCAGATCCAGCAGGGCAAACAGCTCCTCCCGGTTGAATTCCATGACGAAAAGCTGCAGCAGGACACCGGCTGCCGCCGTCCGGTCGAGCGCCTCGCGGATATCCTCCCGCGTCAAACGGAACGGCCATCCCCCGCCCCCCTCGTGCGCCAGATGGAGCTGAACCTGCTCGAATCCGCCGAATCCACGTGCCGCAAATTCGCGAAAGCGGTTCATGATATCTCCGCGTGAACCGCCGATCCAGATTTTGATCCTCACATCCGGCGCCAGACGGCGGAATTCCGCGGCAACCGTCTCATCGGTGGTCGCAAGCGTGACCTGGCGGGCCACGCCGCCGGCATGGATCAGATCCGCGAGCTGCTGCAGCGGAGCGGACTTGTAGTCGATGATGATCTCCTTGTCCGGATCGTCGCGCAGCCGCGCAATCAGTTCGTCGATCGACGGGACACGCTGGTTCGGCCACATCTCGCTGCCGATGTCGACCGAACGGACTTCCGCAGAGTCGAGTTCTGAGATCGGTTTGCCGCGCCACTCCGGTTTCAGAAACCGGGCCGTACGGTCGAGCGTACCGTCGTGCAAACTCATCAGAACGCCGTCGCGGGTGCTGTTCACATCAGCCTCCGGGATTCCTCCGAGACGCCATCCGTACTCAAAACTTGCCGGGGTGCTCTCCGGCAACTCCTTTCCGCCGCCGCCGCGGTGCGCCTCCCACAAGATCACGAAATCCGACTTCATCGCTCACTGCTCCTTTCTTCATGGGAAATCATAGGACTGAAACCAGGATAAACCCGTTCTGTCGATTGCTTTTTCAAAGGTCGGAGAATTTTTTCGGATTTTCCGGAGACTCTTCCATCAGGGAAATATCTTTGAAAATCAACGGATAAAAAATCAGCGGATCGGTCAAGACCTCCGATTTTCCGGAGAGCTGCCCGCACCAGACGACCTTGCACGCAGGCATCTCGACAAGCTCCGCCCAGAGCAGAACCGCCGCCCGCCGCCGGAACGTGCCGCTCCCCGGGGCATCCGGCAACGCGGTCACCCCGGCATAATCCACCCGGCAGATGAACAAATAATCCGGGGCTTGAGCCGGGGCGTTGCTGCCCGGCTCAGGTGTGAAACGGACTTTCAAGCCGCGGTCCAGCAGCAGAGAGCGAATGGCTTCGGCATATTTCGATTTCAGGAAAGAGTCATCCTCCATCACCTGAACTTTAATCGACTTGTCGCCTGCGGCAATCCCGGAGAACAGCGCATCAGAAAGCGGAATTTTCCGGAACGCCTCCCCGACTAAAACTTCGTTCGCAGGACTGAAGGGATACCCCCAGGCCCGGGCCGGAGCTGTTACCGCAGCCAGCGCCGGAGAGAACGCCGTCGTGCCCTCGTCCGGTGTCCCCAGCGCCTCGTAGAGCCAGAGCAGCGGTCCGTAATCGCCGACAAAATTCCGGGAACTGTCCACCACACCGGACCAGACGACCTCTCCATTCGCCAGATCACACAACTCAAGCCACGCGCTTGCCGCTGCATATCGCCGCAGATAAGGCAGTTTGTACCGGTTCAAACTCCAGCTGTGCAGGAGCGCCTGTTCCATCGGACGCACCCGGAGCAGATAATCCTCCTGCACCGGCTCATACCGTACTCCGGAAAAGGCGATCGGCGCATCATGGGCGGGATCGCTCTCCTCCACAACCGTCACTTTGGCGGAATTTGCCGCGAGAAGCGTGGTCAAAGCCTGCCGCAAAATCTGATTGCGCCGGAACGTCCCGGAGTCGATCTTGACATGACTGCCGTCTCTCATCTTCTCAAAGAGCGCGGAGAGATCCCACGTCAGCATCGCCTGACGCAGCAGCGCCTCGTCGGTCATCCCGGAGAAGAATTCGCCGCGGCTGAAATCGAGCGATCCATCCCCCATGGCGGCAGTCATCTCGGCGAATTTCCGCTTGACTTCCAATGGATTCAGCTTCTTTTCCGAAAGCGCCCGTTCAATGCGGGCCGTTTCCCGCTGAGCGGGATTCGGGCGCGGGCGCTCCGCCACCGGCTCGGCGGCAGCCTCCCCGCTGAAGTTCATACATCCGGCCAGCGCAACAGCCGAAACGGCGCCGATCATCCAGGCATATCTCATTTTGTCTGCCCCTTTCTTTCGCTTTTTGCGGCGGCATCGGTCAGAATGGCATCCCGCCGGATATCCACGACTTCCAGCATCCGTCCCGGAAAATATTCCTGTTCGATCTGCTCGATAAAGGCTTTTTTCTCATACTCTTTCAACTTCAACCGGTCATACGCATTTTCCGCCGTAAGATAGTGCTCGGCGTTCTGGTGCTTCCAGGTGAAAATGCCGTCGACGCTGTTCATGGCGATGTACTTCTCCCAGTGATCGTATGCAGGGGTGCCCGGAATCAGATCGAGCAGCTCGACCTTGATCGGCTTCACGTTGTCAGTCAGAAGCACATGGAGTTTCCCGCCTTTGCGTTCAAACGCCGGAACCGTAATCCGCACAAGGTACGGCCGACTGTCGCGAATCAGCTCAAATGTATGTTCGACCGGGGTGAGCCGGCCGTACTCTCTCTCGACGGCGGCGCGAATCGCCTTGAACTCGCCGAGCGGCGGAAACATGACCCGCACGCCGAAGAGTTCGCTCTGCCCGTATTTCACCGGGGTGTCGGCGGAGACCGGCTCAAGCCCCGGAATTCCGAACAGAAACACCCCCTCCCCGTCCTGAACCGAAGTACGGCTGCTCAACACCGGATACGGCCTCTGAAACGAATCGAACTCGCGCTTCTCCCGCATATACGATCCGAACAGCGCAAAATCATAAAACGACCGCCCCGCCGGAATCCCGCCATACAACTCAGGACGCCCGAAATACATCGGCACGATCAACTCCGGAACCATCGATAAAAACTCCTGAAAATCAGGAAGTTTTCTCGCCTCCTCCATCAGGCCGGGCAGATCGTCCGTCTCGAGCCGGTCGCAGGCGGCGAGCAGTGCCGCAAATTCCGGCCGCAGTCCGCTGATATCCGGCGGCCGGGGCGGCTCCCCCTGAAGCGGCGGGAGGCGATAGGTCTCATCGCTCAATTTGTCCATCAGCTCAAGCTCCGCCGGATTCGACAGGTCGAAACACTCCGGCGACTGCTGGAAAATCTTTGTAAACTGCTTCTCGACCGCGGCGAGTTCTTCGCGCCGTTCGGCGAGTCGCAGGGCGAGGCGCAGCTTCTCACCCTCTTCAAGCAGCCGCTCCGCGAACTTACGCCGCCGGGGACAGGCGGGATCCGCCAGAAGCACACCGTAAGCAGCCACCGCGAGTTCCGCCCGTCCGGGGGGCGGATCTGGCAGCAGGAATTCTCCGAGCAGCTGCGCGGCCTCCAGATCTCTCTTCTCCAGAGCGGCCTTGCGCCACCATTCGATGGCGGCATCGCGATCGCGCTCGACCCCGTATCCGTCCCGGCAATACTTCCCGAGCTCGACCATCGCCCGCGGATATCCCTGCTCGGCCGAACGCCGCAGCCAGATCGCCGAGAGCGTCGGATCTCCAGCCCGGTAGTGCTCCGCCAGCGCAAACTGGGCGGCGGGATCTCCGCGTTCGGCCGCCCCCTGCAACCGTTCAAACGACGAACAGCCCGCCATCAGCAGCATCCCCGACAACGCGGCGATGGCCGGTAAAAACATCTTCTTCATCTTCAACACCAGACCATTATAAACCAGTCGAGAAGCCCCATTTCTCCTCCACCCGGGTATTTTCCTCGTTCTTCTTCACAGTCGGCCCGGTCAACTCCCGGGCTTTCTTCTCGCTCTCGGCAAAGGGATCTTTCACGCCGGGCCTCGGAATCGGCGGCAGCGGCTTGAAATTTCCGCCGGAAAGTTCCGAGATCAACTCCGAAACCGGCTGCTCCGAATACTGCACCCGCGACAGCTCCCGGCCCGTCGCATCGAGCAGCAGAAGCTGCCCGGGACGATTCCAGAGGTCGTAAGCCTTGACGATCTCATCGCGGTTCTGTTTGGTCCGCGCCGACTCCTCGGGTCCGCCGCTGGCGTCGATCAGCAGCGGGATGTAGGTTTCCGTGGCTTTCCGGAACTGCGTGCTCGGAAAAATCCGGCTGATCAGATACTCGGAAGCATCATGTTTCGCCCCCGAGCGGATGTAGACGATCATGATGTTGCGATTGTATTTCGCCGCAGTTCGCTTGGCCGCAGAGAGATTCGTGTTCCAGATGATCCCGTAACGCGAAACCTCATATTTGGCTCCGAATTTCTCGAGAATATAATCCCAGTTGAAATAACTCCAGACCGCGCCGTACACCACCGCAATCCCCAGAGCGAGTTTAATCAGGCGCGTCAACAAAAGCCTGGCTGAATCGTTGACTCCCATGGCGACTCCTTTCTTTCCGTGACGAAACGGATTCCTCCGATTCCATCCTCCGCATTTCCAATATGTCAAATCCGCTTTTCCGGAGCGGACAATCCGTTACAACCTCTCCCACGCAAGCCGGGCGCGCCATGCCCGGTCCAATGCCGCCTCTCGCGACTTCGACTCCGAGATCAATCGCAGACTCGCCTCCGTCGACGAGAGACGCAAACTCAGAAAACCGTCCGGCCAGTCGAAACGCAACCCGTCCAACTCCGAGACCTCCGCCTCCTCCCCGAACTCCCGGGACATGCGCCGCAGCATCGAATAGGCATTCGGGGAGTTCGCCGGAATCGCCTGCTTGACCATCGCATACCGCGGCAGAGACGCAAGCTGCCGGCTCAACGGAATTCCACGCACCGCGATTGACTCGAGCAGCAGCCCGGCCATCAGAAAGCCGTCGAACCCGCGCAGCGCCGCAGTCGTGAAGCTCCCGGACCCCTCCCCCGCCAGCACGGCATCGGTCGAACGCGCAAGATCGATCACCGCCGCCTGCCCGACCCGGGAACGTTCCAGCCTCGCCCCGTGACGCGCGACCACGTCGTCGACCGACCGGCTCGAGCAGATATTCGTCACCACCGTCGCGCCCGGCGCATTTTTTTCGAGCAGGTAGTCCGCGGCGAGCGGATAGGTAAGTTCTTCACTCAGCGGCTCTCCGGAATCGGTTACGATCCCCATCCGCGAGAGGTCGCTGTTGAATACGACTCCGGCGGCAGCGCCGAGCGGCGCGACGATCGAACGAATGGGGGACGCACTGCGCGGCCGCGGCTCCGGGTCGCGCGGAATCGTCCCGCAGGGGACGTCATTCAAACCGATCAGCCGGATTCCGAGCAGAGATGCGAATCTCCCGGCAAAACGCGCACCCGATCCGTTGCAGAAATCCCCGAGCAGCGTAAGTTCCGCCCCGCGGATCGCCGCCAGATCGAGATTCCGGCCGAGAAACGCCCAGTACGCTTCCAGCTCCCCGGAATCGAGCGGCCGGATCGGCCGCACCTCCGACGCCCGCACCGGCTCGAAACGCCGCCCGAGATAAAGATCGAAAAGTTCCCGCTGCCGCAGTTGATCGAAATACGATCCGTCAGGTGCGAGCGGAATGAGCGCATTCCACCCCGCCGCCTGGTGGCCGCCCGTGATGAGAATTCCCCCGGCATAGCCGCCGGCGGGAATCAGAAAGTGCATGATTCCGGCGGTCAGAATCCCGCCGTCGATCACCTCGCAGCCGCCCCCGGCGAGCGCCGCGGTCACCGCGCATTTGAGCATTCCGGAAGAGGTGCGGGGATCACAGCCGACCAGAACCTTCCCCGCCCCGGTGAACGAAGCGAACGCAGCGGCAAAATCGCTCGCCGCTGCCGGGGTCAGGCCGGAGCCGATCTTGCCGCGCATTCCGGCTCCGCCCAGAGTCAGCAGCCGGGTATTGAGTTCCTGCATCATTCCACACTCCGCACACGATTGGTTTCATCATACAATAGCACGCGGAGAGGCTTTTTCCAAATGCGTGTCCGGGGAATTCGCAACAAGTGCTCCCCGGACAAACCGGTCAGCGAAGGATTTCGTAGAGGAAACGCGGCGACCTGCCGCCGGTTGCCGCGGCTTCAAACCGGAGTGTGCCGTCCGGATTCCATGCGGATTTCACCTCTTCGATCCGCCGTCCGAACAGATCCAGCGCGAACACCCGCGGAGCATCTCCCGCCGGCGCGAGATGCAGGGTCACTTCGGCGATGCCGCGGCGGGCGAGGTGCGGAAGTCCGCCCCAACGCTCCAGAATCGTGCACCCCTCGTTCGCGAACTGAATTCCGGACTCGGTCGCGTCGGTCAGGTGAAAGAAGAGAATCCGCGTGGAATCGCGCAACGGTTTTCCATCCATTCCGGCCGCGCAGACCGTCGCGGATTTTTCCGGAATCCGTACCTCGAGCACGTTCCCCTGCGCCTCGCCGGGGAAAGAACGGACCAGTGTTTCGCTCCGGGGCGTCACGACGGTCAGCGCGGCGCGGTCGGTATCCAGCGCCACCTCTCCGGTCGTGCTGACGTAGGATTTGCGCTTGAGATCGATCTTTCCGACGCCGAGATCGACGTTTTTCCGGATCTTTTCAAGCATTGTTTCCGCATCTCCGGCTTCCTCGAACCGATAGGCGAAATCATTTTCCGGCGGCAGTTCGTGGCGGCCGTCGGACTCCAGCACCATGCCGGTCCGGGCGACGAATCCGATTTTCTGAGCGATCTCGGGCGGCAGATCGGCGGTGGTCACATTGAAGTCGTCGTTCTGGATCATGGTCAGCGTCACGTCCGAAGTCGCAACGTCTCCACGGACGAAAAGCAGCATGCCGATCTTGTCCGACAACAGCGCGATCGGATCGCTCGCGATATCGAAATAACCGCCCGTGCTCTCCACGATCGAGACCTTGTCCGCCCACGCCCACTGGAAGCGGAAGAGTCCGTCCCATCCCTGCAGTGCCGCGTACGCGCCGATGAACGGTCCGTTCTCCGCCCGGAACGAGTTCGGTTTGCAGAACGAAAACTCCGTGATGGTATAGGGCTTGCCGTAGACGCGGTTCGCGAGTCCCGGCGTGAAATCCGCTCCGCCGTGAATGCCGAGATTGCTCGGGCCGGTCACGACGCTCGGCAGCCGCCACGCCTCCCGCAGCGACCACGGATGCGAGGCGTAGAAATGGTTGTCCACATAGTCGTAAAGCACCCGGCTGTTCTGAAGCAGCGGCGCATTGTTGCAGTTCTGATCGCTGATCGGACAGCGCACACCGAGGTCGCGCAGAAACGATTCGATCTTCCGGAAACCTTTCTGATGGGTGGCGACCATGAACTCTTTCGTGAGCGCCTCGCGCTCTTTCCCGGTCGCGGAAGCGGCGTCGTGCGCTGCGAGAAACTCCTCGAGTTTCTGATTGTAAAGCGCCTGGATTTCCGGCGGCATGTTGCTCCAGCCGGTGAGCGGATCCTCGTTCACGAGGCTGATGAAAGCGAGTGCGGGCTCCTCTTTCCACGCGACGCCGGTGTAGGGATTGACGTGATTGAGCCAGTTGCGGGAGAATTTCAGCAGATTCTCCATGCCGACGTCGGAGATGAATACGGCGCGCTTGTAATCGCGCAGACTGTAAACGTAATCCTTGACGTCTTTGCCGATCATGTATTTCATCGGGAGCTGGCGACTCACGAAGAGGTCGAGCGTGATATAGATCCCGCGCTCTTTCAACTCCTTGACCAGATAGTCGAGCCGGTCGATCATCTCCGGATTCAGTTCAGTACGGTCCTCGGGAGACACTGCGGCGAGATGGTTGTCGTGATGGTGGATGCGCACGCAGTTGTAGCCGGAACGAGCGATCGCGTCGGCGACTTTCGCGGCATTCTTCTTCTCGGGGAAGTTCGAGGTCTCCGACAGGTTGACGCCGTAGAATCGCAGCGGTTTTCCCGGCTGATTCTCGAATTCAAAATGGCCGTTGCGCACGACGATCCGGCCGTGTTTTCCGGCGGGTGCATCGAGCAGCCACGAGAAATCCATCGGGGAGCCCTTTTCGATCTCCGCCGGGTTGTAGCGGAACGGTTTCCAGTCGTCGGATTCGACAATCCGGTATGATTTTCTCTCCTCGCGGGGAATCGGGAGGTCGGTCGAGCTGATTCCGACGATCATCCACTGGTGCGGTTTCTGCGTCAATTCGCGGGGATGGCAGATGAATTCGATCTCCGTCACCGGCTTCGCCTCGACCGGGATCTCCGAGAGATAGAGCCCCACATCCGAGTATTTGTTGAAACCGCGCCAGGCGACCCGTCCGTTCGACAGCGTATCGGGTGACCACCAGTTGCCGACATGCTCATCGGCGCGGATCACCACCTCGGAACGGCTGCCGTCCTCATAGTGGAACACGACTGAACCGATCGGCGTCCCCGCCAGCGGCGTCCACGCGGTCGCGTGCAGCAGAGCCAGGTAGTTCATCCGGCGCGGCCGTTCGAGCCGGACGACGGCGCTCTTCTGTTTCGGCGTCCGTTCCAGGGAAAGCACCAGACACCCTTTTCCGCCGTTTTTCGCGGGATCGGTCACATCGAACCGGATTCCGCGCAGCGTAAGTTTTCCCGGCGTAAAACTCCGCAGATCGTTCTCGGAGCCCTGATCGTTCCAGCCGCCTTTCCCGTCATCCGGGTCATCGTCGGCGAATCCCATGTTCGCAACCTGATCGAGCGGAATCGGTTCCGAGACACGGACTTCCGCAGAGAATCCCGGGACAAGAAAACATATTCCGGCAACCAGCACGCCCGCCATTTTCACGTGATTCAGGAAATTACCCATCTCCATTCACCCTTTCACCGTGCGATTTCGTAAGCGAGAACCGCTTCGCCGTTGATGCCGGCGGTGTCGGCCGTGAAACGCAGTGCACCGTCGGCGAATTCCGATTTGACCTCCCCGATCCGTTCGCCTTTCAGATTGAGCGCATAGACCTTCGGAGTCCCGTCGCCGCCGAGACGCAGTGTGACACTGCCGGTCGCGTGGTGCACCAGATGCGGCAGATTGCCGTAGGAGTTCATCTGCGTCATCGTCTCATCGGTGAACGTCATATTATGGTGTCCCGCATTGTTGAGGTGCAGAAACAGAATCCGCCCCGACTCCCGCAGATTTTTCCCGTCCATCGCCGAGGCGAAGAACGTAGTGTAAGGCGTCCGGTTTTCGACACTCATCACGCCGCCGTCGAGTTTCCCCCCGTTGACGAAAACCATCGCCTCGCTGCGCGGGGAAACGACTTTGTAAGTGTTGGTCCGGCCGTCAAGTTCAACCTCTCCGGTCGAACTGACGTAATGGCGATTCTCACGGTCAAGGAGACCGCGCCCGAGCCCGGAATTTTTGAATTTTTTCAGCATTGTCGCCTCGGAAGCGTCCGAGCCGAACCGCCAGGAGAAGTCGCTTCCCGCGCCGGAAGTCGAGTTGCCGATCTGCGTGACGAGACCGATCTCGCCGCCGAGACCCGGCAGCTGATCCGCTTCCGGGTCGAGTTTCGCCGCGTCATTCGGCATCACCAGAGTCGTTTTCAGTTCCGAGGGCGACACATCGCCGCGCATGAAGAGCAGATGGATCATCCGGTCCGAGAGATAGGTGATCGGATCTCCGTAGAGACAGAAGAAACCGCCCAAGGCCTCTTTCATGTAATCCTTTCCGCCCCACGCCCACTGGAACGTGTAGAGCGCGTCGTAATCCTGCAGACCCGCGATTCCGCCCATGATCGCGCCGCCCTCGCCGCGCGCCTTGAGCGGTTTGCACCACTTCAGTTCCGTCACCGTATAGGGACGGCCGTAAATCCGCTGCGGGAAAATCTCGCCGGTTGCTCCGCCGGGAAACAGCTCCACGAAACTCTTCTGCTCACAGGTCGACGGCAGCCGCCAGTTGTTGTTCGGAAAATGAGGATGCCCCATGTAAAAGTGCATGTCCGTGTAATCATAATTGCGACGGGTCAGCGACAATATCGGTTCCACACCGTTATTCTGATCGGTCAGCGGTACTTTGACTCCCATGTCACGCAGCGCGGCGCGGATCTCGCCGAAATACTGCTTCTGGAAATCCTGGATGAAGCGCAGCCGCAATCCGCCATCGGCCTGCCGCTCTTTCGAGATGCCTTTCTTCCGGCACCAGTCGACGTAGAGAGCCTCCCACTTCCAGCCGAGCGCACCGGCATTCTTCGGATCCCATTCGGCAAAACGGTTCTCATTGATGACGCTGATGAAGCAGAACGCCGGATCTTCGGCATAGCTCAATCCGGTATAGGGATTTTTGTGCGTAAGCAAATTCTTCGCAAACGCGAGGAAGTTCTTCCGGGCGGAATCGACGATGTAGACCGCGTTCTTGTAGCACCAGAAGGAGACCGGATGATAGATCTCCGGAATCTCCTGATCCGACACAACCCGGCTGCAATAGAGATCGATCGTCACGTAGATGCCGCGATCCCTGAGCTGTTTGACCAGAAAGTCCATACGGTCGATCTTCTCCGGATCGAGCTCTGTGGTCGTACCATCATCCTTTTTGACGATATAATCGTCATAGTGGTGCAGCCGCACGGAATTGTATCCGGCGCGGGCGATCGATTCCGCCAGCAGCGGTGCGTCCTCTTTCGACGGAATTGTGCTCACTTCACTGAGATTGACTCCGAAGAAACGCTGTTTTACGCCCGGGAGCTTTTCAAATTCAAAGTGATCTCCGACCGCTTTCAGGAATCCGTATTTTCCGGCGGGGCGGTGATGGTTCAGGACTTTGCTGAAGTCCAGAATCGACCCCTCCTTGATTTTCGTCACATCGAAGCGGATCTTGCGCCACTCATTCCCCTCCCGCAACATGAAGGGTTCAGCGGCAGAAGCGGCGGCAAAAAGGGCAGGCAGGGCGATTCCCGCCAGCAATGACCGGAATTTCATGAAAAAAATCTCCTGATTGTACGTTGAGCATGAAAAATGGATTGAAAAGACCCCCGTTCCCGGTGCGAATCCGGCACCAGGAACGGGCCGTGAAGAGAAAGCGGTCAGAATGTGAACGAATTTTTGTTCGCATCGAAAACCGATGCTCCGGATATTGCGGCATAAGAACGCAGATCGTTGAATCCTGCCGTGGCCGCGTGACCGTCCGCACAAAGAATGTTGGAACGTGCGACATGGCGGAGCTGAATCTTCTGGTGACTTGTGCCGAACCAGAAGATCTGATCGCTGCAGAGCTCATCTGCCGGATTGTCCGTCGCGCTGTCGGCAAGGACAATCAATCCCGACGGCCCGGAATTCGGATACCATTCAAGATTTCCGGCCGACGAGTGTTTCCCGAGGCGCGAAAGTTTCACGAAAAAATTCATCGGATTGTAGTTGTTCCAACCCGCATAATTCTGCCACCAGCCGGTGATGTTGGCGTTCATACCGTAAACCTCAAGCTGCGGATTGCGGTAGTTCTTGCTCTTTCCCTCAGGAACCGAAGGGCAGCGATAAGCTTTATACGCGCGGTAAGAGGCCTCATCGTACCAGCCGCTGGCGTCAAACTGTCCGCCGAGCGCAGTGGTATCTCCCAATCCTTTGCGCAGCAGCCGTGCCCAACTCTCATTCGCGTACTGGACGGAGGGCAGATAATCGTCGCTCGCGATCGTATACTGCGAGAGCGAAAGCCCGAGCTGTTTCAGGTTCGACATGCACGCCGTGGTGCGCGCCCTGTCCCGCGCCTGGTTCAGCGCCGGCAGCAGCATACCCGCCAGAATCGCGATGATCGCAATCACCACGAGGAGCTCGATCAAGGTAAAATTCAACCTCCCGGCCCGCCGGTACACCTTCCCGTAAAAAAAGTTTTGCATCTTGTTTCCTTTCTGAACTTTTCCGCCCGGAACTCATTTCCGCCCGGAACTCATTATTTTCACCGCCTGATATATTATGGCGCAAAAAATCGATTTTGGCAATAGACATTTTGTACGAATTGGTGCGATTTTGAACAATCCTCTGTCCAAACGGTCCGCATCGATGCTTTGAGCTTGACTTTTGCGGGGAGCGCCATTATTTTAACAGAAAAGGAGGGGCGCAAATGGCACAGATCATGTACTACCGTTCGGACATTACGGCACTTCCGCCGATTCCCATGCCGTTTTACGCATACGGAACCGGGATATCGGAACTCCATGATCGCGGCGTTCTGAAGAAGAACGGACGGGTCAATCCATTCGTGGAACTGATGTTCGGCGTGGATGGGATCGGCGAAATTGTGCTCTACGGTCAGCCGTTTCAACTCCATCCCGGAGACTCTTTCTACTATCTGCCCGGCGAAGACCATCTGCATCGGTCGCTTTCGAGCAGCTGGCATGTCCGATGGGTCTGTTTCGACGGACCTCTGGCGGAGGCCGTGATGCTCTCATGCCGTTATCCGCGCTATCGGCAGCTTGCGCAGCCGGTCCCGGAACGGCTGTTCCGGGAACTCGAACACAACATCGGCGACGATGACCCGGTGCAGGTCCGCCGCATGGCAGCGGTCATCATGGAAATTCTCGCCTATTCCGACGGCGCCGCCAGCGGCGTTCGGTCGGAACTGCTGACCAAACGCTGCTCGGAATTCATCGTCGCCCACCTCTCCGATCCGCAGCTCGACGTCGGCATGCTCTGCGACGAACTCAAGGTCTCCCGCTCGACCCTGACCCAGATTTTCACCGCCCGCATGGGCTGCGCGCCGGGTCGCTACATCCGGGATCACCGCATGGCCCACGGCATCGCCCTGCTGCGCGGGACGAGCCTGCCTGTGAACGAGATCGCCCATCGCTGCGGTTTTGCGGAAGCGCGCTCATTTTCCCGTTTCATCCGGCGCGGCACCCGACTCTCTCCGCTCGAACTGCGCAAGCAGGGCGGCGGCAACTGCGCCCCGGCCTCCGGAGCGACGAAGACCGAAAGTTAAGTTGAACCGAAACCACCTCTTCCGGCAAAACAAACACTCCTTGAATTCTCCCGTAACGTGATTCAAACACGACGGTGGTATGGTATATCATATCATCTGAAAACACGGGAGAATCCAGATTATGAAAATCAAACAGTTGCTCGCGACATTCAGTGTCGGAGCCGCGCTGACCGCAATCGGCGCGGACGAAATGACCCGGATCATCGGGTACAATGTGCTGATCGGCTTCAATCGGGCCGAACGAATTGAAGAAACCGCATCCTGGCTGCGCGAAAAAAAACCGGATGTGGTCCTTTTTCAGGAGATCGCCCGGCAGACAGACGAATCGTTCGCCCGACAGGCGAAATTGTGGAACCACTCCTATGCCGCCGTCTGCAAACCGTGGCAGGACTACTCCATCGCCATGACCAGCCGGCGCCCGTTTGAAATGGTGGAAATGCGCATCGACGGTCTGCATCACGGTTACATTCTTGCCAGAATCGATGGAGTCTATTACATGTCCATTCACCTCTCGCCATTCCGCTACGATACCAGAATCCGGGAGACCGAAATCTACGCAAAGCGCCTGAAACCGTTGCTGGAAGCAGGCGAGAAAGTCATCATGATGGGAGATTTCAACAACCCCTCCCCCTACGATGCGGCACAGGCCAATTCCAACGCCGCCGCTCTGGAAGCGCGCCGCAACGACAATCGCCCGCACATTGAAAACCTCCGCAACGGCTTCTTCGATTTCCAGTGCATGAACAATCTGCTGGATGCCGGTCTGGAGGATGTCTGTTTCTTCTGGATGAAGAAGCACAATTACCAGCCCGCACTCGGCGTCCGGATCGATATGGCGATGTTGAGCCGCAATCTGGAAGAGAATGTGGTCGAAGCGTATGTGGACACCACGCGACGGGAATTTTTTCAGACCCTTTCCGATCACTATCCGGTCATTCTCACGTTGAAAAATCTGCATGAATCAAAGAACAAGGAAGAATAAAATGAAACTGCTTTCTCTGCTGCCGGCCATTCTGTTCATCATCGCCACCGCCTGCGCCGGAGAGCCGCTTTCCCCGCAAGGGTGGAAATACGACTGCCGTCCCGAAAAGAAACTGTCCAATCTGAGAATCGATGAAAACGGGATTCTCCAGTTCCGCCGTTATGCCGGAGCGAAGTTTGCCCGGCTCTATCACGATACGGCGCTGGAGCCCGGCGCCTGGTATTCGCTGACATTTGAACAGCACACCGAACATGGGGCACTCGACCTTCTGCTCATCATTTTCCGCGGAAAAGACGGAAAATGGCGCGAAAAAACCCGGCTTTCCTGCGTGACACCGCTCGTAAACGGAGAATGGACTCCCGGCAGAATCGTGTTTCAGACGCCGCCGGATGTCGATCTGGCCCGGATCGATTTCCGGCTCGATTCGGCCGGGACGTTGAATCTGAGAGCGGTCAAGCTGGAGAAAATCGATGCCGCGACCGGGGAAGCGTACCGGGATGCTCTGCGCCCGGCCCCGTTCGCTCCGAACCGATCCCCGCTGGATCTCCCGGTCAGGAGCGACAGCTACCAGAAAATCACATTCACCGCTCAGGGTGGAGAGTCCGACGGAACAGTGACGGTGGAATTTCACGATCCGACGCGCGGCTGGATCAACCGCAGCCGGATGACGATCTACATCCCGGCCGGAATCCGCCGGGAGTGCCGTGAAATCACACTGATTCCGGAAAATGTGAACGGAATACGAATTTCCCCCTCAGGATGCGCCATCTCCAACTTGAAAGTCTCGGAATTCCGGTGAAGCAACCGGAATCACACAGCCGCTGAGACGCATCGCGTTGAACGACATTTTATTCTAATCTCCCGCTCATCAAATCCAAACACAGCGGGAGTATTTTATTTCACAATCATTCGGGAAAGCGTTTCCCACAACCAAACTGGAGTGATCTCTATGAAAATCATCAGAACTCTCGCCTTTCTGCTGCTGGCAGGAGTGACCCTCGCTGCCGCGGCCGGCAAGCCGGAACCGGTTGAAACCCTGCGCCGTGACGCACTCGCGAAAATGCGTGCATTTGTCGAATCCCGGCCGCAATCCCCGGCCTCGGAACAGGCCGAACGCATCCTCGCACAGGAGGCGGCCGACCCGGATCCGAACCGCTGGATCGGCGAAACCATCCGCTTCGGCAGAAGCGTACTCCGGGAAAATCCTCCTCAGAGCAACCGGGACGAGATCCGTCGGGCGGCACTGCTGATTCTCGACGCTCCGCTGAGCGTGGAGGACACCGATCCGGCCGCGCCGGCCGGGTTCGGCCAGACCTGGCGCGAAACGATCAACTCGATCTACCAGCCGGTCTGCGACGAAATGCTCGATGAAATCCTGAAAACCCGGGTTGCGTCAGGCGTTCGGATCTGGAAAGTTTACAACATGGGCTTCATCGTGAAAACGCCGAA
>CALXOE010000012.1 GCA_944389935.1 uncultured Victivallis sp.
GCTTCGGCAGATCGTTCATTTTTCCTCCAGGTTTGATAGTCCCAGAGTTAAGATGAACCTTCTGCCTCTTTTTTCATTCCGCCGAATTAAAAACTTTTGAAATTACCTCGTAAAACATATACATGTCTCCCCCTTTCTCACGTCCACCCGGAGGAGAATGCAGGTCGATCACAAAAAGGATGCCATACTTCCGGGCTTTTCCGAACACCTCTTCGAGATGATCGAGTTTGCCGTCAAGCCAGCGATCGTATTCCGCCAGATCCCGATCGGTGTCGGCTTTTCCCCAGTCCCGCGTGATCTGGGCGCGAATCAGCTTGACGTTCCAGCGGGACAGAGTCTCAAGATCGTCATCGGTGAACGAGTGCGGCGACATCACGCCCCGCAGCGGCGGCATGGAGGCGACCCGTTCCGGATAGGAAACCCGGTAATCGCGGTTCACCGGCGAGAACAGGGTGTACACCTGCAGACTGGCCAGATCGAACTCCACTTTTCCGGAACTGTCCTGAAGCCCGAGCTTGAGACTTCCTTTCTCCGCAGTCGGGGAGATGGCACATGAGAACGAGATTTCCCGCCAGTCGAACGTCCCTTTCAGATGTGAGGGATGATGCCAGTACTCCTGCCCGTCGGCATCCCGGTAATAAAGCATGAATTTGATTCCGTTCCAGGAGTCCCGGGGCGTCGAAACATTCCACGCCCGTCCGCGTATGGTGAAACAGAGCGACTGGCCGCGGAACGGCACGAGATCTATCTCCGTACCGGCACAATTCATGGCGGCTTTCGCCTGTTCCGGCACCTCGATCACAAGCCGCTCTCCGGAAACCGTTCCGAAAGAGCCCGGCGCCCAGCGCGACGCCGGAATTTTAAACTCTTTCAACGGAGTCGGCTCCCCGCAGAAAACCACAGCGGGCAGTATCGACATCACGATCGTGCAGATCGCAGAAACCAGGATTTTCATCATTCACACCTCTCCATGCTGATCTTCTCCGACTCCGGGATAATCTGCTGTGAAATACCGGCTGATCGAACGGCAAAGCGTCAATATCGTCTACGGAAGCCCGGCGACCGGGATTACGCATTCAGATTCCTCACGCTCGAACGCACGATGAGCGAACTCGGCAGACGGATGTCTTCGCGCGGAGAGTCCGGTTCCCGAATCCGGGCGAGCAGCAGCGAAACCGTCTTTGCGGCAAGCGCGTCGAGATCCTGATTGATCGTCGTCAGTTCCGGCGTGAGCCAGCGGCAGATGTCTTCAAGTTCGGAAGTGATCAGCGAAATATCCTCCGGAATCCGGAGTCCGCGCTTCCGCAACCCGCAGGCCGCCTGGAGCGCCACACTCTCCCCGCAGACCACAAGCGCGGTCGGCCGCGCCGCGAGCACGCGGTCGAGCTCCCGCTGCGACTCCTCCCCGCCGGAGTTGTGGAAATGCCCCACTGGCAACGGCTCGATTCCGCTCTCTTTTGCAAAAGCCGTGTAAGCGGCAATGCGCTCCTGCCCCGCCTGATTTTCGATCCGGTCGACCGTAAGCCCGATACGCCGATGGCCGTTCTCATACAAATGCCGCAACGCCAGCGTCACCCCCTGCCCGTGATCGGTGTTGACCGAACTGCTGAACGGATACTGCTTGTTCACAGTCACGATCGGCATCGGCAACCGCTCGAACTCCGCCAGATGCTCCTCGATGTGGGGTTCGGAAAGCAGCAGCAGGACCGCCCGCGTGTAACTGTCGTAAAGCCGGGAGAGATCCCGGACCGGTATCACCTCCGTCAACATCCGGTTGCGGGTGATCTCGAAAACCGCCGAGGTGAGCAGCCGTTCGGAAAAACTCAGCCTCCGCTGCGGCGACGGCAGATCCGCAATCACGATCGCCACGCAGTCGCGCGCCGCAACCTGCTGCGGACGGTAATTCAGTCTGCGGGCGGCGGCCAGCACACGCGCACGCACTTCATCGCTGACCCGCGCCCGGCCCGTGAACACGCGAGAGATCGTCGCTTTCGAGACCCCGCACTGCCGCGCAAGTTCGTTGATGTCGCTCGCCACTTTCTGCTCCTCCCGTCGTGCTCAAAGCGTGATCGTGCGGAACGAAAAACTCCCGCGCGGCAAATCGCAGTCGATCTCGACCATGCTGCCGTTGCGCGTGACCGAACCGGCACAACACTCTCCACGCCCCTCGGCATCGACTTTCAGATACGGCTTGTGCACGTGACCGCAGAGCGAAAGATCGATCTGATGCTCCCGGAGCAGTTCCAGAACCCGCTTCTGCCCGAAAAGCCGGTGACGCATCCGCAGAATCGGATGCTCCTCCGTCATCGGATAATGCGACAGGAGAATGCGCGGACCTTTCTTCGGTTCCGCGCAGACCGACTCGATCCACCCCGAATCAGCGCGGGAGAGAAATCCCCAGGAGCAGAGCAGATTCGATGGGCGGCTCGTATTGACCAGCAGAAACTCCACCCCCGCATATTCGCGCCGGATCGGCAGTTCCGGGAAACGGTAATCCCCTTTTGACAGATACTCCGTCATCTCGCGCACAGCCCGCACGCACTTCGGACGCCGGACGTAACAATCATGGTTGCCGGGCAGATAGAGCAGCGGAATCTTCGAGTCGCGCAGCGGCGCGAGGATCGGACGCACTTTCGCAAATTCTCCCGGCTGCCCCGTACTCGTGAGATCCCCGGTACAGACCGCGACATCGGGTTTCGTGTCGAGAATATATTCGACCGCGCGCTCGAGTTTCCCGAGATCGTGCCGGAACTGACGCCGGAATTTGTAGTTGAATACGCCGACCCAGCGTTTATCGATATAAGCCATCCAATCCTCAGCCGCGCCGCCCGCATGCGGATCGGAAAAGTGAACGATCCTCATTACCACTCTCCTCTCCTCTGCGCCTCAATGGAACAGCACGATGAGCGTGACCGCAACGATCAGCGCCGAGACAACCATGGCCGCCGCGACCGGCATCCACACCGCAGTTGTTCCGTGCCGGATACCCTCGCGTTCCGGAGCGGAGGCGGAATCGCCTCCCCCTTTCAGGAACGCCGAGACCCGTCCGGAAGCCCGGTAATAGGCGAAACGGAGCTTTTCAAACTCACGCAGAACTTCCGGAGTTTCGCCGGGGGCGAGATTGCGGAATCCCTGCTCAAGCGAATCGAGCGCCTGGGAAAACCGCTCAAGTTCAGCGATTTTCCGGGATTCAAGTTCAAGTTCGGCCGCGACGGCGGCGCGATCGCGTTCGAGCCGGCAGCCGAAATCGCGCCGCTGGCGGTCGAATCCATCGGTTCGATCCGGGGTCTGCCGCATCGGAATCCGCGTCGAAAGCGGCGGCGGCGGTGCCGATTCCGTTCCCGTTTTGTCCTCCCGGGGGACGGCGGCGGGAGCTCCGGCCCGCGCCGCATTTTCCTTGAGCCGTTCGCGCATATGAACGAGGTTGTCGCTGATAAAATCGTTTTTCGCCATCTCGCGTCTCCTGCGTATTGTCGTTCGCTTCGCGTTAATATACCCTTTCTCCCGGGTTTGTGCAAGAAAATCAGACACTTCGAGTTGCAAAAAACAGGAAACGGTTCTATGTTACCAGCGGGAAAGGAAGTTCCATCTTGAATCGAAAAGCCATTGTTTTCACCCTCGGATGCCGGCTGAATTCCGCCGACAGCGCGCTGCTCGTCTCGCGCCTGACGGAAGCGGGCTATGAGGTTTCGGAGTCGGCGGAAAACGTCGCGCTCATCATCGTCAACAGCTGCACGGTCACGGCCGAGGCCGCGCGCAAAAGCCGCCAGATGGTGCGGAAATTCCGGAGCATGCACCCCGAAGCGGTGATCGTGGTCACGGGGTGCAGCGCCGAACTCGACCGCGAAGCGTTCCTCGCGGACAGCGCCGCGGACGTCGTGCTGACCAATCCGGAAAAGCGGTCGCTGCCGGAACTCGTGGGGGAGTTTCTCGCCGGACACGCCGGACTCGGCGGCGCGCTGAAAAGCATGCAGCAGCCAGTCACTCCTTTCCGGGAGAATGCGTTCGGGAGTTTTCCGTTCCGCAGCCGGGCGTTCCTGAAGATTCAGGAGGGGTGCGGCAACTTCTGCAGCTACTGTATCGTCCCTTACGCACGCGGGCCGGAGAGGTCGCGCGCATTCGACGAAGTGCTCGCCGACTGCCGGAAAGCGGTCGAAGCGGGCTTCCCGGAACTCGTGCTGACCGGCGTCAACATCTGCGCCTACTCCGATTCCGGGCGGGATCTTGGCGCGCTCGTTCATGAGATCGCCCGGATCGACGGCGAATTCCGCATCCGGCTGAGTTCGACGGAACCGGCACCGGGGAACCGTTCCCTGCTCGACGTGATGAGTTCCGAACCGAAAGTGTGCCGGTTTCTGCACCTCGCGCTGCAGAACGGCAGCGACCGGATTCTCGCGGCGATGAACCGCCACTACACGACAGCCGAATATGCGGATTTCGTGCGCGCCGCGCGCGAACGGATTCCGGGGATCCACCTCGGCAGCGACCTCATCGTCGGATTTCCCGGCGAAACGGAGGAGGATTTTGCGGAGAGCTGCCGGTTCGTTGAATCGATGGAATTCGCGAATCTGCATATCTTCACCTATTCGCCGCGCGCGGGCACCCCGGCCGCCGCACTGCCCGGCCGGATTCCGCCGGATGTCGCGAAAGAGCGCCACAAGCGGCTCGAAGTGATTGCGGCGGAGTCGAAACGGCGTTTTATCGCCGGCCTGTACGGACAGAAACTCCCGGTGATCTTTGAACGGATCGATTCCGACGGGATGGCGCGCGGCTGGAGTGACAATTACGTCGAACTGCGCGTACCGGCGGACGAGGTTCCGCTCGACCGGATCGTCCCCGTCGAAGCCACCGCGGAAAATACGGCAAGCAACCTGGTTTGACAGATGCAAGGAGGAGCCATGACCGACAACGCAACCCATTTCTACAGTTATCTCGCCACAGGAAACATCATCTGCCGGAGCAGTTCCCAGACCGGGTCGGAGGTGATCGAGGAACTCGCGAAACTGCTGGCACGCAACAATGCCGGACTCTCCGCCGCCAACATCGTCAACGAAGTTCTCGCGCGCGAAGCGATGTTTCCGACCGTGATCGCTCCGGGGCTGGCGGTGCCGCACGCGCGCCTCGCGGAACTCGACAAACCGCTGGTCGCGATGGCGACCAGCACGCAGGGGATCGACTTCGGCGTTCCGGAAATGGGTCCGGTGAAAGTCGTCGTGATGCTGCTCACGCCGGGGGACGACCCCGGGCTGCACCTGCAGCTGCTCTCGGCGCTCGCGAAAGATTTCGGGGCGGGGGATGAGATCGAAACGGTGGCGGCTCTGCCGACTCCGGAAGCGGTCACGAGTCACTTCAGCGGCTCGGGGTTCACGATCCCGGAATTTCTCCGGGTCCGCGACGTGATGACGCGCCAGGTCACGACCATGCTGGAACAAGATACGCTGCAGCGTGCGATCGAGCTCTTCGCCACGACCGGGGAATTCGAGATCCCGGTCATCGACGATGATGGAGATTTGCGCGGCGTGATTTCGCTGCTCGATCTGCTGCGGTTCAGCATGCCGGAACATGTTCTCTGGCTGGAAGATCTGACGCCGATGTACCGGTTCCAGCCGTTCTCGGAGGTGCTCAAGGGGGCGAACGACACGAAAGTGGCGGACGTCATGCGCACGGAGTTCGTGAGCGTCGATGAATCGGTTCCGGCGGTTCAGCTTGCGAAGCTCTTCCTCGTCAACAACATCAAGCAGCTCATTGTCATTGATTCTGCCGGGAAGCTCGCCGGAATCGTCAATCTGAAGAAATTCGCATCCCGGCTTTTCTGGGAATAAGTTCAAACTCGTTCTGTGGCAATGGGAAATGGAATCGTATCGCTATCACGGGAAAATCGGAATCTCACCGGCTTGGGATGTCATCGTCGTCGGCGGAGGTCCGGCGGGGTGTGCGGCGGCAGCGGCGGCGGCGCGCGCCGGAGCGAAAACCCTGCTGCTCGAAAGCACCGGGGCACCGGGCGGCATGGGAACCTCGGGGCTGGTTCCGGCCTGGTGTCCATTCTCGGACGGAGAGAAGATCATCTACCGCGGCCTCGCTGAAACGGTGTTCCGCCGGGCGAAGTCCGGAATCCGGCATGTGAATGAAAAACTGCTGAACTGGGTTTCGATCGATCCGGAGTCGCTGAAGCGGACCTACGACGATCTGCTGGAAGAATTTGGCGTCCATGTGCTCTTTCACACATTTGTCGCGGCCGTGGAAAAGGCCGACTCCGGCAGGATCGACGCGGTCATTGCGGGCAGCAAAGCGGGATTGACCGCTTTCCGGGCGAAGATGTTCGTCGACGCGACGGGTGACGGCGACATCGCCGCATGGGCCGGCGCGGAATTCAAACTCGGGGACGAAGTCACCGGGGAGACGCAGCATGCCACGCTCTGTTTCCAGCTCTCGAACGTCGATTCCTACTATTATCAGCACAGTTGCCGTCTGCACGGCAGCAATCCGGACTCGTCCATACACCGCATTGTGAAAGAGGGGAAATATCCGGAGATCATCGACACGCACCTCTGCCAGAATTTCAACGGTCCCGGTACGGTCGGATTCAATGCAGGGCACCTGAAAAACGTCGACAGCACCGATCCGGAACAGGTTTCCGCGGCGATGATCCGGGGACGGAAAATCGCCCGGGCGTTCCTGAATGCGCTCAAAGAGTACGAGCCGGAGGCATTCGGCGGCGCCTTTCTCGCGTGCACGGCGAATCTGCTCGGGATTCGGGAGGGGCGGCGCATTGCCGGAGAGTACGAACTTACTTACCACGACTATCTTGCGCGGCGCGATTTCGAGGATGAGATCGGGCGCAACTCCTACTATCTCGACATTCACGGCATGAGTGCGGATATGCGCGCGGTGATCGACAAGGCCGGGCGCTACAAACCCGGCGAGTCGCATGGGATTCCGTTCCGCTGTCTGCTGCCGAAGAAGCTCGACAATTTGCTGCTTGCCGGACGGTGCATCTCGAGCGACCGGATGACCTACGGCAGCGTCCGGGTCATGCCGGTCTGCCTCGTGACGGGGGAAGCCGCCGGGACGGCCGCCGCGATGGCGGCCGTGCAGGGCAGCGCTCCGCGGGAACTCGACGTCGCCCGCCTCCGGCGTGACCTGCTCGCCCACGGCGCATACTTCAACCCGTAAACGGGATACCGGCTCAAAACACCGGCTCCTCCCGGGGAGAGGGGGCGGCGTGCGGAGAGTTTCTTCAAAGGGAAATTTCTCCGCCGAAACAGGAGATTTTCGAGTATGAAATTTCTGCCTCGGATTGAAATCGTGGTCTTTCTCTTCTGGGTGGCTATTTTCGCCGGCTGGTTGATCCGTCTCTTTCCGCTGCACCAGGAGTGGAGCGGGCTCCAGTGGATCGGCCCGGACGGAGCGCTCATCGGCGCGGGAGTGCTGCTTGTACTTTTCGTTCTCGGGAAATTCGCCGCAGCGATCCGGAAACAGACTCTCCGGCGTAAACTCGAAACTGCAGGAAATCTGCCGAAACCGGCAGGAGACGGCTGCCGCCCGGACATTCCACTTTCCCTGGAACCGGAGGAGTCCGCGACAAGCCCCCCCTTTTCCGGAGAAAACAGAAAACGCTACGTTGAAGGGACTCTTTGCGGAAAATGTCCGTTATGTGCGGGCTGCCGGTTCTGCCGTGCTGGGGCTGGCGACCCTGCCCGGCGTTCTGCACGAAGTCGAACCGTACTTCTGTTCGAGAGAGGATCATACTGTTTACCTCTTTGAGCTGCTCGTCCTCTTTCTGCCGCTTTTGACGGCCGCCAGCGTCTGTGCTGTTGCGCTGGGGATCGCTCTTCAGCAGAACCGCTGGATCGCGGTCATGCGGGAAGAACGGCGTCATCGGAGCATTTCGACATGGGAGGATCTCCGGCTCTGCCTGCCGGGAATCCGCTACTGGTTCCTCGGCCACTCGCTTGCCGGAGAGCTTCCGCGTTCGTCGCACTGGTTGCCGTGGGGAATGATCGCGGGGGCGGCGCTTTACTGGATTACGGGACTCGTCATCGGCCCGTTGAATCCGATCCCGTTCTGCGCGCTCGCGGTGAGCGCGGGTTGCTGGCTCGGAGCGGGCCGACGCATCGCCGATGTGCCGATGGAAAGACGGGAATGGCTCGGCTGGCTTGGGTTGCTTATCGCTTTTCTGCTGGTGACGCTGCCGGGATACCTCCTTTATTACGAAACACAACATGAGATTTGGAGGGAAACCCGTCTGCTCCAGAATATTGGAGTTCCCGTCAACCGCGGGGAATTGAAGCAATTTTTGAACCGGGGAGGAGCGCCGAATGCGGAATTCGGAGCGCTGGTGAATCGCTGTCGAAACTTTCCGCTGCCGATGTCGACGATGGAGTATTTCGCCTCTCCGGAGAGCGGACGACGGAAGCTCAAAGCCTGTCTTGCCGGGAAAGAGTACCGGGCGGATTTCCTGCCGCCTGAGTCGCTAATCGCATCGGGTGAAAGTTTGAAATATCCGCGTCCTATTCCGGACGGATTGCTGATCGATCCAGGATTTCGTTCCGAGAGCTATCTGATTGCCGCCGCGCGCTGTTACAGTCTCAGGATCATAGCGGCGCTCGAGGAACAGAACGGGCAGGAAGCCATGCGGTTGTTCCGGCTCATGACCCGTTTTCTGGATTTGATTCCGGAAAGCGATTTTCTCCTCGAAGCGCTGGCAGTTCAAGGGATCGAAAGCATTCGATGCGATACCATCGGCGCGCTGCTGGGGAGCGGTCTGCTGAATGATGCGCAACTGCGGGAAGTCGCCGACTCCAATCGCGGCCGGCTCGATCGACTTCGAGCCTCCTTTCATGGCGGGCGACGCGGTACCGCGTACCTTTCCCTGGAATTGCTTCCCGCGCTGGCGGTTCCGTATCCGGATGTGCTGCTGGTTTTGAGGCTGAACGTGCAAAATTACATCGGACCGGAGATTCGGGACGGCACGCTGGAGTTTCTCTTCCGCGGCAATACGCCCCTCTTTCCGACGCTCCCGTGCCTCTGGACGGAAACCGTTCAGCAGCAGGACCGGCTGCTTGCGATGCGGCATCTGCGAATCGTGACGGAGTATCTCGACCATCCGGAGAAGTGGAGTCCTGCGGCGGACGAGGCCCTGAAGCGGGAATTGGCAGACGCGAAATGGTATCAGGAGCCGTTCGTCGGCAGGAATCCTTTTTTCGGACGGGATCAGCTGCTGCGGGCGGAGACGCGCTGCCGCATGACGGAACTGGCCTTGCAGGTCGAAAGGTATCGGCGCGGGAAAGGGCGTCTGCCGGAAACGCTTGAGGAGCTCGGCACCCCGCTTCCCGTGGATGCCCTGAGCGGAGAAGCGATCCGTTTCACGCATATGGCCCGAGTGTTCCGGCATGAGAACGAGCGTATCGTTCCGATTGATTTCCCCGGCTGGCAGCTCTCCGCGCCGGGAGAGAATTACCGAATGCCGCCGAAATTCCAAAAGGAGTGGCGGCGCGACACCTTCACGGTCCTCACCGAATGGCCCGCTCCCGCGCCTCCGGAACCGAACCAATTACGTCCCCCCTGCAACTCAGATACAGACTGAAGCGTAAAGACGCGGCAGGTTCCCGGAAGAGCAAATTCATTCTCCGCTTTTCGCGGATAACGTCCGGAAAATCGAGCATATTTTAAAGAAGATACTTGAAAAAAAACCGTTTCCGGCTTGATTATAGTGAAACCGTCATTTAAAGAAGCACAACAACTTAAAAAGGCAGTGTCCGATATTTTGTGAACATTTGTTCCAAGTAATTGCAGATTGCAAATATGACTTGAACCTGCATAAGTTCTTACAATTCAGAAAATGCTATCGCGGAGATTCAACGGCGTCCATTGCGAAACTTGCAATCGGCAAACGATGGGACATAGTAACGCAAGGCTTTTACACCAACCTTTTCATAAAAGTTGTCCACCCCAGGGGAGAGGCGCAGAAAATGCAGCGCCAGCGGCTATCCCGTATGGACACAAATCAGGAAAAAGAGTCCCGGCGGATAGACAAATCCGCCGGAACTCACACTTTCCGGGGCGCAGGAAGTAACCATTCCGCCGGGGCAGTGCAGAACAATGCCGATATTGCTGCGAGGCGGCAGCGCGTTCCGCGCCGTTCACCCGGCCGAGATGAAAGTCAAATGCGAAATCGAAGTCGGCGCCATGCGCGAAACGCTGTCGATTCCGGTGCGGGCCGCATGGCTGATGCCGTATGGCTCCTACAGCCGGGAACCGGTGATCCGACTGAACCGGCAGGAACAAGTTTATCAGCATGTTCCGTTCGGCGCGGAATTCATCGACATGGTATGGAGCGGTCCGGAGGATTTGAGCGCGGAAATTTATCCGAAGTACGACAATCGCTCTTTCCAGGTGAAAATCGTCGTCAGAGATGACGTTCATTCCCAGCCGTTTCCGGCGGCAAACGGTACGAATGGCGACAGCGTCCAGCTCGCGTTCGGCCTGCCCGACCGGAAAGGACACTGGGAGTTCTGCCTGATTCGGCGTGACGACGGAACGCCGGTCATTGCCGGAACATTGGCACCCGATGGAGTTAATCCGGCCGTCACGGCCCGGCAGCTCAAGCTGCGCACAAGCCGCGACGAAACAGCGAAACAGACCGTCTACGAAGTTGAAATTCCATGGAATGCGGTTGGACTTGACCAGCCTGAACGGCTGAAGCAGTTCAGGATGAGCCTGATCGTAAACGATTGCGACAACGGCAAAACCCGCGAAAACTCCATTCTGGTTTCCGATGGCGTTATGGGCAATAAGGAGGTGAAACGGATCGACACGTTCCCGGTCGTCGATCTGATGCCCCGGAGATAACCACCGTACGACAATGCCGGAGGGAGGCGTCCGCCCTCCCCCGCAAGCGGCGGAAAATCAGGCGGGACGGGCGGGGACGGGGACGAGGCCGACGCTCCCGCCCTCGCAGAGCGTCATGTTCAGCAGGATGTGTCTGCCACCGGCATCCGGGTTGCGGATGCGTTCGAGCAGCGCCTCAAGTCCGAGTTCTCCGAGGCGGCGCGGATCACAGCACATCGTGCTCAACTGCGGTGAACAGAACTCCGCAATCTGCGCGTCGCGGCCGATCGCCATGATCGACAGATCCGCGGGAATCCGCATGCCCGCCTCCTGGAACACCCGCATCGCCCCGAACGCCATGTGGTCGTTCAGCGCCAGAATCGCGCTGGCGTCGTTCAGACCGTCCCGCAGCAGCCGACGGGCGCAATCCTCTCCGCCGGAGACAGTATCGCCGTCCCAGTCGGTCTCCTCAATGAATGCGATCTGTCCGGCCAGCCCCAGACGGTGCATCTCCGCATAGAAACCGGCCATGCGTTCGTTGAGCCGCATCTTGCGGGGTTTGACGGAGATCATGCCGATCCGCCGATGGCCGTGCTCATGCAGATAACGCACCGCCCGGGCCGCGCCGCCGAGATTGTCCTGCGTCACGCAGATGGTTGACTCCAGATCGCTCTGGTTGTCGATCAGCACCACAGGCACAGAACACTTGGCGATGAACTGCTCAGCAATGAAATCCGGCGTCGGCCCGACCAGCATCGCTCCGGAAATGCGCCGACTCGGGAAAGCCAGACGTTCGAGCGAAAAATTCCGCTCGTTGGCGCTCCACGGCAGTGTAAAATAGACGAGATTGACGGTCTGCCCCGGAAACCCGGCCGCCTCCGCGCCGTTGAGAATCTCCGAGAACATCGAAGACTGAATCCCTTTTTCAATCCAGCGCGGCAGCACAAACGCGATCTGCAATTCGGCTGAAGCATGGAACAAACCGGCGGCGAGTCCGGCGTTGCGCACCCGGAATCCGCGTCGCGGCAGCGCTTCGAGAACGCCCGCTTCCACGAGTTCGCGCAGCGCGAGGTGGATCGTCTGACGGCAGGAGGTGAGTTCCGGCTCCAGCTCCCGGATCGACGGCAGAAACTGCCGTTCCGGGGTTTTCCGTTCGACGATCCGCTTGAGGATCCGCTGCTGTACGGTGTTGATTTTGCTGCTCATTTTTCCCCAACCGCAAACGGGAGCGGCCTCTTGACGCAATCCGCCGTGACATTTTCCGCGAGCGGGACATCTCCCCGGAATAAGGGGGTAAACCCGCTCGAATCGTGACCGTTCGATGTACTCCCAACATACACCTCCCTCGCGCAGTCGTCAAGGTGAAGCTCTCTGATTTTTCTGAATTCGCCGCATTCCGGGATGCAGAATGCGAACCGGCTACCGTCTTTCCATCGGAAAATTCCACCGCGAAACGTCTGCCCCCAGAAGTTCTCTTTCCGAGCCCGCAGATCGCACACTGCATATCGTAGCTGATGAATCAACATGAATGCTTTCTCCGGAGTGCTTCAGGGCATAACGGTCACATTCATGACTGAGTCGGCGATCCGCCCGAACTCTTCGGAATCAACAATGCTCCGAAGCTTTACCGGCGCGGAAGAGTTCTTCGCCTTGATTTTGAACTCGGCGACAATCTGACGTTCCGTCCCGGCCGGAATCTCATAACCGACGCTCTCCGGAGTGCAGCTCCACTCCTCCGGCAGCTCCAGGCGGACGGTTCCCTTTTGAGTCCCGGAAGAAAGGTTCGTCAAGCGTACAAAAACCGAGTGTTCCTGCCCGGGGGTGAAGTTCATGGCAATATTCTCCCGGTCATAGACTGACTTCCGTTTCGGGAATGTTTTGGATTCCGGAAGAATGCATTGAATGAGCGGATGCCACAATTTCGCGGCAGCGGTACGACCCGGTTTCCGGAAGATCGTCAGGGAATGTCTGGCCGCCTCGTCCAATATTGCCGGAGATGCTCCGAAAATGAATTGAGGTTCATCTGAGAGCTTCAGGTGTAAGATGCCGCCGTGACAGGACTCCGTCCGGGCATTTCCCATCATGTCATGAACGATGACCTCGGGAACATCGACCGGAATCGATATCGGGATCGGCTCCGGCTCCATATTGAGGACAGAACCATTCCACAAGATGCTCTTTCCCGGCATCTGCCCTTTCCAGGCGGATGTAGGGACACGTTGCGACACGACACGCTGGCGGGTCAACGTAGCCCAACAGGCCAAAATCGGTTTTCCGGCCGGATCACGAAACGCCCGGATGAATGGAATCGGTTTCAACGAGAGATCCGGAGTGTCCGTCACAACGGCTCCATGTCCGGACTCAAGGACTTTTTCCTCCCCTTCCGTTGCCTGACCGAACCAGCTACGGATGAATGTCTCCCGGTCGGATGCGTCGTTCGGGGAATCGACCGATGAAAGTTCGCCAATGTATTCCGCGCCGTCGAGCATGGCAGTCATTGCCGCATAAGCGGCCAATCCCGGCAGAGGACGTCCATTCTCATACAACCCGAATCCACCGTAGTTCTCCAGAACAAACCACAGTTTCGCGAACATTCCGTAAGCCATGGCCTGAAGATAACTGCGAACCATATATGCCGCAGCGACATTGTCGTCGCTGACCATGGCGAGCGGATACTGTTCGGGACGCATGTTCGGATTCAGTACCAGATATCCGTTTTCGGTATCGCCAACGGGTCGCTCACCATACTTTTCCATCAATTTCCGCAACAGAACCACACGGTCATGAAGCCAGAAAATCGATGTCATTGTGCCGTTGACTTCCGGCGCCCGCGGGAAGCAGTGAAGATGTACGAAAAGTACGTCGAAATAATTCCATGCTCCATTTTCCGCGAACTCATTCAACCATGCGAGATCGACTCCTGCGAAGCCGGCAGTTCCAACCTGGATTGACGGGTCGCGCTGTTTCTGCTTGACATAACTGATTTTCTGCTGTTCCGCAACAGAGACCGCAAGCCCGTGAATGTTGTTTTCATTGCCGTTCTCACTGAACCGGAAAAGACCTGGCGGAAGTCGCAGGATCCGTTCCTGCATAGGGATTATCTCCAATCCGTTCCGTTGATATTTCCCATGCCATTCAGAAACGGAATCCGGCAGAAAAGAGCCATCCTTTGAACGAAGCGGAATATTCTCTTCTCCGGGACTGGATGACCATGCCTGCCGGACAAAATGAACGCCGATCTTCGCCATCAGCTCCATGATATCCGGAGTGCGGGGATTCCATATGTAGGTCTGCATTCCGAAGATGGTTCGATCTTTCCAGCGACGTTCCCCGGGCGGAATGAGCGCATAGCCGGTTTTCAACGGTCCGGCGGAAATGGTGAACGTCCCCTGCTTGTCCGCGGGGAATGTACGGCGGATCCGCTGTATTCCGCCCGGAAGCATTTTTAACCGGAGCGGTTCATTCAGCAACTCCGCACCGCGATGATCCTTGATTTCCAATGTATACTCTTTCTGCAATGCTTCATCGCGAAGATTGAGAAATACCAGTTCGCCTTGCGGGGTCTCCGGATTGCAGAACACTCCGAACGGCCGGGTGAAAAATCCCCAGCCGATGACGTCGTTTTCCGGCGAAAGCAGACTGCCGGAGAACTTCGGGGGCTCTCCCGAATATGGAACCAGCATCATTTCAAAACTCGATGTCAATTTTCCATCTTGCGTCTTCTCCCACCTGGTACCCGAGTCGCAATAGCTGCGCGGAGAGAATGAGGATTTCAGGAACGGAATGTCCGGACTGAACTCGGAAAGCGCCCCGAATCCTTTCCGCCGGAACAAATTGGTCGTTCCGGTCGGAAATCCGAAGAGAATCCGGCGGCGGATCGTTGATTCTGGCTGCCCGGAGAAAGTTTGAGTAAATTTCAGATGCAACCAGCCGCTCCGAGCAATGATTTCTGCCGTTGCGGCCATTTGACCGGCCTCATTTCCGTCGAACTGGAACGTAAGTTTCGCGTCCATCCCGGTGGAATCGTTGCGGGCAACTTCCACCAAGGCATCTCTGCTCTTGTACCGGGGCTTCCACTGTTCCGTGTGACCGTCAAACCAGACAGAGTCTATCAAGGAATGGCTGGTTCCGTCCGGATCAATGATTTCCAGTTTGATTCCCCCGTCCAGGATAAGCCGATAGGAGTCTCCAAGATAGATGTTCTCCCCGGCGCTCAAAAAAGCGGCCCAGACGAGAATCAGAAAAAACGACAGATGCTTCATGAATTCTTCCCGCTTTATTTGTCTGGATTAAAGATCTCTTCGACAAATTTCTCCGTAACCTTTCTCATCTGCGCGTGACCATCGACAAATGAAGCAACGCAGACGGATCTTCCGTTGTGACGAAAATTGATCCGGGAACGCCACTCCCACTTAAACGTTCCGCCGGCATCATTGTTTGCTCCGACATCCGCAGTCAATATGATTCTGGATTTGAGTTTTCCCAGTTGCCTATTTCCAAGATGATCATTCATGCCGATATGTCCAAACATCCACTGTCCGTCCGTCATATAGCAGTAATCAGCAAGTTTGTCCAAGCCGTCCTGAAACGAGGGACAGTTGAATATTGTGCTTTTGCGTTTCATCAATGACTGCGGAGTCAACTCCGGACAATACGGGATCAGCCGTTTGGGCCAGCAGCCGATCGGAGATCCGGCATAAACCGGAGTAACTATTTTATCGTTGTAATCCTGCGCATAAAGATGGATTTTCTGCGCCAACTGTTTTGCGTTGGAAAGACACTTGGTCGTGTGTGCGCGATCACGTGCACTGTTCAGCGCCGGCAGCAACATCCCCGCAAGAATCGCAATGATCGCAATCACAACTAAGAGTTCAATCAGTGTAAAATATGATTTACGACCCATCTTATTTTGATCTGAAAATTCGCGCATGATGCTTCCTTTCCTGCAACTGAATGGTTAAGGGGTCTCTCTTCTATCAATTATACCGGAACTACCACACAATGTCAATACCCCTGTCATTCCGTTATCCAAGTTAATTCATGACAAAAACAGGACAGATGAGGCAAAAAAAAACGCATTCCGCCCCTTTTTCTGTCCAGAAAGCAAAAGAGTCCCGGCGGACAGGGAAATCCGCCGGAACTCTTTTTTCGTCGACTCCGGACGACTACTTCCGCAGCAACCGCGGAGCGATTGTGATGCCGAGCGGCTGCACCTGGTACTCGCGGCAGAACATGTCGCCTTCGGTTCTCCACGCACCCGGCCCGGCCCAGGAGATCCGGAACGAAAGATGCACCGACCCCTCGCAGTTCACGCGACTGCCGTAGAGCGTCAGGTCAAGCGCATGTTCGCCTTTCGCCACTTTCCCGAGTTCGCACTGATACGGCGCGAATGCGAGATCCCCGACCGGTTTCCCGTCGAGCGACGCGCTCACAAGCGTCCCGCGGAATCCTCCGAGCGGGATTTCACGCGAAGCAGCCGTTCCACCCAGAGCATGAGGAACCGAGGTGACGCGCGACGGAAGCCGCAGCAGCAACTCCTCCTCTTTCTCCTGGAGGAACCGGCAGTGATACGTGATGTTTCCGCCGTAGAACGGCAGTCCCTGCCGAGTCACATCTCCCCAGGCCAGTTCGCGGACCGGCTCGACGATCCGCGCAGAATCCCCGCGCAGTTCCACGCCGAAGTCTCCGAGAATAAAGCAGCGTTCCACATTGCCCGACCTCGTATAGGCGATCCGGATGAGCAGCTCATGCGTCCCCGACGCAAGCCTCGGCAGAAATCCCGTCTTCAACGAACGATCGATCCAGTACCCGTTCTCTTCAAACGGAACTTTCACGCCATCGAGGAAAATCTCGGCGTTCTCCGGCTCCTCCATCGCCAGAAGCGGAGACTCGACGTCGATCAGAGTCTCAACCGTGTAGCAGAGTTCAAGCGTTCCGAGCACCTCGGTCGACTTTCCGTAGACCCACGGCTGAACAATGTGTCCGCCGCGCGGCCGCAGCCCGAGCCGACTCCGGACACGGTTGTCGAGCCGCAGAATCTCCTCAGGCGGCTGCCACTCTGCGTCACTGGCCATCCGCCACTTCGGACGGTCGAGCAAAAGAACATTCGGTTCATCGAGCGAAATCGGAAACACCCCGGAGATGTGATCCACCGTCGCGGCCTCCGCCTCCGCGTCCGTCAGCAGCGGAATGCCGATCTTCTCTCCGCGGCACTCGTTCGCAGCAAGCAGCTTCACAAGCAGATGCCCGTGCGGATACATCGGAAATTCAAACTGCGTCCATCCGTTCTCCTGCGTTCCCTCGACCGGAATCTCCCTGCCGGTCATGGTATCGAGGTAAATCACCTGCCAGCTGCCGCGAACCCGGACGTACAGATCCTGCGCGTTGCCGATCCGGTCGGTATCGACAAGAAAGAGATAACGGACGCCCTGTTCCTCGCGCATCTGATAGAGCAGATTCCCCATCGGATAACCATCGCACTTCCGGATCGCCGCCACATCCCGCAGATCCTCCACCGCCCGGAGGACCGATTCGCGCGTGAATGAGATCCGCTCCGACTTCTCCGCAAGCTTCAACGCCCGATCGGACTCCACCGCGTCACAGCAGACCGGCACATCCCCGGCGAAAATGACGCGACCGCCCGCCGCCCGAAACTTCTCAAGCCGGTCGAGCGTCGTTCCGCGCAGCGTGATCGACGGCGGAACAATGACGACGTCATATCCCATCTCTCCGACAATGAAGCTCTTCCCGATCTGCACCGGAGAGAGCTCCGGCAGCAGAGATTCGGCGATGAAGTCGAAATCCACAAGTCCATTCAGCAGCCACTGAATGATCGACTCAAACGTCTCCCAGAGCGATGAACGGCGCGAAGCGGTCATATCCTGCGGTCCGTACACGAGCCAGTAGGACTCGATCGGATGAATGACTCCGACTCTCACCCGGGCCCGTCCGCGACTCATCGCCGCATTCACCCGGGCGAAGTGATCCGCAATAATCGGATACTTTTTGTACCAGGGCGACTGAAAACTGATCGAAGCCGGGTAATCCCGTTTCGCCTCCCCCGCCATCGACACCCAGGAGAGATGCGGCACCCGAACCGTGACGCCGAGCGCGGCCTGCCAGTCACCATGTCCCTTGTGTCCCTTGAAATCCCAGTCCCAGTCGGTCACTCCGTTCAATTCCGAGAGCACGCCGCCACGGCCATACTGACGCGATGCGCTCTGCGCCTGTTTTGCCGTGCTGTACTCGAACCCGTCGCAGAGCATGTCGATGCCGGGCAGCTGAAATGAACGGTAACTGCGCATCGCCTCTCCGAGTGCCGAAGTCTGAGATTCGAGAGTGTGTTCCTCCATCATGTGCCCGGAGAAACGGATGCCGTGATTCTCGCACCAGCTGCCGATCGTGTCGGCAAAAGCTGCGGCAAACCGCTCGGCGACATGATCGTGATACCGGTAGCGAGCCAGCGAATATTTCCCGTCCGGGAGCTCCCAGATCACCTCGGGAAACGTATCGAAGAGGTCACAGCCGTAAGCGGCGCGATAGCTCTCGGGCAGATCGTTCGTGTACGGGAAGACCGCATCGCGTTTTTCGCGGGCGAATTTCAGCGCGCTCTTGCGGGTAAACTGCGGCTCGTCGGTGAAGATCGCCGGGATCGTCTTGCCGAATTCGGAGCCGACTTCGCGGAAATAGGCCTCATAGGTTACCTCGACGAATTTCCGGATTGCGGCGGGATTGAGCGTATCGACATAGGTCTGGTCATTGTACCATGGATCCGGCTCAGCTACAATCAAATAGGCGTAGAATTTCTCCGCTCCCCCGGCGGGATTCTCATCCTCGCCGATGCGGTGATAGTCTGCGAGCGCGCCGGAGTCGTCGAGTCGAACCGACCAGGCGGCGAGAAACCGGCCGGAGTTGTCGTTTTCCGGGTTCGGGGCCTCTGTCCGGCGGTTCGGGGTGAAGAGCAGATGCCGCGCGCGAAACTCCGGATTCCGGGTGACAAAACCGCCGGCGGCGCCGGAGGGCCAGCGGTCCTCGTCATAGAGCCAGGCGAGCATGTCGAGATCTTTCGCGGTGCGGACGCACTCTTTCACGCAATTCATGAATTCGGGGCTGAGATACGGCGTGTCCAGTCCGGTGCGGGCGTGCATGTGAAATCCGCCCATGCCCATCTGCTTGAAAATCCGAATCTGCCGTTTGAGTTCTTCCGGCTCGAGTTTGCAGTTCCACGCCCAGAACGGCGTATCACGGTAAAGAGCCCCCGGAGACGCAAAAAGGTCATCGAACTTCACCTTGCGGTCGGCAGCATACAGACTATCCATTCAGTTACCTCGCTTCTTATTCTTTAAGATTCAGGTTACAGTTATAGAATACTCTGCATTTTGCGTATTTTCCATCACAAACGAATCAAAAAACCGCACAAAATAATCAAAACGCTCTTATGACATGACGGGGGATGAAAAAAACGCCGACTCAGCAGGAAGAGAGGTAAAAATTATCCCTCCCCGGTCGATGCAGCGCCATTCACTTCTCCAGCTTTCCTGCGTAATGTGCTTTGGCTTTTTCGATTGCCTCGTTGAATTTTCCGCTTTTCAAATCAGCGAGAAATTGATTCAGACAATCGGCCATGGCAAATTGAGCGGCCCGTCGGTCCCCATACCATTCATAAGCCTTGTTATTAAAAAAGTTTGCGAATGGAAACCCGAAAGAAAGCGAATAATATTGCTGTTCTGCGTAGTAATCTGCGATTCTTTTTCCGGAACGGTCATAGACGATAATCACTGCATCATTGACCCGGGGGCAACTGATTACCATTCCAAAAGTTGGAATAGCAACTAAAAAAAGGGGAGCGTCTCGAACCCAGAGCTGCCAGCTTTTCCATGGGAATCGCCCGTCGCCGATTCTCCCGGCGAGGACGAGTTCCGGGGAATCGCTGCGGATATTGAATCCGAGCGTTTCAAACGCATCAGTGACCAAATACGAAAACGACTCATCCGGACGATACGCGTAATGGGCCGTTGTTGAAGTTCCAAATGCATTTACAGTGCTGTTTGTCTGCCAGTCGTAAGCGGTGGCATTTGCCGTACTGCTGCTGAATCCGGTCTGCTGCAGTGTGGTGAGGGTGAATCCCTCCAATCGCAGATTCAAATCGAATTTCTGCGAACGATCCAACGCGACCGCGGGTGTTTCGTAAACCGTCCAGCATCCCGCGAGCAAACACCCGACTCCCGCACAGAACATTGCCATGAGAAAACGCATCATGATTCCTACTCCCAAATCAGAAAACAGCGGAAAATTTGAGCCGCCCCCCAACCACATAACCAAAAACCAAAACGATTGTTAAGATGCGTAAGAAAATCATTTGAACTCCAACAGAAATCTTTCATCCTTTCCTGAACGGGAATTTTCACTTGAATTTCGGTTTATCCGATCTTCTCGGTGGCGTCGACAGCCACGTTCTGGCTTTTAGCGGTCGTGATATTCCAGTTCTATCTGCAATTTCCTGTTGTGTCAGTCCATCGTCGTATTGACGACGCAACGCCGAGCGAAGCTCCTCAAAAACAGCCATAAGTCGTTCTCCTTCGCGTTCATCATCCCCTTTATAAAATATTACCGAATACCCCAAAATCAAAATTTTTTAAAAAGAAATACTTGAAATAGTTTTTCATAAAAACATACATTAATCCAGAAAGGAGAACGAAAACATGGATCAGACAGAAGTGTTTACGCTTCAAGAACTCGCGAAGATAAAAGCGATAAAGCAGGAAAAAGGCATTCAATCTGATGCAGAATTGATTCGCTTCCTCTTGAATGAAATGGAAAAAAATTTTTGCCGCAAATGTTTATACCAAAACAAACCAGGTAAAAATTATGAAAAAAACGAAACGGGAAACGTGGAACTTGCGATTGCGATCGGCGACAGGATTGCCGAGCGAATCGAGTCGCGTTTTGCGGTCATGCCAACCCTGACGCTGGATCAGGCGGCGGAAACTCTCGGGATTTCAAACGAAAAAATGCGCCAGCTCTGCAATGCGGGGAAGATTCCGTTCATCCGGGTAGACAAGTTCTACCGGATTAAACCGGTGGACATCAACCGCTATCTGGAGTCGAACTATCACCCGGGGAAAATATGACGATGGAATTCTGAAAAACGGTCTGACAAGAACAAGCCACCGGTCAAAGCATACACCGAGATTCCGGCGGGGATCTGCCCGGGCTGTAACATCCGCTTACAGGAAGTACATCCCGGGCGTCGGGTTACCGTTTCACGGTGATCTTCTGGCTCAGAACGTGACTCCCGCCGGGCGGGAGCGTGCGGCGGTCTTTCGAGGCGTTGACCGCTTCGATGCAGACCATCGTATGATACTCCTCGTCGCCGAAATCCGGCATCGCGTGCGACTTGTGAATCCACGGATTCCAGACCACCGTCGAGGCGCTCCCGAACTTCTCCACCACAATCGTCCGGTCGAAGCCCGGATCGAGAATTTCCACCGCGCCGGTCGTGTCAAGATAGATCCGGTCCACTTCGCAGTCAATCCGAATGTCGCCATCCTGCACACAGCCGAACGCCTCCGCTCCGACTACGCGGTTTTCGTACTCCACTGCGTCGAGGCCGCGGATCGCAATCGCTTCCGCCGATTTCACATTGAAATAGGTGTGAAGTGCATCCGTGATCACCTGTTCGCTCTCAGAGCAGTTCTTCATCGTCAGCGTCATCTGGAGAATCCGCCCGACCAGGAACTCCATGCGCAATTCAAACGCGAACGGCACCGCCATCGCCGTCACATCCTCCGGCGCAAGGACAAACGCAATCCGCGTGGCGTTCCCCTCCTCTGCAACCTCCGCGATTCGCCACTCCGAGAGCCGCGCAAATCCGTGCGCCGGCAGCTCCGGATCCGCCGCCGCTCCGAAATACGGCCAGCAGACCGGGACTCCGCCCCGAATCGGCTTATTCGCCTCAAACCAGCTCGATTTGCTCATCCAGACCACCGGGATCTCCCCCGCCGGGACGAACTTCATCAAATGCGCACCGTGCAGACAGATCTCCGCCTCGGCTTCCCGGTTGCAAATCACGGCAGTGACGAATTTGCCGGGCCCCTCCCGGAACGTCACGGATTTTGATCCGAATCTCTCATTCAACTCTTCCAGATTCATTCTTCCCTCCACTCTTCCACCGGAACGCGCGGACAGCGCCCGAGATTGGCCGCACACACCGATCCGGCGAACAACCCCTCCGACGCCGGCGCAATCCGGAGTTGAAATCCTTTCTCCGCCAGCCGGCGGTTGCCCCACAGATAAAACGCGATACAATCATCGAGATCGAGGTGCTCAAGCTCCTTTCTGCCGGGGCGCTCGAGATGAGCCGCCGCCCCGCAGATACCGGGCACCAGCCCCGTCACCCGCACATTCGACCCCGCCCGCCGCACAAAGTCGCGGAAAATCCGCCGCGCCGCCGCACTGGTCAGGCACGGGAACGCCGTGCCGCGGCCGCCGCATTCGATCCGCCTCCCCGACTCCGGCAGCTCCGCAGCCGCATAGTCGAGAACCGTCTCCTCCGCCTCCGCGTCAGAATCCGGTCCGGCAGAGACGTCGCCGGGCAGCGACCACGCAAAACTGTTCCGGAACCGCCACGGCCGTTTTTCGATGACTGCTTCCACAGGGAACGCGAACACATTCCGCGTCAGGACGATTTCGCCGGCGCTACCCGCGAGTGCATACTCCCCCGCCACCTCCGGCAGACGCATCGCGGCACGATGACGCCAGAGATCTCCGCCCGCGTTGAATTCAACGCGCGCTCCGTCCGGAGCGGTCAGACGGACCGAAACAATCAGCTCGCGTCCGCGCAGAAACTCCGTATGCTCTTCTCCCGGGGAGGCGGTGCGGAACTCGCTCTCGCCGTAAACGAGATACTCCAGCTTCGCCCACGGCCCGGGAAACACGACCGGCTCGAGTTCGACTGCGCTGACGATCCCGCGCGAAACAGCGCTCACATCCACCGTCCACAAAGCGATGCCCGATGCCATCTCGAGTTCCCGTTCGATCCGGTATTCGCAGCCGAACGGAACAATCGACTCCATATCGATCGAAGCCGACTGCGAACCGAGCGATTCGTGGCAGCGCAATTTCCTGACAAGCGCCCCCGTCTCGGCAAAACCTCCGCAGCGGACGCGGCCGAGCCTCAGCAGCGAACGCTTTCCGGCGGTCAGTTCAAACACCCGGTCGCCATCCGGACGAACCGTCCCGGTGAATCCCGGCCCGGCGATGATTTTCCCCTCTCCGGCCATGGGTTGCTCAATCGACGATTTCAAAGATTTCCTCCTCGGGCTTGTGCTGAAGCGGAGCAGCTTCCGCGGCGGCGTAACCGAGCGAAGCCAGGGCGAGCGCACTCCACGGAGCTTCGAGTCCGAGCGCCTCGTTCATCTTTTTCAAATCGTATCCGCACACCCAGCAGCTGGCCAGTCCTTCCGCGGTCGCCGCGAGAATCGCATGTTCGAGCACGATTCCGAGATCCATCTCGATGATCGAATGATCGTCTCCCGCCCGGCGCCACGCCTCTTTCGGATTCCCGAGCGCAACGAGAATCACCGGAGCTTCCGGCAGAAACCGCTGCGGGCAGGCTGCGCAGATCGCCGCGCGCATCTCCGGATTCCGAACCGCCAGAATCTTGAACGGCTGCCGGTTGCACGCCGTCGGCGCCAGCGACACCGCATAAGCGATTTTTTTGAGCAACTCGTCCGAAACCGGACGATCCGAGTAATGACGAATGCTCCGCCGGGTGGTGACAACATCGTAGAAATCCATGGAAAAACCCCCTTCCTGTCATACGGTTTTCATCTCTCCATACAATGTAGCCGGGAAGCGGCCGGAAAGCAAATTTTCCCGCCGAAAAACCCGGGATTTTCCGTGCAAAAACCGGATTTCCGTGTTATATTATAAGGACGTTGAGTGATGGATTCATAACGAAAAGAGGGCCCGATGCTGGCAAAACGTATTATTCCCTGCCTGGACGTGACCGGAGGCCGGGTGGTCAAGGGGGTCAACTTCATCGACCTCGTCGATGCGGGCGATCCGGTCGAAATCGCCCGGAAATATGATGAACAGGGAGCGGACGAACTTGTTTTTCTCGACATCACCGCTAGCAGCGATGCGCGCGAAACGATGGTCGACGTCGTCCGCCGCACCGCGGAACAGGTCTTCATCCCGCTCACGGTCGGCGGCGGGATTCGCTCGGTCGAGGATATCCGCCGCATGCTGCTGGCAGGAGCCGACAAGACTTCGGTCAACACCTCCGCAATCCTGCGCCCGGATCTGATCCGGGAAGGAGCCGAACGGTTCGGCAGCCAGTGCATTGTGCTTGCGATCGACGCGCGCAAAGTTCCCGGCGAAGAGCGTTGGATCGTCTACACTCACGGCGGCCGGAACGCGACGGAACTCGACGCGGTCGAATGGGCCGTGCGCGGCGTCGAACTCGGCGCCGGAGAGATTCTGCTCACGAGCATGGATGCCGACGGAACCTGCGCCGGATATGACTGCGAACTCACGCGCCGTGTCTCGGACGCGGTTTCCGTTCCGGTCATCGCCTCCGGCGGCGCCGGTACGCTCGAACATCTCGCCGAAGTGCTCGGGAAAGGGCATGCCGACGCGGTTCTCGCCGCAAGCATCTTCCATTTCGGGACCTATACGATTCCGGAAGCCAAGCGATTCCTCCGGAAGCGCGGTATTCCGGTCCGGGAAAATTAACGAAACTCAATCAGATCGATTCATTCACCACTTTCGGGAGAAACAACCATGACCAAGGAAGAATTGAAACTCCAGGCGCTCGCCTATCATCGCGACGGGAAACCCGGCAAAATCACCGTGAACGCCTCCAAACCCTGTGACACCGGCGCGGAACTCGCTCTGGCCTACACCCCCGGCGTGGCCCAGCCCTGCCTCGAGATCAAGGAGAATCCCGCCGCGGTCTGGGAGTACACTTCGCGCGGCAACCTCGTCGCCGTGGTGAGCGACGGCACCGCAGTGCTCGGTCTCGGCAACATCGGACCGGAAGCGGGTCTGCCGGTCATGGAGGGGAAAGCCGTGCTCTTCAAACGGTTCGCCGATATCGACTCGATCCCGCTCTGCCTCGGGAAAGTGTTCAACGACAAAGGACGCTCCGACGCGGCGAAAATCATCGAAACTGTCGAGCGGCTCGAACCGACTTTCGGCGGAATCAACCTCGAAGACATCGGCGCACCCGCCTGCTTCGAGATCGAGCAGACGCTCAAGAAGCGCATGAACATTCCGGTCTTTCATGACGACCAGCACGGCACGGCGATCATCAGTCTGGCCGCGATTCTCAATGCACTCAAACTCACCGGGCGGAAGATCGAAGAGTGCCGCTTTGTCGTGAATGGAGCGGGCGCGGCGGGGATCTCATGTTCGCGTTTCTACATCACTGCCGGTGCGAAGCGGGAAAACTTCATTCTCTGCGACTCGAAAGGCGTCATCCACAAGGGACGCACCGACCTGAATCCGGAGAAGGCCGAGTTCGCCGCCGACACCGATGCGCGCACGCTCGCCGACGCGATGAAAGGGGCGGATATCTTCCTCGGCTTCTCCGCGCCGAACTGCGTCACCGCCGAAATGGTCAAATCCATGGCGCCCTCCCCGATCATCTTCGCGATGGCCAATCCGGTTCCGGAGATCTTCCCGGATGTCGCGCTCGCGGCGGGAGCGGCGATCGTCGGCACCGGCCGCAGCGACTACCCGAACCAGATCAACAATGTGCTCGGATTCCCCGGGATCTTCCGCGGTGCGCTCGACGTTCGGGCGCGCGACATCAATGAAGCGATGAAGCTTGCGGCCTCCGCGGCTCTTGCGGAACTCGCCACCGAAGCCGTTCCCGCCGACGTGAAAGCCCAGCTCGCCGAAGCCTACCCCGACGACGCGAAAGCCGGCATGTTCGACGGTGAACCCGGCAAAATCAACATCAACTGTGTGATTCCGAAGCCGTTCGATCCCCGCGTCGTGCCCCGTGTGGCGCGTTACGTGGCCGAAGCGGCGATGAAATCCGGCGTCGCCCAACTCGAGATCGCCGATCTCGACGCCTATGAGAAAAGCGTCGCCGACCGCGTGCGGAAGTGATTTCGCGCCTCGCGGAAATAAGGGAGCCGACCGATGAGAGACAAACCCATTCCGGTCATTCTCGACACCGATATCGGGAACGACATCGATGACAACTGGGCGCTCGGGCTGCTGCTCAAAACGCCTGAACTCGCCCCGAAACTCGTGCTCTCCTGCACGGGGGACACGGAATACCGGGCACTCGTCGCGGCGAAATTTCTCGATCGCGCGGGGCGGCCGGAGATTCCGGTCGCGGTCGGCGTCCCGGCCCTCGAGCAGCCCGCCCCGGAGACGTTGCGCGAGTGGCTGGGAATCTATACGGCTTCCGACTATCCGGGGGAAGTCCGCTGTGACGGTCTCGAGGAAATGGCCCGGACCGTGGCGGACGAACCGGGGGAGACCACCGTCATCGGGATCGGGCCGCTCACCAACCTTGCGATGTTCTGCCGCCACTACCCGGGGCTCGTCTCCAAATGCCGTCTCGTAGCCATGCTCGGCTCCGTCTACCGGCATCATCACGGAGAACCGGGAGCAATCGCGGAATACAACGTCAGGATCGACATTCCCGCTGCCCAGACGGTGTTTGCCGCCCCCTGGCGGGAGATCGTCATCACGCCGCTCGACCATTGCGGGCTCATCCAGCTCGACGGGGAACGTTACCGCTCAGTAAAGGAATCCGCGGATCCGGTCGCCGCTCAGATCATCTCCTGCTACCGGGCATGGCGCGCCAGTTTCGGGCAAACCGGCGAAGCCACGGAAACCAGCACTCTCTACGACACGGCGGCGGTTCATCTCGCCTGGACGGACGCCTTCACGCAATTTGAGACGCTGCCGCTCGTGGTGGACGATCCGGGATTCACCCGCATCTCCCCGCGTTACGGCCGTCCGGTCAAAGTCGCCGTCGGCTGGAGCGATCTGGACGGATATCTGGATCTTCTCGTCGCGCGGCTGCTCAACCGGGCATGAATTCCGAGTTCTGTCATTCAACGGGAGAAAGGATCATGATGTATTTTGCCGACAATTCGCGCGGAAAAACTTACGCGAAAGATCCCGCTGTCGTCTTTTTCGGCGGCCGTTATCTCATGTACTATTCGGTTCCGCCGTGGTGGGACGGCCGCCCGAACGACGGCTGGATCATCGGGGTCGCCGAGAGTTCCGACCTTGACAACTGGACGAAACTCACCGATCTGCCCCGTTTCACGGAACTGGAGAAAAACGGCTTCTGCGCGCCGGGCGCCATCGTGCTCGACGGCAAAGTCCACCTCTTCTATCAGACCTACGGCAACGGCGCGAAAGACGCGATCTGTCACGCCGTCAGCGACGACGGAATCCACTTCACCCCGGACGCGACCAACCCGGTCTTCCACCCGACCGGTGAGTGGACCTGCGGCCGTGCGATCGATGCCGACGTGATTCCGTTCCGGGGAAGGCTCTGGCTCTACGTCGCCACGCGCGACCCGCTTATGGAGATTCAGAAACTCGCGGTCGCCTCCGCTGCACTCGACAGCGATTTCAGCCGGCAAACCTGGCGTCAGGAGTGTGACGACTCCATTCTCCAGCCGGAACTCCCCTGGGAACAGAAGTGCATCGAAGCCCCCGCCCTCTGTGAGCATGACGGGAAACTCTATCTCTTCTACGGCGGCGCCTACAACAACTGCCCGCAGCAGATCGGCTGCGCCGTGAGCGATGATGCCGTCCACTGGAAACGGGTTTCGGATTCCCCGGTCCTCCCCTGCGGCGAACCGGGCAGCTGGAACAGCTCTGAATCGGGGCATCCTTTCGCGTTCACCGCTCCCGACGGCACTCAGCACCTCTTCTATCAGGGCAACAACGACGGCGGCAAAAGCTGGTATCTCTCGCGAAAGCTCATCCGCTGGGAAAGTGGTCTCCCCTGTTTCGACCTGCCCTGACTGCCGCAGAGCCGCGAAAAAACGGGGAGCGGGGGAGCGGGGAATCTACCCGCCCGTTTCCCCCGGATGATCGACAGGAAGCAGTGAACAGCCTGCTCAAAGGCTCTGACCGCAGTCGACGCAGAGGATCTGCCCGGTGATCGAGTCGTTCCGGCAGAGGAAGAGCACTGCGGCAGTGAGGTCGTCGAGTTCGACCTTTCGCCGCAGCGGCAGCGTCGGAATCGTCCTGGCCATTTTCCCGTCGGGAAGCCACGGCGGCGGCAAAACCGGCCCCGGGGCAACCGCGTTCACGCGCAGATTCCGGGGGCCGAGTTCGCGCGCAAGTTCGAGCGTCGCGTCGGCCAGCGCCCGGCGCGACAGCGCATACGCGCCGCCGTGCGCGGAGCGGTGCGTCACTTCCTGATCGAGCAGATTCACGATCGCCCCGCCCTCCGGCAGCTCCTGCGCCGCAAACGCGCGCATGAGCGCGAGCGGACTCCAGAAATTCACCTCGAACTGCTCCCGGTCGTGCGCTTCGTTTCCGGAAACGAGTTCGTCCGTCTCGAACATCGAGGCGTTGTTGACGAGAATGTCGACCTGACCGCATTCGGCGAAGAGTTTCGCGGCCGCCCCCGGAATCGCGAAGTCGGCCATGAGGATCCGACACCGTTCGGGACGCGGCAGCGAAGCGGCAAGCTCGGCGGCCTCCTCCCGCGAATGGCGGACATGCAGAATGATATCCGCCTCTTCCGCAGCGAATGCGCGCACGATATTTGCTCCGACCCGTCGCGCGCCACCGGTGACGAGGACGGTTTTTCCATCAATTCTCATGATTTTTTCCTGTTCCGCTTTTGAAAATCCGTTTGAGGCATATTATATTCCCAGTAGGGAAAAGTTTCAACCCAGACAAGAAAGGTTGTCCGATGAAAAAGCATTTTACACTGACCGAAATCCTGGTCGTGGTCTTCCTGATCGGGGTCCTGACGGCCATCGGCTTCGGGATGTACAGCTACGCGATGAACTCCGCCAAGGAGAGCGCGGCGAAAGCGCTCCTCACCCGCCTCGAGGCCGCCCTCGAAACCTGCAACACCAAACTCGGCTACATCCCGCCGAGCGCCACGAGCGGAGAATTCAACGAGATCCGCTTCAAAATCAACGACGGGGCAAGCGAGGACGGTTCCATCGCCGAACTGACGTTCACGGAGAGTTTCGCGGCAGACAAACAGGTTGCTGCGGATTATCTGAAAGATTTCCTGCGTACCATCGATGAAGAAACGCTCAAGAAGAGCCTCCAGAAAGACAGCGCCAATAATTGTTACGTTCTGATCGACGGCTGGGGCAACAAGATCTACTACGCCTATCCCGGCAGATTCAACAAGACCGGTTATGACCTCTACTCCGCCGGTTCCGACAACCGGCTGGGGAAAGATGCCGAGTCGGTATCACCGGAAAACCTGAACAAAGCCAAGCAGGAGACGTTCAAGGACACCGCCACCAACGAGATGCTCTGCGACGACATCTGCAACTTCTGAACGGAATGAAGAGCCGAAAAAACCTGCCGGGTGCGCCCAGGCAGGTTTTTTTATAGACAAACGCGATGTTGTCCGCAGACAAGGGATGGCAGATATCATTTTTTCCGGAACTTGCCATTGGCGACTTCCACGACAATCGCCTTGGCCCGGTTCCCTTTCACCGCCGGATCCCAGATGTGCCATGCGACCAGAAGTTTAACCTGTTCCGGGGTGCCGCCCAGGTCAATGACTCCCACAGTCGTGGCATACTCGTAACGATTCCGGATCCGGAACTGTTCATCGGTGCGGATGCAGAAATTAGGCTTGCCGTAACACCCGAGCCAGAATGACCCTGCAGCGTACTTGATGGTCTGAATCCCCAACGAAGATACAAATGGAATCACATGGCGTTTTACAAACCGGAAATTCCTGTCATATTCATAGATGTAATTCTCCGTCTTCCCATCCGGCAACCCGCCGCCGACAAAAAATCTGCCGTTATGAAATTCCACGCAACCTGCCCCGTAAACGACTTCAGGCACCCGGTATTCCCGGATCAATTTCAGATCGGAGTCGTAAACCCGAATGAAATTGCGTGATTCGGCATTTCCGATTTCGCGGTTCCAGGAACCTCCGCCGTAAGGGACATACAACTTGCCGTCAACCAGACACGGATCCCCGCAATGGTAGGGTACCGGAACACTTTTCAGTACCTTGCCGTCAAAATCCGTTTTGACCAGAGTGGAGGCAAAAGACCAGTAAATGACCTCTCCGTCAGAAGCCATTCCCTGAACGTGGTCCTTGTAACTGCCCTCACATGCAATGACACTTCCAACCGGAAGTTCCGCCGGTGAAACCGCAGAAACCGGTCCGACGAACCCGGCTGTTGCAACAACGGCCCCCAGAAGACAAACGATTTTCCGCCCCAAACTCATTTGAACTCAATCCCCTTCCATGTAATAATAACGTTCATCAAAAGCCTTCAGATAATCGGAAACCGGCTCGGTATTGAAAAAAGCATCCGGTTTCGGCAAAACCGCCGCATTGACCCGGTTCTCTTTCAAGATCCGTTTCGATACGGGCTCTTCGCAGATCACAATAAACGGCATTTCGTTTCCGTTTCGGCTTCTTATTTTGCGGACCTCCCGAAGATCGCGCGGCAAACCGACCAGCGAAACAATGGAGCTGTCCGCAGCAATCGACGCAAGTACCCGGCAGAACTCAGAAGCATCAAGCCGGTCGGCTCCGGTAAGTGCCTGCGGGTTGGCCAATGACACCGTGTAAACGGAGATTTCGGGACAATCCCCGAACTGTGCCAGAATCTGTTGGAACTCGTTGACTTCCTCTGCCTCTTTCATATGCTCAAAGATAAGCAGCGCGATTTTCCCGGAAGCGTTCAGTTTCTTAAGCTCAACCCCGATCCTTGCCCCCTGGGACGCGTAGTAACCGCATTCCTTGGCGGCAAACTCCTGATCCGGCGTCCATGTAATCCCGAATACCGTGGAAACCAGAAGGCCGACAAAGCAGATGCCGGCAGCGATCCGGCCTCCCAGAGCACGACTGCGGCAGCAGACAAGAAATCCGATAAACGCCGCCAGACTGATAAGCAGCCAACACCACATGATAAGTTCCCCCCATGGGATCCGGTACTCAGAAGGAAGCCCAGCCGGCGAGTTTTTTTCCGTTCATAACCTGATACGGAGAAGCGTACACATCCCGCTCCCCGGCAAGCTCCTCGTAACGGAGTGTGCGGACGCTGCCGTCGACAAATGCGAAATTGCCACTGCGGTTCGGATGGCGCAGTGCGTGGATTCCCCAGCTGTAAGTTGCCGGGCCGCGCGACGGATACCAGAACTGCGTTGCGACACTGCCGGAAAGCGTCCAGAGGTGACATCCCCCGTTCGCATTCACCATCTTCGGGACACTGTCACCGAACACATACGGATTCGAACCGGGATGTTTAGCCATGGCCTGCAGAACGGTACTGCGTTTCACGGCATTTCCCACATGGGAATTGCAACCGGAAAGGTTCGTGTAAGGTTCATACCCCCAGGTGCAGATCGCAATGCCGTAACTTGTATCTTTTCCATCCTTGTTGTTTTTCTCATCCCATGCGAACTGCGGCTCCTCCGGGCAATGGTAGAGCTTTGAGTTATGGGTATAGAGCCGGTCCAGCACATTCGTCCAGTTGCCCCAGCCACCCGTGGCGGGAGTGTAAAGAAAACGTCCAGGAACCTGATAATCCTCATAGTCGTCAGCATAAAAAGCCATGGCGATCCCGATCTGCTTCTCATTGTTGATACAGGCGGTAGTCCTCCCGGCAGAACGGGCTCTCCCCAGCGCGGGCATCAGCATTCCAGCCAATATTGCGATAATCGCAATCACAACTAAAAGTTCGATCAATGTAAACGGATGTCTTCTCTGCATTTTTGTCTCCTTGCGGTAATTGGCCAATTCCGATCTCTGTAAGAACCTGTCGGGTTGAACACTTTTTCTCCCGGCCTGTTCGACTTCTTTTTCAGGAATGCATTTCATTTTGATTGAATTTGCCTGTTTTATCTGATATCTGCATAACATATCCCGAAATTGTTCAAAACCTGTTCAGTGGATATGACAATTCTGTTAAAAGAGGCCAGGCATAAAAAACAGATCAGAGAAACAGAGAAGCTGCGGGAACGGAAATTTTTTATTGAGCCGTCTTGCCACGGCCTTCGGCAAGCAGGATTCCGCCGCCGGTGACAAAGCAGAAAGCGACATCGCCGAGAAACGGGAAAGCGGCAAGCCCCAGCGCCAGACCGTGAATGAGCAGAATCACGCCCTCAAAGAGCGCCCCCCACGCGAGCAGCGGGAGCATCGAAGCGTATTTCCGCGGATTGAGCGCACAGCACAGATAGAGGAAGCCGATGATGCTCCACCCTCCCGTCGCCATGCGGAAGTGATAGCGGATCATCGGGTCATCGGTGACACAGCTCTTGCCCATCCCCTGAAGAACGAACTCCATCCACTCCCACGGCAGCAGCGTTCCGACGATCGAAACGCCCCACCCGAACGCCGCCGCCCACACCAGCAGCCGGCAGATCTGTGATTTCGCAACGCTCATGTCTGCCTCCGAAAGTTTTCATCGTCCGATGGAAGAATGTACCCCCTTTTTCCGGGGAAAGCAAACTTGCGGCTCAGCTTTTCCTCCGGAAAACGCTCCACGTTCGATTGCAAAAACAACCGACCGGATGTATGTTTTCCAACCGACATTGCAGAATGAGAAAGGAGAGGAAAATGGCCGGCAGATATGATGCATTGTTTGATCAGGAGTCGCTTCGCGAGATTCAGGAGTTTTTCGATAAGCGCGACCGCTGGCGGGACATTCTGGAATATCGCCAGCTCTCCGCCGAAGTCGGCCATGTGAAAAACCTCTTCTACGGCGATTCGATCACAGACATCTGGCCGCTGCATGAGTTCTTCCCGAACCACTCGGTGCTCAATCGCGGAATCGGCGGCGACAACGTCAACGGTCTCTACCTCCGGCTCGACGCCGACGTCTACGCCTACACCCCCGAAAAGGTGTTTCTGCTCATCGGCATCAACGGAATCGAGTGGCCGAAGCAGACGATTCTCGACAAAACCCGCGCCGTCGCCTCGATGATCCGGGAGCACGGCAGCAGGGTCTACCTCGGCAGCATCCTGCCGCTGCGCTCGCCGGACGCCTGGGACCGCTTCCAGTATCAGGACAAAATCGTTGAGATCAACGAAGAACAGCGGGAGTGGAGTCTCCGGAATCTCGACGGATTCCTCGACTATCACTCCCGCGTGAAAGACGCCTCCGGCCAGCTTGCGGCCGAATTCGCCCGGCCGGACGGAACGCACCTGACCTTTGCCGCCTACCGGGTCTTGTCCGACGTGGTGCGTCCGTATCTGGCGTGATCCTAGCAGACCGTACAGCGCGAAGCGCGCACGGTTCCGTCGAGGTCGCGGCAGCGGCGCACCGAGCCGATGTCATACACGGTTCCGCGCCAGATGAGGCTGCTGCCGGGCGGAATCTCATCGTCCCCCGGAATCAGGAACTCGAATGCGGCGGAAGCGCCGTCCGCCGGGGTAAATCCCCGGTTTTCCACAACCAGCGCCCGGACCGGGCGCTCAGTATACTTGACTTCGCCATCTGACAAGCCCGGCTCGAGCAGACGCAGAACCACGGTTTCGGAACAGCGGAATTCAGACATGTTCCACCTCCGCGTCCTCCGCCGGGATCTGCCCGGACTCGATTTCCCGACGGATCTCTTCACGCCGTTCCGGATCGATCCGGCGCATCTTTTCGAGCAGGAAAAGCGCCGTGCGGGCCACCTCCCGACGATATCCGCTCCCGCCGGGGAACTGATTGAGTTCGATCAGTGATTCGATGGAGGATTTCAGGTCGGTCACGGCGAACTCCCGATTGTAGGCGACGGCCGGAACCGGAATCGTCCGGTCGAACCCGTGCATAAGCTCCCAGCAGCGCAGTTCCGCCTGTTCAAGCTGGTCGACGCGGCTCGCGAGAAACTGCTTGATCTGATGATGGTCCCACGCTTTCGCCTCGGCGGTCTGCGCCGCGCGCGACGGCTGAATCAATGCCATGCCGACCACGTCGAAGAGTTCGCGCTTGAGCGCGTCGTTCTCCGAACGAATCGCGGAGGTGTCGGTTCCGGAGGGGGAAATGTAGCGGCTGATGCCTTTCTCTTCCGGGCTCTCCCAGATCGCCGCAGAGCGTGCAAGCAGGTGACTGAACTTCTCCCCCGTGCCGGAACCGCCGCCGTTCACGGCGGGTCGCGCGCCACGGGCAAAACTGTCGGAAATGACCAGCAGCCCGAACATCTGTTTGACGATGTTCATCTGCGCCTCGGATTCGTTGTTCAGGATCGCATCGGAAATCCGCACCACATCCTCGAAATAGTGGCCGCCGCCGATCCCGAATCCGTCCGGCTCAAATGACAGCAGCGCCGGAACGCATCCGAGCCCGTGACCCGCCCTGGCCGTCCGCACCACGGGGCCGTTCCCGCCGGAACGCTCGAAAATCACCGTTTCATCGCGGGTGAAAAGTTTCCGGCGCAGCGAGGGGACCGGCGGCAGAAACGGTCCGCGGTCCACGAGTTTCCGCTCCTCCACCAGCAGCCACTCGAGCTGGCCGTCGGATCCATAGGCCCAGTCAGCGACCTCGAGCGGCGACCATGCCCGCACCGCCGGCCGGATCCGTTCACGTCTCTTGCGCTCACAGTCGAGCTCCCCCGAAAAATAGGGCATCTCGACCGTCAACGCCGCTCCGCCATAGATGTTCAGCATCGTGGAGAACTGCCGCATGACCTCGTTCGCCCGCAGCCCCGTCCGGGAAAAATCCTCGACCAGCTCCGGATCGGCGCCGTCGCGCTGCGGCTCAATCGACAGAATGAACTGCGTAATCAGACGCGCAAGTTTGCGCGGATAGTTGAAGTAATAGGCGCGGCGCAGCCGTTCCGCAAACTCCGGCTCCACCTCCGACACATGGCGCACCAGCGCCCGCCGGATATACGCCTCTCCGCCGCAGTATGCGGCGCGCGAACGTTCCCACACCTCGCGGTTCGCCCGGTGCAGCGCATGCCGCCGCCGGAACAGATATTCGTAGTCCTGATTCATCGAAAGAGACCTTTCCTATTTCCGCCCCGGCGTACCCGTGCCGGCGCTGAACTAAGGAAAAATGTCAACTTTCCCGCTCAGGATCTACTCTCCGAACACCTCGGCGCGGAACGTCTGAAAAAGCGTCCCGGGCTGCCGCCAGCCGTCGGCCGGCAGCCCCGCCTTGCGTGAGAGATACTCGAGCGTCGTGCGCTGATCCCACCCCTGCTCCGGGGCGACCTGCGGCAGAAACACCGCACCCCGCCCCCCCTGACGCAGGATGATGCCGTCGACTCCGAGCTCGAATTTCAGCGGATCGGCGATCGGTTCCGGCAGCGTCAGGATCGAAACTTCAATCACCGTCTCGCGCAATTCCTCCGGCTCGAGCGGCGGAAAGCGCGGATCGGAAAACGCCGCATTCAGCGCATTCCGCACCAGATTCTCTTTCAACGGCTCAAACGGCTCGAGATTCCCGATGCAGCCGCGCAGGTTTCCGCAGCAGTCGTGCAGCGTGACGAAACAGGAACGCCGTTCATCGAGCCCCGGAATCTCCGGAGCTTCCGGCATCGGGGCATTGTGAAGTTCGCGGTCGATCACCTCCCGCACAAATGCGAGAATCCTTCGCCGTTCCTGTGTGTTGAATTCCTGCGTCATGATTCCGTCTCCCTGTTCCTCCGGAGTCCCCGGAAATTCAGTTCCGATCGTGGAAGATTCGATATGCGCTGAATGCGATGAACGCCACCGTCGGCGCCAGTCCCGCAAACACCGGATTCAGAATTCCCCCCTTGCCCAGCACGAGAAACACCTGCGCCGCAACAATGTAAACCACAATGATCACCACTGCCGTGATGATCGCGAGCAGACTGCCCGTGCGTTCATTCTTCGTCGCCAGCGGAATCCCGAGAAACACCGCAAGGAAACAGGCCCACGGGAACGCAAGCCGGTAGAAAAACACCGTCATGTAGATCGATTCCACCCGGTCGGCCATATTCGGCGTGCGCCGGATCAGATCCCAGATCACCCAGGTCGGCAGATCGTCTTTCTCCTTGATCGCATTGAGAATATCGTTCGGAGACTCATGGATCTTCTCTTCGCCGAAGCGCAGTTCCGTAAATGGAATCTGCTCGTGAATGGCCGAAATTCCCGTCCCCGACGCGGAGACGGTCAGATCTTCATTGCGGTCGTAGGAGATGAAACTGCCGTTGCGGAAACTCCACTCTTTCCGATCCGGATCGTAACTCGCCTCGGAAGCGAAAAAGTCGACCTTGCGCCCGAGCAGCTCGCGACGGACGAGCTTCTCCCGCTCCGCGCGCGGCAACCCGAGAAACCGGTCCGCCTTGGTCGGAAACACCTCGCGGATCATCTGAAGCTGCGCGGCCTCGATCGGAACGAGCACGAGCGAATCGATCATCGGATCCGACCAGTAGGTCTTGACCGTCACATTATGCTGAGTGTTGCCCGTCGTGAAATTGTTGAACAGCCAGTGGCGCTGCTGATCGCTGCTGCGGTAGGTCAGAAGCCCGCGCACGAACTGCCGTTTTTCCGTCACATTCGACTTGATCATTTCGGCCGCCCGTTCCGTGAACGGCACGAGCGCCTCGTTGAAATAGATGTTGATCCCCGTGACGATCAAGCCGACCACGAAAATCGGCCCGCCGCACCGGAAAAGCGACACACCCGAGGCACGCATGGCCGTGATCTCCATATTCTTCCCGAACGTCGCCATCGTCCACATGCAGCCCAGCAGCATCGAAATCGGCAAAATAAACCGGATATTCCCCGGCAGCTTGTACGCGAGATAAAGCAGAATGTCATGCAGCGACGCCTTGTTCTCGAGAAAATCCGAGATATCCCGATACACGTCCCCGAGAATGAAGAGAATAATGAACACCAGCAGAAGCACACTGTATTTGATCAGGAACTCCCGCAGGATATAACCGTCCAGCTTCGGCAGCGGAAACCAGCGGCGCGGAAGCAGGACCAGATCTTCGTATCTTGTCTGTTGTTTCTTTTCCATATTTTCCATATAGCGGTAATATACACCCGCATCACTGCCAAAAAAAGTTCTCTTTCAAGTTTTTTGAGGATTTGTTGCGCATTTCGCCGCCGGAGCGGGCCTTTTCGCAGAGCTTCCGGAACGAGGCCAGCAGCGATTCGGCGGTCACCCCGGGGTCGATCCGCAGCAGCCTAACCCACTCCGCCTCGAGCGAAACCGTCACGAGTCCAGCCCGGCGCAGCAGCTCCTCAAGCACTTCCCCGTCAACGGGCGCGAGAGCACGTTCGACGAGCAGATAGTCGAGATCGAGGTCGAAGATGAAACCCGCCTCCGGCACAAACTCCGCCTCCGCCAGCCGCGCCCGCAGAAAATCACTCTCGAACACCCGGCCGGCGAGCGGCCGGAACCGCTCCGGATCATTCAGCAGAATCTGCATATCCGGCCAGGAACGGTCACACACCACCTGAATCCGTTCATTCGCGCACCCCGGATGATCCGCGTGCGCCACGATCACGGCACGCTTCACCACCCCGCCGCGCAGTGCCAGATCGATCTGCTCGTCGTGACGCAGAAGCGCCAGCGCCTCCGCGATCGACGAATCGGAACGGTAGTCGAACGCTGCGACGCGGCGAAGCCGATCCGCTTCGTCCGCCGCAGCCCGCCCGAACGCCGGCAGCGTGTCGGTGTGATGATCGCAGGTGAACAGAGCGGGCGCGGAATCGAGCCCCCGCCGATAGCGCGCCCACTCGCCGAGTGCCTCGTGGTGCGAAGAAACAACCCGGATCACGCCCGCGCCTCCTCTTTCCCGCGGCCGCCGAACGGCAGAAAGAGATAGAAGCTCGTCCCTTTGCCGGGCGCGCTCTTGAATTGAATCCACCCCTGATGGTTCGAGATAATGCCGTAGGCCATCGCCAGTCCCATGCCGGTGCCCTGTCCGACCGGCTTGGTCGTGAAGAACGGTTCAAAGAGTTTTTTGCGCGTCTCGTCGGTCATGCCGCTGCCGTTGTCAGTGACGCGGATGAAGAGATAATCGGCCGGATCGACCGTTCCCCGCTCCGGCGGCGGCTCGAGCGGCACCGGCGAACTTGAAGCCGGCCCCGCTTCGATCGTCAGAATCTGTTCTCCGGGATTGTTCTCCATCGCGTCGATCGCGTTGATCATCAAATTGAGCATGACCTGCTGCAGCTGCAGTGCATCGGCCCGAACGGGTCCGAGCCCGTCGGGAACTTCAACCGAGATCGACAAATCGCGCTGTTTGCGGGGGCCGAGCAACCCGAGGCTGTTCTCAAACACCTGTCGCAGATCGAGATCGGTCACCTGATATTTTCCCTTGCGCGCAAACCCGAGCAGCTGGCTGGTCAGAGTCCCGGCCTGCTCCGCGATCGTGGAGATTTTTTCAAGGTGATCAACCACCTCAGGATTGTCGGGGTGGTGCAGAAAGTTGATCACGTCAACATGTCCGAGAATCGCATGAATGTAGTTGTTGAAATCGTGCGCAATTCCGCCGGCGAGCATCCCGAGCGCCTCGATCCGCTGGGAGTGGACGAGCTGCTCGGCCAGGCGGGCTTTCTCCTCCGCCAGTCGATTCTCTTCGGTGATGTCGCGCCCGATGAGCACAAGCAGAAGCTGCCCCCGGATCTGAATCGGCGAAAGTGAACAGCTCAACAGTTTTTCCATCGGCGTACCCGGGTCAAGACGACACTGAAACCGCACCGGCGACTCCAGCTCTCCCCCCAGCTCCAGGCCGGGACGGTCGATGATCTGCACCCGCGGCGCGAGCAGCCGGTTTTCAAGTTCGTCGGGTTTTTCACATCCGAGCAGCCGTGCGGCGGAGAAGTTCGCATCGACGATCCGCCCCTCGCGGTTCAGCATCACGATCATCTCTCCGGCATTTTCGAGCACGAGCCGGTAACGGTCCGTCCACTCCCGCAGATTTTCCTCGAGCTCTTTCGACCGCCCGTAACTGCCGACAAACGCGAAGAGAATGTCCAGCGGACTCTTGCTGCCGGAGCGGACATCCACCTCGATCTTGCTCAGGTAAATCGACAGCAGCACCCCCTGCCAGAATCCACCGATCAGCCGCGCCAGAAAGTTCCCGTCGAAAAACGTGAACGGAATCCCATAAGCCCAGGCGCTCACCTGAGAGAGCAGCATCCCGAACAGCAGAGTCGTCAGCAGTGCCGACAGAATCGCGAACGACCGTCTCAACCCGAAATTCTTCAATCGCGTATACGCGATCGGCAGAATCAGGAAATCGAACAAATGCATGAGCGCCACCACATTCATCGATTCGCGGCTGCCGGCAAACAAACTGTCCAGAGTGAGCGCCTCCGTCCCGCTCGTAAGCGAAAAACCGTACCAGTTGCACTGCAGCCTCGTCAGCTCTCCGAGATACAAATAAAGCCCGAACAGCACCGCCGCCCCGATGATGATGCGCTGCGCCGCCAACGTTCCTTCCGTGATGTAAACCATGAGATACGCGGTCAGAATCGGCAGGAAAACCACCACCCGCCCGACCTCGAAATCATACGTTCCGAACAGCACCGCGCGAATGTCCGCAGCACTGATGAAGTGCGAAAACAGCAGGAGCAGTCCCATCGACATGTAGAAAGGCACGCTGCCGATCGTGCGGCGCTGGCTGTACAGCAGCCCCAGGCCGACGAAGATGAACGTCATCTCCAGAAAGGTCAGCAAAAGTGCATGCACATGTTCCATATCACCCGTGTTCTCCCGAGGAATTACGGATTGTTCTTCTTCCGCTTCAGTTCACGCAGGTGATGTCTGCGGTCGTACATGTGAAGCTGCAACGTGTTCCAGCCGTTGTGCCAGAGCACGTAGAAAGTCGGTCCGAGCGCCACGAGCGGATTCGCATAGGTCATCGCCAGATAGATCGTGAGCGTCGTATTCTTCTGCCCTAGAACCTGACTGGCCTCGCGCCGGAACTTCTTCCCTCCCAGAAACTGCCCGACCCAGAAGTTGAACACGCAGATCACGAACGAAATCACCGCAATCTCCAGCAGAATCGTCTTCGACAGATGCGCCTGCGAATGCAGATAAGCCGAGGCGTTCGCGATGATCAGAAAAATCGCCGCGACCCAGAGGAAAAATGAAACATTCTTGTATTTTTTCGGCAGCTCCGGCGCATGTTTGCAGAACAATCTCACCGGAATCGCCGCCGCAAGCGGAATCCCGATCACCACGAGCAGGCTGTTCACCACGCTCATGAATACTCCGGGCGCCGGATTCCCGATCGCCACCGGAATCAGGAACGGCAGCAGAATCGCCATTCCGAAATTCGTCGCGAGAAACGCGCTGACCGCAAAATCCACCCGCCCTCCGAGCAGATTCACAATCACCGCCGCCGCCGTCGCCGTCGGCGTGATCCCCGTGAAAAACGCCGCCTGCGCCAGCTCATTTCCCCCGAGCGAACGCAGCAGCACCCAGCTTCCCATTCCAACCGCCACATTCGCGCCCAGAATCTTCAAGTGCGCCACCCGCACCTCGCGCCACGAAACTTTCACCTGCAGAAACACCAGGAACATCATCACCACAATGAGCCAGCGGATCAGCCAGTTGAACGCCGAAGCCCACGGGCACGCATAACCGAGAACAAACGCCGCAATCATCGCGGTCGTACGCAAATGCTGCATCTCAATGCGCCTCCCCGTCCAGAGCGAGAAACCGTTCGACCGCATCGGAGAGATCCTCCGCAACCTCGATCCCGGAAACATCTTCGTTCCGAAGCACTTCCATTCCATACCCGGTTTTGACGAGATAACAGGCCAGACAACCCGCCGCCCGCCCCGCCGCAATGTCGCTGAGACGATCACCAACCATCGCCGAATGCGCCGGATCGATGTCGAATTCGCGGCAGGCCGTCAGAATCATGCCCGGCTCCGGCTTCCGGCAACTGCACGGCGAACCGTATTTCGGATGGTGCGGACAGTAATAGAAGCGGTCGACGGCGGCGCCCTCCCGCGCCAGAAGCTCCTGAATCCGTTCATGCACCGCCTGTACATCCGACTCGCCGTACATGCCGCGCGCCACACCGGACTGGTTCGTCACCACGATCGCGAGAAACCCCGCCTCATGCAGCCGCCGCAGCGCAGCAGCCACCCCCGGCAGAATCACCGCCCTGCCGGGATCGGAGAGGTAATCGACCTCCTCATTGATCACCCCGTCCCGATCTAAAAAAAACGCTTTTGTCATCTTCTGTTCTTCATCTCTTTATTCTGGAAAGGCTCCCTGATGGAACCAGACGGATCTCCTTGCAGACCCCCTCCCCGACCGCGGCCGCTATGCGCGCGAGGAACAGATCCAGCGACGGTGCCAGCTCGCGAATCAGCGCACTGTGCCGCACCTCCAGCGACAGTACGCCCTCCTGCAGGCGCGCGGGCTGCGCACACGCGGCGAGTTTTCCCGGAATGATCTCATTCCAGTGGGTCGATATCCTGATAAACTCCCGGACCTCCCGGTCGGCAAGATTCCGGCACACTTCGCTGACCACATCGGCGATATTGACCGCCTCCTGCGTGTAGGCTGAAAACTCCACCGCGGCGCGTTCACGACCATACCAGCTGTTCAGCAGCGGCAACACCTTTCGGCGACGCCAGGTCTGTTCTTTCCGGGAAAGACTCATGGCGCCTCTCAGATATTCACGTCCAGCCCGATGAGCGACAACGGCAACATCAAGGTATGGAGGATCAGCATTCCCGGCGCAATGGCTCCGCGGATCACATAGACCAGCCCCCGCCGGAAACTGCCGAAACACATGTAACCGAGTCCGTAGGGAACCAGGAACATCCGGCAGACGTCCTTCCCCATCCGGAAGAGACAGCGCCCCGCATTGTAGACGCTGCGATAGATGTAGGGAGCGGATTTTTCCGCGGCTTTCACCGCGATCGGCGCGAGAATCGCCAGCGTGATCGGATCGAGCGCCTCCGCTTCAGGCATGGGGAAACACGTGACAACGAAAGCGGCCAGCAGACAAATTGTGATGAATCTTCTCATGATTTTCCTGAAAGTTCCGGATTTCTGTTATCTCATTCACGGCTGCTCCCGCAGCCGGTTCGTCAATTCCGCAATCAACCGTCCGGCGGCATCCGGAACAGCGCAGGCAGCCGCCCCTCTTCCGAGTCCGGCAAGTGTTTCAGGCGCGGCGAGCAGACGGTCGAACAACGCTTCGAGCCGTTCCGGGGAACACTCCGCGTTCGGCAGAAATTCGGCTCCGCCGGCCCGCTCGAGAACGCGCGCATTGTCATCCTGGTGATGTTCCGCCGCAAACGGATACGGAATCAGCACGGACGCCTTTCCGAACCGCGCGAGTTCCGCAACCGTGCTGCCCCCTGAGCGGCAGACCACGAGATCCGCCGCCCCGAGAAACAGCTCCATGCGACCGCTCGACTCCAGAAGCAGCAGCGGAAACGAGACCTCGCCATAGGCCTGTTTTGTCGCCTCAAGTTTCCCCGGCCCCGCAAGGTGGAGCAGCTGGAAACGCCTCCGCCCCTGCAGACGTTTCAGCGCCGCCGGGACCGCGGCATTGAAAATCGCCGCCCCCTGGCTGCCGCCGAAAACGAGAATCGTCGGCACTTCAGATTCGAGTTTCACCTCGAAAAGCCGTTCGAGCTCCGCCATCGCCTCCGCCCGCGAAATTCCCGCCGCAGCCTCAAGTTCGGGTCGCAGCGGCATTCCGGTCACGAGCACCTCGCAGCGGCATTTGTCCGCATTGCAGGGCGGGAACGCCGTCGCCAGCAGCTTCGCACCGGAACTGAAAAAACGGTTCGCCTTGCCGATCCGCGCATTGCCGTCGTGCAGAAACACCGGAATTCCGCGCAGATGAGCCGCCAGAATCGGCGGCAGCGAAGTGAACGATCCCATCCCGAGCAGCGCCTGCGGCCGAAACCGCTTCAACTCCCGCAGTGACGCGCCGAGCCCCCCGAGCGCGCCGAATCCGAACGCGAAAGCCGTACCGATTCCGCGCGGCGACGGCATCCGCGGCAGCGCGACGGCCGGAACACCGTACGACTCTGCGATCTCTTTCTGACGCGGCGCATTCACGCCCGAAAGCAGCAGCAACGCCTCCCCGCCGCCCGCGCGCAGGGCGCGCGCGACCGAGAGACCGGGGTAGAAATGGCCCCCCGTTCCTCCGCAGGTGATGGCCAGACGCTCAAGTTTCATGATTCTTCTCTATTTTTCCGGAACTGGCGATTCCACGGCAGAAACCAGAGCTTCGAGCGGATCGCGTTCATATATTGCACATTGTAGTTCGGGCAGATGTTGTCGAAAGCGATGGAAACGAGGATTCCCACCGCAATCAGACTCGCCATGATGTTGCTGCCGCCGTAACTGATAAACGCCGCCGGCATCCCTTTCGTCGGCGCGGCGCCGGTCACCACGGCGATGTTGATCGCCGCCTGCAGCGTGATCCCGAGCGTAAGGCCGCAGCCGAGCAGCATCCCGAGCCGCGAACGCGAGTTCATACTGATCCGCAACCCGAACCAGGTGAAGCAGACGTACAATCCGAGCACGAAAAGCATTCCGAGCAGCCCGAGCTCCTCCCCGACGATCGACAAAATGAAATCCGTATGCTGTTCCGGCAGATATTTCTGCTTCAACCTGCTCTCCATGAATCCGACCCCGGTCCAGCCGCCCGACCCGAACGCGAGCAGAGAGTTCCAGAGCTGGTAACCCCCCCCCGACCGGGTCTCCTCCGGCCGCAGAAAGGTCGTAACCCGTCCGAGCCGGTTCGGATCGAACAACACCACGTAGAGCGCCGCAAGCCCGGCAAAAACCGCCGGAACCGCCAGATAGTACCAGCGCAGCCCCGCCATCACCGCGATGGCCACGGCCATGGTCATGACCAGTGCGGTCGTGCCGAAGTCGCGCCCGATCAGGATTCCGCAGATAACCGCCCCGGAGATTCCGATCAGCGGCAGAATCCCGCGCCAGCCCCGGAGCTGATTGAAGGTCCGGATATTCTCCGAACAGTATTTCGCCACGAACAGCGCAACCGCGATCTTCGCAAATTCCGAGGGCTGAAGCGTCATCTCCAGTCCCGGCAGCCGGAATTTGATCCAGCGATTCGCCCCGTTGATCGCAGGAAAACAGAACGCCGCCACCAGCAGCAGCACGAACGACAGCCCCATCAGAACACCGCTCCACGACGCCAGTTTGCGGTAACCGATCAAAAAGGCGGCCGTGCCTCCGGCAAATCCCATCGCCGCCCAGATGATCTGATTGCGGAAGTATTTGAGTCCATCCGTATTGTAGCTGGCGGAATAGAGCATCGTCAACCCGAAGACGACGATCAGCGTCACGACAAGAAGAAGCAGACGCATCGCATTGAGCGAAACGGCGCTTTCGTACGTGTCGAGCTCTACCGGCGCGGCCGGTTCGTCATTCAGGAAGAAGCTCTTCAATCGAAACCTCCGTCACTCCAAACAGAGTTCCGCTCCGCGCGCAATCTCCGTGAGTCCGTGCGCTTTCACGTAGGCGACGGCGTCCTCATCGTCGAAGACGGCCAGCGGCGAAAGTTCAATCTTCGCATCGACCTTGCCGTCGGCGGTACGCGGAATCTTCACCCCGGCCGCCTCGAGACGACGCGCATCGCGGTCGATGAGCATCTCGCGGCAGCTCTCGACCGAATCGACTCCGGTCGGATTCTTCGTCGGCGCGAAAATGCTGCGCCGTTCGCCCTCGAGCACCATCGTCCGCTTCGCCAGCGGCATGGCGTCGAAGATGAACGACTCGAGCTTCACGGCATTCGGGCTTTCGGGCTTGACCGGGTTGCCCTGTTCATCGACATATGGAACTTTCTTGTCCGCGCGGTGCCACGGCAGTTTGAGGCTGCCGCCTGCGGTCAGGTGCTCGATGAACGAACGCGAAATCATGTGAATCGCGGGGCTCCCGGCGATGAAGCGCAGCGAACCGTCCGGATTGCGGCTCTCGGCCAGCTCCGCGGGCAGATCGCTGTATTCGATGATCTCGAGACGTCCTTTCGTCACGCAGAAGTTGCCGAGTTTCTCGAACGGCCCGGTCTTGGCCAGCATGATCGCGGACATCTCGGAGTTCTCGAGGTCATGCAGCCCGAGGAAAAGCGGGGAAACCACCGGCACGAGCGGATTGTCCACCTGGAAATACGAGAGATAATCGACCCCCTCTTTCGCCATCCGGTCGAGAGCGCCGGAGCGGCGCAGCGCCAGCAGCGTGCCGCCGTGGCCGTCCGGAGAGAGCGAGAGCGACGACTTCGTCGCGAGCAGCAGCTTGCCGTCATATCCGCACGCGGGCATCGTCCCCTGCGTGAAGAAGAACACCTGTTCCGGCTTGAGCCCGAAGAAGTTGTTTTCGAGGAAGAACTTTTCGGTCGCCTCGCGGTTCAGCAGACTGGTCATGATGTACCAGGTGAGCGGGCGTCCGAACTTCTCTCCCGCGCGCCGGATCGATTCTGCGAAGTAACGGAACAGCGGACGCCCGGTCACCGGACCGATCGGATAGGTTCCTTTCGGTCCGTCGAAGCCGAGCCGGGTTCCCTGTCCGCCCGCGACGGTCAGGCAGCTGACCTTTCCGGCCTTGAGCAGTTCGACGCCGCGTTCGATCGCGCGCTTGTACAGGGCAGCCTGTTCCGCGTCGCGCGGCACGAGCGGGAAATACGGTGCGGGGCCGAGGTCGTCCGGAATCTCGGTTTTCGGTTTGTTCAGCACATACTCCCGGATCAGATTCGCCATGACGGAGAAATCGATCGCCTCGATCTGCGCGGCGAGTTCCTCCCGCTCCGCGTCGGAAAGTTCATTCCAGAAGCGCAAAAGCTGCTCCTGACCGGCGACTGCGGTTTTCTTCAAAAGTTCCTGATAACGGTCCATGATCTCAAGCTCCTCCCGAATATGAAAAGATCGTTCCATTCGCATACATCGATGCGGCGTAAACGCCGCCGGATACAATATAACCCGTTTCCGCGTTCTCTGCCACCATCCGGCAAGAGATTTCCCCGATCTTTTCCCGAAAAAAAATTGCGCGCGGCACCATTTGCGTGTATCTTAAACCAGCAACACCGGGAAAGGGTGACCATGACGGAAAAAAAACAGAAGAAGAAACGGGGATTTTTCCGAAAAATCCTGATTCTCACATCCGGCTTACTGCTGGTGATTTTCGCGGCGGGGTTCTGGTTCGCCTGGCTGCTGTTCGGCAACGTTCCGCAGTTTGAAATCGATCCGCTGCAGCCGGAGGATTACCTGCTTATCAATAAGCTCATGGGGCGGTTTTCCCGTGAACTCATGAGCGGGGAAGGCGCGCCGGAGGAGTCCGAACTCGTGCTCTCCCCCGGGGAGGTCAATTCACTCATCCGGATCGCGGACAACGGAATCGATCTGCGCAAACCCTCCGCTTCAGGGAAAACGAAACCGGGATTCAAGAATCACAACGTCCGCTTCGAGAACGGCCGGTTCGAGATTCTCGTACCGGTCAAAACGAAATTCACCTGGCTGCGGGGCGGCGTCATCATGGCCGACATGAGCGTAAAGCCGGAGAAAGAGGGCGACAACCTCACGCTCGACATCTCCCGCGCCCGCGCCGGCTCGATCACGATGCCCGGATTCCTCGTCGACCGGTTTCGCGAAAATGCCGTAACGACCGGCCGCGCCGACGAAAACTATCAGAAATTCGACCGTTGCGTGAAATCCCTGAAAATCGACGCCGACCATAATCTGCACATCGTCTATCGACCGCGCGAATTGAGCAGACTCATCCTCTCCGGAACGCTTCTGAGATGAACATTCCGGAGTTCTGGCCCGGCCCGATGGAGGGAGTCATGACTCCGGCGCTGCTGCGGGCCGCCGCGGAGCTGAACCTCGTGCAGCGCTGGATGACGCCGTTTCTGCGCGTGACCGGCGTCCCGAAGCGGAAACATCTTGAAGCGTTTCTCGCCCCGTTTGCCGGGGAGATTCCGGTGACGATGCAGCTTATGGGGACCGATCCCGCGGCAGTGGCCGCGACCGCCGCGGCGGCAGCGGCCATCGGCGTAAAGGCGTTCAATCTGAATTTCGGCTGCCCGAGCCGCCAGGTCACCTCCGGCGGAGCGGGCGGCGGGGCGCTGCGCGACCCCGAAAGCATGATCCGCATGGTCGAGACGGTGAAGAGAGCGATTCCGGCCCTGCCGCTGTCGATCAAGCTCCGCACAGGGTGGAATGATCCGGCAGAACAGGAATTTTTTCTGCCGCGTCTCGCGGCGACGGGTTGCGTCGACACATTTTTCATCCACTTCCGGACGGTGAAGGAGCAGTATCTTTCCGTACCGGGGCGCGAAGAGCGGTTGCAGCGTTCGCTCGAACTGGCCGAACCGATTCCGGTCGTGCTGAACGGCGACGTGGCGACTCCGGAGGCGGCCGCCGCGCTGTGGAAAGCTCTCCCCGGCGCGGCCGGAATCATGTGTGCGCGCGGCTGGCTGCACGATCCGTTTCTGCTGCGGCGGCTCGCGGGACTCCCCAGCCCCGGCCCGGAGGAGGGACGCGAAACGTTTTTCCGCGCGGTCACTTCCGGCGGCTTCCCGGTCAACAAGTCGATCGAGCTCTCGAACTTCATCTGGGGGAGAGAGGGCAACCCTTATTTCCGCCGTCTCATTGCGCTGCCGCCGCACACGCTCTTTTCCGCGGAATAAACGGATGCTACCAGCGGCGGATATAGCGGCGAAACTCTCCGGGCGTCCGCGCAAAAGAGTTCCCTTTGCGGACCTGCTGTGAGAATGCGCCCGACGCCGGTCAGACGAACGCATGTTCAATGCGGATCACGACTTTGACCGGCTCGCCGCCCTCGCCGCCGAGCTTCCGCTGGAACATCTCGCGCAGCTCGGCGGGATTGTGCGGACAGTCGCGCGGCACGAGCAGATCGAACCGGAGCTGCAACGCTTCAGGTGTCCGCGCCATGCGGAAGTCATAGACCTGAAACCGCTTATCGAACTCATGAGCGGTTCCTACCGCGGCCAGCCGCCACTTCTTGTATTCGGGGTCATCTTTCTGAAACGGATCGCAGTGCAGCACGAGCCGCACCGGCAGGACGCAGGCGACCTGCCGCTCGGTGTTCTCAAGTGAATCGTGAATCGAAACCGGATCCGCATCGGAATTCACCTCCGCGTGCGCCGTCGCAAAGTACCGGCCCGGCCCGTAGTTGTGCATCATGAGGTCGTGGATGCCGCAGATATCGGGATTCTCCAGCACCTTTTCCACCAGGCGCGAAACGAGCGCCGGATCGGGGGTCTCCCCGAGCAGCGGATTGATCGTGTCGCGAACGACCTTCACCCCGCCGACGACCACCAGCCCGGCGACGATGACACCCGCAATACCGTCGACCGGGAAACTCGTCAGCGTACTCGTGTAGAGGGAGACCAGCACCACCGACGTGGTCAGAATGTCGCTCAAGCTGTCGAACGCGGTCGCGCGCAGCACCGGAGAGTCGATCCGTTTCGCAAGCGTCCGGTAGAAGAAGAACATCCAGAGTTTTACAGGAATCGAACAGGCCGCGAGCACGAACAGAAGCGCCGAAAGCGTCACTTCAGCCGGCTCGAAGATCCGTTCAATTGAACTCTTGAAGAAGTCGAGCCCGACCGCGATGATGATGACCGCCACCACCAGCCCCGCCACATACTCCATGCGTCCGTGACCGAACGGATGGCGGTCGTCGGCGGGCCGCGCCGCCATGCGCGCGCCGAAGAGCGCGATCATCGCCGAGCCCGCGTCGGAGAGATTGTTCACCGCGTCCGCGGCGACCGCGATACTGCCGGTCAGGAGCCCGACCGACAACTTTACGATGAACAGCAGAACATTGCAGACGATCCCGACCGCGCCGCCGAGGACACCGTAGGATTCCCGCACGCGCTGGTCATCGGTCCGGTCAGGATGTTTCACAAACAGACGGATCAGCAAACCGGTCAAAATAAACCTCTCATATTTCAGATGTTTCCCGGGATTTCAGATCCCGGATTGTTCCGAAACGGCCGGCAACATTTCCGGCCATCCTTATAAGATAGCCGTTCCCGCTGTTTTTTCCAGCAAAAAGCCGGAAGAAACCATCGGATTTACCGGATTGCGTCTTGAAAACCGCCTCAGTCTGTGATATTTTTTATGAAATTCCCAATTCCACAAATCACATATTTTCAGAGTCTGGAGCCGACCGCTGTATGAATGATATCGTTTCAAATCTTCCCGGTTACCTCACTGTACTTGCGATTCTGATTCTCGCGGGTGCGTGTTCAAGCAAACTCTCGAGCCGGTTGAATGTCCCGGTTCTGCTCGTGTTTCTCGGCGTCGGCATGCTGGCCGGGACCGATTTTTTCGGGATCGTGGCATTCGACAACGCGACCGCAGCCAACACGATCGGCAGCATCGCGATGGCATTCATCCTCTACTCGGGCGGATACGACACCTCATGGAAATCGATCCGGAACGTACTCGGCTACGGCAGCGTGCTTTCGAGTCTCGGGGTTCTGCTGACGGCGTTGTTCGTGGGACTCTTCACATTCGGGCTCTTCGCGCTCGGATTCCGCTATTTCCCGAGCTGTCTCGGATTCACGCAGCAACCGTCGCTGGAGTGGTGTCTGCTGCTCGGGGCGATCGTCTCTTCGACCGATGCGGCGGCGGTCTTCGCGATTCTGCGCAGCCGCAGCGTGAGCCTGAAAGGGAGACTCAAACCGCTGCTCGAATATGAATCCGGCAGCAACGATCCGATGGCCGCATTCCTCACGATCTTCATGGTCGGGATGATCCTCTCGTCCGGGGGCTCTTACTGGATGATTCTGCCGATGTTTCTCATCAAAATGTCGCTTGGCGTCTTTTACGGCTTTCTCATCGCGAAGCTCGCGGTCTGGCTCTTCAACCAGATCGACTTTGAATACGACGGTCTCTACTATGTGCTCGGAATCGGCGTCGTGATGCTGACCTTCGGAGCGAGCGAATTCAGCTACGGAAACGGCTTCATGGCCGTCTATGTCGCCGGCGTGGTCATGGGCAACAGCAAATTCATCTACCAGCACGGGATCGGCCGTTTTCACGACGGCATCGGCTGGCTTATGCAGGTCATGCTGTTCGGCATGCTCGGACTGCTCTCGTTTCCGAAACAGCTGCCGGATGTCGCGATTCCGGGACTGGCGATCGCGTTCTTTCTGATGCTGATCGCCCGTCCCGCGGCGGTGTTTCTCTGCATGTTCCGCAGCAAGTTCACAATGAAGGAACGGCTTTTCGTCTCCTGGGTCGGACTGCGCGGCGGTGCGCCGATCATGCTCGCGACCTACCCGCTCATGGCGCATCTGCCGGATGCGTGGAAAATGTTCAGCATCGTATTCTTCATCGTTCTCATGTCGGTTCTCGTGCAGGGGAAGACCCTCATGCCGTTTGCGAAAAAACTCAAGCTCGACAAACCGCTCAAAGTCTCGCCGCGCGTCCCGCTCGAATTCGAGAACACCGGCACGCTCAACGGCGACCTGTGTGAATTTGAAGTCCAGCCCTGCGCGCCCTACATCGGCCGCAAACTCTCGGAACTCGGGCTGCCGAAAGGGGCGCTCGTTCTGCTGATCCGCCGCGGACGCGAATTCGTCGTTCCGCACGGCAGCACCGTGATCGAAGCGCACGACGGGTTGATGATCCTCGCCGACTCCAAAACCCTCGCGGAAACCGCCCCCGTCCTCGCCTGTGAAACCGAAGAGGAGGATGCGTAAGTTCAACCGCTCCCCGCCCCCTCAACCGTCCCCTCCACGGGACGGTTTTTTTGTGCGCCGACTCAAAATTCATGATAAAAAATCCTGTAAACAAGATCAATATTCATAAAAACAGCACAATCATCCATTCTCAAACAGAAATTCCGATCTATATTATCAGGAATGAGGCGGGGAAATCGTTTCCCGCCGGAAGTCCGAATTACTCAGGAGAGACACCATGCGGAAAATCAGCGCCTCGAATTATGTCGAAACCATGAAACCGTGGCTTACGAAACTGCCGGAGTATCTGCGGCATCCGGCGGGGCGTCCCGACCTCGTGTTCTACGGCACCGGGGAATCGGCCCACTGGCCGACTCAGAGCAATCTGAACGTCTCGGCCGCGCTGGCAGTGCTGTCCAGGGCGCCGGAACTCGAGGAAGCACAACGCGATGAAGCCGGAAGAACCGCGCTGGCACTGCTGCGCTACGCGATGGCGACCCATCTCACGGGGGATTTTCCCGCGACCGACGACAGACGCTGGGGCTGCCACTGGATCAGTGTCCTCGGACTCGAACGCATGAGCCATGGACTCAACGCGATCCGCGACCGGCTCACGGAAGAGGACAATGCGAGACTGCGCCGTCTCGTGCTGTGCGAGTCGGACTGGCTGCTCGACCACTATCCCGTCGTGGCCGGAATGGTCAACTCCTCCGGAAAAAACAAACCCGAATCGAACATCTGGAACGGCGGCTTTCTGCTGCGCGCCGCACTCGATTATCCCGACACTCCGCGCGCAGCGGAGTACCGCGCCAAGGCTGCGGAGTTCCTGCTGAACGGGCTCTCCCATCCGCTCGACGCCGCGAGCGAGACGAAATACAACGGAAAAACGCTCCGCGAATATCACGTCGGATTCAACTTCACCCCGAACTGGTCGCTCGACCATCACGGTTATCTGAACGTCGGATATATGGTGATCTGCCTCTCGAACCTCGCGATGCTGCACTTTTACTGCAAAGAACGCGGCTATGCCGCGCCTCCGGAACTCTATTTGCACGTGCGGGAGCTGTGGAGCCGCGTGAAACACTTCCTCTTTCCGGACGGGCGGCTGCTGCGCCTCGGCGGCGACACGCGCGCCCGCTACACCTACTGCCAGGATTATGCGATTCCGATGTGGCTCTTCGCTGCCGACTTCCTCGGCGACGCCGACGCGGCGGAATTGGAAAAGGGGTGGATCGACCTCGTCCGCACAGAGGCCGCGTACAATGGGGACGGCGGCTTTTACACGCGGCGGCTCGCGCAGCTGCGGGATGTGAGTTACTACTATTTCACACGGCTCGAATCGGACGCGATTCTCACGCTCTCCTACGGGGCGTACTGGCGGCGGAAATTTGCGATCGCCGATTTTTCCGAGACCTTTGCTTCCAATCCGCCGGACGCCTGGCAGGATGAGTATCACGGCGCGACGTTCCTGCGCGACGGCAGCACCGTACGTTCGTTCGTCTGGCACGGCGGCCAGGGACCGACCGGGCTCTGCGTCCGGGCCGAACGCAGCGACATGGCGGAGTGGCAGGGAAATCTGCGCGGCGTAATCCGCAGCGGAAACACGCCGGAAGCGACGCAGGGCGAGAGCAGCCATACGCTCTTCCCCGGCGGCTTCGTGAATTCGGGTGCGGCCGACTGGATCGAGAACGATCCGCACGGCGAGGGGGAAGGCGTCTACAGTTACGCACGCCACAAGAGCGCCTGCGCCGCCCTCCCCGACGGGAAGACGATGCTGTTCCTCGAGTATGCGGAGATGCTCAAAGAAGCGACTCTTGCGGAGCTTTGCGGAATGAACCTCCGGATGCCGAACGACCTCTTCAACGCGGAGAGCCGCACTTACCGCGCGCCCGGCGGAATCGAATTCACGCTGGCGGGCCATCCGGACCAGCCGGAGGAACGCGCCGTCGCCGCCGACCGGCTTTCGATCGACGGTGAACTCAACGTATTCCTGCTCTACGGCGGCGAAAAACTGCTCATCCGGCGGAAAGCGGGCCGGTCCGGTGCCGTCATCCGCCAGCAGCACGGCCCGTGGATGGGCTCTCTCGGGATCGACCAGATCTGCTGCGGGGGGAAAGGATGCCCCTGCCGTCCCCTCCCCGGCGAACTTCTGCTCGACGACGGATACGCCGTCGCCGCGGGCGGGGAGCTGGAAGAACCGGTTTTCCGCCGGATTCCGCAACCGGGGCTTCTCCGCATGGTGGAATTCCGGAACGGGGCCGGCTGCTGGCGCTTCGCCGCGAATTTCGGTCCGGAACCGGTCGCAGCGGAAATCCCGGAAAACTTCACGCTGCTGGCCGGCTCCCTCGAACCCGGCTGCGCCGCCCTCTGGCAGAAAGCGTAACAACTCCGACTTGACAAATCCCCGAACCGGCAGTATTGTAAATCCGCGTCTTCGGGGCGGGGTGCAACTCCCCACCGGCGGTATGACAAGCCCGCGACCTTCTGCAAAGCGGAAGCTGAACCGGTGAAAATCCGGTGCCGACAGTGACAGTCTGGATGAGAGAGGACAGGAGAAAGCGGAGCATCCGGCTCCGCGGCGATGCCGTTCCGCCCCCGGGTTGTCCGGGGGTTTTCTTTTTCCTGCCTGAACACCCCTGCAAACCACAGGAGGAATGAAGATGGAATTCGATCCGATCGAAGAGGTGATCGCGGCATACGGCCGCGGCGAAATCGTCATCATCACGGATGACGAAAACCGGGAAAACGAGGGCGACCTCATTGCGGCGGCGGCAAAAACCGACGCGGCAACCGTGAACTTCATGCTGATTCACGCCCGCGGGCTCTTCTGCGTGCCGCTCGCGCCGGAGATCGCCGCGCGCATCGGCCTCGCGCAGCCCGCCGGGAAACACGATCCGCGCTGTACCTGCTTTACGCAGAGCGTCGATGCCGTCGAGGGGACGACCACGGGCGTTTCGGCGTTCGACCGCGCGACGACCGTCCGCAAACTCATGGAGGAGAACGCTGCGCTCGACGACTTCTACACGCCGGGACACGTTTTTCCGCTCATCGCCCGGCCCGGCGGCGTGCTCGAACGGCCCGGCCACACCGAGGCGGCTGTCGACCTCGCCCGGCTTGCGGGACTCCCGCCCGGCGGCGTGCTGTGCGAGATTCTGAATCCGGACGGCACGATGGCGCGACTGCCGCAACTTCAGGAGTTCAAACGGAAATTCCACCTCAAAATGGGCAGCGTCGAAGCGCTGAAAGAGTATCGTCTCGCCACTGGACGCTGATAAGTCCGGCCGGTCATTGCGGACCGCAGCCGGGCAGCCCCATGACGCTCTTGACCGGACACTGCACTTCAGGGAGTTCCGCCGGCGGGCGCGGTTCCGGTTCCGGCGACTCCCCGGCCGGAGCCGGAAAACGTTCGGAGAGCGAAACCCGGCTGCCCGCCTCCGCCGCCAGATAGTCGTCGAGGGCCGGGATGACCTCCGACGCGGGACGATTCCGCAACTCGCGGATGAGCACCTGCAAATCCTCCCTCGCCGCCCGGTTCGCCTGAAACAGACTCCCGACCGCCCCGAGGTGCATCGAAATGACCGCAATCAAAGCGAAATAGTTGAAGCCGAACAGGATCTTCGAGATCAGCGGCAGCTTTACCCGCACAATGACCCAGACCGGCAGAACCAGAAAAACCCCCATCAGGAGCAGCAAATAGAGCAGTCCGAGCGCCAGCGCATTCATCGTTCCGCCTCCCGCACCGCCTCGTACCAGAGGCGGTAACGCGCCCGCACGCCGGCCTGCTCGAATGCCGTGCTCCGATCGAGTTTCTCAAGAGCGTCGGCCAGTTCGCGCGGATCGATTCCCGACTCGAGTGCATCGCGTGTCGCCCGGACCGCCTCGGCCTCCGCATGCAGCGCATAACTCCGCTCGAACTGGAAGTAGAGCATCGACCACGCGCCGAGCGCGACCACCAGAATCGAACTCATCACCCACAAATACCGGTTGTACTTCCAGCGGCGGAAAAACAGCGGCCAGCCCGCGATCAGAGCGATTCCCGCCAGAACCAGAGGGAAAATCAGCATCTTCACGGCAGCCACCAATCCCCCGGCGCCGATCCGCCGTCGTAGAACGGCAGCGGAACGACCGTCCCGGTCAGAACAGCGCCGGTCACTTCGAACCGCAGGGATTCCCCGGGCTTTACAAGCGACGCCTCAAGGCGGCAGAGTGCCGCCGCCGCATCGAGCGACGGGCAGAAACTTCCGGAGGTCACCCGGCCGATCACCTCGTCGCGCGCGTTGAGTACGAGCGTTCCCTCCCGGGCCGCCCGCCGTCCGTCGAGGCGCACTCCGAAAAGGCGCTGCCCGGGGAAGCGCGAGCCGAGAGAGGCCCGGCCGGTGAATTCGCGCGGCTCCTCCGGGTGCAGCAGCGCGCCGAGCCCGGATTCGGCCGGGGTGAACTCCGGAACAAGCTCGCTCCCGCACGCGGGAAATCCCATCTCGAGCCGCAGTGAATCGCGCGCGCCATACCCGGCCGGCATGACCGGTTCCGTCTCAAGCAGCAGATCCCAGAGCTGATCGACATAGTCCAGATTGAAGAGCAGCGAAAATGCCTCCTCCCCGGTCGAACCGGCATGGACCGCAATCGCCCGGAATCCATCGACCTCAACGCTCCCGGCGCAGCCGTACTCCGGCAGCTCCCGCACATTGAGCGTTTCGAGCACGGCACGGGATTTCGGCCCGGCCAGAGCGATTCGCGCGAGAAGCCGCGTGAGGTCCTGGGTTTCGACCCCCTTTCCGGCGCACAAACCGGCGATCCGGGAGAGACTGCCCGCATCGAACTCCGGTTCCGTGAGCAGCAGAAAGTCCTCCTCCCCCATCCGCGCGACCAGCGGCGCCCCGAGAACTCCGCCCTGCTCATTGAGCAGCAGATTCCGGCGGCAGCGCCCCGGTTCAAGGTCCGCCACCGGGCGGGCGAACCAGCCGTCGAGCGCGGCGGCGGCTCCCGCCCCGGCCACCCGGAGCTTCCCAGAAGCGCACAGATCGAATACCGAACAGTGCGTCCGGGTGTGACGGTGCTCGGCGATGATCCCCTCCGGATACGCGAGCGGGACATTCCAGCCCGCCCGGGGAACCATCTTCGCGCCGAGTTCGATCTCGTATTCGGTCAGCGGTGTCGTAATCAATGCGCCCATCTCTCACAACTCCGAGTCGAGCAGCGGCCCGGCCGCATGCAGTTTCGCGATCGCGGTTTCCATTCCCGCCGGATGGCGGAACACGCTCGTGCCGGCCACGACCATATTCACGCCGTGGGCGGCGACGGTCCGGACGGTTTTCTCGTCGATTCCGCCGTCGGCCTCGAGCTGAACATGCAGCTTCCGGCGCAGAATCTCGCGTTTCACGGCGGCGCATTTCGCCATCTGGCCGGCCATGAAACTCTGCCCGCCGAAACCGGGCTCGACGGTCATCACGAGCACGAGGTCGATCCGGTCGAGCCAGGGAAACACCGCCTCGGCCGGCGTCGCGGGCTTCAGGGAGATCCCGACCGTGCAGCCCGCTTTCCGGATCGTGTCGATCACCTCCCCGGTCGGCTCGGGGCATTCCAGGTGGAACGTCAGGTGGTCGCACCCCGCCTCCGCGAACGCCTGCGCATAACGCGCCGGTTCGGAGATCATCAGATGGGTGTCGAAAAGCATTCCGCTGCGCTTGCGGACGCTCCGGATCACCGGCGGGCCGAACGAGATGTTCGGAACGAAGTGTCCGTCCATCACATCGAGGTGGATCACATCCGCCCCGGCAGCTTCGGCGCGGGCGATCTCCTCCCCGAGCCGGCTGAAATCACAAGCCAGTACCGACGGGGAAACGAGAATCCGGTCGGTCGGCAGTTTCCGCAGATCATTCATGTCATACTCCTGCTGTTGTGTCTTTCAGGAAATATAACTGTTTCAGGCTGATTTTTCAACCATCCGGAGGGCGGCGGGGAATTTCTGCAGCGGACTTTCCCGGAAAAATCCCGCCGATTTTTTCCGATGCGCCTTGAAACGATCTTTTTCAAAGGTTATCTTAGAGTGCTGTTGTTGATGTTTCACCGGCCGGAGCCGGGAGTTGTTCCGATGTTTTGTGCGGCGATAGATTTTTTCAGGAAGAGTTTCCACCATGCAGGAGTGCGCAGATACGGCGCGAACACGTTGTGGCTGCTGGCGGAGAAAACGGTCCGGGTTGCCGTGGGCTTTTCGGTCGGAGTCTACGTGGCCCGCTGCCTCGGGCCCGCACAATACGGACTGTTGAACTACGCCATCAGTTTCGTGGCGCTCTTCTCGGTTTTCAGTTCTCTCGGACTTGACGCGATTCTCGTGCGCGAACTCGTGCGCACGCCTCAGCGCGCCAATGTTCTCATGGGGAGCTCCCTTCTGCTGAAACTCGGCGGATTCGGAATCATGGCCTCCTGCGTGGGAATTGTGCTGCTCTTTTCCGGCACCGCGGAGTCCCGCCTCCTGATCTGGATCATTTTATCTGGTTATTTCTTTCAATCCTTTCAGGTTCTGGATTACTTCTTTCAGGCCCGGGTTCAGGGGAAATATGTGGCGATATCCCAGATGGCGGCACTGCTGGCGACCGCCGCGGGGCGGGTTCTGCTGGCTCTGAATCAGGCTCCGCTGTGGAGTTTCGCCCTGATGGAGACGACCTACGTGCTGCTTGCGTCCCTCTGTTGCTGGGGATTTTACCGGAAAGGCGGAGCGTGTTTGCGGCAATGGCGGTTTGACCGGCAGGTCGCCCGCGAGCTGCTCCGGAACTGCCTGCCTCTGATGCTCGCCGGCGCGGCCAGCCTCATCTATCTGCGGCTCGATCAGGTCATGATCAAAACCATGGTCGGCGACAGCGCCAACGGACAGTACGCCGTCGCGGTCCGGCTCGTGGAACTTCTGTTCGTCCTGCCGATCGTGGTAGGCGACTCCTTTTTCCCCTCGCTGGTGGGAACCCGGACGGTCTCCGAAACCCGTTACCTGCAGCGCAGTTCCTGGCTCATGAAAGGGATGTTCTATCTGGCGCTGTGCGGGAGCATCCCGGTTGCGTTCTGCGGCAGGTGGCTGGTCGAACTGCTTTACGGGAGCGCCTACCATGAGGCGGCGATGCTGTTCATGATTCTGAGCTTGAAGATGCTCCTGGTCTACCCGGGACTCATCTACTCCAAATGGATGGTCGTGGAAAATATGCAGAAAATCCTGCTGGTCTCGGCTGTCGGCGGAGCGTTGACCAATGTGATCCTGAATTACTTCTGGATCCGGCTCTGGGGGGCGCCGGGCGCGGTATGGGCGACTCTGGCCTCCAATCTGAGCATATATCTGCTCTTCCCGCTGCTGTTCCGGCGGGGGAGATGGGCTGTGGTGTTCTTTCTGAGGGCTCTGCTGCCGTGGAAATGAGCAGAAAAAACATCGGCCAATCCCGGCCGCCGTCCGCCCCGGAGTCCGGAGCGGCCTCGGCAGAACCGCATACCCGGGGAGAAACCATATTCCATCATCGCGATCATTCCGGAAAGAATCGAAACATGTCACAGTCAGCACCCATCGTACTATTCGCCTACAAACGGCCGGAGCACACCCGCCGAACCGTGGAGGCTCTCAAAGCCAATCCCGGTGCGGATCGGTCCGAACTGTATCTCTTTTCCGACGGACCGAAAAACGAGGCGGACCGCGAGGCGGTCGACGAGGTCCGGAGCTACCTCAGAACCGTCACCGGCTTTGCCCGGGTTCAACTCGAGGAATCCCCCGTCAACCGCGGCCTGGCAGAATCGGTCATCCACGGAGTATCGGAGATCGTGAGCCGGTTCGGCAGAGCGATCGTTCTGGAGGACGACATGGTCACCTCGCCCGTCTTTCTGGATTTCATGAATCAGGCGTTGAACCGGTTTGAATCCGATGAGAGAATCGCCGCCGTTCACGGCTACACCATTCCCCTGCCCCCCGGGACGCCGGACTATTTTCTGCGTCCCGGCGCGGACTGCTGGGGATGGGCCGTGTGGGAACGCTCCTGGAAACTGTTCCGGTCCGACGCCGGCGAGCTGTACCGGGAACTGCGGGAACGGAGACTCACGCGGGAGTTCGACGGCCCGAGCCGGTTCCCCTACTGCAAAATGCTCCGGGATCAGGCGCGCGGGAAAGTGGATTCCTGGGCCATCCGCTGGCGGGCCTCCGTTTTTCTGGCAAATGCGTTCACCCTGCAGAGCGGCCGGCCTCTGCTGGACAACATCGGCGGCGACAGGAGCGGGACGCACTGTCGCGAAGTCGACTCCGGATTCCCCCTGTGGAATACGCCCATCCCGGTCGACCGGGAACCGCTGCCCGAACCGCCCGAGGCGGCGGCGGTCTACCAGGCATGGCAGGCCGCGCTCCGAGTCCCCTTCGGTCAGAGAATCCGCGGAAAAATCGCGTACGAGTGGAACCGGCTCAAAAAAAATCTCTCCACCCGTCACAAGGAAAGATAACGGTTCTTTCTTTCCGCATTTCCCGGGTCACCAGATCGGCGACCCGACGATCCGGCTTGCGCGGACGCTGCCGAAAATGTGTTCGCCGATCTCCTGCGAACGGTTGTCGCCAACCACGTAATAGTGGCCGGGATCGACTTTTCGCGGCGGCAGATTCCAATCCGAAATGTACTTCACATAAGGCTCGTCGACCGGTTTCCCGTTGCGGAAGAGCTCACCGTCGCGAAATTCGATCGTGTCGCCGGGGACTCCGATGATCCGCTTCAGGAAATAGGTCTTGTCGTGATAACGGATGATCACCACATCCCCGAGCTTCGGTTTACTGAACCAGTATCTCGGCTTGAAACAGAACGTAAACCCGTGCTCGGGATAGGTCGGCATCATGCTGCCCCCGTTGATCCGGCACGGCATCAGAATAAACAAAAAGACGATCACAGCGCACACCGCGACAATCGCCATGCGGATGAAGAAACCGAGACGCAGCCGGGGGAAGAAGAAGTTCACCCAGGTCCCCATCTCCGTATCGTCATCGGAACGATGGAGTCCGGCGATCTTCAGCCAGATCGACCAGCAACCGCGAAACAGCTTCCTCATCCGGCCACCTCCGAATTACATTCCGGCTCCGGCCTGTGCCGCGGCGGCAGCGGCTTTCGCGGCCGCCTCTTCCGCCTCGAGGAACGGCAGAAAACGGGCCTTGTCGCTCGCTTTCATATAAGCCTCCTCCGCGGAGATGTTGCCAGCGTCGAATTCCGCCTGGATCGAGTTGTCCATCGCCCGCATGCCGCGGCCGACGCCCGCATCGATGATCGTGCGGATATTGGAAATCTGCCCCTCACGGATCGTGTTCGGAAGTCCGTCGGTCCAGAGCAGAACCTCGTGCACCGCCACCCGGCCGCCCGACTTCTTGCGGCAGAGAAGCTGCGAAACGATCGCCTGAAGACACTCCGCAAGCATCGTCCGGATCTGCGCCTGTTCATTCGAGGGGAACGCATCGATCATACGGTCGATCGTCTTCGGCGCATTGTTCGTGTGCATGGTCGCAAAGACGAGCATGCCCATCGCCGCGCAGGTGAGCCCGAGCCGCATGGTGTCGTTTTCGCGCATCTCGCCGATCAGCACGATATCCGGGTCCGACCGCATCGCGCCGCGCAGCGCCGCCGGGAACGACTCCGCCTGCAGACCGACTTCGCGATGGACGATCGTGCAGTTCTTGTTCTGGTGCACGAATTCGATCGGGTCCTCGATCGTGATGATGTGCTTGCTGAAATTCTCGTTGATGTAGTCGATCATCGCCGCAAGCGTGGTCGATTTGCCCGAACCGGTCGGGCCGGTCACGAGCACGAGTCCCGATTTCAGCGCACAGATCTCCTTGAGCACCTCCGGCATGTGAAGCTCCTCGAGCGTCAGGATCCTGGTCGGAATCTGGCGCATGACGCAGCCCATGCCGTGATAGTTGTACAGATAGTTCGTGCGGAAGCGGGCCAGCCCCGGAATCTCATGCGCGAAGTCAAGGTCATGGGTCTCCATGAACTTCTCCCACCGCCTCGGCATGCAGATCTCCTTGAGCATCTCCTCCATATATTCCGGAGTGATGATCTCATCGGACAACGCTATGATGTCGCCGTGGACTCGCGCTTTCGGCGGACAGTCGATCGAGAGATGCAGGTCAGATCCGCCGAGTTCCAGCATCTGCCGCAGGTACTGATTGATGATCGGTTCCGTTTCCATATTTCAAAATTCCTCCCTGTCCGTTTCATTTCGCCTGAAGCTGCTGCGCCTGGCGGATGGCAAATTCGCGTTCGAGCTGGGCCAGCTCCGCCTGGTCACGCATGTAATATTTCGCGACCTCGTAGGAGATCAGCCTCGCCTTGTACTTGCCGAGCAGACACTGGTCGAGCGTGCACATGCCCTGCTTGTTGCCGATCTGCATGGTCGACTTGAGCTTGAACGCCTTGCCCTCGTTGATGATGTTCGCCACCGCCATGTTGTTGATGAGAATCTCGTAGGCGATGGTCAATCCGCCGTTCTCCGCGGGGAGCAGCCGCTGGCAGATGATCCCGCGCAGACTGCCCGCGGTCATCGCCCGGATCTGCGGCTGCTGCGACGGCGGAAACACGTCGAGCAGGCGGTTCAACGTGTTGGCCGCATCGCTCGTGTGCAGCGTGCCGATCACAAGGTGCCCCGTTTCGGAGGCGGTGATCGCGTTTTCAATGGTTTCAAGGTCGTGCAGTTCGCCGATGACGATCACGTCCGGGTCCTCACGGAGCGCGGCCTTGAGCGCCGTCCGGTAACTGATCGTGTGCTTGCCGATCTCGCGCTGCGTGACCTGGCAGTTTTTCGAGAGCTGCAGGATTTCAATCGGATCTTCGACCGTGATGATGTGATCGGTCCGTTTTTCGTTGATGATGTCGACCATCGCCGCGAGCGTCGTGGTCTTGCCCGAACCGACCGGCCCGGTGACCAGAACGAGCCCGTTGTGATAATCCAGCAGCCGTTTGATGTGCGTGATGTCGTTCTCGAGAAAACCGAGTTCCTCCAGTGAACAGATATGATCCGGAACCAGTCGATAACTCGCCGCGGAACCGTCCTTGTGCATCATGAGGCAGACACGGAACCGGTCCTGCCCGACTTCGAGCGCGAAGTTGATGTCCATCTCCTCCTCGAACTGCTTCTTGCGTTCGGGCGAGAGCAGCAGGGTGTTCAACCGCCACGCATCCTCTTCCGGGATCACCCAGTCGTCGATGCGCTCGACCTGCAGCATGCGCCGGACGAACGGCGGCGCCCCCGCCGAGATGTGCAGATCCGACGCGCCGAGCGCCCGCAGACAGGTCAGCAGCGTGATGACCAGCTCGATCACCTCCGAGTCGCTCATGGAAGAGACGTCCCGGAGACTCGGCAGATCCGCGTAGGAGTTGATCTGCGAGAGATCGATGTCGACACTCTCGAAACGAGTTGCGGAATCCTGCATGATTCCGTTGCGCTGACGTTTTTTCGGACCGTCCCCATCGCCCGGCATCTCATCCGAAGCCGCGGAGGTGTGCTGCGGAGGGATGTAACTCGAACGCTGCTGAGGCGGGAAAGCCGCCGCACGCTGGGCCGGAGGAAACGCCGCCGCACGCTGAGCAGGAGGAAACGCCGGCCGACCGGGCGCCGCGCCGGGACGCCCGGGTCCCGCGCCGGGACGCCCGGGCCGGGCAGCGCCGCCGGGAAAACCGGGACGGGCGGGCTGTGACGACGGCATGTTCGGGGCGATTCCGGTCTCGGCCTGCGCCACCGCATAGTCGATGACCGCCTGAATCTGGTTGAGCACCGACTGCTGATCCTCCTCGGACAGCCCCTCGACCAGTTTGTCGAGCACGAGCTGCGCGTAGGCTTCCAGTTCCGGCTCGCCCTCAAGCGACTGATAGAAGCGGTCCGCATCCTCCTGCGTGATGGCGCCGTTCGTGATCAGCGCGTAAATAAACCATTGAATATCCAGCGGCATATAAGGTTCTCTCCTGAAATGAACGCTTTGTGTAGTTGATGATTCCTGTCCTCTCTCCGCCATGCAATCGGAGCGAGATACAATAGCGCAAAAATCCTTTTTTTTCAAATTCCCGCCCGATTATTCCCCGATAATCTTGATGAGAATCCGTTTCGGGCGCTTCCCGTCGAACTCTCCATAGAAGATCTGTTCCCAGGGGCCGAAATCGAGTTTTCCGGCGGTGACGGCGACGACCACTTCACGCCCCATGATCTGCCGCTTCATATGGGCATCGGCGTTGTCCTCGTAGCCGTTGTGAGCGTACTGGCTGTGGGGTTTCTCCGGGGCGAGTTTCTCGAGCCAGCGCTCGAAGTCGCTGTGCAGACCCGATTCGTCGTCGTTGATGAAGACGGACGCGGTGATGTGCATGGCGTTGCAGAGCAGCAGCCCCTCGCGGATGCCCGATTCCGCAAGCGCCTCTTCCACCTGCGGAGTGATGTTTACAAACGCGCGGCGGCTCGGCAGAGTCAACGTCAATTCCCGGCGAAATGATTTCATGTCGTTCTCCTCCTGTGTCGACTTCCATGTTTTCGGGGAATGTACCGCGCTTTTTCCCGGAAGTCAAGAGGCAGGAGGCTTGCAATCGTCTTTTCTGAAGCTATTTTATGAAAAAAGGAACAGGATACCCCCACCCGAGGATACGAGAAATGGAACAGATTTTTCCCGGAGTCGTCCGGCTGACATTCGGCACACCGGAAACGGACACTCCCTCCCGCCAGATTTATGTCAAACCGCCGAGGGCGGAGGCGCTCGCCGCGCTGCCGCCGGCGGAGTTCCCGTTCGGAGCGGAGTCGATCCGCTTCCGCACCGCGGCGCGCGGCTGCAGGCTCGAACTGCCGCTCACTCCGGCGGAGGATGTCTACGGGCTCGGGCTGAATCTGAAGCGGCTCCGCCACACCGGGAAAAAACGCACGCTGCGGGTCAACAGCGACCCGGCGACCGACACCGGTGACAGCCACGCCCCCTGCCCCGTCTACTTTTCGACTGCGGGATACGGGGTTCTCGTCGACACGGCCCGCTACGCGAGCTTCTACTGCGGCGGCAATGAACTCCTCAACGCCGAGGCAAAACAGGAGACCGACGGAAAGATCCGTCTGACCGAAGCGGAACTCTACGCCGCCGGAGCGAGAAGTTCCGCGCCGATGGTGATCGACATTCCTGCTGCCCGGGGGGTTGACCTCTATCTTTTCGCCGGGCCGACGCTGCTCGACGCGGTCCGCCGCTATGTGCTTTACTCCGGCGGCGGCGCGCTCCCGCCCGAATGGGGGCTCGGGTGTCACTACCGCGCCTGCGGCACTTTCAACGAAGAACAGGTGCTCGCCCTCGCCCGGGAGTTGCGCGAAAAACATATCCCCTGCGACATTCTCGGACTCGAACCGGGCTGGCACACCCACGCCTACTCGTGCAGTTTCGTCTGGAGCAAAGAGCGTTTTCCGGAGCCGGAGAAACTTCTTCAGGAACTTCAGGAAAATCATTTCCGCGTGAACCTCTGGGAACATGCGTTCACGCATCCGGAGGCGCCGTTCCACGGGGAACTCAAACCCTATTCCGGCGACTTCAAGGTGTGGAACGGGCTCGTACCGGATTTCACGCTCGGAGAAGCACGCAAGGCGTTCGGGGAATACCATGCGGAACAGCTCACCAGACGCGGAGTCAGCAGTTTTAAACTCGACGAGTGCGACAATTCGGATTTCATCTCGACTCCCTGGTCGTTTCCGGAGTGTTCGGAATTCCCCTCGGGACACGACGGGGAAACCATGCACTCGATGTTCGGCTGCCTCTACATGGAGGTGATCGACCGAGCCTGCCGCGAAGCGGGAATCCGCACCTGCGGCCTCGTCCGCTGTGCACATGCTTTCGCGGCGCCGCAACCGTTTGTGCTGTACAGTGACCTCTACGACCATGCGGAGTTCATCCGCGGGGTGACGACCTGCGGATTCTCCGGACTGCTGTGGACGCCGGAGTTCCGCCACGCGACGTCGCCGGAGGATTACATCCGGCGACTGCAGGCGATGGTGCTTTCGCCGGCGATGCTGTTGAACATCTGGATGATGCCGAATCCGCCGTGGCGGCAGCTCGTGCGCGAACGCAATGTGGAAAACGAGTTCTACCCGCCGGAGGAGCAGGAGCGTCTCGAGACGTTGACCCGCGAGGCGCTCGAGCTGCGCATGCGGTTTCTGCCGTACCTCTACGCGGCGTTTGCGGCCTATCACTTTGAGGGGACGCCGCCGTGCCGCGCGCTTGCGATGGATTTTCCGGAGGACAAGCGTCTGCGCGAGGTCGATTACGCCTGGCTGGCGGGTGAGCGGCTGCTGGTTGTGCCGTTCCGGGCGGGGATGAGCGAACTGACGATGCCGCTCCCGCCGGGGGTCTGGTGCGATTTCCGCACGGGAGAACGCCATTCGGGAGAAGTCACGCTCAAACCCGAGCTCGGCGAGCTGCCGATTCTGGTCAGGGAAAACAGTGTGATCCCGCTGGCCGATCCGGTGGAATTCGTCGAAAACGGGATGCAATATCAGCTTACGCTGCGCGTCTACGGAAGTGCTCCGGAACCGGCGCGCCTCTTTGCGGACGACGGTTGGAGCTTCGATTACGAAGATGCCGCCGTTCCCGCCTGGGGGACCGTGGATGCAGACGGGACCCTCTCGGCCGGACTGGGTAAGCGTTATTCGGTCAAAGCGGTTGAACGTCTCTGAAAACGACGGAGGAACCGCCGGGACGATCAGGCGGGGAGCGTTCAGAAAACGAACACGCCCCGCTTTTTTAGGTCGTTGTTCTCTGCGGGCGAGAACTCGATTGGAAATTCCGAAACTCTCCTGCAGCAGCGCCTGAATCCTCCGTCATCATCCGACACTATGGAAGAAGAATCAATGGATATTTCGCCGGATCCTTATCCTCACCAATACCCGGGGCGATCTGGATCCACCCCTCTCGTCCCTCGCCGTCATCATCGTTGACAAGCGCATTGAAACGAATCCCGGCGGCAAGTATTTCCGGGGTCATTCCGAAAGCTTTCAGCGGAAGTTCCGCCTCATAACGAGTCAACGTTCCGCTCCGTGAAGTAGTCAGTTTCACTGAGGCAGCACTTTCCGCCGGAGAAAAACCGGTGGGGGCACTCCAGATGTAAACTTCATTTTCTCCTGAGTCGAGACGGGTCAGCCCGACCTCCCACATGCCTGCCCGATCCGGCAGCTGCAAAGCCAGCTGGACATTATCTCCTCTCCAGACGCCGACACCGTGATTCGGCTGAATATGGCGGTCATCGGTCACGTCGAACCGCAGCCGGAGCGTTTCCCCCTCACGGCGCAACCATACCAGAGCGGAGCGATCCTCAGGCCCCTGCCAGGTCAGGTGAACTTTGCCGGGATCCGCTTCAAACAGCGAAACAGACTGCGCCCGGCGATCCATGCGAAAATCCGGTTTGTCCGATGCCATTTCTCCGGACGGAATACGCCTGGCCGGGACAAGTGGGATCGAAATACGTCCGGCCGCTCCGTCTGGCAAAAAGGCGTAATCAAGCAGCAGATTCGAGGTCTCCAGATAATTTTCCGGGATGGGAAGCCGGTAAACCAGACGCGCCGTTTTTCCGGGAGCAATCCGTTTCATATGCTCGGCAGGAACGACTTTAACGCCTGTGGGGGGAATCGGAGTCAACCGGAATTCACGCTCCTGAGCATACGGATTGTGCACACGCACCGCCAACTCCATGTCACTCCCCGGGACAGCGCTTCCACCTGACTCCAGCAGAACCAGATTGCCCGTCCAGCCGCACTGGGATGCATGTTTCAAGCGAAGAATCACCGGATCACGCCCGGCTTCCGAAACCACGATGCCGTCCCGAACGGCAACCGTTCTCCGGTTTCCCATCAGATCCACACATTCCGCCTCATCGGCATCCGTCCTGAACAAAAGCGGAACGGCCGCACCACGGGCTGTCTCATTCCAGATACCGGCCAGCAACTCGCCGTTCCGCGAGAATAAGTAGACATAGAGTTCCGGCGTGCCGCAATCGATCCGTTTCAGATATTGCGCTCCGGAAAGTGTTCCGGCAAGTGTATTGTAGACGACGTAAACCGATTTCGGCTGAAAATCATTCGTCATCATGCCGTAGTTGTGTTCGTTGTTCTTTGCGTCAAACCCATCGTTGCGTAAATCATACCAGTTATAACCGATCGCCCCATTCGCCCAGCTGAAAATCAGTTTTTTGAAGAGCGCCAATGCCTGACCGCGTTCGCCGCCGAGGGAGCTCAATGCAGTCTCGTTGGCATACCACGGAACAGTCGTGCCGGTTCTCTCACGCATCGGGAGAAAGCGCTCTTCCACGGCAGCCTGAAAAGTGGGGAATCGCCCATGCTCATGATAGGCGTGAATATCGAAGAAGCCGCGTCCTTTCACCAATGCCTCTTCGTGGAAATTTCCTTTTCTGGAGGGATGATCTTTCACCGTTGCAAAACCGCCGCTTTGAATGACCACTTCCGGGTCGACCGCTTTGGCAGCTCGCCAGGCGATTTTCATCATCTCGGCATATTCATCGGAGTTGAACGTTGATCCGCTGAAATCCGGTTCGTTCCAGATTTCCCAGAGTCGTATTTTCCCGCGATAACGTTTCGTAAGGGTTGCGACATAGGTCTCCCACGCTTTGAGATCCGGCAGTGATCGAAACCATGCTCTCCATTCCCGGTTCCGGACCTCTGGAGCGGCCGCCCAGCGCGGCGTATAAGCCCAGATCGGAGCCAGTTCAATATGGTAACGTCCGAACAGTTCAACCTTGCGATCCATGCTCTCGAAATTCCAGCGATCGGGCGAGGGCTGAATATTTCCCCAGCCAGTATCATTGCGCAGAACTTTCGCACCGCAGTAAGCCATGGCCAGAGCTTCCAATTCCTGATCCCCCAGACTCCAGCGCTGCGGATGCGAACAGATTCCGAAAAGAAAACCCTCCGCACGGCCGGGAGTCGGCCCGGCCGGCTTCATCCAGGCAAATGAGCGCTTGGTAATCGCAACATCATTCCCGTCCTTTTCGGAAATCCGGCAGGTGACATACCAGATTCCCATGGCCGGAAGTTTCCCATCGAATGGCACTGTTACGCCCTCACCCGGAGCTGCAGTCAGATTCCAGAGTCTCTTTAAACTGCGTCCATAATAGTCGATCAGTTCCAACTCTGCGCGAAACTCCAGCGGGACGACAGCGCGGTTGGTGAATCGGAACGAGAGCTTTTCTTCCTCCCCCTCAAGCAGCAAATGGAGCGGATTGCCCGTTTCAATATCAAAATCGATCGCCTCGGCTTCAGAGCGATGCAAAAACCGTTCCGAGCCGGAAAAAAACAGCCGGAACTCTCCCGGTTCAGGCTCAATCGTAAAAGATGAATAACGCCCGGACGGTGCTTTTGATGCGGGGAATTTGAATTCCAGAGTTTTCTGACCGGCGGAATAATTGCATTTTGAGCGGAATCGTTTGCCGGTGGAGTCGGTATAATTCAGCGTCACCGCCCCGCGCCCGACACACCGTTCCGCCTCCAGTTGCAGAATGACCCGATCCGCCGGGACATATGGCGTCAACGCAAACTTCCGGTCGGTCATGGAGAACTTTTTCGCGGTCTCCGAAATGCAGAAGAACTCCCATCCCCCATCAACGAGTCGAAGAGAGGCATCCTCAGGAGAACCACTCAGAACAAAATTCTCAGACCGGTCGAACTTCAAAAAAGGTTCGCGGCATTCAACCAAAGTATCCTGCCGTTGGTGCAGATTCAATTTGCCGATCCACATCTCCCCGCTTCCGGAACCACTCGGAAAATTAACCGCAATTCCCCGAAAACGCAGGGTTCCATCCACCTTTCGATCCGCATTGCCTCTCCAACTGTCATGAACATCAGCCTCGGAAATCCGGTAGGAAAGCGTACTCCAGGCTTCTCGTTTCAATCCACCTTCGGTGGGGTAGAACTGAAAAATCTCGCCGGTTTTATCGGAAAAGCGCAATCCGATCCGCCCGACCCGCACCGTTTCCGGGATGAAAACGGTCAATTCCGCCCATGCCTGTTGAACCGGCTCTATACGCTGCTTCCCCCGCCAGTTGAGCTCAGCAAACCGATGGCGGCGTTCTCCCCACGAAAGTTTCAAACTGGAAACGTTCTGCGCCGGAGAGTCGGAAAGAGTCAGAGTCTGATCGCGTTTCTCTCCGGAATTCAAGGATAACATCGCGGGATCGTTGAATGAAATCTCCTCACCTCCACAGATCAGTGCAGAAAGAACAACCAGAGTCAGAATCATCCTTTTCATCATCTTCCCCCATTCACCGACCATCTTTCAAGCTCAACGCCCCGTCGATATCGCCGAGTTGAATCGGAGAAACGTGTCCATCGAGCCAGAGTACATTCTTGCGGTTGAGATGACGAAAAGAGTATTCGCTTCCTCCCTGAACATTATCGATCCGGCTTCGATCCTCAAAATCACTGATGTAGGGCTGCTGTTTCAAGTTTTCGATCCCGGACGGATCCAGCCCGAGCTCGGAAACCCAAAGAATACGCGAATTCGCCACCGGAGCCCGGGAAGAAGTGCCCCGGGAAACCGTCTCCGGCTTGATGCAGTAGGAGACGTTCAATCCCTTCACCGGCCCGTTCCCCGGGGAAGCGGCCCAGAACGGACTCATGCCGAGCAGAGAAATCGAATGGCTGAACTGATTCATGGAATAGCTGCAGGTATCCGAGTTGATCGTCTTGATTTCCGGACAGCGTAAAGCGCCGAAATTCCGCAATCTCGCCGCCTGATCCCATGTAATATTTGTTATGCTCGTATCTTTCGACAAATAAGGGAGCACCCGGAAATACCACCAGTGAAAATTGCGTCCATAACCGAGCGCATCCACCGGGCGTGCCGCAGGATAATATTTATTGTCGGAACCATACAGATTCAAAGCAACTCCTACCTGTTTGAGATTGTTCGTACAGGTTGTCTGCCGCGCCGAAGCCCGGGCTCGGTTTAATGCAGGCAGCAGCATCGAGGCGAGGATTGCAATAATCGCAATCACTACAAGAAGCTCAATCAATGTGAATCTGGAACGCTTCATTTAACAACCTCCTGTTCATAGGCGGCCTGCACGCTGCGGGCCTCTGTTGATTGGGTACTGCCTCGTTCAATAATGCGTGGAGAAATCTCGATCTGGAATTTGCGGTCGAATCTGCGGTTGAGAATATCTGAAGCCATCGCCACCACCTCTGCGGCGATCTCCGAACGCGCCGCAGCAACCACGGAAAGTTGCTCCGTATGCGAAATTTTTGAATCTCCGAGAGCCAGAATACCAAGCTCTTCCGGAATCGAAACGCCACGCGCTTCCAGATAACCCATCGCCGCTATCGCAGGCAGATTACTGCCGACAAGCAACGCATCACACCCGCAAATCCGATCCAGATGTCGCGCCAGATAGTCCCGGGTGCGTTCGCTCGAATCCTCACCGGATCTGGTTCCGCAATCGAAAATCCCCACAGAACATCCGAACGTTCCCGCAGCGAGCTGAAACCCCTCAATCAGATCGTCCGACGAAATACCGTGCGGCTCCGTGCGCAGAAAACCCATTCGGCGATATCCGCATCGGAAAAAATAGTTTGCCGCCATCATGCCGGCAGCAAAGTTGTTGCCGTTTACAAACCGTACGCGGTCCACTCGCGCCGCATTCAGGCAGAGAATGCACGGCGTCGGCGCATTCACGAGAGCACGCACCTGATCGGCCGTCAACAAATTGCGGGCGAGAGAGTTCGCAACAATTACTCCGCCCGGGAGTTCCGGCAGCATCCGGCAGAAATCCTCACGATGATCAAGTGCCCGGATTTCCGGCTCGAAATTGTGTTTTCGCGCCTGCGCGGCGAGAAGAGAACTCATATCACGGATCGACGGGCTCTCCCAGTCCGGCTCCAGAATCAGCATTCCGGGTCGTTTTTCGGCGACCGGGTGCCGCACGAACATGCCGGAACCGACCACCGCTTCCAGAAGCCCCTGCTCCCGCAGCTTCCGCAGAACCGGATCCACCGTGAAACGGCTCACCTGATACTCCTGCATAATCTGTCGCACTGACGGAAAACTCTCTCCGTCCGACATCGACTCCAGCCGTTCCCGCAGACGATGGAAAAGCAGCTCCGCCTTGTTTTCCCGATTCAGTTCCATTTTTCAACCGTGTTCTTTACCGACACACTTTAATTATACCATAAATGCCGGAACATGTCAAGAGGAATTGAAAAAAATATGAAAAAAAGAGAGCCCCGGGAGGGTCGTCGAAACCGGGGTCGGCAATCTCATCATTGATCGACAAACTCATCCCGAGCACGTACCAGGTGAACGCCTCCGGCACAAGCCGTCGCACTCATCCAAGTTCAAGCGGGCAGAACTTAAGCTGATTTAGCCATCTCGCTTTCCATTGCCAGAGACTGTCGGTATTCTTTCGCTTCCGCGATCTTAGTAAATGAAACATCGGCCTTGTATTGCCGGGCGACAGTTTCGATTTCGTCGAGGGAAACCCGGAAAAATTCCTTGCGCGGATTGATTTTATTGACTCGATTCCGCTCGAACACCTGATGCAGTCTGCTTTCCAGCTCCGGCGCATTTTCGTGATAGATCATCGCGTGAACATCGAACTGGAACGGAACAGAAGCATCACCAAGTTCATCCACCCGTTCCTGCGGCTCAAGGCGTCGCGTCATGCCGATCTTGAATACGTTCTCCCCGAATGAGCCGACGTTTGAAATCACGTAGACATATCCGGCTTTGGTAAGTTGCGCCTGACTGATTGCACGTTCTTTCGCTTTCGCTTCATCCAGCTGCTGTTGCAGAACAGCAATCTGCGCATTCATCTTTTCCAGTTCCGCGCCGTGAGCCGCTCTGGCCGCTTCCATCATCTTGTCAAGCAACGACTGATATTTCTGCTGCTCCTTTTCCGCCTCGGCCTTTGCCTTGTCCATTTCACGCTCGGCGCGGATTTCCTCCCGCATGATCGCCTTGATCTGCCGCTGTTCCTCCGCCTCGGCCTGTTTTTTCTCCTGAAACTCGTGATAAATCCGCAGCTCTTCGATCTTCAATTTGAGAAAATCGTTTGTAATCATCACATTAAAAGGCATCGTCCATTTATTGAGCTGTTCAAAGGAATTGTCAAGTCGGTTTTCGTACACAACAACGTTTTTGTAATCAACATTTTGAATTAACAGGTCGCTTTCACTGTTGAACGTTCGGAGCAACAATTTGACAAGTACATTCGACACTTTCTTGCTGTACTTCTCATGAGTCTCCGCAACCACCGCCCTGCCTGCCTTTATCAAGGCTTTTTGCGCATTCCTGTTGTTGCTGAGTGCCCGCTCATAGTCGAGGGACTTTTCAAAATTATAGTGTGGCTTGTAAAAGTTCAGGTCAGCAAGTTCGATGGTCTCCTGCAAAGCGGCGTTTTTATGGTTCAATTCCTGATTGGCGGCCTCCGCTTTATTGCATTCGTCTTTCAATATCGCGAGACGATTTTCCTCTTCAGTCGCCTTGTTTTGTGCCTCGGCAATGATCTGATCACGTTCCGAGATGATTTGATCCGCCTGCGCCTGACGTGCCTTGTATCCGTCGAGTTCGTGATTCAGCCGCTTGATTACCTTTAGCTTGTCCACCAACACAGACACTGCCCCGCCAAACAGGCTCAACATGAGAACAGCAAACAAAACCGATATGAAAGCAACCATCTTCCCCTCCTGTTTACTTACAAACTGCTTCCAACAAAACAGCAGATCGCTGCGGCAAACCATCCGGATTCATCGATTTTCCGTAAACCTGAAGCAACTGCGTTCCGGCGGCTTCGATGTCTTTGCCGGTTCTTTGCAGCCACGCTCGGCGGCAACCGATCGCGAACGATTGTGTGTTTTCGGCTGCCGGGCGAAAACCGCCCATGAGCAACGCTTTTCCAAAATACATGCGGGTCTCGGAAAAATCAATTCTCCGAGACCCTGAATTTGCAAAGATCCGAACCTGACGTCAGCGGATCAACTCATACGCCGCCACCGCACGGCCGTCGGAAAAACTGCACGCCGTGAAGCGACTGCCGCCGGGAACTGCTTCCAGCGGAATCGAACCGATCACTTCACCGCTCCAGTCAAGCATGTTCAGCCGGGCCGACGGAGATACGCCCGCAAACGTGATCGCACTCTCCCCGTCATGCATCAGCAACGGCAGCGTTCCCCACGACTCCAGCACCGACCGCGTTTCATCGCGAAAAACCATATCCGTATTCTGAATGCCCGTCAGGTGAAGAATCAGAATCCTCCCGCTCGCCTCAAGCGGTCTGTCATCCAGAGAGGCCACCAGGATCGTCACCGGACCGCGACGGTTCTCCACCGAAGCGAACGCACCGCGCAACTCGTGCCCGGAGGGGAGAACAAAACATTCACTGCGCCGAGTCCGAACCAGGAATGTCCGCGCATGGCTGTCCAGCATGATCTCTCCAGTCAGACTCCCGAATCGGCCGCGCGCCGGATCGAACTGCGCCGGAAAGCGACGCGCGATTTCCGCAGCCGATTCAGCCCCGTCTGCCGCGAGAGTTCCTGCCGGATCACCGCGGTGCGGCCGGGCGGCAAGCACGACAGCGGCACGCGGAGGTGGCTCCACTCCCTGTTCCGGATCGGCGATCAGAATTCCGGTTTTTCCCAGCAGCCCGAGATCTCCGTAGAGTTCCGGGATGGAACTCTCGTATCCGTTGTTCTTTTCCCGATAGCCAGGATGGTCGAGGTAGTCTCTCCGGAGAATCAGAGGAAACTCAACCTCGGACTCTTTCACATCCCCGCGCAGAAAAAAGAGCACCCCGATCCGTTCCGACAAAGCCCGCAGCGGATTCCGCACCGTATCGAAAAAACTCATCGGATAATCCTGCTCCACAGGCTGGGAACCGTGGGAATAGGCAAAACGACACAGTCCGCTCCACCCCTGCATCGCGGCATAAGCGCTGATGATCGGAGATGCCTCGACCTCACAGAGATTCGGAGACGGCTCATCCCACTCCGTCACGGTCAGCGGCTTGCCGAAGATACGCTGCGCACCTTTCCGCGGAAATTCGTCGCCGCAGACGGCGAGAATACTCCCGGGCATGATCTGCGCCGGAGGCGTCCAGCCTCCATTCAGGAATTTCGGATGACCGGCATAGGTGTGCGTATCGATCAGGTCGTACTCCTCCCCCATCAGCGCAAGCGGCAACGACGCGTAACTGTTCTGATCCGTGAGCGGAACGCGGACGCCAAGTTCCCGCAGAAACTCTCGCATCTGTGCGTAACGGGCCCGATAGACTTCCGAGAGAAATTTCAGTTTCATGCGGCGGTGATTTTCATCCGTGAGCGTGATCCGATTCTTTTTGACATACTCCTGAAAGCGTTCCGCGACCAGTGGTTTGACATATTTCGCGTTGGCCGCAAGATAAATGGTATCCTCATTCACCAGAGAAATCGATATGAGAGCGGGATCATCTTTCCAGGCGAGTCCCGTATAGGGATTGACATGAGTCAACAGCGCCTCACTGAAGCGTTTCCAGTTTTCAAACGCCTCATCGTCGAAGAAAATCATTCCCTTGGCATTGCCGCCGGATCCGCCGGCCGGCAATGCGGCGATCTCACCCGGACGGAACCGCCGCGAGACGTAAAGATCGATCGTCGAGTAAATTCCCCGCTTTTTCATCTCGGCCATCAGAAACTCCATCCGGTCGAGCATCTCCGGATCGAGAACGGTTCCGGCTTTCCGCGACGCGAGCTGATTGTCGTAGTGATGGAATCGCACGATATTGTAGCCGGTCGAGGCGAATTCCTCCGCAATCTGCACCGCCGTCACATGTTCCGGGAAATTGGCGGAGAAACAGAGATTCGACCCGTAAAAACGGAATTCGTGCCCCGGTCGTCCGGAAAATTCCAGCCGTCCATTCACGGCGCGCACAAATCCATACTTGCCGGCAGGGGCATCCAGAAACCGGGAAAAATCAAGCGCGCTGCCCGGCTTGATTCTGCGTACGGGCCGAATCGGCTGAAACTCCTTTCCCGCACGAATCCGGAGTTCCCCTTTCCCGGGTGTCGACTCCGCTCCGGCCGCCGGAAAAAGAGAAAACGCAATGAACACGACCAGAAAACCAACGAAAAATTTCATCTGCAGAACCCTCCTGACAAACAGATCAACCATTGACTGCTTTTTCATATTATACACTGTTTTCCACGGGAATATTCGCCGAATTCTGCTGAAATAGTTGCATTTTTCGCTGATGAAATCTATTTTACCATGATGACAACCTTTCATTGCAGGAGGAAAATCCTATGAATGCCGGGAACGAATTCTCTCTGGAGAAGTGTACGCCTGCCGAGCGGGCGATCCGCTGTTTTGAAAACTGGAGCGGTACCTGCGTCACAATCATCGATCCCTCCCGGAGACTGCTGGTTGAAACCGGCACATTCCGATACAAGCACCGTCTGCCGGAGTGCATTCGTGCCAAAGCCCTGAACGAATCCCGCTGCGCGCAATTCTGCTGGCATGAACTTCTGAGGCGACTGCCGGAATATCCCCGCGGCGGACTGAAATTCTGCCATGCCGGAATCTGCGACTGGTTCATGCCGGTCTCATCCACGCCGACTCTGCCGCCGCTGGTGCTCGTCGCGGGCGGACGACGCTGTCCCGACGAGATCCCGGCAAATCTTCCGGTCTACCGGGAGCCGCTTGAAAAGACGATCGCACCGACCTGTCCCGCCACCTCACGCGAAGAGCTGCTGCTGGTGCACGAAGGGCTCAGTCAGCTCGCGGCCCGGCTGCAACTGTTCCTGACCGAACAGCAGGGAGCCAGACACAGCGACGACTCATTGAAAAGTCCCCGACGCGACGCCATTCACTCGTGGATCGATCACAACTTTCATCAGCCCGTCACACTCGGAGATTGCGCCAGACATTTCTTTCTGAGCGAAAGCCGCATGAGTCATGTCGTCGAGCAGGAGACGGGATCGAATTTCCGGGATCTGCTCGCCGCGCGCCGGATCAGGGAAGCGGAAATCCTGCTGCTTCACTCCCGGGAGCCGGTTTCGACCATCGCAGCCCGTTCCGGTTTTTCGAGTATGAGCAGTTTTCTGCGCACATTCAAACGCTTCCGCAGCATGCCGCCTCTCGCATATCGGAAAAAAAGCAAATTTTGACGTTTTTTCAGCAAAAAACGCCGTTTTTCATCCGATCCGCCGTGGTATACTAAAAGTAAAAAATGATTGCAGCGGAAAGGATTTCATCTATGGGCATCACAGTCAAAGCGGCTCGCAAGAGCACATCTTTCCCCGTACCAGCCATCCATCAAACATTCCATCAGCCAATCACTGCCCCGCAACAAAGCTCCACGCCCGGCAGTACAAGAGAGGGGTTCGGGGGAGAGAAAGCGGCTCGCAGGAGCACATCTTTCCCCGTACCCGACACCTGTCAAACGCCACATCAGCCAATCACTGCCCCGCAACAAAGCTCCACGCCCGGCAGTACAAGAGAGGGGTTCGGGGGAGAGAAAGCGGC
>CALXOE010000013.1 GCA_944389935.1 uncultured Victivallis sp.
GTCGAATTAACATCGCTCTCTACGGTGGCGCTCTGGTTTGCAGATCTGACTAATCTCCTTTCCGGGGTCATCCTCTTTTCGGAGGCGCCTCAAATAAATATTCAGTCTGCAACCTGTCCGCTTCCATACGTGTAAGTTAATCGCCATAAGTTACACGCCGCAAGCAGAAACCGCAAACGTCAGCTATTTATCATACCATCTCCTTTCGCTTTGGAGTTGTGTCACTGTCACTTTTTAAGCAAACGGCGTGCCAGAATCGTTTTCCCGCTCAAAAAAGAGTTCACTCCGCTCAGAACCCGAAAAAATTGATGCACACAAAAGCAACAATCATGTACACATTATGCACACACGATTCAGGTCATGGGATACGTTTCCGACTTCCTGAGGATAAAATATCACAACGCGACGGAAACGAAAGGGGAAAGAGGTTAGAACTCCGTCAGGAGTCGGTGAGCAAACGGTAATCAGGAAGTATCCGCTGCTTTGCACACATTTGTTTCTGAGCGATTCCAGACGCCCGTTGGCCTGAAGATGAAAATCTTTCAGACAATCCTCGAGAGCGGCTTTACGGTTGACGCACAATCTTTTGCGCTTAAACGAGATAAAAAAAGGCGGCGTTCCCCGGATTGCAGGGGAACGCCGCCGTGCGGAAAAATCAGGAATTACATCCAGTGTTTCAGCAGCTCCTCGCGCGAAAGCGTCGTGAAATAGGCCGCCGGAATGTCGAGGATCGTGAACGCGCCGGAACGCTTCTCTTTCGCAAGACGCGCCGCCGCGCGCGCATGAGCGACAAGCACGTTCGCCGTCGCCTCCGGGTTGCTCCCCCAGATGCAACGGTATTCGACGCGCGCAACATTGCCGTTGCCGGTTTCACCGACCGCGATCGCAAGCCCGTCGTGCGGGAAGCCCTTGTACTTCTCGTCAAGCTCCTGCTGGCTCACGAAATTCACCGTGGTCTTGTACGGAGCGAAGTAGCCGGGCATCTCGAGAATCGTCTTCGTGACGGCCTCCTTGTCCGCGCCATCCTCCAGCACGACGAAGCATTCGCGCGTGTGCATGTCGCCCGGCTCGAAAGCCGGATTCTCGCCGCGCCGGACGCGCTCGATCGCCTCGGGAATCGCATGCGTGAACTGGCGCGCATCTTTCACGCCCGGAATCGTCCGCAGCGCGTCGGAGTGCCCCATGCTGAGCCCGCCCTTTTCGCCGAGTCCATAAAATCCGTAGGCGCGCGCGCCGGGCACGAACGCCCCGCCGAGCACGCGCTCAAGCGAAAAGATGCCCGGATCCCACCCGGTCGAAATGACCGAAACATGGCCCGCCGCTTTCGCCGCCGCGTCGACCGCGGCGAAATACTCCGGAATCCGGCTGTGGTTGTCGAAGCTGTCGACAGTGTTCACATACTTCGCGAACTCCGGCCCCTGCACCGGCAGATCGTTCTTCGAGCCGCCGCAGAGAATCGCCACGTCGGGGCGGAACGCTTTCTGCCACCCCTCCACATCCGTGATCGCCATGACCGGGACGTCCGGCAGCTCTTTCTTCACGCGCTCCGGCGAGCGGCTGACGACGCCGACGAGCTCCATATCGGGATTGCGGCCGAGCGCGAGCTTCACGCCGCGGCCGACATTGCCGTATCCGACAATCATCACACGAATCTTTTCCATAAATCCAATCCTCCTGAAATTCGGTTCCGGTGAAAAATCCATTTACAATACAGCAGCAACCCCTTTTTTTCAACAGAAACCTCCTTTTTTTTCTGGAAAACCGATTTGAAAAAAACGGGAAAAGGTTGCGTTTTCATATTGCCGGTGTATAGTATTTTCAGAATCATTTGAAAAAGCGGAGCAGATCCGCATCAACTTAATTTGAATACAAAAACATGAATAAGAAGAGTGAAACGCCGGTTGTCATTCCGCCATTCCCGGAGTCGTTTCCGGTAGAGGCCCCCGAATATTTCAACTTCGGCTACGATGTCATCGACCGCTGGGCGGAGAAAGACCGCAACAAACTCGCGATGATCTGGCGCAACCAGAAAGGCGACGAAAAACGGTTCACGTTCCACGACCTCTCCCGCCTCTCGAACCAGGCGGCGAATCTGCTGTTGAAACACGGAATCACGCGCGGCGACCGCGTCATGATCATGCTTCCACGGCTGCCGGAGTGGTGGATCTTCTCTCTGGCGCTCATCAAACTCGGTGCGATCCAGTGCCCCTCGCCGACGCTTCTGACGCCGCACGACCTCGAGTTCCGGGTCAAATTCGGCAAATTCAAAATGGTCATCACCGATACCGAAAACGCCTACAAATTCGACGAGATCTACGATGAATGCCCCGCGCTCGCTTCGCGGCTGCTCGTCGACGGCGAACGGCCGAACTGGATCAGCTACCGCGCCGAAATCGCCGGCCCGAACGCGAAACTCTCTCAACGCGAAGTCAAAAGCCCGATCAAGATCCGCACGAAATCCGACATGCCGATGCTGCTCATCTTCACGAGCGGCACGAGCAAATATCCGAAAATGGTGCTCCACAACCACGCCTATGCGCTCGGACACCGCGTCACGGCCGAGCTCTGGCATGGACTCACTGCGAACGATCTGCACATGACCGTCTCCGACACCGGCTGGGGAAAGAATCTCTGGGGGAATTATTTCGGGCAGTGGATCACCGGCTGCTGCATTTTCATCTACGACATCCGGGGGAAATTCCACGCGGACGAACTCCTCCCGCTCATCGAGAAGTATGAAATCACGAGTTTCTGCGCGCCTCCGACGGTCTACCGCATGCTGACGCTCTCGGATCTGTCGCGGTTTGACTTCTCGGAACTCAAGCACTGCACGACCGCGGGCGAACCCATGCAGACCGAAACCATCCGGCTCTGGAAAGAGAGCACCGGACTCACGATCCGCGAAGCCTACGGCCAGACCGAAACCGTCTGCATGATCGGCACGTTTCTCGGCATGAAAGTCAAACCCGGTTCGATGGGCGTGCCCGCCCCCGGCTGGGATATCGAACTGCATGACGACGACGGCAACCCCGTCAAAAAAGGCGAGGACGGACGCATTGCGCTCTGCCTCGAACCGCATCGTCCGGTCGGACTGCTCATGGAGTATCTCGACAATCCGGAGGAGAACGCCTCCTCTTTCATCGGCGACTACTACTACACCGGTGACCGCGCCTACTGCGACGAAGACGGCTACTTCTGGTTTATCGGCCGCAGCGACGACATCATCAAGAGTTCCGGCTACCGGATCAGCCCCTCGGAGGTGGAAGACGTGCTTGCGAAACATCCGACGGTTCTCGAAGTCGCCGTCGTCGGGGCGCCGGATCCGCTGCGCGGCGCGAAAGTCAAGGCGTATATCGTGCTCCGGCCTGACTTTGAGGCGACCGAGAGCCTCGTGCGCGAACTCCAGCAGTTCGTGAAACGCGAAACCGCGCCTTACAAATACCCGCGCGAGATCGAATTCGTCACGAACATGCCGAAGACATTCTCCGGAAAAATCAAACGCGACGTGCTCCGCCGCCACGCCCAGACCGGGCAGAACTGGGGGGAGTAACCGCGCTGCTCCGCGAAACGGGAGAGGAGGTCTCATGACCGGTAAAAGAAGCCACCGCTCCGGTGAACGAGGCGCGGCGATTTTTGAATCGATCGCCGCGCTGCTGATCCTGTGTCTGCTCTTCTTCGGCATGTTGCAGATCTTTTACTGGTGCATCCAGAAGCAGTTCTGCGAATATGCCGCATTCTACACCGCGAAATCCGCGGCGCTCGGCTATCGCCCGAACTTCTGTCTGCGCGCGGCCCGGGTGGCGGCGATCAGCATCTCGGGCAAACGGCGCGGCAGCAGCAACCTCTCCGAGAAAGACGCCGCCGCAAGTTACATGACCTCGGGCGACGCCAGCGGCGTTTATTACGAGTACTGGTATCCGCAGAAGAAGAACGATCCGGAGCTCTACCTCACCGCGGGGACCGGAACCATCGCCAGCGGCACGATCCGGCTGCTGAATTCGCCGCTGCTCGGGCCGGGATTCGCGGCACTGCTCGGAATCTCGAACAATCCGGAGCCCTCCAGCAGCGTCCAGACCTACAACTATTCGCTGCTGTACATGGAGTAACGGACGATGAGGCCGGGAGAAAAACACGGCAGTCGCAGCGGCGGGGAGTCGGGGCAGGTTCTGCTCACAGGGATCATCATGATGCTGATCCTGCTGCTCGGCATACTGCTGATCTTCGACGTGCACAACGTGATCCGCGCCAAATACAAGGTCGAAACCGCCCATCAGGCCGCCGCCCTCGCCGGCGCCGAGTGGCAGAAAGAGTCGCTGAACCTCATCGGGGAGATCAACCTCATCAAGGCGTGCGAAACCATGCTCGAGGCAGACGAAAACTGGCCGGCATTCGCCCCGGATCCCGAACTCGACAAGGACGAGCAGCGGCAGCAGGAGCTCGCGTCCCGGATCGCAATTCTGACGGAAATGCAGACCCGCATCTCGTTTCTCGGGCCGCTGGTCGGCTTTGCGGCGGCGCAGCAGGCGGCCAAGCAGAACGGACTCAATCCGGGAGGAGTGAGTCTCGACCAGTACAATCCCCGGAACAAGCCGCTGCAGGATTATGTCGATCTGCTCGATGAAAACCGGCGCTATCTCGACGTCGAAACGGTCAACAACTTCAAGTGGCGCGATCCCTACCGCAACATGGTGCAGAGCATCGTCGATCAGATGGTGGCGGTGTTCCCGAACGCGCGCGTCGCGGGCAATCCGATCGTGGAACCGGCGGGGCTCGCGAAAGAGGATCTCTATGCGGAAATTCTCCTGCATCGTGCTGAAATCCAGGCGGGCGACCCGCCGACGCAGAGCAGCTGGCTCGGCGAAATCTACCCTTTCGTCAAAGACAGAACCGACGCGGATTACGAGGGAAAATGGTGGAACATCGATTACGCCATGTCGGATTTTCCGAATGAAAGCGAAATTTTCACGCTCGGAGTGCAGTACAGCACCGGGCAGTACGATTACACCGTCAGCAATCTGATCCAGAATCTGCTCCCGAATCAGACCGTCTATCGCCCCGACGAATTGCCGTCCCTGCGCTTCTGCCTCTTCGACAACTTCTGGTATCCGGATTACTACCGGAAGAACTACAGCAGTTACGACGACGACCACTACAGCTGGTGGTATGAGGCGGGCGTGCTGCGCAAGCCGGTCAAACAGCAATATATCTACGAGGGACCGGCGGCCTATGCGGAGGGATCGGTGGTGCTCGACATGGTTTCCCGGTACGACTACGACTCTTCCGGCGGCAACGGAGTTCGGCAGATGGCGTTCGACCAACGATTCGTCCATCTCGACCGGAAAAGCGATGACGACGGAAACAACCTTTTCCGCCGCCGGATCGGTACGCGGCGGATTTCGACCGCCTCCGGGGAGAACACCACCGACTACCGCCCCGGCGCCATCGCGAAAGTACTGGGAGAGCTCGAGGGGGCACAGCCGCCGATCGCCGTGCCGGTGATTCTGCCGGTATTCGACAATACGACGCTCCTGCCGACCTACATGCCGCTGCCCTACGGCTTCGGGGTGCTGCGGACTGCGAATTCGGTGCTGGACCGTTTTCTGAACTGGCTCTCCCGGCAGGGATCGCTCTTCGACTACACCGACTCGCCGCCGCTCGGCAGCGAGACCTACCTGCGGGCATTGCAATATCTGACCGACGGTCCGGGGTTCCGGTATTACGGCTGGAATCCGTCATGGGACGCGGATTCGTTCGACCGGTCTTACCGGAGTCGGGCGGATCAGCTCTTCGACAACCGGAGCTTCGTCTATTCGCAGAGCAACGCCGACGGGGCGGGCTGGCTGCAGGAGCCGCAGATTTTCACGGTGTTCACCTCGGCGGAACGGGGGGTCAGGGAGGTGACCGATTATCTGAACGGCGGAATCGCGAACCGCTTTTTCCGCTCGCCCGACAGCCGGGAGTATATCGTGGTCGACTCCACCGGACATATCGTCACGAACGATGAACAGGATCCGACTGTTCTGTACAGCACGGGAGGATATCCCGGCGGCCCGGGAGGACCCGGATTCGAGGGCGTTCAAAACAAACCGGACACCCAGCCCGGACCACCGAGGATCTGAACGATGAAAAAGCAACGGCTGCAGCGCAGAATGGAATCCGGACAGGCGATGCTCGAACTGACCGCCATGCTGGTCGGGCTCATCGCCATGATGCTCGGCGTGATTTTCGTGGCCGGGCTCGCCCTGGCGGACAACCGCACCCTGCTCTCGGCGAAAGTCGGAGCGGAGCGCGGAGCCCGTTCCGGCGTCGAACCGCGCTCTGCCGTGACGGAACTCTCCGGCTGGTACTACACCAGAACCGACCTGGGAGAAGATTCGGATCTCATCACGCCGTTCTCCGCACATGATTACACGATCCGTTCCCGGCCGGGCTCATCCGTCGATGAGGTGCAGTCCGCGACCTGGAGTTCGACCTGGAGTTCGGAAAATGCGGTTTACTCCTATCGATGGATGAGCCCGCGCTCGTTCGATTCGAGCCTGAACTCGGATTTCACGGGAACGCAGACGAATGCCTATGACGCGGCCGTTCTGGTCCAGGGAACCGGAAGCTCCGCCATAGATCCGGTCAGCAACTTCGATTCGGGTTACCAGGAGAATGTCTCGGGCGCGATGCGGAACGCATTTCACGAGTGGTTTGGGATCCGTATCAACGACACGCTGCTCTACACCAGCCCGGCGAACCAGGTTTACATGCCCGCGGCCGGCGGCAGCTCCGGAGGGAACGGCCCGTGAAATGGATCATCGCCCCGGACTCCTATAAAAACTGTCTCCGGTCGCCGCAGGTCGCGGCCTGCCTCGCCGCGGGAATCCGGGAAATTTCACCGGGAGACACCATCATCGAACTTCCGCTGGCCGATGGCGGTGAGGGCACGGTCGAAGCCGCCGCCCGCGCCGCAGCGGGGCGGCTTGAAGAACAGACCGTCAGCGGCCCGCTCGGGCAGCCGGTGACAGCCCGCCATGCGCTGCTGCCTTCCGGCTGTGCCGTCGTCGAACTCGCGGAAGCGGCCGGACTCGAACGGCTGTCCGAATCCGAACGCAATCCGCTGCGAACCACGACTGCCGGTGTCGGTGAAGAGCTCCGGGCTCTGCTCGACGCGGGAGTGCGCGACTTCGTCATCGGCATCGGGGGAAGTGCGACCGTCGATGGAGGGATCGGGCTGTTTCAGGCGCTCGGAGGTGTCTGCCGCGACGCGACGGGGAAAATCATCCCGGCCGGGGCGGGAGGCGGCGCTCTCGGGCATGTGTTCTCCATCGACATTTCCGGGCTGCATCCCGCGCTGGCGACGGCGAAGATCCGCATCGCCTCGGATGTGACCAATCCGCTGACCGGGCCGCGCGGAGCCGCGCGCGTATTCGCCCCGCAGAAAGGGGCGGATTCCGCTGAAGTCGAGCAGCTCGAACGCGGACTCGAACACTGGGCGGAACTCTGGAACGACCCGGGGGAAACGCCCGGAGACGGGGCGGCCGGCGGAGTCGGTTTTCTGCTGCGGCACCTCGGCGGGCGCATGGAGTCGGGGGCGGGGCTGCTGCTTGATCTCGCACAATTCGACCGCCATCTTGCCGGTGCCGACTGGGTCGTGACCGGTGAGGGGCGCACCGATTTCCAGAGTCTCGACGGAAAACTCTGTGCCGTCGTCGCCGCGCGGGCGGCGGAACGGAACGTCCGCACGATCCTCTGTTCCGGTTCGATCGAACCGGATTTTCGAGCCGTATGTTTCGCGGGCTGCTTCTCCATCGCCTCCGGGCCGGGGACACTCGCACAGGCATTGGAACAAACGCCGGAAAATCTGCGCCGTATGGGGCGCTCTCTCGCCGGTATTCTGAAAGGTCATTTATGAGCATCGCCGTTATTTCCACCGGAACTGAACTCCTGAAAGGGACGACTCTCAACACCAATCTCGCTTTTCTCGGCCGGGAACTCAACTCGATCGGGCTGGCAATCCGTCTCGCGCTGACGGCCGGAGACCACGAACGGGATCTGTACGCCGCCTATTCCGAAGCGCTCGACTGTGCCGACACACTGATCGTGAGCGGCGGACTCGGGCCTACCCGGGACGACATCACGCTCGATGCGACGGCCCGTTTCTTCGGGCTGGAACTTGCGCCGCACCCGGAACTGGTCGAAAAGGTCACGAACTTCTGGGGGCTCCGCCACCGGGGGCGCGTGCCGAAACCGGTGCTGCGGCAGGCGCGCGCCCCGGAGGGGGCGACTCTGCTGCCGAATCCGAACGGCTCCGCCACCGGCTACCGGATCGACACGATTTACGGAGGACGTGCGCGCCGCATCTATCTGCTGCCGGGGCCGCCGCGAGAATTCGAGCCGATGGTCCGTGCCGCGCTGCTGGAGGACCTCGCCGCCGGACCGGAATGCCGGGAACATGAGTTCACGGTCGGTTTCCTGGCGGCGGGGGAGCCGGAGTTTCAGCTTCAGGTGCGCCTCGAAAGTGCGCTCTCGTCTTTCCCGGTCGAACTCGCATACTGTGCGACTCCGGCGGGGACACGGGTCTTCGTTTCGGGGTCGGATCCGGATCGTGTGCACGAAGCGGCAGAACTCGCGCGAGCGTTCGCCGGACCGACGCCCCTCCCCTGCGGCGAACTCGCGCTGCCCGGTTCGATCCTCGCCGAACTGGAACGGCGGAAATGGCATCTGGTGACGGCAGAATCCTGCACAGGCGGCATGATCTCCGCGGAACTGACCGCGATTCCCGGCTCGTCGAAGAGTTATCGCGGCGGCGCGGTGGTGTACAGCAATGAGCTCAAGCACCAGTTGCTCGGGGTTCCGCAGGAGATCTTCAGCTCGTTCGGAGCAGTCAGCGCCGAATGCGCCACCGCGATGGTCGACGGCGCTGCGGAAAAATTCGGTGCGGAGTGCGCCGTCGCCGTCACCGGAATCGCCGGTCCCGCGAGCGACGACACGAAAAAACCGGTCGGACTCGTCTACATCGGCGTCAGGGCCGGGGAAAAACGGATCGTACAGGAGTTCCACTTCACCGGTGACCGCCACTCCGTGCGGGAACGCAGCTGCGGGAGCGCGCTGCTGCTGCTCTACCGTCTACTCCACGAGGATGAGGTCGATTCCGCAGCCGCTGCGGGCCGGTAACAGTTTCGCACGGCGCGGCGCGCCGCCCACATCCGGAAGGTCTCCGCAGCGGGCCGCCAGACGGATCAGCACCTGAAGCGGCAGGGGATCTTCCCGGAAACGGTCGATTTCGATCTCGACCGCGAGCGCCGGATTGGCCAGGTGCGCCGCAGTCAGGCTCCGGACAACCCGCCACTGCCGCGCGAGCGTCGTACCGAAATACGCCGAACTCCCCCCCGAATAGCGATGAACCAGCCGGGTGAAATCCGCCAGAAACAGGAGTTCCGTCATCAGTGCCGCGCCGAGCAGAATCGCCGCCGTTTTCCGGTAGTCGCCGCGCAACACCGTAAATCCGCGCCACGCCAGCAGCAGCCAGGCGAACGCCACGACCGAATTGTAATGCGCCTGCGGCTCCACCCGGAGAATCAGCAGACCCGCCGCGAAGAGGACGATCGTGATCCCGCCGCAGACACAGAGCCGGTCGAACGTGTTCAGCTCATGCCGGCGCCATCTCCGGATCACCGCAATCACGCCGAGAATCAGGAAGAAAACGATCACCGGGATCGAAAACATGACCAGCAGTCCCGGAATTCCGAGCCCGATTTCCGGCGTGAAGCGGTCGGTAAATCCGAATGCGGTCAGATTCTGCCAGCACCGGGCGACGCCCCCCAGCGCGGAAAACAACGGGACCCGGGCCGCCCCCGCGCCGAACGCTCCTCCCCGCACGCCCTGATACAGCAAGGGTGCGAGCAGCACCAGAACTCCCGCGCCGACGGCACAGAATTTCCGGTACTCCCGTCGGAACAGCTCCGGCCGGAAGACCCCTCCCCCCGCCGCGAATCCGAGCGGAACCACCACCGAAACCGGCTGCAGGTAAAACATCAGCACGAACAACGCTCCTGCGCCCGCGACGGGCCACATCCGCCCGTCGCGCAGAAAGTGCGCCGCGCAGACCGCGAACCAGAGCGACAACGGCAGCAGCCAGATGTTGTCCCACGGCATGCGCAGATAAAACCAGATGAAAGGCGAACAGAGCCAGAGCGCCGCCCCCGGTCCCGCCGGAAGATGCAGACAGTGCGCGAGCCGCAGAATCGCACCCCAGCAGAGCCCGAGCAGAACAACCCCCTTGATCGCGACAATCACCACGGGATTCGAGGTCACCAGCAGCAGAATCTGGTTCAGCCAGACGATCGGAATCCCGCGGGGAATGCCGGACGGATCGGCGAGCCCCTCCAGCGCGGGGCGGCCGGCCTCGTTCGCATCGAGCGCCAGAGCCATCAACTCCGCCTCGTCCCGCAACCAGACCGTATCTCCCGGAAACAACAGCGCCAGCAGTGTCGCGGCGGCGGCGAACAGGAGAAAATAATCGAACTTTTTCCAATCGAACCTCATACTTTTTATAAAATAGCGGGAGTATTCCGGATTTGCAACTGGAAAAAACAGTTTCGGGCAGTAAATTACCCGTATGAACTATTATGTGTTTCTTGTCATTCTCTTCGCGGCGGCCGGCGTGGCGGCGGCGGGTGCGGGGCGTCTCCGGTTCTCCTTTCCGGAGAAGCTCGAGACGCGTCTGCTCTGGCTCATGACGCTTCTGTTCTTTCTCGTCTACGCCGCCCTCGGCTGCTACAAGCTCGAGGCGATGCAGATGGGGAACTGGGACTTCGGCATCTACGACTCGATGCTGCGCAATGCGGCGAACGGCCGCGGGCTCATGCAGGATTACCGGGGGGCATTTGACCATTTTTCCCCGATCTCCCTGCTCTTCGCTCCGCTCTATCGGCTCTATGACACGCAGATGTGGCTCGTGCTGATTCAGGCGGCGGCACTCGCTTTCGCCGCGCCGCTGCTCCATGCGACGGCAAAGCTCCGATTCCGGAAAGGGGGTTTCCCGCTTCTGCTCACGGCGATGTATCTCTTCAACCCCTACTATTCGCGGATGGTGCTCTTCGACTTCCATGCGGAGTCGCTTTTCCCGCTCTTCTTCTTCGGGGCGTTCTACTTTCTGGGCCGGAAACGCATGCTGCCGTTTTTCCTGCTTCTCGCGCTCTCGCCGCTCGTGAAAGAGGACTTCGTGATCCCCGTCGGAGCAACCGGGTTGTGGCTGCTCACGCAGCGCGGCAGACGCCTCTGGGGAGCGGGGGCGATCGCCGCGGCACTTTTCTGGACATTTTTCGTACTGAAGATCTATTATCCTTACATACTGAACGTCAACTACTTCCATTACGGACGCTATGAGCTTTTCGCTCCGACGTTCTCTCAGACGCTCCACAACGCCGGTGCGATGACCGGGCGGCTTCTCTACGAGAGCGTACCGGGGGTCGTACTGAGCGTCCTGGTCCCATTCGCCCTGCTGCCGCTCGGGAACTGGAAGATGTTCGTGCTGCTGTGGCTGCCGGTGATCGGCATTCAGCTTGTCTCGGCGCAACCGCACCAGCAGCTGCTGATGAGTCATTACAGTTCCGCGCTGCTGGCGGTCACGCCGGTCGTCGCGCTGTACGGAATGCGCAGCCTCCGCGCCATGAGCCGGAAACGCAGGCAGCTGCGTCGGCTCAAACAGCCGGCACTCGCGGCAGCCGTGGTTCTGATGCTCGGATGCCACGTTGTCTGCTGCGATCTGCCGCTCTCCCGTTACGTCCAGTACACCGTGGACAAACTGCCGCCTTACCAGGGGGGCGTTCTCTCGCTGCCGCTCAGACCGATCTACTGGGAGGAGATGCTGAACCGGCTGCTGCATGCGGACGGAGCGCGGGCACTCTTTGAACAGCTTCCGCTCACGCCGGAGAGCACGGTGGTCTGCCAGAACGAGCCCGGGGTCTGGTTTCTGCCGAAAGCACGGGTTTTCGACTTTCCGGTGATCGGCTTCGGAACTCCGCCGGTGTTCCGCGCCGACTTTTTCGTGCTGGACCGGAACAACTACAGCGGCCGGAAAGAGACATTCTACGAGCTCCCGCCGGTGCTGAACTCACTTCTTCCGGAGGAGGAGTACGGCGTCATCGACGATCCCGGCGGCGTGCTGATCTTCTACCGCCGTGCCACCGGGACTCAACCCGCCGCCCGGTGACCCGCCGCAAAAAAAGAGAGCCCGGCCCGACGCCGGACGCTCTCTTCTGCTGATATCCGATTACCCGGAGTGCGTATGACGATCATTTGCCGCAGTGGCAGTCGTCGTCACCGCAGCCGCAATCGTCGCCGCAGCCGCAACCGCAGCCGCACTCATCATCATCCTCTTCGGCGCAGACGAAATGTTCGCCGATCCGGTCGAGGACTCCTTCCGGCGTAAAGCCGAATTTTTCGGCCAGCACCTTGTACGGGGCGGAGGCGCCGAAGTGATCGAGCCCGATCGCGAGGCCGTCGCGTCCGATGAACCGCTCCCAGCCGAACGTCGTACCCGCTTCGATCGAGACACAGCACATGCACCAGGAGGGGAGCACCTCCTCCTGATAATCGATGTCCTGCTTCAGGAAGAGCTCCTGGCTCGGCATCGAAACCACGCGGACACCGACCCCTTTCGTGCGCAGGAGCTTCGCGGAGTCGAGCGCGAGGTTGACTTCGGAACCGGTCGCCACAAGGATGATGTCGAAATCCTCATCATCCTCGAGTACGAACGCGCCTTTCGAGACGTCGACTTTCTTCGCCATCTCCGCGTCGTAGGGACGGAGATCCTGGCGGGTCAGCAGCAGCGCGACCGGGCCGTCGGCCTCGAGTGCCGCCGCCCACGCCTGCGCGACCTCATGCGCCTCGGCCGGGCGGATGACGGTCAGGCCGGGGATCGTCCGCAGCATCGCGATCTGCTCGATCGGCTCATGCGTGGGCCCGTCCTCGCCGACGTAGAAGCTGTCGTGCGTAAAGACGTAGATCTCATGCAGTTTCATAAGCGCGGCCAACCGGATCGCCGGTTTCATGAAGTCGCTGAACACGAAGAAAGTGGAAGTGTACGGAATCGCCGTTCCGTAGAGCGCCATGCCGTTCCCGGCACACCCCATCGCAAACTCGCGAACGCCGAAATGGAGATTGCGCCCGGCCGGATTTTCGGCAGAAAAGTCGCCGCCGTCCTTGATGTTCGTCTTGGTCGAGGGCGCGAGGTCGGCCGCACCGCCGAAGAGCGCCGGAACGAGCTCCGCCGCTTTCTGAAGCACGACGCCCGACGAGGCGCGGGTCGCGACCGGCTTGTCGACCGGAGCAACCGCCATGAGCTGCTCTTTGATGTCCGCCGGGACGGAGCAATTCAAATACGCATCAATGAGCTTCGCGCGCCCGGGATCGGCCTCGAGAAACGCCTGGAATTTCTGATCCCACTCCGCGGCCTCGGCGACGAGTTCCTCGATCCGCCGGCCGAGAAACTCCGTCACCTCCGGCAGGACCGTGAATTCCCCCTCGGGCATACCGAGATTGCGCCGGAGGGCCTCGACCTCGTCGACGCCGAGCGGTTCGCCGTGAGCGCTGGATTTCCCCTGCTTGTTCGGCGCGCCGAAACCGATCTGCGTGTATCCGATGATGAGAGTCGGGCGACCGTCGGAATTCTGCGCCTCACCGAGAGCCGCATCGCAGAGCGCGAGGTCGTTCGCGTTCTCGAGCGTGATCACGCGCCAGTTGTATGCCGCGAACCGCGCCGCGACGTTCTCGGAGAACGCCAGATCGGTCTGCCCCTCGATCGTGATGCGGTTGGAATCGTAAAAGACGACGAGTTCATCGAGCTTGAGGTGGCCGGCGAGCGACGCGGCTTCGCTTGAAACGCCCTCCATCATGCAGCCGTCGCCCGCGATGACGTAGATCTTATTGTCGGCCAGGCCGGCGCGGTCGAGTCCGGTTTTCGCCGCGAAATAGCGTTTTGCGATCGCCATGCCGACCGCCGAGGCGAACCCGGTGCCGAGCGGCCCGGTCGTGATGTCGACTCCGGCGGTGTGACCGAATTCGGGGTGTCCCGGCGTGAGACTTCCCCACTGCCGGAAATTCTTCAACTCCTCCATCGAAAGCCCGTAACCGAAAAGGTGCAGCAGCGAATACTCCAGCATCGACCCGTGCCCGGCCGAGAGCACGAAACGGTCGCGTCCGATCCACGCCGGATTCTTCGGGTTGTGACGCATGTACTTATACCAGAGCGTCATCGCGAAATCCGCACAGCCGAGCGGCATACCGGGATGCCCCGACTTCGCTTTCTGGATCGCCTCCGCCGAAAGCATCCGGACGGTATTTGCGGCGAGAAGCGCCTTTTCAAGATCGTACATCTGCTGGAATTCCTTTCTTTTTCGTTTAGAGGAACTGGAAATTTTCCTGTTGTTGCGCTATTTTTTCTATATGACGATACGGTATTAAATTTAACACCTCTTCCGCCGGAAAACAAGTCAGACGGCGATACAAATTTATAAGATTATGACGGAACGGTTCATCACATCGACTCTGAACAGACGCGACCCGGCAAAAGAGGTCACGCTGCGCCCCCCGAAATTCGCGGACTTCCCCGGGCAGGAGAAAGTCAAAGATCAGCTTGAACTCTTCGTCGCGGCCGCGAAAGCGCGCGGTGAGGCGCTCGACCACATTCTGCTCTGCGGGCCGCCGGGACTCGGCAAAACCACGCTGGCCTACATCATCGCGAATGAACGCGGCACGAACCTCAAGAGTTCGAGCGGACCGGCGATCGAGAAACCCGGCGACCTCGCCGGACTCCTGACCGCGCTCGAACCCGGAGACATCCTTTTCATCGACGAGATCCACCGGCTGAACACCACGGTCGAGGAGTATCTTTACAGCGCGATGGAGGATTTCTTCATCGACATCATGCTTGAACAGGGGGCGGGGGCGCGATCGGTGCGGCTCTCGGTGCCTCACTTCACGCTGGTCGGTGCGACGACCCGGCAGGGGATGATCTCCTCGCCGCTGCGTTCGCGTTTCGGACTGAATATCCGGCTCGACTATTACGACACCGACAGTTTGACGAAAATTCTGAAGCGCTCCGCCGGAATCCTCGGAATCGAAATCGACGAGGAGGGCGCGCGCGAAATCGCCGGACGCTGCCGCGGCACTCCGCGCATTGCGAACAATCTGCTGCGCCGCGCCCGTGACTACGCGCAGATCCGGGCCGACTCGGTCATCACCGGCAAGGTCGCGGCGGACGCGCTCGGACTGTTGCAGATCGACAACGACGGATTGGACGAGATGGACATCCGGATTCTCGAGACGATCATCGGGAATTTCCGCGGCGGACCGGTCGGACTCAAGAACATCGCGGTCTCGGTCGGCGAGGAGGAGGATTCGATCGAGGAGGTGTATGAACCGTTCCTCATCCAGCGCGGATTCCTCGTGCGCACGCCGAAAGGGCGCGTCGCGACGCCGAAAGCGTGGGAAAAGCTCGGACTCTCCCCGCTGCGCGGCGGCGATCAGCAGACATTATTTTAACAGAAAACCGATACGAACAGGAACAGGAGGCAGCCGATGGCGGCAAGGTGGGCGGAAGCTCTTTTGAAACTGCAGACAATCGATCTGCGCATCCGGAAACTCGAAACACGTCTCGCTCTGCTCCCGAAAGAGATGGAGACTCTCAAGGGGAAGCGCGATGCCGCCGTTGCCGAAGTCGCGACGGCGGCGAACGCGGCGAAGAAAATCGAACTCAACCGCAAGAGCGTCGAATCCGAGATCGAAAAACTCAACGGCGAGAATAAAAAACTTCAGCAGCAGTCCTCCATGGTCAAGAAGAACACCGAGTATCAGGCCATGCTCGGGACGATCGCACTCAACAACAAGAAGATCGGGGAACTCGAAAGCCGTGAGCTCGAACTCATGGACGAATTCGAGGAGGCGAAGAAAGCGTACCGCAAACTCCGGCAGAACAACGAAGCCGCCGTCAATGCGATCCGCGCGGAATTCGACGAACTCGTCGCCTTTGCGGGAGATCTCAAGAAAGAGATCGCGCAACTGAAAGCGGAACGCCCGGCCGACGTCCGCGGCGTCGACGCCGAAACCCTCGCCCGCTACAACCGGCTGCTCAACGCGAAAGACGGAATTGCGCCGCTCGTGAAAGTCGAGAACGAGATCTGCGGAAGCTGCCACCTGCGCGTGACCCGTCAGGCGATGACCAACATGCAGAAAGGCGCCGTCACAAGCTGCGAAAACTGCATGCACTTCATCTATCTCGACGACGCGGAGTAGCGCCGGCGATGGAGAAGCTGCCCGGAAAACTCCCGAACGATTTCGCCGAGCTGGTCCACCGCGGCGTCGAATCCGACGTGCTCGACTACAAGGCCGCCCTCTGCTGGACGAAGATGACCCGCCAGGCGAAAGGGAAGATCGTGCGCCACTGCCTCGCTCTCGCGAATACGAAAGGCGGCTGCATCGTCATCGGCGTCGGGGAGGACTCCTCCGGGCATCCCTCGGTCTACACGGGACTCAACCGGGAGCAGATCCACTCGTTCGACCCGACCACGGTCGGGCAGTTTGTGAACCGTTACGTCGAGCCGCCGATCGAATTCACGATCGAGCGTCCCGTCGTCGACGGGAAGCGCTATGCGATCTTCGTGGTGCGCCCGTTCCGGAGTCTGCCGCACGTCTGCACGAGCGGAATCGAGGGAGAGCTTCAGACCGGGGTCTTTTACATCCGCACGCCGGACGCCTCGAGCCGTCCGGCCTATCGCGCGATCGAGATGCAGATGCTGATCCAGCGCGCGCTCCGCAATCAACGTGAGGAGCTCGGCCGCATGCTGCGCGGACTCCTCTACGAGAGCCGCCTCGCAACCGAACCGGATAACGCAAGCGAATTCAAAGCCGCGCTCGCAAACGCCACAGTCTTCTTCAAACGGCGGCAGAATCCGCCGCGGAACGTGCCGTCGCTGCTCGTGAATCTCATGGTGACTCCGCCGCGCTATCACTCGGAAGCATTCAGTTTAAGCGCGTTGCGCCGGGCGGTCGATGCGGCGCTGCCGTCGCTGCCGACGCCGGAGTTCCTCGATTCGGACGAGATCCGCAAAGCGTATGTCACGAACACCTCGCTGCGGGCACTCTCGCGGAAAGGGCGGAGAATGTGGCAGCTCTTCAAAAGCGGCATGTTCCACTACATCGCCTATCTGCCCGTGCCGGAGCATGAGCTCGACTTCACGCTGCTCGTGCGCAAGATCGCCGAAGCGTACCGCTTTCTCGGACGGCTCTACGCGGAACTCGGTTACGCCGAGGAACTGCTTTCGATCTCGTTCACACTCGAAAACACCGAGGAGGTCCGGCTGCTGCTGCCGCACAAACCGCGGGCGAAATTCATCTGCCGGATTCCGAAAATCGCGATCGAGATGTCCCGCAGCGCCGCCGATCTCGCGAGCGGGGAAGCCGCTCACGCGGCCCGCATGACGGCAGAAATCGCCGAACGGTTCAACATCTCCGATCACTATCTGCAGAACCTGCCCGAGATGATCGACGACTATCTGGAGCAGCGATAGCGACGATGATTATGCCGATCGATTTCAACCTTCCGCCGCGGGAGGATCCGGAATCTGTTCCGGATGAGGGAATTCCCGATTTCGACCCCGAGGAGTTCGCGGTTGAATATGAACCCGATCCGGAACCGGGAGAACTCGACGTCCGAGCCGAGTGCGAGGCGTTTTTCGCACCGGGCGGCCCGCTCAAAGCCGCCGCTGAACACGGCGGACGCCCCTATGAGTTCCGGCCGCAGCAGCTCGACATGGCCGGGGCGATCGCCGAGGCGTTGCGCAAGGGGGAGAATCTCTGCATTGAAGCGCCGACCGGGGTCGGCAAGAGTTTCGCCTATCTCGTGCCGCTGATCTACCGCTCGCGACTTTCGGGACTGCCGGCGATCGTGTCGACCGAGACGATCAATCTGCAGGAGCAGCTCATCGACAAAGACATTCCGCTGCTGAAGAAGCTGACGGGGATCGACTTCCGCGCCGCGCTCGCGAAAGGGCGTCACAACTATCTCTGCCGCAGGAGATTCGCACTTCTCTCGGGCGAACAGCGCGACGCGCTGCTGCCGGCGCCCGCACTCGCGCTCGATGTCGAGCGGCTCGGCCGCTGGATGGAACGGACCGCCGACGGCGAACGCGACTCCATCGACTTCCGGCTCGAGCCCGAGACCTGGGCGCTCGCCTGCTGTGACGGAATGAGCTGCCTCGGGCCGAAGTGCGAATTCTATCGGAACTGTTTTTACTATCGGGCACGGCAGGCATGGGAGACGGCCGACATCGTGGTTGCGAATCACGCACTCTTCTTCACGGATCTGGCAATGCGGCTCACGGCCGGATCGGCGGGATCACTGCTGCCGAATTACGGCGTCGTGCTGATCGACGAGGCGCATACGCTCGAGGACAACGCGGCCGATCATCTCGGGCTGCACCTTTCGCGCGTCGGAATCGTCTCGACGCTGAACCGGCTCTACAATCAGGAGAGCGCGCGCGGACTGCTCATGCGCAAGGGAACCGATCCGTCTTTGCGCGGCGCGGTCGCCGAAAGCCGCGACGAAGCATACGGATTCTTCACTCCCTACGAAAATCTCCTGCGCGACCATAACGAGAGCGCGCTCACGATTCACGAACCGGGCCGCTTTCCGAACCGGCTGAGTCCCAAACTCGAGGAGCTGCATCGTCTACTCGCGCTGTTTCTTGAAGATCAGGAGGATGCGAGTTTCCGAACGGAGGTGGAGGCGCAGCTGACCCGCTGCCGGGAATTCATCAACGGGATCGATCAGTTCACGCAGAAGCGGCTGCCCGACGCGGTCTACTACGCCGAGAGCGAGCGCGGCGGAACCACGCTGCACGCGACGCCGCTGAACATTGCGGAACTGCTTTCGGATCTCCTTTTCAATCAGGATTTTCCGGTCATTCTGTGCAGTGCGACGCTGACCGTGCGGAACTCATTCTCCTACTACACGGGGCGAACCGGTTTCTGCAACGGGCAAACGCTGCTGCTCGACTCGCCGTTCGGTTCGGATCAGGCGCGGGTCTACATTCCGCGCGCCATGCCGGACCCGAAAAACGAGGAGTATCAGAGCGCTCTGGAGGAGCAGATTCCGCGATTCGTCGAACTCACGCAGGGGAAAGCGTTTGTGCTCTTTACGAGTTACTCTTCGATGCGGCGGACGGCGGATGATCTGCGCGAATATTTCCGCTCGAAAGGGTGGCGGCTGCTGGTTCAGGGGGAGAGCATGACCCGCTCGGGGCTGCTGCGCGAATTCCGGGAGGACATCGACTCGGTGCTCTTCGGCACGGACAGCTTCTGGACGGGAGTCGACGTGCCGGGCGAGTCGCTCTCGAACGTGATTGTGACGAAGCTGCCGTTCGCGGTTCCGAGTCATCCGCTCATCGCCGCGCGTATGGAGAAACTCGAACGTGCAGGTTGCAACTCGTTTGCAAATTACACGCTGCCGGAGGCGGTTCTGAAATTCCGGCAGGGGGTCGGGCGGCTGATCCGCAGCCGCGAGGATCGCGGAATCGTCGTGGTTCTCGACCGCCGGGTCATCTCGAAGCATTACGGGAAACTCTTTCTCGACTCGATCCCCTACGACAGCGAAATCGTTTGAAATCAACTGAAACGGAGAATCGATTCATGACTGACACGAGAGAACGGATGAAAGACGGCAGACTTTACTTCTGCACCGACGAGGAGATCGCCAATGAGCAGCTCAAATGTCTCGATCTGCTCTACGACTACAACCAGACCCGGCCGACCGAACAGGCGAAGCGGCGCGAACTCCTGAAAGTTCTGCTCGCGGAAGTCGGCGAAAACTGCTACATCGAGCCGCCGCTCCACGCGAACTGGGGACGGAACACCCATCTGGGCAGCAACGTCTATGCGAATTTCAATCTGACGCTCGTGGACGATACGGACGTCTACATCGGCGACAGTGTGATGATCGGGCCGAACGTGACCATCGCGACGGCGGGCCATCCGATCGATCCGGAACTGCGGCGCAAGGTCGCACAGTTCAACATCCCCGTGCGGATCGGGAACAACGTCTGGATCGGTGCGGGCGCGGTCATTCTGCCGGGCATCACGATCGGCGACGACAGCGTAATCGGCGCGGGCAGCATCGTGACGAAAGACATTCCCGCCGGGGTCGTGGCGGTCGGCAACCCGTGCCGCGTACTGCGCCCGATCTGCGACCGTGACCGGGAATTCTACTACAAAGACCGGAAAGTCGATCTGCGCTGACGGGTATTTTCCTCCTCTCCCGACAAAACGCGGACAGACTGGCGCTCAATCAGGTAAGGAGAAACCGTTCGAATGCCGAAATGACCTCCATTGAAGAGCTCCTCCACTCCTTCGCAGAAAGTGCGGGCGATACCCGGCAGGTCATCGGCAATGGTGGTGAGCTGCGGTTGGGAATGAGATACGCAGGAGATGTTGCCTGATCCAATGATGCTGATGTCATCAGGCACTTCCAGACCGCATTCCCGGCAGGCACTCATAACGCCCAATGCTGAATAATCACTTGAGACGAAACAGGCGGAAAAATCCGCTCCATGCGTTTTGAAATACGCAACCATCCGGTCATGAGTCTTGGCCATGGAGGCTTCTCCGCTGCGGATCTCACAATCGATAACCACGGGAGCGAGTCCGTGCAGACGCAGATAAGAGAGAAATGTGTTGTTTCGCCTCCAAGAAAAAATATTATGTGGTTCCGAAAGAATCAATGCAATTTTGCGATGCCCATTGCGGACCAGACACTCCGCGGCCAACATGCCGGCAAATTCGGAATTGGAATCCAACACATTGATCCCATCAATCAAAATATCGTTTCCCCAAAAAATTACAGGTGTCGGCAAACTCAAAATTTGGACGATAAGCTGCTGAGTCAGTTTTATGACCGGCAAACGCAGCAAAAACACGTTACCGTGTATCTCTTTCAGAAGCTTTATAAAATGAGAGCCGAAATCGGGGCAGAAAAGAGCCCGGGAGAATATCCATCCGGAATACGCATTCACCTCCTCCGCGATGGCCGCATCCAAATCCTCAAGTCTTTCTGACGGCCAATCACAATGCACCGATACAATGATGCGCTTGTTGCACTTGCTTTCTCGAACAAAACTCCCTCTGGCGGGTTCAATTCTGATCCTCTGCTCTTCTTCAAGTCGGGCAAGAACCTTTTCCACGATACGACGCGACACCTGGTATCGGGACATCAACTCACGGATTGAGAAAAAACGCCGGGAGACTGCAAAATGATTCAGTTCCAACAGGAGTTTTTCATACAGAAAATTCACTTGTGAAGAAATATCACGAGACACGCCTGCTTATCCTCCTTTTCCGAAGCAGTTTTTTTACCATACAGTATCGCGCAGATTTTGTCAAGCAGAATACCGGAGGGAGTTTGAACATCAAAACCTCCCCTCTCATCTTTCCATATTCTGATTTATACAAAAAAACAGGAAACGAAGTGACACAGATTGACTAAACTGTGTAACAACAGTAAAATTATATTATAGAGTTCAATGATTGGTTGATCATGAACAAAATAATGCTTGGTGTCAAGAAGGGAGGAATTATGGGCAGATTGAAATTTACATTGATAGAGCTTCTTGTTGTAATTGCGATCATCGCGATCCTGGCGGCGATGCTGCTTCCGGCGCTGAACCGTGCCAGAGAAAATGCGCGAGCCACCCAGTGTATCAACAATAAAAAACAGGCGATGCTTGCACAAATTCAATACTCTAATGATTTTTCCAATTACTACATCGGCTATATGCAGAACAAGAACAACAATACAGCCGCTGCTCTGTGGATAGGCCTCCTTTCCTGTCAACCGGATTCCAACGGGGTTTACGTTCAAAACCCGGACAGCGGTTACGTCCCGCGTGCTACATTTCTGTGCCCTTCGGTGGTAAATAATCAAACGGAGAAATATGATTACTGGCGCAGCTTTTACGGCATTGATTTCAGTTTCTATCAGGGGAAAACAATGGATGAAGAACGTCGTAATCTATTCGGGAATTACCTCTATACGGCGCACAAACCTGTGGAATTTTATCTCTTCTCACTCCCGAAAATGAAACGGCCGGGAGATATCCTGATCTTTGCAGACACCTATTGGAAAAAGAACGGAACCGCATTTCCCCGATTTCTGTACAATGATGCCCTTGATACGGCTGCGGTGGTACAGGTCCACAATGGCCGAACCGCAAGCGCTTTCGCCGACGGGCACGCAGCGCTGCACACTGGCGCAGAACTTAAAGCCATGCCGTTCAATCTGCAATACTATTACGCGAGCCTTGCCGGCGACGTGGGCATGTAATCCAAATAACCTGAGAAACTGCTACCTTGCTTGAGGATCTTTATGATGTTCAGACCTTTTTTTTCCATGATACTGGCTTTCGTCACTGCGGGGATGTCACTCCCCGGAAAAGCAACCGATAAGATCGATGCCCCCTACGGCGTCTGCGCCCATGTCAGCCGCGGCGAACTTGAAATCGCGCCTCGGGAATTCAAACGCATGCACGAGGCTAACATCACCTGGGTTCGCACCGATTTCGACTGGCGCGGAGTCGAAACGAAACAAGGGGTGTGGAACTTCGACCGGCTCGACAAGCTCATTCCGATCGCAAAGCAGGAAAAGATCAATATCCTGCCGATCCTTGATTACGATGTGCCGTGGGCGACTCCGGCATGGAAACACCTTGACGCCTGGGGAGAATATGTCCGCAGAACTGTCTCGCGTTACAGGAAAGACATTCGGTACTGGGAGGTCTACAACGAAGAAAACCACAAAAACTTCTGGCGGGGTATTCCCCGGGGAGCCGATTATGTTCCTCTGCTCAAACGTTCCTATGAGGAAATCAAAAAGATCGATCCGACTTTGACTGTCCTCTACGGCGGAACGGCCGGGGTTCCACTCGACTATATCGAGGATTCTTTCAAGGCCGGAGCCGGTAACTACTTCGACGTGATGAACATCCATCCCTACCACTGGCAGGGGACTCCGGAACTGATGCTCGCCGAATTCCGCGATTTGGAAGCGTTGATGAAAAAGTACAATCTCGAAGACAAGCCGATCTGGATCACTGAAGTCGGCTGGTCGACGGCAAAGCCGAACACGCTATTCCGGGATATCCTGCCCGCGGCTTTCAAACGGGCGGGGCTCGATCCGGCGAAAAATTCCGTCGCGGTCGTCTGCGATGAAGGAAAAGGCTTCCAGGGAGCGGGGCTTTTCAAACAAAGCGGGGCTCTCGCCATGTTCCGGCAGGTGGACGGGATTACGCTCGATGAACTCCGCGGTCTCTCCGTCAAGCGGTATCCGGTACTGGTTCCCTCCATCGGAGAAGAGTTCCCGGCGAAATATCTGCCTGCGCTGCTCGACTACGTGAAACGCGGCGGAACGCTGCTTCTCCCCTCCGGTCTGCCGTTCTACTACGAACTTCAGCCTGACGGGATAAAGGTTCAGGTCAACGATAAGCATATGAAAGAGTTCCATATCGGCTGGGAAGCGTGGTGGGTCAAAGACGGTGTGCCGAAACAGGAAACCTGGCAGAAGCCGGGCCCCGAATTCGCCAACGCTTTCAAAGTCGACTTCAAACCCGCCGGGCGTTTCCTGCATGACCGGAATCTCAAAAAAGGTGACGAGTTCATCCCGATCATAACGGCCGGCACCGACAACTATCAATCCGCTGTTGCGGCGCTCTACAAGTTCAACAGCGACCTCAGGGGAAATATCATTGTCTGCACGTCGCGGGCAACCCTGGAGACCGTTCCGGAAGAACGTCAGGCGGAAATGCTGCCGCGTACCTATCTCATCGCACTGGCGAACGGAGTCGAGCGGATTTTCTGGTACAACTTCCGTTCCGGCGAATGGAAGCCCGATGAGCGGGAAGCGCATTTCGGCATCGTCCGAAAGAACCTTGATCCCAAACCCTCATTCCGTGCGTACCAGACACTCACCGAACTCTGCCCAACCGGTTCGAGCCGGCCGTCGCTGGAAAAGAAAGGCAGCGTATATCTGGCAAACTGGACGCGGCCGGACGGCACGAAAGTGTGGGGCATCTGGAGCGCAATAGGTTCCCATGAAGTCGAACTCAACGTCCGAGGAAAAGTCGTCGAAGCGATGAACCACCTCGGGGAAAAGCAGCCGCTTCCGGGAAAAGAATACACCGTCACTCCGGCGATTCTCTACCTGGTCGGCTCCGAATCGGTCTCAATCAGCTCCCGGTGACGAACAATCCGGAAACAGTGCGGGGCGGAATCCAGTCAGCCCCGCTTTTTCATTCCTCACGAGAGTACCCACCGGGAGGAGCGGAGAGAAGCCGGACGGCGCGGATGTCGTCACTGACGAAGCCGTAATTGTCGCCATCCGGCCCGACGCTCCAGACCTGAATTCCGGAGCCGACGGTCTCGCCGCAGGTCTCGTACGGGCCGATCCGGAACAGCAGCGGCTTTCCGGAGAACGGATCCTCCGGCAGAAAATCCGGCGTTTCCGGATACCGTCCGCTCCGGCGGAACTCCAGCTCCAGCGCGATCAGCGCCCGGGCCGTGCGGAGACGCGCGCTCATCGTGCGGTATATCTCCGGAATCCACGTCCGAATGCAGGAGTACCAGGGACGCCAGATACTTTCCCGCTCAATCGTCTCGACCGGAGGCGCCGAGTCCGGTGACTCGCAGCTCTCCATGAACGCAGCCTGCTCGCGCCGGAAGAGCCACCAGATCAGCGGACAGGAGTAACGCATACTTTGCAGCGGCACGAGCTGGAACGGAATTTCGGGATTTCCGGCATACGGGCTGCCGAACCGGGCAATCGCTTCAAACTCATCGACAAAAACCACTGTATCACGATAGAGCATCCGTCTTTCGGACTCCGGCAGACGCGCCTCGGTCTCGACCAGAATGCGTTCCCAATGTCGCAGCAGCGCTTCGTCCGCCAGACCGGACTCGAGAATCAATTCGAGACAGTACATCTCCAGTTCGAGCAGGCCGTTTGCAAAAAAAGCCTCCTGAATTCCGATTCGCGCCCCGGCGGAATCGAGAAAGCGGTCGGCATTCCTCCTGAGCCGTTCCAGGCGCTCGAGCGCTTCCGGCAGCTCGCCCTGCTCGAGCGCAAGTCTCACCCGGAAAAGTTCCATCTCAAGCAGGGACGAAACATCAGAGTAGAATCCGACCTGAAAATATCCGCTCTGGAGTTTTCCGGTTTCAAACGTTCTCTCCGCTTCGAGCAGAGCATTCTCATCGATCCAGCGGTCCAGTTCCGCCCACGCCTCGGAATCGCGCAGATAATTTTCTTTGAACGCATTCCAATCCTGCGCGGGAATCAGGCCGAATCGAATGACAGGCCATGATGACCCGATCCATCCCCAATGTTCATAGGAGGAGGAGAAACAACGCTCAAGCAGAATGCTCCGCTGTTTTTCCGCCTCAAGCAGGAGGGATTCGGGGCAGACGCGCGCGGGATTCCAGATCTCCCGCAGGGCCGCCGCCGTGACCGGCCGCCCGAAATGACGTTCAAGCCTGAGATAACGCTGTGCGACCTCCCGCTCCGCCTGATGCGCCAGAAACAGCGACCCGGCGTAGATAAGAACAACACACCCCCAGAGCGCCCACACCGGCCGGCGCAGCAGCCGACGCACCCTGCATCCGCTCATCCGGGCGATCCATCCGATCCGGAAACAGTACGCGGCCGCCAGAAAAAACAAGGCCCAGAACGTCAGCCATCCCCACCCCTCCCCGGAAATGCCGTAACGCAGCGGCAGTTCCGCGAGCAGCGGAAATTCCACATTCACCGGCAGAACATAATCATACCAGGGCGGCCCTCCGGACAATTTTCCAATCACGGGAAACTGCAGCAGATACGTGGAATACAAATGCCCGCCGACAAGCGCCAGCAGAAAAATCCCGATCGAACCCGAGATGACGGTCAGACATTCCAGCAGTGCCGTCCGCAGCGAACGCAGCACAATCACGAGCGGCAACAGCCAGCCGTACAGAAACCACGTTACCCAGAACCAGTCCCAGTAACGCTCGAAATACCAGAGAATCAGCCACGCAAACGGCAGCAGCAACCCCGCGACGAGCGGCAATCGGCGCAGCGGATGACGCCGGAACACACGGCGGTAGGCGAGATGATAAAACCAGGTCGTCGCAATCACATACCAGAACAGGAAGAGACACCCTCCGCAGCAGACGAGAAATGCGACCTGATTGAAAGCGATCCGCCCGCTCCACAGCAAGACAAGCGCGAGCGACAGCACCCCATAGCACCCGCTCCACAGCAGCGTCAGGGCAAACACCGCCCCGGACGCCCGATTCCGCAAGTTGCACCACCGTTTCCAGCCCATACCCGCCTCTCTGAAAGCCGTTATGGTGAAGATAGCACCGGGAGGGCGGAAATGCAAGCGCGGCCGGCTTGACAGGAGCGATTCCGGGTGTATATTCCCATCTCATTCCAGGAAAGGAAATATCCGAATGAAAGACACGGAACTTTCGGCGCTCGCCGCCGGACAATGCGAACGCGCGCGAAAACTGCTCGCGCTGTGCCGGATCGTCGAAATCTGGGAGATGCTCGGCGTCAAGGTCGAGATCGTCGGGTCGCTCCGCAACGGGCTCATGATGAAGCACCGCGACATCGACCTGCATCTCTATTCGCGCTTCCCCTCCCCCTCCGAGGGACTCGCCGCGCTCCGGACGCTCGCGGAGAACCATCCGGTCCGCCGGATCGAATACACGAATCTGCTCAACACCCCGGAACGGTGTCTTGAATACCACATCCTCCTGCCGGATGCCGGGGGATTCGAGTGGCAGATCGATATGATCCACATCGTTTCCGGCTCGCGTTACGACGGCCACTTCGAGCGCGTCGCGGACCGTATTGCGGAGCGTTTCACGCCCGAGATGAAACGCGCAGTGCTGCGCCTAAAATACGAAACGCCCGATTCGGAATCGATCCCCGGCGTGGAATACTATCATGCAGTTCAGGCGGGCGGCGTCCGCACGTTCGCGGAGTTCACCGAATTCCGGAAGCACCACCCGGCCGCGGAACTGATCGACTGGATGCCCGCCTGAATCCATCCGGCGGAATTCAGGGACGGCGCAGGGGCGGCAGCTCCCGCTTCATGCGGGCCTGATTCGCAAACTGCCAGAGTTCCGGGTCGCGCGCGAACTTCTTCACAAGCGCGGAGGGCGAACAGCCGAGAACCGCCGCCGTCGCTTTGAGGTCCCATCCATTCGCCTCGGCCACATCGAGCACATGCGCAAGCCAGAGCGGATACTCCGGATGTTCGAGCGCGCACTCGAACCGTTCCGGCGGAATCGGCGGCGTATTCCGCTCCCCGTAGGCGAGAGCGATTCTGAGCTTCGCGAGAGCGGCCGCCCGGTTGCGGTGCTGACTGCGTTCGGTACAGTCGGAGGCGACGTAAGCGGTTCCGATCAGCCGCACGCGGGCGGCACTCGAGGTTTTGTTCCGCTTCTGCCCGCCGTTGCCGCTCCCCTTGAAAAACTCGAGTTCGCACAGATGCGAGAGGGTTTCGTCGTCTGATTTCAAGATTTCGTCGCGATTTTCCAGCATATTTACTTTAACTTTCCGAAATTTGCGCTATTGTTATAGTAATATCAAAATCAGCGGATTGCAAGCACACCCGGCGAAATTCCGGGAATGCTGCCGGAAATGGAGAAGAAATGAAAGTTTTGGTGATCGGTTCGGGCGGGCGCGAACACGCGCTGGTCTGGAAATTGAAACAGAGTCCCCGGGTGGAAAAAGTCTATTGCGCCCCCGGCAACGCCGGAATCGCGGCGGATGCCGAATGCGTCGACATCGGCGTCGGCGAACTCGAAAAACTCGCGGACTTCGCGGAACAGAACCGGATCGACCTCACCGTGGTCGGCCCGGAAGCGCCGCTCTGCGACGGCGTGGTCGACTGTTTCCGCGCCCGCGGCCTCGCGGTATTCGGTCCGACGAAAGAGGCCGCGCAGCTCGAGGGGAGCAAGGATTTCGCGAAAGCGTTCATGCTGAAGTACAACATCCCGACCGCGAAAGCCGCGACGTTCGAGAGCGAAGCCCCGGCGGCGGAGTATGTGAAAAAAGAGTTCGCCTCCGGCGCGAAAGGGATCGTCATCAAGGCCGACGGCCTCGCCGCCGGTAAGGGCGTGCTCGTCGCCGATAACGAAGCGGATGCACTCGCATTCCTGCACGGCTGTTTCGACGGTGCGTTCGGCGCGGCGGGCGCAAAGGTGCTCGTGGAAGAGTGCCTCTACGGGGAAGAGGCGTCGATCCTCGCGCTCTGCGACGGAAAGACGATCGTCCCGCTCGTCTCCTCACAGGATCACAAGCGCGTCGGCGACGGCGACACCGGACTCAACACCGGCGGAATGGGGGCCTACTCCCCCGCTCCGGTCGTGAACGAACAGGTGTGGGAGAAGATCAATACACGGATTCTCGCGCCGTTCCTCAAGGGTGTGCAGGCGGAGAAACTCGACTTCCGCGGCGTGATCTTCGTCGGGATCATGGTCTGCGACGGCGAACCGAAGGTGCTGGAATTCAACGTCCGTTTCGGTGATCCGGAGATCCAGCCGGTGCTGCGTCGTTTCGACGGCGACTGGTTCGACGTGCTCGACAAGGTTGCGCACGGCCGCCTTGCGGAAGCGGAGCTCGTCTGGTCGGAGGATCCGGCCGTATCGGTCGTTCTCGCCTCCGGCGGTTACCCGGGCAGCTATCAGAAAGGGTTCGAGATCAGCGGGCTTGCGGAAGCCGCCGCGACCGGAGCGGTGGTATTCCACGCCGGAACTGCGTTCAAGGATGGGAAAATCGTGAATGCGGGCGGCCGCGTCCTCGGGATTTCCGCCCGCGGAAAAACCATCGCCGAAGCGATCGACAAGGCGTATCAGGCGGTGGATAAAATCTCGTTTACTGGCGGATTCTGCCGCCGTGACATCGGCGCAAAAGCGTTGAAATACAACAAATAAAGGAGTATGAAAACAATGAAGAAATTTGCGGCATGGTGTTTCTGCGGGGCGGCTGCGCTGGCGATGCTGAGCGGATGCACGTCGGTCGAATCGACCCAGAAATTCAACGGGCTCGGCCTTTCCGACCGGGCGGATAAAGCGGTCTGTCACACGTTCGTCGAGATTCCCTGCTACACGTTCTGGGGAATTCCGATCATCGGAGGCAGCGCGGCCGGATCGGGCAAAATTTCGATCTTCCAGAACAATGCGGACGTCGAAAGCGCCATGCATCTGCTGACCAGCGAAATCCGCTCGAAGAACGGCGCGCGCGTGATCAATGCGCAGACTTTCATGATCGAACAGCCCGCGTTGCTCGGACTTCTTACGAAGCGGGTGATGCAGGCCTCCGGAACAGGTGTCCGCACCCGGACCGAAGCACGTGACCGTGCGCTCCAGCAGTTCGATCAGGAGCCGGTTCCGAGCTACTGACGCAGGAACCGCCGTAAAACAGGAGAGGAGGAGAGTATGGCGATCAAGGCATTTGTACTGGACACGAACGTTCTGCTGCACAGTGCGCAGAGCATCGAATCGTTCCACGACAACGACGTCGTCATTCCGATGGCGGTGGTCGAGGAACTCGACAAGTTCAAGAAGAACTCCGATGAACTCGGCCGCAACGCCCGGCAGGTGATCCGACGCCTCGACAAACTGCGGCAGTCCGCAAGCGAGCCGGGACAGTTGCGCAACGGGATTCCGCTTTCGGCGATCTCGTCGACCGCGACCGGAAAACTCTTCGTACTCTCTTTTGCGGAACTCGATGACGGCAAAATGGATTCAAAAATCCGGGAGGTGTTCCGTCTCGACCTCAGCGGGGACTCTCCCGACAACCGGATTCTGAAAGTCGCATTCGGTCTGCGTGAAAAAGGGCGGCAGGTCGTATTCATCAGCAAAGATATCAACCTGCGGCTGAAAGCCGACGCAGTCGGGCTCAGAGTCATGGATTTCGAGCGCGGCAAGGTCGACGAACGGGCGCTCTACACCGGATTTCAGGAGGGGAAACTCTCCGCCGCGGAACTCGACTCCCTCTATAAAAAACACGAAATCCCGGCCGGTCCGCGCTCACTGCTCACCAATGAATTCGTGGTGTTCACTTCCGCCGACGGATCGAAGCAGAGCGCGCTCGCGCGCATGCGGAAAGACCGCCAGCTTCAGGTGATCGATTCCGCCCGAACCAACCGGGTCTGGAACGTCTCGCCACGCAACCGGGAGCAGCGCATGGCGCTCGAACTGCTGCTCGATCCGGAAATCCGGCTCGTGACGCTCGTCGGCGGCGCCGGAACCGGCAAGACGCTGCTCGCGCTCGCCGCCGCCATGCAGCTGGTGCTCAATGAAAATGCGTATGACCGGATTCTCGTCTCACGCCCGATCATCCCGCTCGGCAACGACATCGGCTTCCTGCCCGGAGACAAGGGAGCAAAACTCAAAAGCTGGATGCAGCCGATCTTCGACAATCTTGATTTTCTGCTCGGCGGCGAAGCCGAACGCAAGGTGAAAAGCTCATCGCACTATTCGGTCGAGGGGTTGATGAACAGCGGCAAGCTCGAGCTTGAAGCGCTGACCTACATCCGCGGCCGCAGCATTCCGCGCCAGTTCGTCATCGTCGACGAAGCGCAGAACCTCACACCGCACGAGGTCAAGACGATCATCAGCCGCGCCGGGGAAGATACCAAAATGGTTCTGACCGGCGACCCGCACCAGATCGACAATCCCTATCTCGACGCCTCGAGCAACGGATTGAGCTACACGGTCGAACGCATGAAAGGGCAGTCGCTCTTCGGCCACATCACGCTCGCCCGCAGCGAACGCAGCGAACTGGCCGCACTCGCCGCAGATTTGCTCTGAACGAGAAAATCCCGCCCCCGGCTCCGGCTTACGGTCAGGGCCGGGTGAGCTCCTCGAGCCGCGTGAGAAAGGCAAGCGCCTCCCGGCGGCAGCTGCCGCACATCTCCGGATTCGGCTTCAGGGACGCACACACCGCCGGCCGCTCCGGCGAATCGAAGATGCGGCAGCGGAATTCCGCGTCGAGATTCACACACGGCACGCCCGCGGGCTTTCCCCCCGGCATACCCGGAATCGCCGAAGAGATCGAGGGTGCGATGCAACACGCCCCGCAGCCGGAGCGGCAGGGAAATTCTGCCTCTGAAGAGCTTTTCCCGTCAAAAGACATCATCGACCATCTGGACGCCGGAGTGGAGCCGACGGGTTGCACGGTAGATCAGCCCGGCTCGATAGTCGGGCCAGAGGTCGGATTCATAAAGGAGTTCCGGGCAGACCGCTTTTTCCCCCTCCCAGAGAAACCGGATACGCTGCCGGAGTCTCCGCCCGATCTCCGGCAGCAGAGACTCCCGGACCGAACGCCCCGAGAGAATCGCCACACGCGGATTCACGATGCAAACCACCGCCCCCAGCAGCAGCGCAACGCCCTCGATATACTCTTCATCAGGAACCTCGGGAGCGGAAATTTCGCGGATGTACCGCCCGCCGGGAAGCGGCATGCGTCCGATTTCTCCGGCGAAGAAATCCGCTCCGCGCAGCACCCTCCCCCCGACCATGCAGCCGACACCATACCCGGCAGGATCGAGCAGGAAACAACTGATGTCCTGCAGTTCCGGTTTCTGCTCCGCCATCGGGGCGAGTCCCCGGCGACTGTATCCCACGGTGGCGAGATTCAGGTCACGCCCCATCCAGACCGGGACACCGAGCAGTGAATCGAGCTCGTTTTGCAAGTCGACGCTGCGGAACTGACAGAGGTGACCGCTGTGGATCCGCCCGCCGAACACAGCCGCCGGAAATCCCGCAACCGCCGACCGAACCGGCGGCAGCCCCGACAGAAACGCCGGAAGCACCAGCGACAAATCATCGATCAGATACCCCTCCGGCATCGGCGCAAACAACTCGCGCAACACGTGCCCGAACTCGTTCGCCGCCACAAAATCAACCCCCGTATCCCGAAACCGCAACGACACCGAACAGCTCCGGTCGCCGTCGAGTTCAAACCGCTCCGCCCGTCGGCCCAGCCCGGCATCGCTCATCCCGCTCTTCCGCAGAGATCCCTCTTCGAGCATCGCATTGACGATCTTGCCGACCGTCATCAGGCTGATCCCGGTCGCCTCGGCGATCTCCGGTTTCGTCGCACAGCCGTTCGAGAGCAGAAACCACTTCACCAGATTGCAGTTACATTGTCGCACATTCGGCGACGTACCCGCGACTTTCATTTCCAGTCCCCCTGTTTCAGCCAATTCATAAATAACATTTATGAATGTAATATAGCTTCATTCCGGCGAAAAGTCAAGAGGCAAAAAAAAGAGGAGAGCCCCTTATGGAGGCCCCCCTTGTCAAGAAAGAGTTCCGAATCAGTCGACAAGTGTCGCAGTTCCCCAGTGGGTGCGTGCGGAGCTGTTGTCTGCCCGTCCGCTCCACATGAACTGCCGCAGCCGGCGCGAGCCGTCATCTCCATCGTCGAGGCCGATGTCGAAACGGATTTTGCGACCGGATTCCGGCTTGATTCCGAGCGCGCTCCACGGAATCGCCGCCTCCATCGCGTATCCCTTTGAATTCGGAATCACAACGACCGGAATTTTCGGCTGGGAGGGCTGATTCATGACCCAGGCGCCACCTTTCGACGGTTCGGCCGAGATCAGAATCTGCCGATCTGAGAAGAGAAGCGGACCGCTTTTTTCGAGCTCCTCGCCGCCGATGAAGAGCTCGATGCAGTCGCTCTGCCACAGGTCTTTTCCTTTCCGGCTGTTCCGGGCCGGGCTCGGATCGCGGACTTCCGTGAAGAGGTAAAGATTCTTCTCATCCCAGCAGAGCCAGAAGTCGGCACTCACGCCGCCATCCTCCGCACCGTCAACGAGGCAGGAACCGTCGATCCGTTCCGACGGGCGCCCCGGCCACGGCTGGCGGATGCCGTCCACCTTGTGCCCGGCAACGGCATGCGGAATCTGCACACTCTTCGCAGCTCTCTCGCCGACCGTTCCCTCCGCGCGCCAGACGAACGGCTCGACTTCGCCGAAGAGCACATCATAGATGCGGTAGTTCGTCTCCATCGCCAGCGCGAGGAACTCCTTGAACGGGCGATCCGCCACATTCACAAGCCCGATATTCATGCACTCGCCGCTGTAGTGCTGGAAAAATCTTCCGGTCAGCGCCTGATCGATATAGGCGAACCACTGGCTGCCGACCACGTACGGCAGCGAAGCGGCCTCTTCGACATAACTGCGGTACGCCTTGCCGCGCTCAATCTGGTTGCGGACATCGACGACACCGCCGGACAACCCCTGCTCGCCCGTGCCGTAACTCCACTCGGAGAGGATGATCGGTTTCCCGGACAGACGATGAATCCGGTCGAGCAGCGCCGGATCGATCGTCCGGGTATAATAGTTGTAACTGAAGATATCGCAATATTTTCCGCACGCGGCTACCGCACTTTCCACATTCGCGTTCGCCACAAGGAAGCGGGCGCCGATCAGCAGATGGTTCGGATCGTATTTGCGGAACGTCTCGCCGATGAGTTTGAAATAGGCGTCGAAAAAGTGCGCCGCATACGCTTCCATGTCGGTCCACGCTTCGCGGGTCTGAACCGGAAGCGGCAGATCGTTGAGTTCCTCGAAACTGGAGGCTTTCAAATTCCAGGCGGTGTTGAACTTTTCAATGCGGCGGTACTTTTCCTGAAGCATGCGGACGAGTTCGCGTTTGGCGGCGACTTTGCCGTCGAATCCCGGCACCATGCGGGCGACCTCGGGATAGGGCTGTTCATTCGCGATGAAATATCCGATGATGGTCGGATCGTCTTTGGAGCCGGCCAGTTTGCTGAAATTCCGGCCGAGATCTTCGCGGATCGCCGGATCGAACGGGTCGCAAATGCTCCCGACAATTCCCGCAGGAGTGTACAAGCCGGGAACCCGACCGAATTTTTTCCCGCGGTTTGCCTTTGAGGATGTGGTGAAAGCACCCTCGCTGTTGAATCCCCATTTGCGCAGCCGGTCGATCTGTTCCGTCTTCCACTCGTCTAGGTCGAAAGGCTTCCCGATTTTGCGGATCCGGTTTGCGAGATAGTAGGAGAAATCCGTCGCCCAGTGACCGCGGTAGGCGGTCTTGTATTCACTCTCGTACTTCGGCAGCCATTCATAGATCTGTTCACGCCCCTTGATGTAGGTGTAATCGTCGCAGGGCGAAACCGTGCAGACGCCGAGCTGGAAAAAGACATCCCCCTCCGGAGTGACGAGAACATCCCGGCCCGCAACCTTGTCGGTGCGGAAGAAACCGGTTGCCTTGAGGTTGAACTTCTCGCGGCTGCCGGGCAGACCGCCCCAGACGGTCCGGGCGGGCGGATTGAGAGAGTCGAAATACGCCTTATCAGCTGCGACGTCGTTCTTCAACTCCTGTTCCGAGTGGACTTTTCCGGGAAACTCGAGATCGGTCGGCTGGCCAAAACGGTCGACGCGAACTTTGGCAACTTCCGGCTGCTTCGCACTGAATTGGAAAGTCATCTTCTGCTCCCGGTGATTTTCATAGACATCCTGGAACAGTACAAGTTGAAAAATCTTCCACTTCCATGCACGGTTGTCCTGCAGCTGCCAGTAGGCGCCGGGATCAATATGGATTCCGATGGAACAGTCGGTGTTGCCGTCGAACAGCTGTAAAGCATTGCCACTGGCCTGGAGCAGATGGGGCTTTTCCGGCAGATTTTTCGGAAACGGTCTCTTTTCGCCATCTGCACCGAACGAGAAAAAGCCGCTTCCGGCAAATATGATCGGGATATACATGTCCCAGCGGAGTTTTCCGGCGGATTTCGTTGTCAGAATGCCGGTTACGGTATCGCCGTCGCGAGTCAGAACGATGGCGGGAGCTCCTTCGGTCAGATAGCTGATTTCGACGCGGGCATCGTCGACGAATTTCACTTCCGGCTTCACGTCCTTGCCGCCCTGTGGCGTAAATTTCGGATAGCGGAACGTCAGTTTTCCCATCGCGCCGCCGTCGACCTCGATTCCGGAGGCGGTAAGTTTCACAGCGGCCGGAGCGGTCACGCAAAACAGACACGCAACCAGAAATAGAAGTAGAGATTTCATAAACGGGATTCCTTTCCTTATCTTTATCCCCTAATTGCTGAAAATCACCCGCCAGTACGGACCTGCGGCGTTATCCCCTTCACAGCCGCGGAAGTCGTTGACCCCCCTGGACTCCACCCGACCGTCGATATATACGACATTGCGCCGGTCGCGGTGGACAAAATGCTTAAGCGTCAAAATCGAATCCGTTCCATTGTAGACAGTGGAATTGATCTTCATCAGACCATCTGTCACAAACACGATTTTGCTCACCGAAGGACGGGTCCCCTTCCACATGGAGTTGATCTGCTCCTGAAGTTGTTTGATCTTCACCGTATAATCCGGTACTCCGGTTGATTTATTGGCCGCTCCAAACTGACTGGTGTTCAAGGCGGAACAACAAACAGCGCCATAACCGGCCCGGCCACGCGGTATTTGCCCCCAGGAGGGGTTCCAACCGCCGACGGACTGGCCGTTGTAATTCGCGACTTCATAATTCGGCGACTCCTTGACCATGGCCGGACAGTTGAATACGGTATAATTCTTCGTGTACACTTCTAGTTTGTGAAACCATCTTCCTGTTGTCGTCGGTTCCACATCGTAATTTGTGATGCCTCCATTCACAAAATAGTCATTGTTATCTCCCTGATACATGGCGGAAGCCTGGCCGATCGTCTTGAAATTACCCATACATTTCGCGCTCTGTGCACGCTCGCGCGCCTGATTCAGCGCCGGCAGCAGCATCGCCGCAAGAATCGCGATGATTGCAATCACCACCAGCAACTCGATGAGTGTAAAGAAACGTTTCGTCATAAAAAACCTCCTGTATTGCAATGCCTTCGGATTCCATTCCATCTTGTTTCTATGCCGATTCCCGTTCGATCAGTTTCGGTTCGATCACCAGTTCGATCAACTTTTCCGGCTCCTCCATCTTCGCGAGGACATAATCGACGGCGAGGCGTCCGAACTCCTCGAGCGGCTGGTGAACCGTCGTCAAGGCCGGATTCAGATAATCCGTGTTCTGATCGTCGTCAAACCCGATCACGGCAAGCTCTTCCGGCACCCGGATCCCTGCTTCAATCGCCGCCTTCAAGACCCCCATGGCGATGTCGTCGTCCCCGCAGACGAGGCAGCGGGGAACACACTTCTTTTCCATCAGATACCGCAATGCGACACGCCCTTCATCGTGGCTGTAGCGGCCGACCCGCGGAACATCGGGAATCCCGCCGCCGCTCCCATTCAAAACCGCTCCCGGCAACAGCCGGCATGGTGTCCCGGCAAGATATTCCGCCAGAAATCGGCAGCGGTCCAGATGATGCTGCTGCGGATTGGAAGTCAACTCCCCGACAAATCCCACGGTCGAATATCCTTTGCGGACAATGAAATCCGCCACCTGCCTCATCCCGGAAGCGTTGTCGACCCGGATCAACGGAATCTTCGGCATCTTTTCTTCCCCCGGCTCCCGGTTGATGACCACGTAGGGATAATGCCGTTCATTGAAGAGTTCGAACATCTCGCGCATCTGTTCCTGTTCCGGATTCGACGACAAGGCGAAATTGATCATAATCAGTGCGTCGACCCGCTTGATATTCATGAAGCAGCGGTAGTCGACGCCGTTCAGCAGCAGCACCTGATAACCCTTCATCGAGGCCTCATGGCCGATTCCGTTCAACAGCCGAAACGTGTAACTCGAAAGATAGGCGACATTGTGGTCCTTCGGCATCGAAATCGCAAATCCGATCGTTCGTGTGCTCTCTCCTCGCAGCAGTTTCGCGCCGTAACTCGGGCGGTAATCGAGCTTCTTCACCGCGGCCAGCACCTTTTCGCGCGTCTCGGCAGATACCCGGATATTTGCGGAAGAGGAGGGATTCAATATCTTCGAGACCGTCCCGATCGACACTCCCGCCAGCTCCGCCACACTTCTGATCCCGTTCTTGCCCATCGTATCCGCTCCAACTGTCTTGTCAGAAAACTAAGAAAACGTTTTATCGTTTGCATTAATTATACTGAATTTCGATGAAAATGTCAAGTGATAAAACGTTTTTTTTGAAAATTTTTCCAACATTTCTCCCATGGAGCGGGGAACTTTCCGGCAGAAACCGTAAGGGTACTTGACAAGAAGATCACACGGGTGTATCTTCAAAACGTGGTCAGGACAACACAAATGCTTATGATCAGGGAGAAAGCGTCATGAGAAATTTTCCAGTCTATCCGGATCGTTTCACCCGGCTTCTCGATGGAGCCTGGGATTTCGCCTGGCTCGGGGATGCAATCGACGTGAATGCGATCGTTCCCTCACTTGAAGTGTTCAATGAAATCGCCGCGGTCCCGGGGTGTTTCGACACGGCGGGCGAGCGAATCGGTCGCCGCGGAGTCGGACTCTACCGGAAATGGTTCCACTTTCCCGCCGGACTCTGCCGTCTCTCGCTGGATGGGCTCGGACTATACGCACGCATCTGGTTCGACGGGAACGAGATCGGACAATGCAGAATCCCGTATGCCACACTTGAGTTCGATTTTTCCGTTGAAGATGGAATGCACGAAATCGTGATCGCCGTCGACAACCGTTTCAGTCCGGAAAACGCTCCGCTGGTGCAACCTTACAATGACTTCTATGCGTTCGGCGGCATTTACCGCAGCGTCTCGATCCAGCGTCTGCCGAAACTCGCGATCGACCAGATCCGGATCAAAACGCTGAATCTCGAAACCGGACTCGTGCGGGTCGAACTTTCCCTGCGCGGCGCGGTCCCGGAAATGCTCGCATTTCAGTATGCGTTCGACGGCGCGGAGCTCCAGCGGGCCGAGGCGCGCGTCGAGAAAAACGAAATCGCGTTCGAGGTCGAAGTCCCCGACTTCCGGATCTGGAGTCCGGAACAGCCCGATCTGCACACATTGTGCGTCCGGATCGCAGACGATACGGTCATCGAACGGTTTGGAATCCGCACCATCGAAACCGACGGCTGCCAACTGCTGCTCAACGGGGAACCGCTGCGCCTCCTCGGCGTGAACCGCCACGAATCCCACCCCGAATTCGGCCCGGTTCAGCCGACTCAGCTCATGGTCGACGACCTCAAATACGCGAAAGAACTCCATGCCAATTTCATCCGCGGCGCTCACTATCAGCAGAATCCGGAGTTCCTCGAGCTCTGCGACCAGATGGGATTTCTCGTCTGGGAGGAGAGTTACGGCTGGGGGCAGCCCGCCGCCGACGCGGAGGATCCTGTCAAAGTCGAACTCTTCTGCCGCGCCTCGGCGACAATGGCGCGCGCGAGCGTGAATCATCCGTCGGTCATCATCTACGGATTTCTGAATGAAAGCTGTTCCGACACGATGGCCGGGCGCGAACTCTACCGGAAAATCATCGAATCGATCCGCGCGGAGGACGACACCCGGCTCATCTCCTACGCCTCAAACCGCTTCGACCGCGATATCTGCTTCGATCTTGCGGATATCATCTCGATCAATCCCTATCCGGGCTGGATCAGCGAATGTGACGACTGGAGTCGGAACAATCTCGAAGTGGTCAAGCCGGAGATGGACCGCTGGGCCGATTATTTCAGCGCACCGCAGTTCGCGCAAAAACCGCTGCTTGTGAGTGAAAGCGGCGCATGCGGCATCTACGGAATCCGCAGCCGCGAACGCGCCCAGTGGAGCGAGGAGTATCAGTCCGACTACTTCGCGACTGCGATCGAGGCCATCCTCGGAAATCCGCGCTACTGCGGAATCACGCTCTGGCAGATGTTCGACTGCAAAAGTTATACGCTCTGCGGCCAGATCCGGACAAAACCGCGCGGATTCAACTGCGCCGGACTGCTCGACGAATACCGCCGCCCGAAACTTGCGTTCGACACGGTCAAAGCGCTCTTCCGGCGTTACCGGCCGGATTCGGCCGGGCTCCCGCTCCGGTAGACCGCGCAGGAGTGCGGGGCGACGGTGAACTCTCCGCAGAGTTCCCGCTCTTCGCCGCTCCAGAGTTCGCGCCCGCGACGGGGAATCTCCAATCGAGTCCGGCGAATTTCGTCCGCACGGTTGAAGAGGCCGATCGCCTCGGAACCGTCCGCGAGCGGTTTCCGGTATTCGAGGACACCGTCGCCGCAATCGCGGATCCGGGGCGGGCAGACCAGCGGATCCTGATCGACCGCGATGAGGTCGTCGTTCGTCAGGAGTCGGAAAGTTTCGTCATCCATCCCGGCGATGTCGCAGCTCAGCAGCAGCGGCGCCGACAGCAGACACCAGAGGGAAAACTGCAAACGCTGCTCCTCCGGAGTCAGCCGGCTCGGCGTATAGGTCGGATTCGGCCGGTTCGGGATGCCGATCGCGCCGATCTGCAGCATATCCGGGTCGGGATGCCGCCCCGGTCCCGCCGCCAGACGCCACCCGGCGGGATGGTCAAATCCAATGGTGGAGATGCTCTCCCACTCGTCCCGAATGTCCCCCGTGATCCGGCAGAGCTCGGCGCAATCGAGCAGCTCCTGCGCATCCGCAACCGGCGCGTTGTTCGAGAGACTCAGAACGATGTCGCGTCCGCAGTTCCGCAGCCCGGCGGCGATTCTCCGGGTAGTCGGAAGATCGTTCGGGAGCCAGTCCATCTTCACGAAATCGACGCCCCACTCGACCCATTGGCGGATATCGTCATCGACCCGCCACTCCGTCCCGGTCCGGTTGACGTTGCGTTGATACAAGCTGGGGAAACGTCCGAATACCTGATTCGGCTGCAGCCGTTCTTCCGGCGGCAGGAAAATACGTTCCTCGCTTCCGCCGTCGGTGCTGCCGCCGCGGAAACCGGCGTAGGTGGAGATCCACGGCGTCGAGTAGAGCCCGAACCGCAAACCGCGGGAATGCACGTAATCAGCCAGGGCGGCCATATCCGGGAAGCGTTCATTCCCCTGCAATGCGCCGTATTTTCCTCCGCGTTCGCCCTGCCAGCAGTCATCGATGTTCACGAAATTCCAGCCATGCGCGGCGAGTCCGCGCTCCACCAGGGCATCGGCCACGGTGCGAATTCTCGTATCGCTGACCCCCTCGGAAAAGCAGTACCAGCTGTTCCACCCCATCGGCGGCGTCAACTGAATGGAGTCGCCAACCACAAATTTGACGATGCAAACGACGCGCCCGGCGGAATTCTCCGCCTCGAATGAGATTGGCCAGGTACCGGGAGCGGCGAACTGTCCCCGCAGCGACCGCGACGCCGCATCGAACCGGGTACCCGGCGGCGGATTCACGCAATGCAGCGCAACGCCCTCCCCGTCAACCGGGATCGGGAAGAAAAATTCATTGCCCGGCCGCACTCCGAATGCTGCCGGAACGTGAAAACGGGGAGCTGACGAAACTGAAACCATAATCCTGCTGTTCCTCATCCAATCTCTGAAATGATTTTCCGCATCATAAAGGTAAAAAAACTTATTACAATACACTCAAATATCTGTTTTATCAAGTATCGGGAGAGAATCTTCCGATGATTTATTCCCGTTGCAAATTCAAAAAAAGACTTCGACCGGGAAAAAGAAAGGTTGCCGGTTCGGACATACGCTCCGGCTTACACTCCTTAACAAACACGTTCCCAATGATCTGCACGAATGCAGATACCGAAAAAACGATTCTGTTCCATCACGAAACAGAATCGTTCATCCATTTTCCGCGTGAGGCTGTGCCGCCTCATGCTTTGCTGTTATCAGGATCGATCTATTCGCCCCTCAGGGCGCTTCGATGGCGATCCGGTTGAGGTAGAGAAATCCCTGCCCTTTCTTCCTGTCCACAAGACCGTTTCCCTCGACGAGAATGATGACCGACTTCAGGTTGCCGTGCCACTTGCCGTCGTTGGCGCCGCCCCAGTGAATCCGCGACCACTTCGGCCGCTGAACGACGAGTTCCTTCCATTCCCCTCCGCTCCGGAACCAGACCGGCATCTGATGCGTCTGACCGGTGGAGTCAACCAGTCGGATGACAATTGCGTTGTAATCCCAACTGGCGAGTTTGATTGTAAGCTTTCCGAACGGAACGGGCTTCTGAAAATGGCGACTCATCCCCACGTACCAGCCGCCGTTATTGAACGCACCCTCCAACCGGGCGGCGGGGAGCGCCGGGATGCCGACTTTCTCCGGCATCATGACCAGATTTCCCTGGGCGCCCGGAGCCTCCATGCCGATGAAGAACCCCCACCCGGGATTCGTCCCCTTGTCGAAGCTGATCTCCAGCGCTTCGGCGAGGACCGGCAGAACCGCGCCGGAGAACAACAGCAAACTGAACAGTTTCTTCATTGCAGGACGACCCAGTTATACTGGTCGGGATTCTTGCCGTTTGCGATACCGTCTGCCCAGTGCAAATACCCCTTGCGTCCCTTGCCGTCGTTGTCGTTGACCACCAGAGACATGCCGATCGGAATACCCGGTTTCGGTTCGACGCCGATTTCCGCAAAGGGAACGGTGATCCGGTAGACGGTCTTCGTCCCGGTGCGTTTTGCATCCAGCTTCACCCGGGTCGGGGTCTCGAGGCCAATCTGGGAAGCCTCGCGGAACACCTCGGGTCCCTGCGGCGTCAACGCCAGACCGTATTCGGTTCCGGCCGGTCCCCTCTCATTGCGGGTCAGCGCGGAAAATGCGAGCTGAAGCGAATCCCCGCCCCAGAGCATATTGCCGTGAAAGTTGTTGAATGGAACATCGTCGGTCACGCTCACTTCGAGCAGCAGATTTTCTTTGTCGTACGCGATACGGAACGAAGCGTCGAGATCCGCGACACCGTTGCGCGGCCCGAATCCGCCCATGCGACGGTACAGAAGTTCCGAGCCGAACGGATGATCCTGCGCCTGATCGAGGGATTTTCCAACAAGGATGACCTCCTCCGGCACTTTGATTCCGCCACTGCCGCCGTCCTTCGGCAGACGCTCGATCCGCTTGACCGTCCGCAGAGAAACCCCGTCGAGCTTTCCGAAGAGCAGTACGGGGCGGCTGCCCGCGGTAAAGCTGATCTCGTCTTTGCGTCTGCCGCCGAGACCGATCTGTTTGTTGTTGTCGGCGTCGACCCATTCGAGCCATCCCCACTTGCGCACGGTCGGGACACCGCCAGCGACCAGCAGTTCAGCGGGAACATCCGGCGCGCTGCCGCGGGAGAAGATCAACTGATGCCGCACATCGGGAACCGCGGTCCACGCCGCCAGAACATCGCGCCCGTCCGGCATGCGGAACTGCAGAAGCCGCACATCGTCCGGCGTCTTCCAACGCCGCACAAACTTAGCGTGACGAACCACGTCGGCGATGGAGCGTACGGCGTAGAACGCCTCTTTCGGAGTTTCGTCGGCGGTGCAGAGTCCGAAATTGTCCTCCTGATTATAAGGATCATAGCCGCTGTCCGAAAAGTTGTAAATCCAAGCACCCTTGATCGCCGGCTCGGTACGGAACAGAAGCAGCAGCTGCGTGAGATAGTCGGCGGCTTCCGCTTCCGTGCTGCCGTCAATTCCCAGATGATTCGGGCGGCCGATTTCGGTCAGGTAAATCGGTTTCGGGACTCCGTTGTTGTATTTCTTCGAGAGTTCCAGCACATTGCAGACCCGGGCGAAAAACGTTTCGGAGGAACGATTTTTTTCCCCGAGTTCTCCGTGGTTGTAGTTGTGCCAGGCGATTCCGTCGCAGTTCTGCAGAACTCCCTGCTGAAACGTCTCCTCCAGAAACGGTTCCCGGCGATGGCAGGAGTTCGCCACGACGATGCAGTCGGGATCCGCTTTCTTCATCTGCGCATAAGCCGCGGCAAGCGCTTTTGCATAAGGGGCGGCCTGTCCCGGCCACTCGTTCCAGATCTGATAGATCTGCGGAGCGTTCCCCCTGCCGCGATACCGGGCGGCGACCCAGCCGGCAAAGCGGCCGAAAGCGTCGAACGCCTCCTGCGGCGGATTCGGGTTTTCGTAAAGCATAGCTCCGGAAGGATCATAAAGTTTGTGACCGTAGTTGATGAGCTGCATCGGCCGTAGACCGAGTTCGAGAGCACGATTGAGGTAACTTTCGTAATATCCCTGCGGAGTATATTTTCCCCGTTCTCTCTCCCAGCTGGCCCAGACGATATCGTCCCGAGTGGCGGAAAGTCCCCCCTCCACCATCAAATCGAGCGTCGCATTGACATCAGCCCGGCTCTTGGAAAAGTGCGCACAAGAACCAAGCAGAAACTCCTCCCCCGCGGAAAGCCAAGTTCCCGCCGCCAATACAGCGGAAACAGCCGCTGCCCTCCAAAATCTTCGATCCATTTTTGTACCCTCCGGAAATGTTCAGATGAGTGAATTCGTTAATGAAAATATTTATGGTGCGACAAGTGGAGCGGTCATGCCCGGCAGTGCGTATTTGACCGTAATATCCTGTTCTGCTCCATAGGTCCAGCTGCAGTGCTTCCTCAATTCGTAATTCCGGAGAGCGGCGACATGACCGTCCGCATGCAGGAAATTCCCCTGCCCGCCGCTGTGAAGCAAACTCGCCTCTCCATTCCAGCTGGTGACCATATCGATCCGGAAATAGGAGTCGGCTGCCGAAGCAACCACACTGGAATCTCCGAGAATCAAGGACTGGCTATGGGAAAGATTTGAATTCATTGTCGAATACGGCTTGGGGATTCCGTTCGAATTGTTGATCAGGAAAAGTTTTCCTCCCGTCAGGTGGAACATTCCCCAATTCCCGTAAGTCAATATTCCGTAGGTATACTTCATCGTGCCGGGGAAAGTGACCGACGGACAGCAGAAAACCCCTTTCGTATTGGTATCAAACGTCGCATTGTTCCAGGAAAGCGTATAGGATGGACCTGGAATGTACCCTCCATCCAATAGTGGCAACAACCAGATGCCGTTGTCAAAATAGCAGGACGGCCCCCACCCCTTCGAGTCGTCCGCATAAGCGAGCAATGCCTGCCCAAGCTGCTTCAAGTTGCTGACACAATTCGCGGCTTTCGCCCGTCCCCGCGCCTGATTCAGCGCCGGCAGCAGCATCGCCGCCAGAATCGCAATGATCGCAATCACCACCAGAAGTTCTATCAATGTGAATTTATGAACTTTACAGATCATTCTGCACCGACTTTTTCTCATTATGACACTCCTTTCCATCGGGATGAAACCCATCACTGTGGAACGTTCCACGTTTTTTTATATTATACCAAACTTTGCGATCAAAGTCAAGAGGGGAACGCAAAAAAAAAACGATTTTTCGAAAAAATCAGGCAGTGGGGATTCCGGCGGATTCGCGCAGAACCAGAGAACAGGGAATACGGATGCTGCGCTGTTCCGCCGGGAGCTCCCCTTCTGCGTTGATCTGGGCGACAAGCAGATCGATGGCGGCCACTGCCTGCTGTTCCACATTCTGGTCGACAGTGGCCAGCGGCGGAATCGTCGCAGAGGAGAAGAGTTCATCGTCAAACCCGATCACCGCCATATCGTCCGGCACCCGAATGCCGCGCCGGGACAAAGCCTGAAGCAGACTTGCGGCATAAACGTCATTCTGCATCATGACCGCGTCCACCCGGTTCGGCAGCAGCTCCTCCTCGAGTACCCGGACAACCTCGCGCCGCATGTGCTCACGATCGGGGGAGTAATTGATACGGGAGATAAGAAAGTCCCTCCCCTCCACACGCCCGGCGCGCCGCATCGCCTCGCGGAATTCGTGAATCCGGCTCAAGATTGACACGTAAGGAACTTGATCCACCACCAGAGCCGGACATCTTCGCCCGCACCGGATGAAGTGTTCCGCACCGGCATAACTGCCCGCCCCCCAGTCCACATCGACACAGCAGGCGCTCTCAAGCGGAGACACTCCCATGAACAGAAGATTGCGCTTCCCCGAAAAACAAGCCCGAACCTGCTCCTGGTCACGGGGATGTTCGATGCCCAGAAAAATCACGCCGGCAATCCAGTATTCCATAAAAGTATAATAGCTTTGAAGCAGATCCTCGGGCATCCCGAAACTTTCGCTGATCATCAGCTGGTAACCGCGTTTCTTGGCTTCGCGTTCCATCGCCGCAAGACAGCGGAACAGGACCGGCGGCATCTGGCTGCAGATGCAGATGCCGATCAGGCGGCTGCTCTGGCCGACCAGCATCTTCGCCGCCCGGTTCGGCCGGTAACCGAGCTTTCGCGCCGCCTCGAGTACCCGCTCCCGCACCTCGGGCGAACCGTGGCGTGTGGGCGAATTGCTCAGGATATACCCGACGAGGCTCTTTGACACCCCGCAGTATTCCGCAATGTCCTTGATCGTGACCGCCTTTTCGCGCATTCCCGGCTTCATCCTCCCGACCGCTCTCTCCGAATCAGTTTTTCAAACTCTGGATCGGCGCCGGAATCCGGCCGCCGCGCCCGATGAACACAGCAGGAGAACAGGTGTTCACCGGCATCACCGGCGCTTCGCCGAGCAGTCCGCCGAATGAAACCGTATCCCCGACTTTGCAGCCGTATGCGGGGATCAGACGCACCGCCGTGGTCTTGAAATTCACCACGCCGATCGCGATCTCGTCGGCGATGATGCCGGAGATCACCTCCGCCGGCGTATCCCCCGGAATCGCAATCATGTCCAGCCCGACCGAACAGACCGCCGTCATCGCTTCGAGTTTCTCGAGATTCAGCGCGCCGCAGCGCACCGCCTCGATCATCCCCGCATCCTCCGAAACCGGAATGAACGCACCCGAGAGTCCGCCCACATGCGAGGAGGCCATCACCCCCCCTTTCTTCACCGCGTCATTCAACATCGCCAGCGCCGCAGTCGTGCCGTGACAGCCGCACTTCTCAAGCCCCATCGATTCGAGGATGTAGGCGACCGAATCCCCCACCGCCGGTGTCGGAGCGAGCGAAAGATCGACGATTCCGAACGGGACGCCGAGTTTCTCCGATGCCTCGCGCGCCACAAGCTGCCCGACCCGCGTGATCTTGAACGCCGTGCGCTTGATCGTCTCGGCGATCTCAGTCAGGTCACACGCCCCCTTGCGCCGGATCGCGGAGGCAACCACCCCGGGCCCGGAAACTCCCACGTTGATGACCGTCTCCGGTTCGCCGATCCCGTGAAACGCCCCCGCCATGAACGGGTTGTCCTCCGGCACGTTCGCAAAAATAACGAGCTTCGCGCAGCCGATCGAACCGTTCTCTTTCGTGCGTTCCGCCGTCTCGCGGACGATCTGACCCATCTCCGCAACCGCGTCCATGTTGATTCCGGCTTTCGTGCTCGCGACGTTCACCGACGAACAGACCCGCTCCGTCTCGGCAAGCGCCTCCGGAATCGAACTGATCAGCGTCCGGCTGCCATTCGTGAACCCCTTCTGCACCAGCGCACTGTAGCCGCCGATGAAGTTGATCCCGAGCTCGTGCGCGGCACGGTCGAGCGTTTTCGCGATTCCGACCGCTCCGTCGACGTCGAGCCCGCCCGCCATCAGCGCGATCGGAGTCACCGAAACCCGTTTGTTGATGATCGGAATGCCGTACTTCTTCTCAATCTCCTCCCCCGTGCGGACGAGATCGCGGGCACGGCTCATGACCCGGTCGTAAATGCGCACGGCAAGCCGCCTTGGATCGTCGCACTGACAGTCGTAAAGCGAAATCCCCATCGTGATCGTCCGGATATCGAGCTTCTCCTCGCGGATCATGCTGATGGTTTCCAGGATGTCTTTCATCTCAAACATGTTCAGATCCTGTGCATGGAGTTGAAGATGTCCTCGTGCATGGCGTGAATCTCGAGCCCCTCGCGCCGCCCGAGCGCGCTCATCCGGTCGACAAAATCGTTGAACGGAACCGTGAGCGCCTTGATATCCACGATCATGATCATCGTAAAATATTCATTCAAAACGGTCTGCGAGATATCAAGGATGTTCGCACCCGACTCCGCGCACCCCGCGCTGACCTTGGCGATGATGCCGACCGAATCCCGTCCGATGACGGAGACAACTGCTTTCATTTCAATATTTCCTCACATTTATGACAGCATCTGCCATTTATGGCCGATGGGTCAAGAAAAAAACACGTTTCACCGCTGCCCGGCTCACCCCCGCTTCGTTCTGCGGAATTTCAAAATCGAGCCGGAGTTTCCCTGCACCGTGAAGCCCGACACGACCGGCGGTTCACCCCAGACCATCGAATCGAATACCCACTCGGCGGAAGAGGTGATCTCATCCGTGAATGTTGTCGGCGTATTGTTGACCGCAATCACAAGCAGCGTATCCGGATCGACTTCATGCTCGGTGAGCGTGAGCTGAGGATTCGTCCGGAATACCCGCCGCCGCACTCCCGCCTTTTCCGCCGCAGCCGCGTAAAGCCGATAAAGCTCCTGCCCGCCCGGCAGAAATGCGCGCGGCGTCTCCGAGGCGGCCCGTTCGATCGGGGCGGCGAGGAAAAGCACTTTCCCCTCCCCGAACGCCCGGCAGCAGAAGATCGGATCATCATCGCTGTCGACCGCAAGGACTTCCGCGTCGCGGTTCACAAGGTCGATCTGAAACTCGGAACGGCAGCGCAGATGGAAGTCGCGCTCCTCCGAAGAGATCACCGTCTCGGCCACCGCCCGGCTGACGGTCGCAATGTCGATTCCAAAGACCGAATTGAACGGCTCGAGCGACCCGCCGTCGGAAGTGACCAGCAGCGTCGCCCCCTCCTGAACCGCCCTGAGCAGCTCCCGGTAGCGGCGTCCCGGCATCACGCGCGTGTCGCGGATCGACGGCAGGATGTAGAATTTCGCAGGTTTGAGCGCCTGCTCCGAATACTGGAACTCGATGTCGAACCCCGCCTGTTTCGCGAGCAGAAATCCCGCGTACGCCACGCCCCACTGATCCTGATCCTGCGAGAGGATCATCACGGCATCGCGCCGGAACGGGGGGAGTTTACGCAGTCCCGTCCGGTCGAGCATCTCCCCGAATGCCTTCATCACACGCAGCGTCGGCTTCTCCTCCCGGTCGGGCCGCAGAAGTCCGAGTTCGCGCTCCATCGCGACCCAGTCGTAGGGAGCATGTTTAAGCAGGGTCTGGTCATTCGCACACCACCACAGCAAACCACGGCAGTCGTGTGCGAGACTGTTCCAGAGCATGTTGTTCAAATAGGCGGCGGCAACCGTCTCGCTCGAAAACGTCGGTCCGAGGCTGCCCGCCTCCTCGACGAACGCCGGAACGCCGCCGACATCGCCGTAAAGCCGCGTCTCGGCGGCGGCGTGAAACGCATTGCGCATCGTGTTGACCGGATCGGTTGAACAGTGCGGCGTAAACAGCGGATACGGGTGCGTGCAGAGCACATCGGTCACCTCCGCCTGGTCGGAGATCTTCCACGGCCCGCCGTCACAGACGAGCGAGTGCATGCCGGAAACCACCGGGCGCTCCGCGTCCTCACGGCGGATCGCCGCCGTGATCGTGTCGCTCCAGCACCAGGCCTCATCGGCGGAAACCGGGCTGCCCATGCAGTTGCACTCGTTGCCGAGATCCCATGCGGCGATCGCTGGACAATCTTTCAGCGAACGCACGAGATACCGAACCATCCGGACCTGCCATTTGATGGCGGTCGCATCGGTGATCACATTCACCCGCTCGAATGCGGGAGGCACATGCATGCGACCGGACATCCAGCCGGTCACGAGACCGACAATGAGCCGGATGCCGTTCTCAGCGGCAATGCGGCAGAGTTCGCGGAAACGCTCGACCATTTTCTCATCGACGCCGGCGCGTCCGGCGGGGGTGTCAGGCAGCGGCTCCTCCCCGAAGCGCATTTCGACAAAGCACTGCCCGAATCCCGTGAGCGCCTGAATCGGCTGAAAATCCGGCCAGAGCGGAAACACCCGCGCGACCGTCACCCCGTTCCGGGCGAGCTGCCTGAAATCCTCCGCCACGACTTCCGGCCGCCAATCCCGCCACATTGCGGTTCCCGCATGGCTGGCCCAGTAGTTGCATCCAGTGAAAAAACCGGCGCCGGGCGCGAAAATATTCCGAACTCCGTCCATGACGCTCATCCTCCTGATCTCTGATTCATCGGTCAAAATTCGTTTTACTCTAAATATATCTTCTCCCGCGCAGGTTTCAAACCCCGGCTAGTTGAATTTTTCCGGAAAGAGCGGTATCTTATAAGGAAAAACATCGCAGGAAGGACACGCATGACACGCAGTGAATTCAAAGATCTCGCCGCCCGGCACATTCTCCGCCTCGACGGAGCCACCGGGACCGAACTGGCAAAACGCGGGATGCCCGCCGGGGTCTGCCCCGAAGCGTGGATTCTCGACCATCCCGATGCGATCCTCGACGTGCAGCGGAGCTACGCCGCCGCCGGAAGTGATATTGTTTACGCGCCGACTTTCGGAGCCAATCCGCTCAAACTCGCGGAGTTCGGTCTTGAGGAACGCACGGAAGAGCTCAACCGGGAACTCGCGAAACTCTCACGCCGCGCGCTGCCGCCCGACCGGTATGTGTTCGGTGACATTGCTCCGACGGGAAAACTCATCGAACCTTACGGGGAACTCGCGTTCGAGGAGACGGTCGAACTTTACAAACGCCAGATCCGCGCGCTGCTCGCGAGCGAAAGCCTCGACGGGTTTGCGATCGAAACGATGATGGACCTGCAGGAGGCGCGCGCCGCGCTCATCGCGGTTCGGGAACTCTCGGATCTTCCGACGATTGTGACTCTGACGTTCGAGCCGGGCGGACGGACGCTGACCGGAGTTCATCCGGTTTCGGCGCTCGTGACGCTGCAATCCCTCGGCGCGGACGCATTCGGCTGCAACTGTTCGACCGGCCCGGAGGCGATGGCGGAGATCATCCGCGAACTCAAACCCTACGCGGAAATTCCGCTCGTCGCCAAGCCGAATGCCGGAATGCCGCATCTCTTCGACGGCGTGACGAAATTCGACCTCGCACCGAAACCGTTCGCCCAGGCTGCGCTCGCCCTCGTCGACGCCGGCGCGAATCTGATCGGCGGCTGCTGCGGAACTTCCCCGGAACACATCCGGGAACTGAACGCGGCGCTCGGAAACAGCCTGCCGCGCCCGGTCGTTCCGGAGAAGCGCGGCGTCGTCGCCTCGCCCGGCCGCTTCCGCCGCCTCGCGCCGGAGGAGCCGTTCGCGCTCGTAGGGGAGCGGATCAATCCGACCGGCAAGAAAGCGCTTCAGGCTGAACTGCGCAGCGGTTCGCTCGAACTCGTGAAACAGTTTGCGCGCGAACAGAATGAACAGGGCGCGGCGCTGCTCGACGTGAACTTCGGTCTCTCCGGAATCGATGAAGCCGGAATGATGCGCCGCGCAATCGGACAGCTCGTGCTCACGGTCGACACTCCGCTCTGCATCGACTCGACCAATCCGAAAGCGGTGGAGGCGGGGCTGCGGCTCTATCCCGGGCGGGCGCTCTTCAATTCGATCTCGCTGGAGGAGGAGCGGATCCGGGCGATTCTGCCGATCGCCGCGAAGTACGGGGCAATGCTCGTGCTGCTGCCGCTGACCGATCAGGGAATTCCTGCGACGGTCGAGGAGCGGATGCAGGTCCTCGCGAAAATCGCCGGGCATGCGCGAAAATATGGTTACCACTCGGCGGACTTCGTCGCCGATGCGCTCATCATGACCATCTCGGCGAATCCGGAGGCGGCGGCGATTTCGCTCGACTTCATCGAAGCGTGCCGCCGCCGGGCGGAACTTGCGACGATCTGCGGACTCTCGAACGTGAGTTTCGGGCTGCCGTCGCGGGCGGTGGTGAATCAGACGTTTCTCGGGATGGCGATCGGGCGCGGACTCACTTCGGCCATCGCGAATCCGGCTGCACCGGGCATTCTCGACACGATTGCGGCCGCTGACGCGCTCACGGGGCGCGACTCCCGGCTTGAGCGGTACATCAACCGCTTTGCTGCGCTTCCGGCGCAGGGGAATTCACCCGTTCCGGAGTCGAAACCGACGGAACCGCAGACGCTTCCGCTTCCGGAGCGGCTCTACGATGCCGTGCTGCGCGGACGGCGCGGCGAAGCGTTGAAACTCCTCGATGAAGTCATCGCCTCCGGAACGAAACCGGGGGTGATCGTCGATGAGATTCTGATTCCGGCGATCACGGAGGTCGGCAACCGTTTCGAGCGCAAGGAGTATTTCCTGCCGCAGCTCATGCAGAGCGCTTCGGCCATGCAGAAAGCGATGGAGAAGCTCGAACCGCTGCTCGAAGAGGGCGGCGGACGCGGCGACGGCCCCGTATTCGTCCTCGCGACGGTCAAGGGAGACATCCACGACATCGGCAAGAATATCGTCGCGCTGCTGCTCAAAAACCACAACTTCCGGGTCATCGACCTCGGCAAGGACGTTCCGGCGGAGACGATCGTCGAAACCGCGATCCGTGAAAAGGCGAAGCTCATCGGGCTCTCCGCGCTGATGACCACGACCATGCCGCAGATGAAAGTCGTCATCGACCTGGCATGTGAGCGGGGGCTCGACATTCCGGTCCTCGTCGGCGGCGCCGCGGTCGATGAGAACTTCGCAGAATCGATCGGCGCGGTCTACGGCGCGGATGCGATGGCCGCCGTCCGCAATGCGAAGAGGCTGCTCGGCCTTTCACAGTGATTCGAGCGACCACTCGCGCGGGGCGCGCAGGACCGGTCTCTCCCCCTCGAATTCGACGGGCAGCCAGAGATAGCGGCCGTCGATCGCGTTGTCAGGACGCCAGATGTCGGCCATGAAGAGGAAGCGCCCTCCCCCGAGCGGTTCGATCCAGGTGCTCTGCGCCCCGTAAGTCAACTCGCCGCCGTCGTCGACGGCGGGATTCCCGAGTTCGGTCCACGGTCCCTGCAGAGAGTCGGCGACAGCGGAACGGGCCGCGTTCGGCGCCCATCCCGTGCAGCCGGACCCGATGAAATAATACTTTCCGTTGTGTTTGAAGAGCGATGGCGCCTCCATCCAGCGGAACGGGAAGATCCGCCAGAATCGTCCGGTCCGCCCGAGGTAGTCGTCGGTGAGCTCCGCCACATGCGTGGTGCTGTTCCGTTCGGAAGAGTAGATCAGATACGCTCTGCCGTCATCGTCGACAAAGAGCGTCATATCGCGTGAATCCTGCCCGGTCGGAACGCAGGCGCCGAGAATCGATCCGCGCGCAGCTTCCGGATTTTCGCCGCATGAAATACGGTTGAGCTTCGCCGCGCTCGCGGCGATCCGGGCGGGATCGCGCAACTCCGGCGGAGTGTTTTCCGGCCAGAAACCGGGATTGATCTTCGTGATCTCCCGCAGTTGAAACGGCCCCTCGGGGGCGTCGGCCGTGGCGATTCCGATCGAAGCGTCCTGATACGAGGAGTCGCGCTCGAAATGGAAATACATCACAAACTTCCCGGTTCGCGGGCAGAAGAGCACTTTCGGCCGCTCGATGACACAGCCGGGACGCACCGCGGTCGAACCGGAGTTCTTCACGTCGAACGCGATTCCGGCATCGCGCCAGTTGTAATAATCGTCCGAGACGTAAACATGGACGCCGACCCGGGCGAGATTGCCGCGCCGTCCCTCGACTTTATGTTCGCCGTACCAGTAGATTTTTCCGCCGTGCCGGAGCAGACAGCCGCCGTGGGCGTTGATGTGCACGCCATGATCGTCCGGCCAGAGTTCGCCGGGACGGAACGAGTGAAAGTTCGTCATAGTTTCATCCTCATTGAAATGGATTTCTGATTATTGTAACGCCACAGAGTCCCGATTTCCACAGGAAAACAAAAAAAAAGAGATGAAATCGTCGGAAACCGGAGTGCTGTTGTTGAAAAAAAATCCGATGGAGGCTATATTTATTACTTGCAAGAAAACGCGCGGGGCGCTCCCTCCGCGGAGCGCGGCGCTTACGATGGAGACACAACGATGGATTCAGCCGCTTTTGAAGATCTTCTGGTCACCGCAACGACCTCCCCTGACAAGAAAACGCTTGAAAAACTCCTTGCCTTGCTGGCCACTGCCGGTAATCCGATCCCCGCATCCGTAGTGGAAGAGCTCAATCTGCTCTGGGAAGCGTGGGGCAACGACGAACTTGACGACGCACAGGGTGCATTCTGCATCGGACTGGCAGGACTGCCGATGACCGATTCCCCCGTGTTCCGCAAGCTGCTCGCACAGGCGGTGAAAGCCGTCCTGCCGAATTATCTCTCGCGGCCGCCGATCATGAAGGCGCTCGGAGTCCGCGACGAAAACGTCGCATTGAACGATTTCGCAGCCCGGCTGCAGCGGCTGCGCATGCTCAAGAACGGACTGGTTGTCTTTCTGCCGAGCTCGGGTCGCTGGGGCATCGCCGGATCGCTCGACAGCATCGGGTCGCTCGCGATCAACACCTGGGGGGGGACCGGCGGCGGTGCCGCGGTTCCGCTCGACATCGTGCTGCGCGAGGCCGTTCTGCTCACGCCCGGTCCGGAACTCATCAAACTCGTTGACTCCAGCCGCGGCATGGTCTCCTCCGCGGATTTCCGGAACATCATCAAACGCAAGGCGCTCGTTCCGGTCAGTGACGAGGTTGCCCGGCTCATGGCGAAGCACGGATGTGCCCGGAATCTCGACGGGGCGGCGTTTGAAAAATACTGGGCCGACAACGCGGCCGGAGCCGCCGCGCCCGCCACGCGCCGCGCCTGCGACGGCCGCAGTCTCAAGGAGGTCGACCTGCTGCTCTCGGCGGAAGAGAAAGCCGGAGCGGGGAACTTCTCCGACGCCGAAGCGGCCGCGTTCAACCGCTTCTTCTCGAACCTGAAACCGGACACTGCCGCACGCGATTCAAAACTTCTGGCCTCGATCGTCGCGCGCCTCGCTCCGCGCGCCTCGGTCGAACAGCTCAAGGCGATGCTCTCGCCGCTGCCGGGGAAAGCGCTCTTCTGGCCCGCGAGCCCCGCGTCGGCGGATCTCAACTGCCTTGCGGTATGGGGGGAACTTCCGGCGAAAGAGCTCGAACAGCTCGCCCGGATCACGGCGGCGATTTTTCCGGAGGAGTACCTCGCGGAGTGCGCGATGCGCGTTCCGCTCAAGTCGTTGAATGCCATCTGTGCGAACGTCGCAGACGAGGTGCTCTACGATCTCTTCATCGAACAGAAAGCCTGTACGTCGGACTTCCTGCTCTGGATCTGGAAAAACCGCAAAAAACGCGAAAGCGCGGAGCTGCTGCAGCTTCTGAACGTCGACAACGTCTCCCGCGCGCTCTCGCAGGACAATCTGCCGAAAGCGTGGGGCGCGGCGCTGCGCGAACTCCGGACGCTGCTCCTGAACAACGCCGATTTCCAGAAACAGCTGATTCACGCAGCGGGAGACGACGTTTCGATGTTCGCCGCCGCATTGCAGGGGGCGCTCTTCCTGAGCTCCGGTGAACGGCAGAGCCTGATGGTCAAGCTCTCGCGGGTCTCTCCGGAACTGCGCAGCTATCTCGAGGAGGGAGCGGGCCAGCGGATTCTGAAAGCGGGCATCGGCAAAATCGACACCGACGCCCCCGCCGGAAACGAGCCGAACTACACGAGCGTGAAATCGCACAAACGACTCATGCAGGAACTCGACGACATCATCAACATTCATATTCCGGAGAACCGCGAGGCGCTCAAGGCCGCGCGCGCTCACGGCGACTTCCGCGAGAACTCCGAGTTCGACGCCGCCAAGGAACGGCGCAACTTCCTCGGACGCCGCCGCTCGGAGCTCGAGCGCGAACTCAGCCGCATCCAGCCCGTGAACATGCGTTCGGTCCGGGTGGAAGACACTGCGGTGATCGGCTCCGAGATCGAACTCAAATACGAGGACGGCGAAGTTGAAGTCTATCAGCTTCTCGGCGCCTGGGACGGCGATCCGGAACGGAAGTTCCTCGCCTATCGCACCCGGCTCGGACAGGCCGTGCTGAACAGCAAGGTCGGCGACACGATCGACGCGCCCGGCGGACGCAAATGCGTTCTCGCTGCGGTTCGGCCGCTCTCCGAAGCGATCATCGCGGAGCTGGATGCTTGAAACTCCGGACGCTCCGGTCGATCTATTTTCCGCTGACCGTTCCGCATCCGGGACGGTTGCGGAGATGGGTTCGTTCAATCGGCTACAACCGGGTCCGTGTCGTTGCGGGAGGAGAAGTCACGGCGGTGCTCTACACGCTGCCCGCCGCCTCCCCGGCGATCGCCGGGCGCCGGATCGCATTTGCGACCGATTTCCACTACGGAGGCAGTGCGCGCGACCGGCATCTGGCGACACTGGCCGCGGAACGGGTCCGGGAATTTCGTCCGGACGTGCTCTGCCTGGGGGGAGACCTCTCCACCGATGCCATCGAACTTGACGCGCTGCCGGAACTGCTTGAAAAATTCCGCGACATCGCTCCGCTCCGGCTCGCGATTCCGGGGAACTGGGAACGCGGTAAAAGCTGGTTGAAAGCGGAGTTCTGGGAATCACTTTACGAAGCGGCGGGAATTCGTTATCTCTGCAACGCCGGAGTCGAATATGAGGGATTTTACTTCTACGGCTGCGACGAGCTCGCGAACGGCTCTCCACATCTTCCCGAGCGGTGGCCGTCGGGACTGTTCCCGGTTCTCCTGGTTCACCGTCCCGACACGGCGATTGCGCTGGACACGCTGCATGCGCTCGATCCGGTCGGGCTGATACTCTGCGGGCACACGCATGGTGGTCAGGTTCGTCTCCCCCTGATCGGACCGCTTTACGCCTCGAGCCGGTACGGCTGCCGACTTGCTTACGGGCTCTATCAGCGACGCAACGGAACCACCCGAATGATCGTCAGCTCCGGAATCGGGGACTGCTCTTTTCCTCTGCGGATCGGCTGCCGGCGGGAGGTCGTTCTCATCGAATTCGCCTGATTCGCCGGAAACCGTTCCTTGAAAAAAGGGATGGAACATGGTATATTAAGGAGAAAGCGGAAGCGGGGATCCGTCAATTCCGCTTCGCGTTGATTCGTTTTTGAAGCGAGCCACCATTCACACTGGAGATATCATCATGCGTAAAGTTTTGATTCCGACCAAACTGGACAAATTCGCGGCGACCATGCTGTCCGACCGCGGCTATCAAGTGGTGCTCGACGCCGCCACACCGCTCGATGAACTGGTCAAGGCGAATTCCGACGCGGAGGTGCTGATCGTCCGCAGCGAAAAGATCACACCGGAAATCATCGATCTGCTGCCGAATCTGAAACTTATCGTCCGCGCCGGAGCGGGTTACAATACGATCGACATCAAATATGCCCGCAAACACGACATCGATGTGATGAACACTCCCGGCGCGAATTCAAATGCCGTTGCCGAAGAGGTGATCGCCATGATGCTGGCGGTCTGCCGCCACGTCGTCGCCGGCGACATCTCGACCCGCAGGGGCGACTGGGAGAAGAGCAAGTTCATGGGCCGCGAACTGACCGGAAAAACCATCGGCATTCTCGGGCTCGGCCATATCGGGCAGCTGCTCGTGAAACGGCTCGCCGGATTCGAGATGAAAGTGCTCGGCTACGATCCGATGCTCTCACCCGCACTCGCGGATAAACTCGGGGTTGAACTGACCACCGTCGAACACATTTTCGAGGAGTCGGACTTCATTTCGCTGCACATCCCGGAGAATGATGAAACGCGCGGCATGATCAATCGCCGTCTGCTCGAACTCATGAAGCCGGGCGCGATGCTGCTGAACTGCGCCCGCGCCGGAATTCTCAATGAGGCGGATCTGCGTGCGGTCAAGGCCGAGAAGAAGATCTACTTCTGCAACGACGTCTATCCGAAAGATGTCGCCGGCGAGAAGCCGATTGCGGATATCTGCGACCTCATGCTGCCGCACCTCGGAGCGAACACGTTCGAGGCGAACTTCGTCGCGGCCAAGCGGGCAGCCGAGCAGACGATCGCCTACTTCGAGCAGGGGATCACGAACTGCGTGGTCAACAAGGCCCTGCCGGACGGGCTCGACGCCAAGTATCAGAAGCTCGCCTACGTGCTGACCAGTTTGACGAATGCCTATCTCGGCAAGGAGAATCCGACCCGGGTCGAAACCAGCTTCTACGGCGACCTTGCGAAGTACGCGAAGTGGATGACGCCGCCGATCGCGGCCGGAATCGCGGCGGAATTCGCGCCGGACACGACCCCCTCGGATGCGGAGCACTACCTCTCCGATGCGGGGATCGAGCTTGTGAACCGTGAAGTCGACAACAACAAGCACTACGGCGAAGCGATGACCATCGACCTCTTTGTCGGCGGCAATCTGATTTACAAGGCGGGAGCGCGCGGCACGATCACGGAGAACAATCTCATGATCTCGCGTCTGAATGATTTCGACCAGCTCTATCTCGAGCCGACGGGTCATCATCTCTTCGTCGAATACAAGGACGAACCGGGCGTGATCGGCCGGATCGCCGGAATCCTCGGAGAAAAGAACATCAACATCGTCGACATCCGCGCGCCGCAGGATCTGAAGTCCGGGCTTTCGCTCACGGTGGTCAAGACGAACGTCGAGGTTCCCGAGATGCTCGTCGAGAAGATCCGTGAAGCGGTGAACGCGAGCAAGGCGTTCCAGTTCACCTATCTGCCGTAAGCGCGACTATCGGCTCAACCGCCGCCCGGGAGAGAGCCCGGGCGGCAGAACAGGGAACATCGGGCCAATGAATCTGCACAACGAGCTCCTGAACCGGGTCAAACGGACCTGGGAACTGATCCGTCCAACGGCGCCGGTTCATCGTCCGCCGCGCAACGCGGACCAGCTCATCAAACTGAATCTGCCGCCGTTGCTCGGGCGGCGGGATGCGGCGTATGACCACGCGAGCCGGCTGATTGAGGATCAGGAGCTCTTTGCCCACGATGAAATCTGGCGGCAGAAACATTACGAAACGATTTCCGGCCTGTTGGAAATTGCGGCGGATGACACGAATTCGATTCTGCTGACGCTTTCGAGTCCCGACACGGCGCTGCGGGAGAGAGGGATCCGGGATCTGATCGAGCTGCTGCAGGATCTGGTACGCGGGCTGGGAAATTTCACCAGATTGAGCAATGCGGTTCTCGACGCGGAGAATCCGACATTGAAACACTTCGGGATTCGGTATACGGACACGGAACGTCTGCGCGGGGAGCAGGTTTTGAGTGAGGTGGAAATCTCGACGGTCAATCAGTTGCGGATCTTCTGCACGCATGCGCTGCCGAAGATCCGGCGTTACCGGGAATACACGGCGAAAAGCTTCAGCAAGCCCTACGCTTCGCGTTATCATAAAGCGTACGAAGCCTATTCCGAAATCTTCAGTGAAGCGGTCAAGGCCCGGTGATCCGCAGTTCCGCAGCGTCTCCGGAAAGATCCGGTCCGCCGGAACGGAATGCTTAACGAATTTCATACAAATACGGATTGCATGAACATCTTCGATAAAATTCTGCAGGACGAAATCTTCCTGCAGGATCCGCCGGTTCTGGTCGATATCGGGGCCGCCACCCGGCTGTGCGGGAAATGGAGCGTGATCGGGAAATACAGTGTCTGCATTGCATTCGACCCGGATCTGCGGCAGATGGATTATATTGAAAAGGAGGATTCCCGTTTTCGCCGCCTCTGTTTTTTTCCGCAACTCGTTCATGACAGCATCAACGGGGAAGTGGATTTTTATCTGACCGCGTCACCGGAGTGTTCGAGCTGCCTTGAGCCGGATACGGAACGACTCCGGAACTGGAATATCGCCCCGTTCTTCCAGGTGACGGAGAGGCGGCGCATGAAGTCGGTGACTCTGCCCGAAGTCATGAGACGGCTCAATCTCGCCCGCATCGACGCACTCAAAAGCGACTCACAGGGGATGGATCTGCGGCTGCTGGCCTCCCTGGACGAAACTGTCCGGCAGAATATTCTGGCGCTGGAGGTGGAGCCGGGCCTGATCGATGCCTACAAAGGAGAGGACAAATTCTGGATGCTGCTCGAGTACATGGGGAAAACGGGGGGCTTCCGGATGAGCGATTGCCGGGTGGAGCAGCTGCGCTATCTGCCGGCGGCCGTTCGAGACCGCTATTTTACGGGGATTCGGGGACGGCTGGTCAATACGCTTCTGCCCGGATCGCCCGGGTGGTGCGAAACGGCCTTTCTGAACGACTACAGCAAAATCGAACTGACGGAGCGGAACTGCCGTCTCGGCTGGATCATGGCGATGATCGACCGCCAGTACGGATTTGCGCTTGAGCTCGCCGGGCGGGGAGAAGAACGCTTCGGGAAACCGATTTACCGCGAACTCGCAGCCTGTACGCTTAAAAAAATGCCGTTCTGGAGACCGGTGCTGCGGAAATGCTGCCGGAAATTCCTGAAATTCTGACCGAAATCGTTTCCCCTCTCATGGCCGGAACAGATTGTGATGTTTCAGGCCGGAAAGAATCGCGCGGGAAATCGAAAAACCGGTGCGGTTCGCCTGAGTGCTCAAGGCGAACCGCTCCCCGGGGAAACGCCGGGAAAGATCCATTCTGGCTTCCCGGAACGCTCGCGCATAAGTCCCATACAGATAATGCAGCAGCGCTTTCGGCATCCGGTAACCGTAACTGCCGAGGTTGTGGCTTGCCAGTTGCGAGGTCAGAAACCGGAAACCCTGATAGTGATAACAAATGAGTTCTGATCCGGCCGGATTCCACGAGTGATCCGGACTCTGCTCCCAGTGGATCGTCATCCAGTTCCACGGGGCGACATCGATGCCGGGATGGGCGGCGATCGCGAGAGAATCGGTCTTTTCCGGCCAGAAGTCGAGATATTTCTGATCGGCAAAACGTCCGGGCTCAACCCGGTCGCAGCACCACTCGATACAGCGTTCCCTCCACCATTCGAGAATCTTCCGGCATTCAGAGTCGCGCCGGTAAATCTGAAACGCGACATTGTACACCCCGAACTGCTCCCGGAATTTCAGCGAGGGAGGGAAGCGATGCGGACAAATGAGCAGCGACTTCCCCTCGAATTCACGGTAAACCGGAGCTGGATCATGAAAAAAGAATAAATCTGAATCCAGATAATTCAGCACCTGAATTTCCGGATGGCGATGGAACAGATAAAGCGGAAGAACCGGACTCAACGTGAAGATATACTCCACCCGGGAGCGGTTGTCGCGACACCGGGCAAACTCCGGATCAAACGCCTCGATATCCGCGAGCCGGATCGGAATCAGCCGCGAATCCCCCGCCATGGCAAGCAGCCGATACGCCTCGTCGTCCAGCGCGGCGACATAGAGAGAAAAATCAGGTACATGTTTGCACAATGATTGAAAAAGCGTATATCCGCACACCAGATAATTCCGGTCGAAACAGGTGCAGAATGAATATTTCACGATCAGATCTCACATTCTTACCGAAAACAGCCCGACACGCGAATAGTATACCATTGAAACCACGGAATTGCAACTGTACATCAAACAACGTTTACGGAAATCCAGACCTCGAGACAGCGTATTTCGCCCTCCCCTCCTTGAAATCGGGATTTGGAAATTATTCATCATCCATGATTTGCTTTTCCATGAAAACAAGGTATATTATTCTAATTGTACGCGGGAGAGGAGTGTCTCCGGCATCGGCTTGATTTTGTGGAATTCGGTCGTTATCAGCATCCGGGATCCGTTCCGGGGGTTGATACCGGGATTCCGCGAGTCGAAAGGCCCATGGCCGGACGCGACCGGAGCACGCCTTTCCTCCCCAAAACAGCCCAACAGGAGAAAAGGAAATCTATCATGGCTGAAGAAAAAATCGTTTTCAAGTTCGACGGCGAACGGGAGATGGAAATCTCCACCGGCAAAGTTGCCCGCCTCGCCAACGGTTCCTGCCTCGTCCGCCTCGGCGACACCATCGTCCTCGCCGCGGCCTGCTCCGGCGCCCCGCGCGAAGGGACCGACTTCTTCCCGCTTCAGGTCGACTACCGGGAAAAATATTCCGCGGCAGGCAAGTTCCCCGGCGGCTACATCAAACGCGAAGGCCGCCCCTCCACCAAGGAGATCCTCACCTGCCGCATGATCGACCGCCCCATCCGTCCGCTCTTCCCCGAAGGGTTCTTCGATGAGGTGCAGATCTCATGTGTGCTGCTCTCCGCCGACGGCGTGAATGAGCCCGACGTGCTCGCGATGGTCGGCGCTTCCGCATCTCTGATGCTCTCGGATCTCCCGTTCGACGGCCCGATCGGCGCGGTCCGCGTCGGCCTCGTCGACGGTAAATTCGTCGTCAATCCGACCCGCGCCGAGATGGAGAAGAGCAAACTCGAACTCATCTATGCCGGCCGCCCCGATCAGGTCATCATGATCGAGGGAGAAGCCGAGTTCGTCTCCGAAGCGCAGATGCGCGAAGCGATGTATCTCGCCAATGAGGCGGTCAAGAAGCAGTGCGACGCCCAGATCGAGCTCGCCAAACGCGCCGGACGCACGAAGAAAGATTACAAACTCTACCTCGTTCCCGAAGCGCTCGCGGATGCCATGCAGAAGTTCTGCTCCGACCGCATCGAGGGAGTCTGCACGATCCCGGGCAAGGAGGACCGCATGGTCGCGATGGATACGCTGCGTTCCGAAGTCCGCGAGGCGCTGCGCGAACAGTTCGCCGACATGAGCGACGCCGAATACGGCTTCATGACCGCGATCGCGTTTGACAACCTCGTCCGCGAGACGACCCGCAACGTGATTCTGGAAAAGCAGTTCCGCCCGGATGGCCGTTCGATCACCGAAATCCGCCCGCTCTCCGCTGAAGTCAGCGTCCTGCCGGTGGTTCACGGCAGCGCGCTCTTCTCGCGCGGCGAAACGCAGGCGCTCGTTCTCGCAACTCTCGGCAACGAGAAAGACGCGCAGGAGACCGACGACCTCACGAGCGAAACCGGAGTCACGAAGAAGCGGTTTTATCTGCACTACAACTTCCCGAACTTCAGCGTCGGCGAAGTCGGCCGCATCACCGGCCCCGGCCGCCGCGAAATCGGGCATGGCAACCTCGCGGAACGTTCCGTCTCCAAGGTGGTTCCGAAAGATTTCCCCTACGTGGTCCGCTGCGTTTCGGAGATCATGAGCTCGAACGGTTCGACTTCGATGGCGTCGGTCTGCGGCGCAACGCTCGCTCTCATGGACGCGGGCGTTCCGATCTCCGCGCCGGTGGCCGGCATCAGCTGCGGACTTGTAACGGGCAAGGACGGCAAGCGGCTTCTGCTCACCGACATCATCGGCGCGGAAGACCACTTCGGCGATATGGACTTCAAGGTGTGCGGAACCCGTGACGGCATCACCGGATTTCAGCTCGATTTGAAGCTGCCGGGCATTCCGATCGATCTGCTCTGCGAGGGAATGGAGCGCAACCGCATTGCGCGTATGAAGATCCTCGACGTGATGGAGGCGTGCATCGCCGCTCCGCGTCCGGACATCTCGCCGCGCGCTCCGCGCCTCGAAGTGGTCAAGATCAATCCGGACAAAATCGGCGCTCTCATCGGCCCCGGCGGCAAGAACATCCGCGCGATCACCGAGGAGACCGGAACCTCCATCGACATCGAGGAGGACGGCACCGTCAAGATCATGGCTCCGGACAAGGAGCATCTCGAGGCGGCGAAACTGCGCGTCTCGGCCTGCACCGCCGAACCGGAAATCGGCAAGATCTATCGCGGCAAAGTCGTCTCCATCCGCGACTTCGGCGCATTTGTGGAGATTCTTCCGGGCGTGGAGGGGCTGCTGCACATCTCCGCGCTGGCCGACTACCGCGTCAACAAGGTGACGGATATCTGCAACGAGGGCGATTACGTCTCGGTCAAAGTGCTCGACATCGATCCGGCCAACGGCAAGATCAGCTTGTCGCGCAAGGCGGCGCTCAAGGAGATGGGCGAATAATCGCACCGATCCGATCTCAAGAAAGGCAGAACGCCGCGGCCTCTTTCGGAAGCCGCGGCGTTTTTTTGCGGAGAGATTCACTGCAATCGCAGGGAAATCTCGCGGAACACCTCCCGCGCCCGGATGAGATCATCGGGTCCGGGATGTTCCGCAGCCTGCCCCCAGCGGGCGTCTCCAGCGGAGATGCGCGGACCGCCGACGACCATCTGTCGCATCCATTTGATGTTCGCCGGGTCGATTTTTCCCTGGCAGATGAAGTGGCCGACGATCTCATTGCCCGCGAACATCGTTTCCGCGTTCCGCAGGCACTCCTGCGCATGCTCGGAGTCGGGATTCGCGCCGAGCGTGAAAAAGAGCACGACTTTCTTCCCTTTCAATCTCCGGATGTATTTCTGAATCTCATGATTCGGGTGGCCCTTATCGATCCAGAAACCGACCGCGACGAGATCGAACTCGTGATAGTCCGGCGCTTCGGCGATCAGAGCAAGAACCGTATCGCGTCCAAACGCCTCGGCCGCGACTTCCGCAATCGCTTTCGTGTTTCCGGTTTTCGATGAATAGACAACCAGCGCCCGCATGTTTTTCTCCTTCCTCTTCCGCTCCGGGACCTGTCCCCGCTCGTACAGGGCAATATAAATCAGGAAATCCTAATTTTCAAGAAAAAGATCCGGCTTTTTGGAAAAAATACTCGCATTTTTTCCGGGAACGGTTATCTTAACCATAAAGGATCTGAGAGGGACACCATGATCGAGAAAATCACGTTTTTGCTGTTTGCGGCGGCGGCTCTGATCGCTTCGGGAGGAGAGACGGCGACGGTGCTCCGTGACTTCCGCGACGCCGCCGGTTTCTCACTCAATGCGGCAGTCGGTTCCGTGAGCGGCGATGGAACGATTCTGCGGATCGATACGACCGGACGCGATGAAGCGTGGACTCCGGTATTCCGCACTCGGCCCGGCGTGCTGAAACCGGGAACCGATTATGTGGCGACATTTCAATACCGGATCGATTCGCCCGACATGGAGAAGAAGTTTCTCCATTTTCTCTGCCGTCCGTTCTCCCGTCCCGATTCGGCACTCGACACCATGCGCCGGAATGAGGGGCGCTCGGAGAAGTTCCGGCCGGTCAAGATCAAATTCCGCACGGGAACCCGGGCGGACGATTACGCATTTCAGATCCACACGTTCCGCAAACTCAAGGGGGAGATCATGGATTTTACGCTTGCCGAGGGAACCGGAGAAGTCTATCTGGCGGCGACGCCGGACACGAAACCGTTCACCGGGAGTCTCGGAAAACTGCCGACCGGGGCGAAAGAATTCACGATCGAGCCGCCGGACAATCCCGGCGGAACAGTCGTCGACGCCGCGGAATTCGGCGTCTCGCCGGAGAATCCGGACAACATCCCCGCGTTGAACCGCGCACTCGAACACTGCCGCGAGATCGGGGCGGCCCGCCTCACGGTCAGGCCGGGGGTTTACCGCATGACTTCCGATGTTCCGCTCCGCTTCCGGGGGATGCGCGACTTCGTCTTCGACGGCGGCGGAGCGACGTTCATCTGGCTCAAGAAGCGGCAGCCGAACTTTCTTGTGGAACAGTGTGAACGGCTTGTGTTGCGCAACTTCAACATGGACTGGGAGTGGAAAAAAGATCCGCTCGCCAGTCTCGTCGAGGTCGCGGCAGTCACGCCGGAGAGTGTCGACTTCAAGTTCGTCGAGTACGAAACGTTTCCGCGCCGGGATGTGCGCGTCGCGATCGTGAGCAGCTACGATCCCGCGACGAAATCGGTCGGAATCGAGGGCGGATTCGACCGCGGATTCGAGTTCTACGCGGGACAGAACCGGCCGAAAACCGAATGGCTCTCCGGAAATCTCCTGCGGGTATATGCGCACGACCTCGGCCGGTTCCGGCCGGGACAGCTCTTCCGGATGCAGCACTATTACTATGATATGGGCGGCTTTGCTCTGACAGACAACCGTCACCTCACGATCGAGGACGTCAACATTTTCTCCTGCGCCGGACATGCGTTTGTGGTCAGCGGCACGCAGCAGTTCTGGGAGTTCCGGCGGGTCAACATCGCCGCGCCGAAAGGAGTTCCACGCCGGGTCATCACCTGCACGGCCGACCACTGCCACATCGCGCGGTCACGCGGATTCTTCCGCATGGAGGAGTGCGAATTCAGCCTCGGCGCGGACGACTGCCTGAATGCACACGACTGTTCCGGTTACGCGGAAAAATCCGGAACGCATTCGGTCCGCACCCGGAACATGCGCGCGATCGATACCTATCCGCCCGGCACGCCGGTCGAACTGCGTCACGGTGATTACTCCCCGTCGGGATTCCGTTCCACCGTGGTCTCGACCCGGACGATCGACAACGGAAAGGGAATCCATGAAATCACGTTCCGTGATCCGGTTCCGGAGCCGATCGATGACGGCTTCATCCTCTTCAACTGGAATTACGACACGCGCAACATCATCGTGCGGAACTGCTTTTTCCACGACAACCGTGCGCGCGGCATCCTGCTGCTCGGGCGGGATATCACGCTGGAAAACAACCGCTTCCGCCACAATGAGATGGGAGCGATCAAGATCGAAACCGGCTACACGTTCAACGTCTGGAGCGAGGGTTACGGCGCGGACAACATCGTCGTGCGCAACAACACGTTCGACAGCGTGAATCCGCGCGACGTCGCCAACGACGGCAAGGCGCGCGACATCTACATGGGGGTCTACATGAAGACCGATCCGTCGACCGAGCGGACGCGCTACCCGATTCTCTCGAACATTCTGTTTGAAAACAACCGTTTCCGGGACAGTTTCGGACTCGTGGCATTCATCAGTTCCGCGGGGAACGTCACATTCCGCGACAACACGTTCGAGAATCCGACGCCGCGGCGCGATCCCCTGCCCTACCGGGCGGCGTTCTTCGTAACGAGCGCGTCGGACGTGAAGATCGTGAACAACCGCTACATCGCCTCCCCGAACGTGCCGAATCCCGGCGTATTCTACGACCCGGAATCGGTGGAAAACATCGTTGCGGCGGGCAATATCGTCATACCAGAGAAATAAATCCGGGAGAACCGACACACTATGGATATTCTTTTTTCGACCGAGCGCATCGCCGAACGCATTGCCGCGATGGGAAACGAGATCACCGAATTCTACCGTGACAGACCGCTGACCGTCATCGCGCTGATGAATGGCGGAATCTGCTTCGCCGCCGACCTGTCGCGCGCGATCGCTCTGCCGATCTGGCTCGACTCGATCGGGGTCGCAAGCTACGCGAACCGGACGAGCACCGGGACTCTCGATTTCCGTTCGACGCTGAAACTCGATCCGAAAGGGCGGGAGATTCTGCTCCTCGATGAAGTGCTCGACACCGGCACGACCCTGAAGCACGTCAGCGAGAAACTCCGCGCACTCGGCGCCGCCGGCGTACACACCGCCGTGATGGTTGAAAAGGAGATTCCGCGTCCAAATGGACTCGCGCACGCCGACTGGGCCGGCTTCCTCTGTCCGCAGCGTTACCTCGTCGGCTACGGCCTCGACGCGGACGAGCGCTACCGCAATCTGCCGTACATCGCCGCGATCGACTGAGGCCGGAGGGGGGGGGCAAACTTGCATTCTGCGTTCCGAACGTGTATATTACATAATTTGAGCAATTATGCCCGGGAAGGAGCGCATCAAGGTGCTGATCACCGTACCATTGAATTTTCAACTGAAAGAGCCGCTGCCGCTCGATTGCGGACGAGTGCTCAAACAGGTGAACATCCGTTACGAGACCGTCGGTACGCTGACTCCGGAAGCGGACAATGCGGTATTGATTACGCACGCCCTTTCCGGAAACGCACACGTCTGCGGACGCTACACGCCGGAGGACCCCAAGCCGGGCTGGTGGGATGAGATGGTCGGCCCCGGCAAGGCGATCGACACGGACCGCTACTTCGTGATCTGCAGCAATGTCATCGGCAGCTGCGCCGGATCGACCGGACCGCGCTCGATCGATCCGGATACGGGAAATCCCTACAATCTCACGTTCCCGGTCATCACGATCCGGGACATGGTCCGCGCCCAGAAACAGCTCGTCGAACACCTCGGCATCAAGCGGCTGCTCGCGGTCGTCGGCGGATCGATGGGGGGAATGCAGGCGCTCGAATGGGCGATCAACTACCCGGACATGGTCGACGGCGTCGTTCCGATCGCGACGACGTCGCAGCTCTCGCCGCAGAGTATCGCGTTCGACTGGGTCGGCCGTGAGGCGATCAAGAACGATCCGCGCTGGAACGAGGGGAACTACTCGCCCGACCGGGTGCCGGAGGGGGGACTTGCGACCGCGCGCATGCTCGCGCACATCACCTACCTCTCGGACGAATCGATGAGCCGCAAATTCGGACGGGAACTTCAGGATGCCGACAGTTACAGCTTCGATTTCCAGCGCGACTTCGCGGTCGAGAGTTATCTTGAGCATCAGGGGCGGCGGTTTGTCGAACTCTTCGATGCGAACAGCTATTTTTACATCACGCGGGCGATGGATTACTTCGATATGGCCAATCGCAGCGGCGGAGATCTCGCCAAAACGTTCGCGAAAGCGAAAGCGGCGTTTCTGGTCATCTCGTTTTCGAGCGACTGGCTCTTCCCGACGGCGGAATCGCGCAAAATCGTGTACGCCCTGCTGAAAAACCGGCTGAACGTCTCGTTCTGTGAAATCAAATCGGGGTACGGGCACGATGCGTTCCTGCTGGAGGTTGATGCGCTCGGGCGGATGGTCCGTGATTTTCTGAGAAACTGTCAGGAGGCGCGCCGTGGGTAAGCATTTTCACTCCGAACTCCGAAACCGCCCCGACCTCGCGGTCATTGCGGAACTGGTCGATCCCGGACACCGGGTGCTCGATCTCGGCTGCGGGGACGGCAGTTTTCTCAAGATGCTCAAACACGAGCGTGGCGCGAAAGTCCTCGGCATGGAGATCGATCAGGATCTCATCGCGGAGTGCATCGCCAACGGCGTGCCGGTCGTGCAGAGCGATCTCGATGCGGAACTGGATTTTGCCGAAGACAATTCGTTCGACCTCGTGATTCTGAGCCAGACGATCCAGCAGATGCGCCGTCCCGACCAGTTGATGCGGAAGATCGTCCGGGTCGGAAAACTCGCGGCGGTGAGTTTCATCAACTTCGGCTACTTCTCCTGCCGGATGCAGCTCATGCTGACCGGGGCGATGCCGCGCACGAAAGAGATTCCGTACCAGTGGTACAACACGCCGAACATCCACCTCGGAACGATCAAGGATTTCCGACGGTTGTGCAGACATCTGGGGATCAAGGTCATTCAGGAAATTCCGATCGGGCACTCTTTCCCGCTGCTGACCCGCCACTGGCCGAATCTCTTTGCGGTCGGCTGCGTGTTTCTGCTTGAAAAAGAGTAATTCCGTCACCGTCGCCAAACACGATTGGAGAAACCATGTCGAAACTCAACAAGCCCCGTCTGATCGCCGTGGCCGCCGGTTGCGGCATGCTGGCCGCGGCCGCCGCGTCACCACTCCCCGAACTCACCGCAGAGAAACGGCAGAGCCATCTGGAAGAGCTGTTCCGCCATCTCGACTCCGCCCGCTTCGGCACGGAATACGCCGCGGCATTGCGGAACAGCGACATGCAGACCCTCATCCGAACCGTCGCGCGATATTTCCGGGAACGGCCGCAGGATCCCGGGAGTGCAGAGACCGGCCGCGGATACAACGCCGACCGGGCGGAGCGGGCCGTTCGCGGCGAAATGCTGGAAGTCAACATTCCATGGACATTTCCGGACGGGCGCATCCGGTATCTCTTCGATCCGACCGCGATCCACGGCCCGGTCAACCACGAGTGGCTGTGGCAGTTGAACCGTCACAGCTTCTGGAATGACATGGCGAACGCCTATGCGGCAACCGGAGACGAAAAATACGCGCGCGCATTCAATATCCAGCTTCGCGACTGGATCGCCCAGACCGACTGCCCCCCGAACTGGAATGCCCCGGGCAGCGCCTGGCGCACGATTGAAGCGGGATTGCGGCTGATGGGCTCCTGGCCGGCAGCATTCGACCGGTTCCGCCATTCGCCGGAGTTCACCGATGAGAATCTCTGCCTGATGCTCGCGTCGATGCACCGACAGGCCGTGCATCTGCTCGAACACCCGACCGGCGGCAACTGGCTGCTGATGGAGATGAACGGAGTCTATACATTCGCCACGCTCTTTCCGGAGTTCTCCGACGCGGAGATGTTCCGGCGAAAATCGGCCCGGACCCTTTCGGATGCGTTGCGCGGACAGATCCTGCCGGACGGGATGCACGACGAACTTTCGCCTGACTATCACAGTGTGGTTTTCACCTGCGGCAGCCAGATGTTCCGGCTCGCGCAGCTGCATCACCGGACGGGGGAGCTGCCGCCGGACTTCGCGCCGCTGCTCGAAAAGGCGGCGGAGGCGTATCTCGCGCTTGCGACACCGGGATTCACGCAGCCGCGCACGAACGACTGTTTCACGCTGCGCACGGACACGCTGCTCGGGAAAGCGTCCCGGCTCTTCCCCGAACGGCGGGATTTTCAGTGGGGGGCAAGCCGCCGCGCCGCCGGGATGCCGCCGCAGGGAGAGACCGCCTCGCGTTTCCTGCCGTGGGCGGGATTTGCCGCCATGCGTTCCGACTGGGGGGCGGAAGCGGCCTATCTCTGCTTCGACGTCGGGTCGCTCGGGATGGGACATCAGCACCAGGACAAACTCAACATCAACCTCTATCTGGGCAACGAGGAGTTGATCTTCGACGACGGCGGCGGACAGTACGAGGAGTCGGCCGCCCGGCGTTACGGAATCTCAGCGGCGGATCACAACACGATCCTGGTCGACGGGAATCCGCAGAGCCGTCGCGGCCCGAAGAAGCTCGAAGAGCCGACCGACGCCAGCTGGGTGTCTACGCCGGAATTCGATTACGCGCGAGGGAGTTACGATGCGGAGTTCGGGCAGGACCGTCCGGCGGTGCACAGACGCGAGGTGCGGTTCTGCAAACCCGATTTCTTCTGCGTCGTCGACACGCTGACACCGCGGGACAATGCGGCCCACGACTATGAGCTGCTGTTTCATCTCGACACGTTGAAAACCGTTGCAGTTCCGGAGTTTCCGGGGGCGGTGAAGTCCGATTTCGGGCGGAAATACGATGTGCTGATCGTGCCGCTGTTCCCGGAAGAGCTGACCGTCTCGACCGCCTCGGGGCAGACGGAGCCGCGCATGGCGGGCTGGTACGTCGGACGCAACGAGGCGCGGCTGCATCCGGCGACGACCGTCACGATGAAAGCGGCGGGGAAGCGGGAGTTCCGTTTTGCGACACTGCTGTTTCCGCTTCGGAAAAACGATGAACTGCCGGTGGTGAAACGGTTGTCGGAGAAGCAATTCCGCATCTCTTTCCGCGGCCGCGAACAGGCCCTCGACCTCGACCGGTTGAACACGGCGATGGAACAGGTCGGGGCAGATGCCCGGCCGGCCGGAGAAAAACGCTAAGATTTCCGGAAGAAAAACGTCTTATCTCCGGAAAGACTCTGAAGCAGAAACTCGAACAGCAGCAGTCACGGAGCGGAAAATGAATCAGCCCGGCCAGCGGAAAATCGGCGGAACATTCGGAACTTGTGCGGAGATCCTCCGGCGGAACTTGAAGCGGCTGGAAATGCCGAATCGGAAATCCGTCACTCCCGCCGTCTTTCGCAAAACGGGCGCCGCACTGTTTCTGCTGTCGGCGCTGTTGATCCAGCCGCTGCTCCTCGGCGGCGCGGAAAAGGTGGTTCTGATCGGCGAGAAAACACCGGTCGACCAGCTGACCGCCGCGCTCTCCTCCGATCCGGAGATCGAACTGCTGGAACGGCTCGAGATCGATATCGTCCTCCGGGAACACCACCTCGACGCCCTGAACGGGGCCATTCTGCAACGGCTGTTTCCCCACGCCGACCTGATCGCGCTCCTCTCGGCCAGCCATCTCGAACTGTTCCACGCGAAAACCGGGGCAAAACTGCTGAGCCGGAGTCTGGATATGCGGCAGGCTCCGCGATGGATCGCCGAGGCGGCAAAGAAACGTGCCGCTCCGGACGCCCGGATTCTCTCCATTGCATTCGTCGACATCATCGATGTTCCGTCGGCGGAGCACGACAGAATCGCGGCTCTGCTTCTCGAACTTCAGGAGCGTCTGGTCAACGCGGAAAAGATCCTGTTACTGGAACGCGACCATCTCTCCGCGATTCAGGAGGAACGGACGCTCACCGGGGAAATCCATCCGGTTCTGCCGTCGGAAACACAGATTCGATGCGAATTCCGTCAGGGCTCCGACGCCCGGGAGATCACACTGGAACTGCGCCTCATCTCCGCGGACGGCAACGAGCTGCTTGACCGTGTCTTTCCCGATCTCCGGACGATGGAACCGATTGCCGCAGAAATCTGCAATGCCCTGCACACCCCGAGTTCCGAAGTGCCGTTTTCCGCCGAAGCCGAGGCGAAACGGTATTTTGACGAATATTATGCGCTGCTGCGCCGCTCGCCGAATCTGAACTCCAATCTGCCGCCGCACACCCCGGAGATGCGGAGAGTGATCACCGCCATGCGGGTGCTCGACCCGGAAAATCCGCGTTACCGCTACGAAGAGATCTTTTTTCAGCTCGGAGAATACGCGCGTTTCGGCCTGTCCTGGCAGGAACGGATCGCAATTCTGAATCGTTTTGTCCGGGACGCGGAAGCGTTCCTGAAACGATATCCGAAGTGGGAGTTCCCGAAACGGGAAGCGGGCTTCACCCTCCATCCGACCGGACTGCTCAGCCCGATTTATACCCTCTTCAACTATGAACAGCGCGTCACACCCTCCCCGGAGGAAGCCGCCGAGCTGAACCGCCTGACGGACGAGATCCGCGCCATGCACCTCATGCTTTACCGGAAACATTCTCCCGGCGACAGGGAGTCGATCTCTGAACAGGAGGGGGCGATCCGTTACGGCATCGATCTTCTGCCGCATTTCGACGCGGTCAAGGCGATGCGCCTCGCCTGGCAGGCCGATCTGGACGAACTCGCTCTCTTCCGGAAACACGCCGACAAGCCGGGAAAATTCGTCAGACTCGGGGAGTGGTACTTCCCCGGCCCGTTCATGGAAGCCCGCGGAATCTGGAACCGGCGCGGGGCGTGGGAGTGTGCCCGCGAGCTTCTGAACACCCGCCTCCCGGAAATGGAGGAGGCGATGAAAGTGCTTCCCGCGTCGAAATATGAAGCCCATCTCGCCGAACTGAAATTTCTGCGTGAGTACCTTAACAGCGACGGTTCGCTGGAGACGTTCAAACGAATCTTCCGGGCGAGGATCCGCCATGCCGTCGAGCATTTGAATTTCCGCCCCTCCCCGCGAACCTCTTACGGCGGTCTGCTGGAAACGGCGGCCAGGGATTATTTCGGGCTGCGCGAATCGGAACTGGGCGGATTCATCATGGAGTGTCCGTGGGAGTGCCTGAAAGAGTTCGGACATTCGCTGTCCCGTGAGGACAGGGCGATTGTCGCCGTCCAGCAGTCTACAGACGAAGAACTTCTGCAATATGCGCCCGAGATCCGGCGTCTCGCATACCGGGGCATCTGCCGGAACGATCTGGGAAATTCGCTTCAGATGCTGGGGAGCTCGCTCCATCAACGTCTTGAAACAGACCCTTTGAGGGAAATCGCATATCGGACGACAACGGGGAATTTGCTCCATCAACATCCCGACCGGCTGGTTTGGGAAGCGACACTCGCCGAACTCAACGGAGCGTTCGCGATCCGCTCCATTCCGCTGCCGGGGGCGGGGTGGGAGATGGGGAGTCTTTTCGCCGACGGGAAATATTATACGCTCCGGCAGGCGCATGGAAACAAAGCCATTCTCTACCAATGGGATCCATCGACGGGACGGGCGGAAAAGCTGCTGGAGACGGAGCTCCCCGTTTCCCGGCCGCACGCGGTGCTGTATCTGGCGGGGAAGCGTCTCTGGTGCGGCGGCCGCCGGTGGCTCGGCTGTTTCGACCTCGAATCGCGCCGGTGGAAACTCTTCACGGAACTTCCGGGGGAGGAGATCCATGCACTGACCGTCACGAACACCCGGATCTTCTATCTCTGCGGGGCGTGCAACCGTGGCAATTCGATTCCGCTCTCGCTGCACTCCTGCGATCCGGAGGGGGGAGACAGGCGAACCATCTGGGACGCGCGGAGTTCCCGTCCGGAGCTGAAAACCGGGACAACGGGTGAAGTCTCGGGCTTTTTTCCCGGCCGCGACGGATTGCTCTATTTCACGATCGACGACTGGAAGCAAGCGCTGCTGCTGGCATTGGATCCGAAAACCGAAAGCATCCGCCGGATTCGCCGTTTCCCGTCGGCGGCGGGCTATTTCCTGCTCCGCCGCAGCGGCGACCTGCTGCTGGGGGAGGACGGCACCTATTTCGGCAGCGCCTTTTACACGCTTCCCGGCGACGACCCCGCGGCGGAACCGCTCCGGCTTCTCGCGCAGGACGCCTCCGACAAGCGGGCGGCCCGCTGCCGAATCCCGGGTTATCACGCGATTCAACATCCGGCGGTACTGAGGAAAAACCGGTGGCTCTGCAGCGCCGGGGATTTCGGGTGCTGGATTCTGGATCTGGAGAATCCGGAGGAGTCCCCGCTTCTGCTGCTGCCGGAAGTCTCGAACGTATTTTACGACGAAGCGCGCGACGCGCTCTACTATCCGGCCCGCCGGCTTCCCCGCATCTATGAGGTGAAATTCAAATAATGTCTCCCGTCAGAGACAGATTCGATGACAGGCCGATCATTTATGGAGCACAATCAAACTGATGGAATGACCTCTGCCTGTTTCGTACATCTCCCTGTGCCATAACAGGTATTTCCCATTTAATGCTGCGATGTGATCAACTCAAAAACTTTTTTCATAAAAGGATCTTTTCCGGTCAAAAAAGAGGACAGATCGTCTCCGACTTCCAGATTGTGATATTCGACGAGCTGTTCGGGTGTTAATTTCACCGGAACCTCTACCCGCACGTGCGCACAATCTTCCGGAACGCGGCAGTTGGAAAAATCCGTCCAGACATTGGTGCGGATAATCAATTTCGAATGAGGAAGCGAAAAAAGAATCGATGCTTTCCCCTGGCCGATGTCACGCGGATTGTCAAAGCCGACCGAAGTGATCTTTTCAGATCGTCGTGCCAACGCGGCTAGATTTCCGGCGGAAGAGTAGACATCCTGCACCAGCAGATATACCGGTAATGATTCCGGAAACAGACACTCGCCACTGATTGGAGGATAAGTCTCTTTCGTGGCAAGAAAGGATGCTCCACCGAGACACGCCAATGAAAGCGGGAAATAGTTCAGACTGACTGTCTCCAGTTCTTTCGGGGAAAGCTGCTCGTCGGTTTTGGAAAATTGCCGACGGGCGATAAAGTGCAACACGTCCGGATTGTCGTTGACCGCATAGATCAACAGATCGTTTTCCCGTCCGGTCTGGAGCAGTGCCAACAGTTTGGTCCAGGCCCAATCGGAACCGCCGGGATTGTTGCGGATATCGATGACGGCGGCTTTAACCTCCTGTTCGGAGACCTCTTCTCGAATCCGGGAGAGATAGAAATCCAGTCGGGATTTTTCCATCTCGGGAATCCGAATATAGAGTACCTGATGTTCCGGAAGATAACAGACCGTCGGCGGAAGACATCCGGCGGAAACTTTCGGTTTTTCCATCCGGATCGTTTCGGGAGCGTCCGGCTTTAAAAGAATCGTCTTTTGTTTCCCTGCATGCTCAAAAGTCAATGCGACAGATTCCGACTGCCATTCCGGCAGACAACAGTAGAAATCATCTCCGATGCTATCGTGATTTCCAAAGAAACATTTTCGATCCCAATCAAAATCAGACAAGGCATCCTGAACCCGCGCAAGAACTTCTCCGACCGGTTTTCCGTTCACTGCCAGCAGACGCATCCCTCGAAGATATCGCTTCGAACCGATCAAAAGATCGTGTTTCAAGTAATAATTTCCCCGGCAGTAAACCAATGGAACACGAGGACGTTCAGGCGAGGATTGCCACAAACAGCGCTTCAGAAAATAACTGACAGGAATCGCTTCCGGAACAACCAGATAACCGTTTTCGACAATTTCCGACAACGCGTTTTCCGGGTTGTCGAGATACGCCACAAGATCGTTGGCGATCCACAGATGATTTCCCTTGCAGGCCTGCAGGGCGGCTTCCACCAGTGCGGCGTAATCCACAAGAGAATGAATTTCCGAAATTCTACGCCGGTAAACGGCAAGTTTTTCAGAAAGGTTCAGATGATACAAATATCGGTTCGGGACTGTACGTGGACTGAACTTTTCAATCATTTCAGCAAGGTAGTCGAAATCCGCATACAACTGTTCCCGGGTCGGTTCCGGCATCACGGTTCCAAGGTCGACAACCCGGGTAAAAAAACGGGAATTCAGCGGAGAATAAACCATAAAATCAGCCTGACGCCCGGCAAAATCACATCTCACACAGAAAATCGTTTCCCCGTCCCGAAAACGATGAAATTCCCGTACATGCAAAATCCGATAATTCCGGCCATATTCCCGGCGGACACGAAACGTTTGATCGGAAGGATGTTTATACCAGTAATACAAATCACCGTCACTGAGTTGAAGAACCGCCTCCGCGTTTCCTTCAATCAGCGCGGAAATCAACTTCTCCGCCCGACCGGGCATGCCATCTGCGGCCTGCGCGGACAAACATAGACAGATGACAGAAACAAACCAGTTCATCAGTTTCATTAATTGTTCCCCGGAAAAAAACAAAAGAAAATTCTTCACTGCCGTCCCATACATCTTTGAAATTGTCATTTTTGTCCTCCTGTTTGAGCTTGCGTTGATTGTTTTTTTAAA
>CALXOE010000014.1 GCA_944389935.1 uncultured Victivallis sp.
CGCAAAGCGTTCACGCTGAACACAAAAAAATGGTACACCCATAGGGATTTGAACCCCAAACCTTCTGGTCCGTAGCCAGACGCTCTATCCAATTGAGCTATGGGTGCACGCTTAATGTTCTTTAATATATGCCGGGTCAGCAGGAATTGCAAGCTCTCCCGGAAGAATTTTTTGCGGATTTTTGCTCATCTCCGGTTGAAACGCTTTTCGATCTCGCGCAGCGTGATGGTAATCATGGTCGGACGGCCGTGCGGACAGAGCGTTCCCTGCCGGCACTCGCCGAGCTGGCGCAGAAGCTCTTCCGCTGCGGTGAGCGGCAGCACGTCGTGCGCTTTCACAGCGGCGCGGCACGCGGCGCGCGCGACGTATTCGAGCTCCACCGGCAATTTGTGCTCCTCGTTGTCGACCAGTTCCTGAAGCATATCCGGGATCATAGCCGACAGATCGCGGTGTTCCGGCAGCGCCGCCGGAACGGAGTTCAACATCACCGTGTGACTTCCGAGCGGCTCAACATCGAACCCGACCGCCTCGAAGATCTTCCGGTTGCGCAGCAGCAGCGCGGCCATCGAATGGGGCAGCTCCAGCGTCTGCGGCAGCAGCAGCGGCTGCGCGGCAACCCCCTGCCGGGCGGAGTCGAGCAGACGCTCAAACATCACTCGCTCGTGCGCCGCATGCTGGTCGATGAGAATCAGCCCCGATTTCCCCGCAGCCAGAAGATAGGTGTCGTCAAGTACGCCGATGATCCGGTCCGGCCACTCCCCGTTGAACGGAATGTCGGGATAATCGAACTTCGAGCGGGCGGGAATCGCCACCGCCGGAGTGTCGGTGAGAAAACTTGCGCTGTTCGTCTCCGGTTTCTCCGGGGACTCCTCCGGAATCGATGCCGGAGACGGTTCCTCCCCGGAGAGCGGCTTCGACTCCGGAATCGGTTTTGCGGCGGGGGGCGCCGGGACGGGGCGCGGCCGCTCTTCCCGGAACGCCGGGAGAGAGGGCTGCTCGCTGTTCCCGGGTTCGTACTGAACGGTGGCTGCGTCGAGCACAAGTTTCAGCGGAATTTGTCCCGAGAGCGGCAGAGAGTTCTCCTCCGCCCCGGGCGGGGGGAGGGGAGCTGCTTCACGCGTGCGGCGGAGCGCGTTGCCGACCGCCGTCGCAACGGCGCGCCCGACGGCGTATTCGTGCTTGAACCGGACTTCCCGCTTGGCCGGGTGGACGTTCACGTCAACATCTTCCGGAGGCATCTCCAGAAACAGGATGACCGGAGGAAAACGGCCGCTCTCGGCGAGCGTGGCGTATCCCTCCCGGATGCCGCGGTAGATCGCGGGAGACTCGATCGCGCGTCCGTTTACGAACGTCCGCTGTTCGCGTCGGCTGTTCCTCGTGAATCCGGGGCTGGCGATGAAACCACTGATCCGTATGCCGCCTTCCTGATGGGCAACCGGCCAGAGCGCGTCGGCGTAAACTCTGCCGAAGAATTCGCGCAGCCTCGGCTCCGGCTTCTCCGAGGCGGGTGAACGGAACGAACAGCGGCCGTCCATCACAAGTTCAAACGCCACCCCGGGGCGCGGAATCGCCAGCGCGAGCACGGCTTCCTCGATGTGGTGCGACTCGGTCGCGTCGGCTTTCAGGAATTTTCTGCGGGCCGGGGTGTTGAAGAAGAGGTCGCGAATCCGGATCGTCGTGCCGACCGCGCCGCCGCAGGGGGCGGCTTCGATGAGCCGCCCCCCCTCGACGGTCACGCGGGTTCCCTCAAGCTGTTCCGCCGTCCGGGTCGTGAGTTCAAACCGGCTGATCGAGGCGATCGAGGGGAGCGCTTCGCCACGGAATCCGAGCGTGACGATGTGATCGATTCCCGCTTCGTCGAGAAGTTTGCTCGTGCCGTGCGGTTCGATGCACAGAAGTGCGTCGTCGGCATCCATGCCGCAGCCGTCGTCGGTGACACAGATCAGCCGCGATCCGGCGCGCTCGATTTCAATGCGGATTCGTTTCGCGCCGGCATCGATGGCGTTTTCCACCAGCTCCTTGACGACCGAGGCGGGGCGTTCGATGACCTCCCCGGCCGCAATCCGGTTGCTGAGGTGTTCGGACATGACTTTAATCTTGCTCATGATTCTGCTCCGGGGAGTCGGAATGGGAGGGTTCCGTCTCCTGGTTCTCGTTTTGCGGCGGAAGCTCTCCCGCCGATTTCTCCTGTTCGGCATTTCGTTCGGATGCCTTGCGCCGGTACTCCTCCGCCGCCGCGAGGTCGCCGAGTTCCTCATAGGCCCGGCTTAGACTCATATCGATGTCCGGCTGATTCGGATCGATGGCCCGGGCGGTCAGGAGTTCCCGGATGCCCGCCTCGTACCACTTCAATCGGACCAGCGTCTCTCCGAGATTCGCGTGGGCGACAGGGTCGCCCGGATGTTTCGCGAGGACGGCGCGGAAGATGTTGCTCGCTTCAAAGTACCTCCCGGAGAGGAAGTAGACGTTTCCAAGCATCCGCATCGCCATGATATTGTCCCGGTCCAGGTTCAGAACCCGCCGGAGGGAGTGTTCCGCCTCGGGGTAACGCTCCTGCGTAAAAAAACGCGCGGATTCGTTCAGCAATCCCCTGACGACCTGCGGCGACGCCTCCGGTTCCCTGCGGCTGCGGTACTGGTCCGGACTCTGATTGTTGTAACTGCGGATGACGCAGGCGGTCAGCAGAACGACGCCCGTCAGCAGCCCGAGCAGCAGAAAAAGTCCTTTTTTCTCTCTGTTCATTCCAGGTTGCCCGTTCCGGCTGCGAAAGGATGCCGGCAGTAAACCGTATGGGTGTTCGAGATCGACACCGGAGCGGGAATTTCACAACAGCACCGTTCCTGCTCTTCCGGCGAAAGATCTTTCCGCCGTTCGCACCGGTCGCAGAAGCGGCAGCCCGGAGCGAACTCCTCCGGCGGCGGAACGTGGCCGGGAATCGTCGAGAGCCGCTTCCCCTCTCCGCCGAGATGCGGAACCGCTTTGAGCAGAGCCCGGGTATAAGGATGGGCGGGATGGGCGAAGAGTTCCGGTCCGGAGGCGTATTCGACGATGTTTCCGGCATACATGACCGCGACCCGGTTCGCGAGCCGGGCGACGATGCCGAGGTTGTGAGTCACGAGGATCACTGCCATGTCGCGGGCGCGCCGCAGTTCGTCGATGAGTTCGAGGATCTGCGCCTGAATCGTCACGTCGAGCGCCGTAGTCGGCTCGTCGGCGACGAGCAGCTCCGGATTGCCCGCGAGCGCCATGGCGATCATGACGCGCTGCTGCATGCCGCCGGACATCTCGTGCGGAAACGAGTCCACGCGGCTCTCGGGCGCGGGAATCCCGACCAGTCGCAGAAGTTCAATGACTTCCCCGCGCACATCGGTCACTTCCGGTCGGTGCAGGGCGAGCACTTCGGCGATCTGGCTGCCGACCCGGAACACCGGATTGAGCGAGACCGACGGCTCCTGAAAGATATAGGCGATTCCTCCGCCGCGGATCTTCCGCAGTTTCCGGGCGGGGAGGCGGGTCAGATCCACGGTTCCCTCTTTCGTCTGGAATTCGATCGCGTCGGCCCGGACGCGCGCCGGGGGAGTCGGCAGAAGCGAGGTCAGTGAAAGACAGCTTATGCTCTTGCCGCAGCCGGATTCTCCGACCAGGGCGAGAATTTCGCCGCGGTCGACATCGAACGATACGTTGCTCACGATGTCCGGAGCATTCGCCCCGAACGAGATATTCAGATTTTTTACCGATAAAAGCGCCATGCCGGAAATCAATATCTGCGGTGGAAAAAAAGCCTGTTTCTTCAATATAACACGAAATACGGCGAGATTCCACAATATTTCACCGCAGACAGTAGAAAAAATCGGAAATCACCATTATATTACCGTGGAAATAAGAAATCTGTCATCATTCCGGACAATTTGCGAGGGTACATGGAAAGAGCGTTCATCTCGGGACGGGGGCTGATCACTCCCATTGGAAAAACGGTACAGGAGAACATCGCCGGGCTGCGTTCCGGCAGAAGCGGGATCATCCGGGAGCCGTCGTTTGTCGAGCACAAGCTCGAGAGTCAGGTCGGCGGATCGATCGGGGAGATTCCCTCCTGTCCGCTGATCGACCGCAAGACGCTGCGGTTCTGTCCTCCGGTCGGGGTCATGTCCGTTGTCGCCGTGCTTGAGGCGATTGCCGAGGCGGGGATCACGCTCGAGGAGCTGCGTTCGATGCGCGTGGCGATCATCGGCGGTGTCGCGGGCGGCAACTACCGGGAGCTTTACGAGGAGACTGCGAGCTACATGAACGCCAATTACCGGCTGCGCAACGTGAGCCCTTACTGCGTGCCGCGGATCATGCCCTCGAACGCGGTTGCGAGTCTCTCGCTGCTGCTCGGTCTGACCGGTGAGTCCTATGACGTTTCGGCAGCCTGCGCGTCGAGCGCGGTTTCGGTCATGGTCGCGACCCGGCTGATCCGTTCGGGGCAGTACGATGTGGTGATCGCAGGCGGTGCGGAGAAGCTCGACTGGGTCGAGGCGCTCGGATTCACCGCCTGCCGCGCGCTTTCGCGCAAATTCAACGACACACCGGAGAAAGCGAGCCGGCCGTTCGACCGCGACCGCGACGGGTTCGTCCTGGCGGAGGGCGCGGCTTACGTGGTTCTGGAGTCGGAGTCTCACCTGAAAGCGCGCGGTGGCCGGGCGATTTCGGAGGTTTCCGGCATCGCGGCCAACAGCAACGCGAAAGATATGGTCGTCCCCGATACGGCGGCGTCCGCGAACGTCATGCGCAATGCGATCGCCGATGCGGGGCTGCGCCCGGAAGAGGTCGGTTACGTGAACACCCACGGTACGGGCACTCCGGTCGGAGACCCGGTGGAGCTCGCCGCGATCCGCGAAGTGCTCGGCACGGGCGTGGCGATCAACAGTACGAAATCCCAGACCGGCCACATGGTCGGTGCAACCGGCGCGGCGGAGATCATCTTCACCTCGCTGATGCTGGAACACAAATTCATCTCTCCCTCGATCAACCTCGACAACCCCGATCCGGAGTTCGCATGGGCGGATCTTGTGCGTGAGTGCCGCGACGGGGTCGATATCCGCCACGGCATTTCAAACAGTTTCGCTTTCGGGGGGTCGAACGTGGCGGTGGTGATTTCCGACTGCGGGAAGTAAGAGATCGTGAGAGGGGAGGGCAAGCCGCAGCGCCCCCGGCTGCCGGAGTGGCTGAAAGTCCGGGTCAGAGCAGGAGGCGCCCGCGAGGAGGTCGCCGGGATTCTGCGCGATCTGCGGCTCAACACGGTTTGTTCCGGGGCGCTCTGCCCGAATCTCGGGGAGTGTTTCTGTTCCGGTACGGCGACGTTTCTCATCATGGGGAGCAGCTGCACGCGCAACTGTCGTTTCTGCGCGATCGACCATTCGCCGCACCCTGCTCCGCCGGAGGAGGACGAGGCCGAACGGCTCGCGGAAGCCGCCGCGCGACTTCATTTGAACTATGTGGTCGTGACCAGCGTGACCCGGGACGATCTGCCGGACGGTGGAGCGCACTGTTTCGCCGCGGTCATCGACGCGCTGCACCGGCGGCTGCCGGGGGCGGGAGTCGAGGTGTTGACTCCCGATTTCAACTGCGACGGCAGGGCGATTGCCGCCGTACTTGCCGCCGGGCCGACGGTTTTCAACCACAACATCGAGACGGTTGAGCGGCTGTCGGGGGAGATCCGCACACGCGCGACTTACCGCAAATCGCTGGAAGTGCTGCGCCTCGCGCATGAGATCGGCAACGGAATCCCCGTGAAATCCGGGATCATGCTCGGTTTGGGGGAGCGCGACGAGGAGGTCGTTCAAACGCTGGAGGATCTGCGGGGCGCGGGGGTCTCGATCGTGACGATCGGGCAGTATCTGCCGCCGTCGGCACAGCATTGGCCGCTTGACCGTTTCGTCACGCCGGAGGAGTTCGCCCGCTTCGGCCGGATCGCGGAGGAGCTCGGGTTTTCGGCGGTGGCGAGTTCGCCGCTCGTACGCAGCAGTTACCACGCCGGAGAGCTGCACAAAAAAGGCGAATCCGGGTCGTAAGTGGTTTCAGCCCGCAGCCGGGCCGACTCCGGCGAGCGGTTCGCGTAGCAGTAACGGCAGCCGTGCGGACAGCAGCCCGGAGTACCGATATCGATGCTCTTCAAGCAGTTGCACAGCTTTCTCTGCCCCGGATCTTTCTTCGCATCGACCTCGTGGCCGCAGATCGCTTCGACCCATTTTCTGCCGATGCAGGCGGCGGGCGGGAGTTCGAGTCCCGATTCCGCACACGCTTCGAGCCGGAGTCCACGCCCGGAGGCGATGGCGGCGAGTTCGGTTGCGAGGGCGCTGCACTCTTCCGGGGCGGGTTCGCGGATTGACGTTCCCGCGAGATTCCGGCGGGTCCGCGCGTAGAAGTCGAGGAAACTTGTGACGCAGTGCGTCGTACAGCCCGCGAGTTCATCGGCGATGCGGCGGAACGAATCGCGGTGGAAGCCCGCATCGTAATCCGGAGAGAAAGCGATCGGGTCATAGCGCCAGACCATCTTCCGCGGGCCGATCCGCTGCGCGAGCGCCCGGAACGTCGCGATCCGTTCCCGCAGCGGCGGTACGCCCGGCTCGAGGTCGGAGCCGTAGGCGTTCAGCGTGAAAGCGATGCCGAACGGAATGCCGAATGCTTCAAGTTTGCCAAGCCCGGCGAGCAGCGGGGCCGGATTCTTGCTCCAGAAAATGATGGCGTCGACGGCGGGCGGAGTCAGGTCGACCCTGCGGACCTGGCCGGGATTCATCGGGTTGCGCGTCATGGCGAATCCGGCGCAGAGCCGGTTCAGCAGCCATGGCATGAAGAAAGCCGGGATATCGGTCCGGCGGCTGGCGCTCACGATCATTTTAAAACAAACTCTCCGTACCGGCTTCGAGTTCAAGCAGTTTCCGTTTCAGATCGAGCCCTCCCGCGTACCCGACGAGCTTTCCGTTTGCTCCGATGACGCGGTGGCATGGAATGAAAATCGCAATCGGGTTGCAGTGGTTCGCCATGCCGACGGCGCGGCTTCCTCCCGGGCAGTCGACCGCGTCGGCGATCTCCCGGTAGGTGGCGGTCCCGCCGTAAGGGATGCGCCGCAGCGCCTCCCAGACTCTCCGCTGGAACGCGGTTCCCTGCGGAGCCAGCGGCAGGTCGAATGTCTGCCGCGTTCCGGAAAAATACTCCTCAAGTTCGCGGAACGCCTCTGCGAGAAGCGGATCGTCCGGGGCGGTTTCCGGGGCGTCGCACGGCAGAATCAGCGCCGTGATGGCGCCGTTTTCGCTCCGGATGCCGATTCTGCAGAGCGGAAAGGTTTTGCAGCCGAATCCCATGTTATGATCTCCTGGTTGAAACACAATACTCCATTTTCCCGAAAAGGCAAGGCCTCACCATTGTCGCAACGCGAGAATCACGAGGCTGAGCGCGTAGAACGGCGCCGCCAACCCGAACGACCCGCCCGCGCTTGCGAAGAAAGTCGCTCCGAGCAGCAGCGGCAGCACCGCTTCCAGAATCGAGAGGATTCGTTCCTGGGACGCAACTCCCTTCCGTCGCAGTTCCGGGAGCAGCCCTGCACCGAGCAAAATCACCCAGAGTCCGATGCCGATCGCTCCGAGCCGGTCGCGCCGGGAGAAGAAGAGCAGCAGCGCGCCCGTCGTCGCGAGAGCAGTCAGCAGCAGTCCGATGCGGTGATGCCGGTTGCGCACCCCCGCGGCGAGGAGCATCATCCCCGCCGCGATCAGGAGGAAGAGCCCGCACCCGGCAAGCGCTCCGAGCGGCGGTCGCAGCAGAAGCAGCGGCACGGGCAGCAGCGTGAGCACGGCCCGGAACCGTCTGGCTCCGGGCTGCCGGCCGAAAAGAAGAAATCGGGTTATTTCCGCTGTTTTTTTCATAGGTTGTTTGTGTTTGAAACAAAGATATGGTATATTTTCAAAATATCAAGTGGGACGAGGATTTTTCTTATGGCTTTGATTCTGGGGATTGAAACGAGCTGCGACGAAACCGCCGCCGCGGTGGTGCGTGACGGGTTCGAGGTGCTCTCGAACAGCGTCGCATCGCAGATCGCCAAACATGCCGCTCACGGCGGAGTTGTGCCCGAGCTGGCGGCGCGGGAGCATCTGACCGCGCTCACGCCGGTACTCGAGGGGGCGCTCCGGGAGGCGGATGTGACGTTGCGCGATATCGACGCGATCGCGGTTACGCAGGGGCCGGGATTGATTCCGGCGCTGCTCGTGGGATTGTCGTTTGCGAAAGGGCTGGCGATGGGCAATGGGATTCCCTACGTCGGCGTGAACCATTTTATCGGACACATCTACGGGGCGTTTCTCGACGAAGCGAACCGCGAGCTGGAGGATCCGGCGAACTATCCGCTGCTGGCGCTGGTGGTATCGGGCGGCCACACGTCGCTCGTGCTCATCGACGAACACGGCCGGGCGACCGCGCTCGGGAGCACGATCGACGACGCGGCCGGCGAAGCGCTCGACAAGGGCGCGAAACTGCTCGGGCTCGGATATCCGGGCGGACCGATCATGCAGAAGACGGCCGAGGGAAGGGATCCGCACCGTTTTGCGTTTCCCCGGCCGCTGATGGGGGCGGCGGGCAAGCCGCTCGCGCCCGAGAACCGCTACAACTTCAGCTTCAGCGGGATCAAGACCGCGCTGCTCTATCACGTGAAGAATCATGCCGGGGCGGACGGCACGCTGCCGGAAGAGCTGCTGCGGGACACGGCCGCCTCTTATCAGGAGGCGGTCATTGACGTGCTCGTGCGCAAGACGCTCGCCGCCGCGCAGGAGACCGGCGCGAAGATGATCGTCGCTGCCGGCGGCGTCGCCTGCAACAGCGTGCTGCGCGAGCGGCTGGAACAGCTCACGCCGCGCGGAGTGAAGCTCCGGCTGGCGGCGCGCAAATACTGCACCGACAATGCCGCGATGATCGGTGGACTCGGATACCATTACTGGAAAAAAGGAACGTTTTCTCCGCTCGACATCGACTCGTATGCGCGGCTGCCGCGGATCACGCAGATTCCGTTCCTGGATTAGGAGGAGACACTTCGATGGTGAAATTGATTGTATTCGATCTTGACGGTACATTGATCGACTCCCGGCGCGATCTGGCCGGAGCGGTCAATCACATGCGCGGTTCGATGGGGCTCGAACCGATTTCGACGGAACGGATCGTGACTTTCGTCGGCAACGGGGTCGCGAATCTCGTTCGGCGTTCGGTGGCGGATGCGGACGTCGATTTTGACGAAGCGCTGCGCCGCATGAAGCGCTATTATGCGGAACATCTGGTTGAGACGACCTCCCTCTATCCCGGAGTCGCGAGCGGACTTGCCGAACTCGGCCGTGCCGGGATCACGCTGGCCGTGCTGTCAAACAAGCCGACCGATGCGAGCTGCCGGATTCTCAAGGAGCTCGGGGTCGGCGACCGGTTCGCCGAGATCATCGGCGGGGACGGCGATTTTCCGCTGAAGCCGGAGCCGGACGCACTCCTTGCGCTGATGCGGAAATTCGACTGCCGCCCGGAACAGTGCTGGATGTTCGGAGATCATTACACCGATCTGGAGGCGGCGCGCCGGGCAGGATGCCGCCGCGCGCTCGCGCGTTACGGATTTGGAGATCCGAAATCGGAGACGTTCGATTTCGAAGTCGGTTCGTTTCCGGAATTCGTCATGGCTGTCAAGGGGTTTTAAACGCAGATTCTCAATCCGAAGCATTTGGTCAATCAGGAGAAAACGCATGTATCATCTGAGATTCCGCCAGGTCCATCTTGATTTTCACACTTCACCGGATATCTCCGGAATCGGGGAGAGGTTCGATCGCCGGAAGTGGCAGGAACAGCTGAAGAGGGCGCACGTGAATTCGATCACCTGCTTTTCGATCTGCCATCATGGCTGGAGTTATCACCCGACCCGGGTCGGGAAAATGCACCCGCATCTGAAGTTCAATCTGCTGCGGGAGCAGATGGATGCGGCTCATGAGATCGATGTGAATGTTCCGGTTTACATTACGGCCGGATTCAATCACCGGCTGTCGCTGGAACATCCGGAATGGAACGAATATTCGTTCGAGGGGAAAGGGCCGGACCCGCTGCGCGGCGGCTTCATCAAACTCTGTTTCAACACGCCGTACCTCGATCTGCTGTGCGAGGAGATTGAGGAGACCGCGGCTCTGTTCCCGGATGCGAACGGAATCTTTCTGGACATCATCAACCAGGGGCAATGCTGCTGTCCGCGCTGTATGAAGGGAATGCTGGACGCGGGGCTTGACCCCGCCCTGGAATCAGACCGGGTCAAATTCGCCCGCAAGGTGCTCGAGAACTATTATGTTCGCACGACCGCAGCCGCCCGGAAGCTCAATCCGGAGATGCCGGTGTTTCATAACAGCGGTCATGTCTCGGTCGGCGACACCGGAATCCTCAAGTATTTCAGCCACCTTGAACTCGAGAGCCTGCCGACCGGCGGCTGGGGGTACGACCACTATCCGTTTTCCGCGGCGTACAGCCGGAATCTGGGGCTCGATTTCCTCGGCATGACCGGGAAGTTCCACACGACCTGGGGGGAATTCGGCGGTTTCAAGCATCCGAACGCGCTGCGTTACGAGTGCGCTGCGATGATTGCGAATGGTTCCAAATGCAGCGTCGGCGACCAGCTTCATCCGGACGGGGAACTCGATGAGACCACTTACGATATGATCGGGGAGGCCTACGCCGAAGTTGAACAGAAAGAGGCCTGGTGCGACAACGTCAGCTCCCTCGCCGAGGTCGCGATCCTCGCCGTGGCCGGGATCACCGGCAAACGCGATGTCCCGCCTGATGTGGGTGCGGCGCGCATTCTGCTTGAGGCGCATATTCCGTTCGATGTGGTCGACGCGGGGATGGATTTCTCCCGTTATCGCTTCCTCGTGCTGCCGGACGAGGTGACGGTCGACGCGGCGCTGCGGGAGAAGCTCGGGCGCTTCACTGCGGATGGCGGGAAGCTGATCCTCTCGGCCGGGAGCGGACTCGATCCGGAACGGCAGGCGTTTGTGCTCGATCTGCCGTTTGTCGACGAGGGGTGGAGTCCGTGGTCGCCGGATTACGTGCTTGCGGCTCCGGAATTCGCGCCCGGATATATGAAGACGCCGTTTGTGATGTATCTGCCCTCGCGCCGGATCAGGGCGCGCGGCGGCGTCTCGCTCGGACAGGTGTACGATCCCTGGTTCAACCGCGGATTCCGGCACTTCTGCAGCCATCAGCATGCGCCGTACCGTACGGAACCGTCCGGCTTCGACGCGGGGGTGATGACGGACAATGTCCTGTATTTCGCTCACCCGGTCTTTTCGATCTACCGCGGGTTCGGAATGGTTTACCTGCAGGAGTTTGTGGTGAACGCCCTGCGGCGTTTTCTCGGGGCGGAGCTGCAGGTTGAAACCTCTCTGCCGACCACGGGCCGGGTGACGTTTTTCGACCAGCCGGAAGAGAAACGCGCGGTGCTGCATCTGCTCTACGCGAACACGGTCAACCGCGGTGGCGGCGGGCTGCATCTGCTGAATCAGCCGCACTCGAACGGCTACGCGATCGAGGTGATCGAGGAGCTTCTGCCGCTGGCGAATGTCAAGGTCTCGGTGAAACCGCCGCGCCCGGTCAGGTCGGTGCGGTTCGTCCCGCAGGGCGAGGCCGTTCCGTTTGTGGAGAAGAACGGGCGGATCGAGTTCACCGTTCCGGAACTCCTCTGCCATCAGATGGTGGAATTCGCTTATTGAGCAGCGGCAGCGCGCCGGGTGGGGGGAGGTCGCACCGTGGAGAGAATCCGTGAAATCGTCGAAGCCGGAATCCGCGACGGCGTGATCCACGGCGCCGCCGTTGCCGCCGGCAGTCGCGACGGACTGCTGCTGAAAGCCGGGTATGGCGAAGCGGCGCCCGGAGTCCCGATGACTCCCGGAACGATCGTCGACGTCGCGAGCGTGACCAAGGCGGTGGCGACGACCACGGCGCTGTTGATCTGCCGCGACCGGAAGCTGATCGATTTCGATGCGCCGTTCACGCGGTATCTGCCGGATTTCGGACCCGCGCTGCCGGAGCCGGTCTCTGTGCGGCAGCTTGCGATGCACGTTTCGGGCTTTACGCACGACGGGCATGCGGAGCGGCAGTATTTCTCCGAGTCCGGGGTGGAGATCATGCGCAATATTCTGCGCTTCCCGCCGGAGAAACCGGCCGGGAAATGCGTTGAATACATGTGCTGGAACTTCCTGCTGCTGGGACTCATCGTCGAACGTGTGGCCGGGGAGCGGCTCGACTCGTTCTGTGCACGGGAGATTTTTGAACCGCTCGGCATGAGCGACACGGCGCTCGGGCGTCCGGTATCGCAGGATCGTGCGAAACTCGCGCAGACGATCGGGACGGAACATCCCGGGGAGATTTCGGATTTCATCGCGTTCCGGGTCTACCGGGACGGTCTGTGTGCTGGCAATGCGGGGCTCTTCTCGACGGCGCGCGACCTCGTGAAATTCGGGCGCTGCATTCTGCGGCACGGGGAGGGGCTTTTCAGCGAAGAGTCGTTCCGGGAGATGACGACGCCCCGCACGCCGGCAGGAGCGCTGCCCGAACGCAGTTTCGGCTGGATCGTGCGGGACGGGTTTTCGCCGCCCGCCGCCTCCGCCGGGACGGTGTTTCACTCCGGCTGGAGCGGCCAGACCGTGCTGTACGACTGGAAGAAAGGACGTTCCGCCGTGGTGCTTACGACGCGCTGCGGCGATTATGACCGCGCGAAACGCGACCGGTTCGCGATCGCGGAGCTGCTGCTTGAGCAATTCAACTGAAGAGATGAGGAGGGAAGAGATGAACGAGTTTCAGTTTTTCGTCGATGATTCAAAGTGTATCAAATGCGGAGCCTGTATCCGGGATTGCGCGCTGGAGATGCTGGAGTTCGACCCGGAGCGGGAACTGCCGCATGTGATTCCGGGGACGGAAGACTCCTGCACCCGGTGCCAGCACTGTCTCGCCATCTGCCCGACCGGAGCGCTGGAGATTTTCGGGCGCGATCCGGAGGAGAGTCTGCCGCCGGATTCCAATCCGAATCCGGAGGAGATCCTCTCGCTCATCGCGAACCGCCGTTCGTTCCGCAGTTACCGGCATGAGAATCTCGACGCCGTGACGCTCGATAAACTCAAGGATATGTTGAAATTCGTGCCGACGGGGGTCAATTCGCACTCTCTGTGCTTCGCGTTTGTCGACGATATGAATGTGATGGATGAGTTCCGGAAATGCGTTTCGGACGGAATCGCCGCGATGTTCAAACAGGATCCGCTGCCGCCGTTCCTCGCCCGGATGGCCCGTTATCACAAACAGCTCCGGCGCGGAAAGGATGTGATTTTCCGTGGAGCGCCGCACATGCTTGTGGTGGCAGCGAAAGAGGATTCCGCCACGCCGGTGGTCGATCCGGTGATCGCGCTTTCGTACTTTGAGCTCTATGCACAGTCGCTCGGAGTCGGCACGCTCTGGTGCGGACTTGCGATGGGGGCGCTTCAGGCGTTCCCGGAACTGTTGAAGCGGCTGGATCTGCCGGAGGGCTACCGGGCTGGATACTGCATGCTCTTCGGACCGACGGATCTGCGGTATCGCCGGGCGGTTCAGCCCGATCCGGTGCGGATTCTCTCGGTCCGGTGAGGTCCATATGGAGCACATCTCCGCAGAGTTCCGCTCCACGCCCATGCTTGAGGCGGCCGCGTCGGTCGTGAAAACATTGTGCGAGGCCGGGTTCGAGAGCGGGCTGGTCGGCGGCTGCGTCCGCGATCTGCTGCTCGGCCGGACGCCGGCGGATTGCGATATCGTGACGACGGCGCACCCGGAGCGGATCGCGAGGCTGTTTCCCGACAGTCGTCTGGTCGGCGCGAGTTTCGGGGTGTCGCTCGTGCGTGCGGGGGAATTCGAGTTTGAAGTCGCCTCCGCCCGCGAGGAGCGGTTCTACCTCGACGGCCGCCATCCGGAGGAGGTGCGTTACACGGAAGATCTCGCGGTTGACATGCGCCGCCGCGACTTTACGATCAACGCACTCTGGTTTGATCCCTTGGAGAAACTCGTTTACGACACGGTCGGGGGGCTCGCCGATCTCGACCGGGGCGTCATTCGGACCGTCGGGAATCCGGAGGAACGGTTCGGGGAGGATTTTCTGCGGATGCTGCGGGCGGTGCGGTTCGCCTCGCGGCTGCGGTTTGAACTCGCTCCCGGGACGGAGCGTGCCATCACCGCACTTGCGCCCCGGGCCGCGCTTCTGGCCGGGGAGCGGATCCGGGCGGAGATCTCCTCTATGCTGGCCGGGCCGGATCCCGCGCGGGCGATGCGGCTGCTTCAGAGGACCGGCCTCATGGCGGCCGTTCTGCCGGAAGTCGCCGCGATGGCGGGGGTCGAACAGCCGCCGGAGTTTCACCCCGAGGGGGATGTGTTTGTCCACACCATGCTGATGCTCGAACACATGGCGTATCCCGATCCGCTGCTCGGCTGGAGCGTGCTGCTGCACGACATCGGCAAGCCGCGGACATTCAGCGTGGAAGAAGAGAGCGGGCGGATCCGCTTTTTCGGGCACGAGGCGCTCGGGGCGGAGATGGCCGCGGAGATTCTGGACCGGCTTCACTTCTCCTGCGCCGACCGGGACCGGGTGGTGCAGGCGGTGCGGAATCACATGCGGTTCGCCTTTGTGACGGAGATGAAGAGCGCGAAGCTGCGGAGATTGCTGGCGGATCCGAATTTCCCGCTGGAACTGGAGCTGCACCGTCTCGACTGCATCGCCTGTCACGGGATCATGGACGGATTCGTTTTTCTGCTGGATGAGCTGCGCCGCGCACCGGAACAGGCTGTTCTGCCGGATCCGCTGGTCATGGGACGCGACCTGGTTGCGGCGGGGAGGCGTCCCGGGCGCTGTTTCCGCCCGGTGCTCGACGCGATTTACGACCGGCAGCTGGCGGGGGAGTTCGGTTCACGGGAGGAGGCGCTCGCTTCCGCGCTGTCGCTGCTCGACGCCGAAGAGAGGCGCGCAGGAGGAGAAAACAGTTGATTTCCGGCGCTTTATGGTGTATATTACGCGATCAAACCAACAAGGGGCCCTGAAAAATGTCGCTTTACCAGAATGATAACCTGAGCGCGCTCGACTACGTGCAGCAGGATTACCTGCGCGAACTTCAGCTCGAGCGGTTGAAGAAGATTGTCTCTCACGCCTACAACCATGTGGCGCTTTTCCGCAGCCGGATGGACGAACGCAAATTGCGCCCGGAGGATGTGAAGACGCTTTCCGATCTCGGCAAACTTCCTTTCATGGTGAAAGCGGATTTGCGTGACACCTATCCGTTCGGGCTCTTTGCCGTGCCGATGTCGCAGGTGGTGCGTCTGCACGCTTCGAGCGGGACCACGGGCAAGCCGATCGTGGTCGGCTACACCCGGCAGGATCTTGAAGTGTGGATGGAGGTCATGAAGCGGGCTCTCGCGAGCTGCGGGCTCACAAATGAGGATATCATTCAGGTATCGTACGGGTACGGGCTCTTCACGGGCGGACTTGGCGCGCACTACGGCGCCGAGGCGCTCGGCGCGACCGTGGTGCCGACTTCCGGCGGCAACACGCAGCGGCAGATCATGCTCATGCGCGACTTCGGGACGACCGCGGTCTGCTGTACGCCCTCCTACTTCTACCATATGACCGAAAAAGCCATGGAGAACGGGATCGACATGCGCAAGCTGCCGATCCGGGCGGGTGTCTTCGGCGCCGAACCGTGGACCGAGGAGATGCGCAAACGGATCGAGGATGCCGCCGGCATCAAGGCTTATGACATCTACGGTCTTTCCGAGATCATCGGGCCGGGCGTGGCGATCGAGTGCCGCTGCCAGAAAGGGATGCACATTTTCGAGGATCATTTTTATCCGGAGATCATCAATCCGGAGACGGGCGAGGTTCTGCCGGACGGGGAGTTCGGGGAACTCGTGCTCACGACGCTGTCGAAGTACGCCATGCCGATGATCCGGTATCGCACGCGCGATCTGACGCGGATCGTCGCCGAACCGTGTGCGTGCGGGCGGACGCTCCGGCGTATCGCGCGCATCTCCTCGCGCAGCGACGATATGTTCATCATTCGCGGCGTGAACGTCTTCCCGTCGCAGATTGAGACGGCGCTGCTCTCGGTCGAGGGGACGACCGCGAATTACAACATCATTTTGAGTACCGAGAACGGTCTTGACAGCCTCGAGGTCGATGTCGAGGTGACTGAAGAGCTCTTCTCGGACAAGGTGCGTTCGATGGAGGGGCTGCAGCAGCGGCTGACCGCCGCGGTCGAGGGGTTGATCGGGCTGCGGGTCCGGGTCAAGCTCGTCGCGCCGAACACGATTCAGCGCAGCGAAGGCAAGGCCCGCCGCGTGATCGACCGGCGCGAACGCTGAGTCGCGTACAAAACGAAAGAAGAGGAGGGGGGACTGACAGGGTGTCTCCCCTTTTTTTGCCGGGGGGAGGTTGAGGGAATGAATTGTTTTTTGCGAAGAATTCAAACGGTACTTTCCATTGTGAGCTGGATGACGGTTCTGGCGATTGTCGCCAAAGCGGCAGCGGGCTGGAGCGGGCCGGAGTGGTTTTCGTTCTGGGTGTTCCCGATTCTGGTGGCGGCGGCGGTCGGATATCTCACGAACTTCATCGCGATTGAGATGCTGTTCAAGCCGTATGAGCGGACGGGATTTCACTGGTTGCGGCTGCTTTCGCTCGGCCTGTGGCGGCAGGGGATGATTCCGGCCAACAAGGAGCGGGTCGGCCACGAACTCGGCAATGTGATTACGGAACAGCTTCTGAAGCCGGAGGAGATTTCCCGCGAGATCGGGGGGCGTCTCGCGCAGATGACGACCGATCCGGCGCTGCTCGAACAGATCCGGACGGCGGTTCAGCTGCTGCTGAGGAAGAACGAGGAGTCTGTCATCCGGTTTCTGATTCCGCAGATTGAAACTTCGCTTTCGGATGCGCTCAGACAGAGTCTGACCCCGGAAAATCTGCGGATCTTCTGGGACGAGGTTCTCGAGAAAAATCTCGCTTCGCCGGAGATGCGCGGGAAGGTTGCCGGGGAAATCGTCTGCGGGTTGCGGGCGCGGACGCCCGAGCTGCGCGAGCTCCTGCGCGAATTTCTGCGCGACGGCGTGCGGAATTATGTGAATCAGCGGATCCGGCTCTTTTCCGGCGCGATCGGCGACAAGTTGTCCGGGCTGGTGGACTATCTGAACTGGAATGACATCGAACAGCAGATCGGAGCAAAACTCACCGATGAACGAATTTACGGCCTCATCAGCGACGAACTTACGAAACTGACTCTCCGGCTGCACGACTGGCTGCACAGCGATGAAGCCGCGCCGCAGATGCAGACGTTTCTGGACGGAACGCGGGCGAAACTCGGAGATTTCCTGCACCGCTGGCTGTCGGAGAATGTGCCGCAGATGGTGAACCGGATTCTCTCTTCGGACGATCTCTGGAACTGGGTGCGCGGCGAACTGCTGCCGGCGCTGCAGCGTTATTTCAATTTCTGGATGGCGCACGACGGGCGGCGCATCATCGTGGAGATGCTCGATCTGAACAACCGCATCGAGCAGTCGATCGCCCGGCTCAATGTGCGTGAATTTCATGGGATGATCAACCAGGTTACCGCCGAACATCTCGGTATGATCCAGGTGCTCGGCTATCTGCTCGGGGCGATCGTCGGAACTCTGCAGCAGGTTGCCGCACTGCTGGCGCATTGACCGGGACGGTCATGGTTTCGGAGAGCCGTGCGGAACACGCTCTCCCGGGCGAAGAGGGAAGAGAAAGGGGGAAGAAACAGGTGCTCATGCTGATTCTGGGATGCATCCTTGCCGGTTATGTGATCGGGCGGGCGATTCTGCCGCTCCGGCTGCACTGGGGGTGGAAAATCGGGCTTGCCGTGCCGGTTCTTCTGACGGCGTTCAAGTTTCACGTTCTGCACTGGTTCGGGGGGCCGCGCTTTTTTGCTCCGGAGCTGCCGGTGGCGCTGCTTCTGACGGCGGCGTGGCTGTTCACGCTGCTGTTTCTCTTCTTTTTTCTGCTTCTGGCGGCGGATCTGGTGCGCGGCGGGATTCTCATTGTGCTTCTCTGCCGCGGACGGAAACCCTCCCCCTGTTTCCGGGTCGTCGGCAACCGGGTGAATCTCGGGCTGCTTCTGGCGGCGGGTGTGCTCGCTGCGGTCGGAATCGGGGCGGGGACTGCGGTTCCCGAGGTTCGGCACGTGACGATCCGGATTCCGGATCTGCCGGAGGAGGCCGACGGTATGACGATCGCGCTGCTGGCGGACATTCACGCCGATACGTTGACGCGGGCGGACCGGATTCGCGAAATGGTCGCGCGAACCAATGCCGCGAAACCCGATCTCATTGTGCTTGCGGGGGATCTGGTCGATGGTACGGTCGAGGGGAGCGGCGCCGAACTTCTGCCGCTGCGGGAGCTCTCTGCGCCGTACGGGGTGTTCGGCGTGCCGGGGAATCATGAGTATTACTCCGGTTACGGGCAGTGGATGCCGTTTCTGGAGACGCTCGGCATTGAACTGCTCCTGAACGCGCACCGGGTATTGCCGAACCAAGTCGTTCTGGCCGGGGTGACCGACTCCGCCGCCGCGCGGTTCGGGCTCGAGGGGCCGGAGATCGGCGGGGCATTCGCCGGAATTGAGGACGGAGCGTGCCGGATTCTCGTCGCACACCGGCCGGAACTTGCCGCGGAGGCTGCGGGGCAGGGGGTCGATCTCATGCTCTCCGGGCACACGCACGGCGGGATGATCGTCGGAGTGGATCGATTCATCGCCGGGTTCAACGCGGGATATGTCTCCGGGCTCTACCGGGTCGGGGAAATGGCGCTTTTCATCACGAACGGGGCGGGAATCTGGAACGGATTCCCGGTGCGGATCGGCGTTCCGTCGGAGATCGCGTTGATCCATCTTGTGCGGAACTGAATCGGCGGAGACGAGGGGAGAGGGTGGACGATGGCGGTTGCGGGAATCGTTCTGCTGGTCGGGGTGCGGATTTTGTCGAACTCCCTTGCCAACGTGTTTCAGAAGCGGCTCGTGACGGCGTTTCCGCATCCGCTGCTCATCAACGCGGTCGTCTACGTGCTTCTCAGTGTTCTGCTGCTGCCGCGGCTCTGGTTTCTTCCGCTTCCCGGCGGCGGGGAGGTCTGGCTGTGGGCGGCGTCGGGCGGACTCTTCGGCGCTCTCGGTAATGCGTTCATGGTCAAGGCACTGCAGCATGGGGAGCTCTCGGTCCTCGGGCCGATCAACGCCTGGAAGCCCGTCATCGGCATGGCCGGCGGAGTCGCCCTGCTGCATGAACTCCCCTCCGGAACGGGGATCGCGGGTCTGGGACTGATCCTGCTCGGGAGTTACTGGATTCTCGGGGCGGGCAGCGGAGGATTTCACTGGCGGATTCTGCTGCGCGAGGATATCCTTTACCGGTTCGGGGCGCTGGTGCTTACGGCGCTTGAAGCGGTTTTCATCAAACGGGTGATCCTGCTCTCTTCCGTGGAGATTTCATTCCTCGGCTGGTGCTGGTTCGGGGCGCTCTTTTCGCTGGCCGGTGCGGCGGTGTTCCGGGGGCGGAGGAGCGGAGAAACTTCTGGCGCATTCTCTGTTTTGCGGCGGAACTGGTTCCCGCTTGCGGCGCTGGCTCTCTGCTTCGGGGCGATGCAGTTCGCCACGAATCTCGTATTCGATGAGCTCCCGGTCGGACCGGCGCTCGCGCTTTTCCAACTCTCTGCCGCGGCGAATCTCTGGTTCGGCTGGCGATTCTTCCGGGAACGGGATATGAAAAAGAAAATTCTCGGCACGATTGTGACGATGATCGGCGCCGGACTCATCATCCTCTTTTGCTGATGGCCGAAAAAAAGCCGCCGGAACTCGGTGTCCCGGCGGCCGGCTGTGAAGATTGCGAATGCGGAGTCGTCATTTCCCGCACGGCTTGCCCTGGCAGCCCTTGCTGCCGTCACACATCTGGCAGATCCCGTTCGGCAGCTCGTTCTTCTCGAAGTAGTCGCGGATGTTTTCAAGCGTGACGTTCGCGATGTTCCGGACCGCCTCGCGCGTGAAAAACGCCTGGTGCGAAGTGACGAGAACATTCGGGAATGTCAGCAATCGCGCGAGTACGTCGTCGATGATCGGCCCGTCCGAGCGATCCTCGAAGAAGTAGTCGCCCTCCTCCTCATAGACGTCGAGGCAGGCGCCGCCGATCTTGCCGTGCTTGAGCGCTTCGATGAGCGCGGCGGTGTCGATCAGCTTGCCGCGGCTCGTGTTGATGATGTAAACCCCCGGTTTCATCATGGCGATCGCTTCGCTGTTGATCATGTGAACGTTTTCGCGGGTCAGCGGGCAGTGCAGTGAAATCACGTCGGATTCGCGGTAGAGCGTCTCGAGCGGGACGTACTCGATGTGGAGCTTCTCTGCGGCGGCTTTGTTCGGGTACATGTCGTACGCGAGAATGCGGACGCCGTATCCCTGCAGAACCTCCGCAAACACGAGTCCGATCTTGCCGGTTCCGATGATTCCGACGGTCTTTCCGCGCAGATCGGATCCGATGAGGCCGTTGATCGAGAAGTTGTTTTCCCTTACGCGGTTGTAGGCGCGGTGCAGCGAGCGGTTCAGCGTCATGTACATGGCGAGCGCATACTCCGCGACGGCATAGGGCGAGTAGCCCGGAACGCGAACGACCACCAGCTTGCCGTAGGCGGCGGCGAGGTCGACGTTGTTGTAGCCGGCGCAGCGCATGGCGATCATCTGAACTTTCTCCTCGACGAGCACCTGGATCGTCTCTTTTCCGATGTCGTCGTTCACGAACGCACAGACCACATCGAATCCGGCGGCCATCTTCGCCGAGGCGGGATTCAGCCGCGCCTCGAAGTAGGTGAGTTCAAAACCGAAGTTCTGATTCGCCTCGTCAAACGATTTGCGGTCATAGGGTTTCGTGTCGAAAAACGCAACTTTGACTGGTTTCATCTTAACCTCCTCCCCGTTGGTGTTGGAGTAATATAATCCCGGTTTGCGCATTATGCAATCCCGTTTACAGCGTTGCGGCGCGGGTGATCTCCTCGAGCGGGGGCTGCGGCAGAAGCGGGGCTTTCAGAATGAGGTCCCGGAGTCCCGGTGCCGCCGGCAGCCAGTTGCGTTTGCGCGCCGCCTCCGCGAGCGGAGAGCCCGCGCAGTCGCAGAGCATGCGGTAGTAACCGTCCGCCTCGTCGGGATGGCGTTTGGCGAGGACGAATCCCGCGGCCCAGAATCCCGCCGCCCGGAGCGCCGGATCTTCGGAGAGCGCCCCCGCGCGCGCGAAATAGTCCGCCGCGATCCGGCGGTAGTGGAATCTCCGCGAGATCCGGTTCCGGTTCGGCAGCTCGGCTTTCCAGAAGAAGAGGCGTGAACCGTCCACGGAGATCTGGCCGTTTCGCCAGTTTTCCGACGGCAGTTCCGGGTAGTTCCCGTCCAGGTAGAAGAGATCCGGTTCGAGTTCCGTTCCGCGCAGTTCAAATCCTTTCTGCATCAGAAGCCGGCCGAGTTCAAAAAGCGCGAGCGCGCGTTCGTTTTTCGACCGTTCCGGATCATTCGCCGCGATGCTGGTTTCGATGTAGAGTTCATGGAGCGGCAGGAGCTGAGGCGGGAAAAACTCTCCGGCTTCGCGGACGCGGTTCTCCCGCATGAGCCGTCTCGCGAGCAGATAACGCACTTCCGTACCGTATCGGTTCTCCGGAGTTGCAGTATGGTTGCGGCAGTATTCGATCAGAGTGTCGGTTGGGAGCAGCTGTTCGGCGACCACGGCAGCGTCAACCCAGCTTCCGGCCTGCAGAAAAGCGTGGAGCGCCTCGAGAAAGTCCTCCCGGTCGACGTGAATCGCACCGAGCACCCCGTGCACATCGCGGGAGAACTCCGGAGAGCCGCTCCAGGTTTGACGCAGCTTTTCTCCGGCCGGAGAGGAAAATCCTTTCGCGGGGAGGGCCTGTTTCCGGTAGTTCGCAAGCCAGAGCGAGAGTTTTCCGGCGGCTTCTTCCAGATTCCCCTCGCGTTTGGCGAAACGGGCCTCGAGGTAGAGCCGGATGAGGGAATCTTCCGGCAGATACGGCAGCAGCGCGCGACAGCGGTCGAGTTTGTTGTGAAAATAACAGTCCGCCGCGACCCGCTCGAGCACGAGCGGCGTTTCCCCGTTCGGAAGCTCCTTGAGGATCGGGAGCGGATCGAAGATGAGCAGCGCGATTTCCCGCAGCAGCGGATCGCGGAGCACGCGTTCCCGATCGAGCTCCCACGCTTCGGCTGCGAGGCGGAGAAAGTTCTTCTTCCAGAGCGGCGTGATCCGGTCGGCGGGGAGGTAGCGGAGCTGGTCGAACGGGTTGTCCGCGAGCAGCCAGTTGTTGCGGCCGCTGCGTTCGGCGAGGGCGCAGGAGTCGACAAACCCCGCCTGTCTCGCAAGCCGGAGTTCCCGATAGTGGCGGTACGCTGCGTCGGCGCTCTCTTTCAGCGCGAGGTTGCCGAGCATGTAGTGGACCCATGTTGTGCGGAACTTCCGGTCGGCGGCGGGGAGTCCGATCAGCTCTTTCCAGGCGGCGGGCTCCCGGCAGTCCGGATTGTTTTTCATCTCGGCATAGCCGGAGGAGTAGAGATAGAACTCTTTCAGGCATGCGGGCAGCGACCGGGTGTTGAATTTCGGCACTTCCCCGGTACGGCAGGCGCGGTCGTAAGCGAGATAGGAGGCCAGTGCATTCTGCCGCTCTTCTTCCGGGAGAAGCGCGGCGGCGGCAAGAAAGTCGCTCCGGGTCGCGTCGGCGGTCGAGAGCCCGCCGGCGGGGTCCGGTTTGAACGCCCAGGCGTCGGGGTAGAAGTGTTTCCCGAGCAGCTCGAGATCGTATTCGTATTTGAGTTCGGGGCTTCTCGGCGCCTCCGACGCAAGATAGGAGGGCGGGAAGTAGGGCCCGCAGCCGACTGCGGCGGCGGAGGCCCCCAGCAGCAGGGCGGAAAGCAGTCGTTTCATGGTTGTATCTCCTTGACAGCGGGGTGATTGGTTTCGTTGATGAGAAAGGTTGCCGCGCGCACTTTGGCGCCGCACCCGGGAAATTCGACCCTCAGACGCCCGGGCAGAATCCCGAACGGGAGTTTGTCTTGTCCGCATTTCGTCCCCGGTGCGAGCTCGAATTCCCCATGTCGATCGGGCCATTCGAGCGCAAGTTCGAGCGGTTCAAGCCGGAGTTGCGCGCACGGGGTAATCCAGAGCTCCAGCGCATTCGGGGCGACGCGCCGCAGTTCGATTTCAAGACGGGGAGAGGGGAGCTCTCCCCGGTCGAGCGTTTCGACCGAAGTGCGGTCGTAACAGAGGCGGTCTCCCCGGACGGGCAGCCGGAACCAGATCCGTCTGAGATCCGGATTCTCCCGGATCAGAGCTGCGAGCAGTTCCGGGTCGGGTGCCGCAAGACGGTAACGTCGATTTCCGACGGCAGGCGGAGGCGCCCCTTCGGCCGCAATCGCCGCGAATTTCCCGGCCGCATCGAATTCAAGCCGGTAGGCATACGAGGGCAGCGCGATGCGGAACGGCCTTTTGAACTGCCGCGCGCGCCGGATCGCCGTTCGGGCGACCGTTCCGTCGATCAACGCATACGGTTCGTCGATCCGGGCGGGAACGTCGAGTCCGTGCAGTTGAAGCACATAGTAATCCGTCTGCGCGGCGACGGCGGCAAAATCGGCGTGCGCAAGATGGCAGGGCAGGGCCGTCACGGAGAACTCCCTGACCTGCGGGGGCAGGGCGGCACGCAGCGCTTTGAGGTGCCCGGCATATTCGGCCAGCCGCCGTTCCGGGACGTCGGCATCGAGCTGAATGTTCGCGCAGCCGTTCCGCGCGATCTCGGCGGCGAGGCGCGCGAATCCCCCGGAATTCAGCGCGTCGACCCGGAGACGGAAGACCGCCGTGACATCTTCCCGTTTCCAGAGTTCGGGCGGAGCCTCGGAGCGTTCCGTGCGTTTTGCGGAGAGTTCTGCGGCGAAGACCTGCAGTCCGTCGCACGGTTGTTGCGCCGCGGCTCTCACGGCGGCGGTCCATTTCCGCTGCCAGAGGTAATACTCCGCGGCGGAGGCGGGAAGCACAAGCAGCAACAGTGGTAACAGCAACGATTTCAAAGTGGATCATCCAGAATATATTGTCGATGTAAAATCTATCGGCTCAGCGGTGAAATGCAAATTATTTTTCCGCTTTTTTCGCTTTTTTTCCGGCTCGGGACAATAATCCGGGAAGAAACCGCGTTATTTTGCATAATATGACTTGAAAAATCGAAAATGGCGGTTATATTCTTAGGATAACCTAAGATTGTGATGGGAAGATATTTCCTGATACTGGTCAGACAGAGATTTGGGGGGAATGAGAAGTATGGAGTTGAAACACGTGTTCAGATTCGGTGCGTTCGGTCTCCTGCTGGCGGCGGTCGGCGGATGCTACGAGTACACGCCTCCGCCGTCCGCAACGATGAGTGAGTCTTACACGCAGCGCAAACAGGATGGAGCAGACCGGCTTCTGGATGACATTACGGATCTGACTCTTGCCGATGCGCAGCGGATTGCGATCAAGAACAATCCGACTTATATTGCCGCCTTTCACGCGGTCAACGCCGCGCGGATGCGCTATCTGCAGGCCTGGGGCGCTTATTCTCCGACGGTTGGAGCGAGTTTCTCGCTGGGGGACAACCAGAGCTGGACGCGGCGTCCGCACAACACCCCCGGAACGCCGTCCCGGACCGAGAGCATTACGACCAGCACGAATCTGAGTGTGAACTGGATGCTTTTCGACGGTCTGGCCCGTGAATTCAATGTTCTGATCTACAAACATAATTTCAACTATCAGAAACTGCTCGAAGACGATGAGGCCCGCACGATGATGCAGGCGGTCGCCTACGCCTACAACACGGTGCTGCTCGCGATCGAGAACAAGCGGATCGCCGAGGAGGACCGCAAGTTCCAGGAGTCGAGTCTGCGCGATACGCGGCTGAAGTATCAGGCCGGTGCGGTTCCGCTCTCGGACGTGCTGAACTTCGAGATCGCGGTGAACTCCGCTGAAACCGACCTCATCAGCGCGGACTATCAGTATGAGACCGCGATTTATGCGCTGGCGGTTCTGATGGGCTATCCCGAGGGGACGTTCCCGAAAGAGCTGAAGTTCCCCTCCGACTTCAAGACGAATTTCACCGATCTGCCGTCGGTCGACGTGTATCTGGATACGGCACTGGCAAATCGCCCGGACCTCAAAGGCTATCGGGAACAGCTCGAAGTCGCGAAATATCAGATGTATCAGACCTGGAGCGCCTACTCCCCGACGGTGAACGCCTATTTCAACATGGGTTACGGCACGAATTTCAACCGCAGCAAAGGCTGGGAGGGTGCGAGCCACAACGGTGACAGCACGTACAGTGAATCCCCGTCGATCGGTTACGGCCTGACTGCGGACTGGACGCTCTTCGACGGACTCATCCGCGAGAACAAGATCCGCGAATACAAGGCGAATCTGGCGGTTGCGGAGTTTTCGGTCTCCGCCAAGTGGCTCGAAGTCGTCGGCGAAGTCCGCACGGCCTATGCGAATTACGTGCAGAGCGTGAAGCAGACCCGTATCTTTGAAAAGACCCGTGACCTTTCCGCGCAGCAGCGTGATCTGGTCGACGAGGGGTACAAAGCCGGCAACACCGAGTTGACCCGACTGAACGAGGCGCAGCGTGACCTCGTTGAGGCCGAGACGAACCTCGCGAGCAGTTACATCAATATTCAGAATGCGAAAGCGCAGCTTGACGCCGCCGTGGCGGCGAATTCGGCCGCCTATTACGGGGATCCGGAGCACAACGCGCCGGGCGAGATCAAAAATACCCCTGTCGCAGCAGCGGAAGAACCGGATTCGACTCCGGAGCCCGCAAAGCAAACTACGGATGCCGCTCCCGCCGAGGCTGTGGTGGAAGAGCCCGTGGTGCAGCCGCCGGCGATTCCGGCGGATCCGACCCGGGCGCCGGAAAAGAAGTGACAGGACAGGTGTCCTCTTTGACCGTCGGGCCACACCGACGGTTTTTGCGTATCTTGACGCCGGGTCGCACGACGTGGTGCGAGGCGACCGCGGAAGATCATTTTTTTGAACAATAGAACAGGAGGCAGGATGCTCTTCAGAAATAAAAAACGTTACGTCGTTCACACGATGGGGGATCCCGTGCTGCGCGAAGTCGCCCGGCCGGTGGGAGCTGTTACGCCGGAACTCCGGCAGCTTGCAGATCGGATGATCGAAGTCGTGCAGGCGTTTGAGGGAGTGGGATTGGCCGCGCCGCAGGTTGGAGAGTCGATCCGGATGGTGGCGTTCAATCTGCCGATGGAGTCGATGAGTGATCTCCCGAGCGCGGGAGAGGAGAAGCTGCTGCCGAAGATGCCGTTTGTGGTCATCAACCCCGAGATCATCTCCGTTTCGCCCGATACGGAGACGAGGGACGAGGGCTGCCTCTCGCTGCCCGATGTCTGGGCGCCGGTGGAGCGCCCGGCCCGGGTGTTTTTCCGGGCTGTGACGATCGACGGGGAGTTGATCGAATGCGAATGCGGAGGGTTGCTGGGGCGGTGCATCCAGCACGAATTGGATCATCTCGACGGGAAACTGTTCGTCGACCGTGTCGAACCGATTGAACTTGCGAAAGTTGAACGCGAATTGCGCCAGATGCAGCGATACGGGGAGAAACATCACTTCCATCGGATCAAGGTAAAATAGAGCGATGAGCGGTCAGGTCGGATTTTTCAAGGCGTTGTGGGGAAGTTGCTGCGGCACGGCGGTTTTCGAGGAGCTGCGATTCAACCGGGCTTGGCGTGCGGTTCTGCATTTGTTCTGTCTTTCCGTACTCTGTGCTGCGGCGATCACGTTTGTCCAGGGGATGCGGATCATTCCGGAGATCCGGACGGTGGCCGACGGTTTCTTCGATACGTTCGGCGGAGTGCGCGGCAATCAGATGAGTCTGATTCCGCTCACGGATCCCGGTCGGGCGCGTACGTTTGACTTTTCTCCGGATGGCGGGAGGATCTTCTACTTTCCCGCGGCGCCGGACGGGGTTGTGATTCCGGATCAGGAGCTGCAGCTGCTCAAGCTCGGAATCATCTGGATGCCGCGCCGGGTGGTGTATCTGCTCCACGAATCGGGCAGCGATTTCTGGCGGACGATGGAGCAGGGCCGGAGCGGCGTTCTCGAGTTCGGGCAATATTCCACGGCGGAGCTGCGTGAGTACCTGGCCGCGTTGAGAGAGTCGGCCGCTTCGCCGGATCAGGTGGATGAGGAATCCATGGTGGAGTTGACACGCGGCGGCGGACTCCGGACGCTGGAAGTCATGTTTGCGCTGGTGGTGTTTGTCTGGAATTTTCTGGCGGTGTTCTGGGTGGCGGTTCTTTACACGTCGTTGTTTGCACTGGTTTTCCGTTTTGCGGGAGGCGGGCGGCTGCAGACGCTGTCGTTCGGAGAGTTCTGGAAGATCGGCGTTTACGCCGGTTTCCCGGTGATGCTGGTCGCCAGTTGCTTTCCGGCGTTCGATCTGCCGTTTTTCAGGTACAGTACAGTGTTCATGGTCGGGCTGATGGTTTATTGGCTGTTGATTGTCGGTCGAATCGAACGAGCCGGAATCAAGCCGGGAGGAGGAGAGTCCAATGAGTGAAGAAAATGATTTTCTGCGGATGCAGAACTGGTATCCGGTGCTTGCCGGGCATACGTTTCTGACATCTTTCGTGAAAATGCGTTCGGATGTGATCGCGTGTCTCGCCGCGGGGGAAACCGGAGAGAAAGCGCAGGGGGTCGCGGTGCGTTCCATCATTGAAGATCTGCGGCAGCCTCTGGCGGCGATTCCGGGCAATGCGTTCGTCTGTGTCGACAGCTGCGCTCCGACGGATACGGAGCGGTTCGCATCGAAACGCGGTGCGGTTTACTCTCCGGAGAGTGCGTGGAAGTACCTTGCGCTGAGCAAAAAGGTCCGGGAAGCCGCCGCCGCCGGCCGGGCGCAGTATATCTGCCTCAAGCCGTTCCGGCGCATGAACCGGACGCGGGAGTTCCGTCTGTTTATCTACGAGGGGAAACTCAACGCGATGAGTCAGTATCACCTGATCCGCCATTTTCGGCGGTTGGAGGGGGTGAGGAATTCGTATTGGACGCAGGCCGCGGATTTCATCGACAAGATCTCCTGGCTGCTGCCGGTCAAGACTCTGGTGATGGATATCTACTTCACGAGCACCGGCAAGATTCTGATCATCGACCTGAATCCCTGGGGGGAACCGACCGATCCGCTCCTCGTGCGGGACTGGAACCGGGATTGGGAGACTCCGGCCGGAATGCTGCTGATGGAGCCGCCGACGCGGATTCACGGCGATGTCAACGTTTCATTTTGAGCGGTCGGGAGGAGAGTTTTTCATGGGTATGCTGTTGTCCGGCCCGGTTGAATCGTTCGCAACGCCCGCGGGTTGTTTTGCCTCTTCCAATGCGGGAATCGTCACGATCGGGAACCGGCGTTTTTCCCGCAGCTGGCGGATTACGGAACGGGGGCTGCTTCCCGTATCGATTCTGCTTGACGGCCAGGAGTTGCTCGCCGTGCGCAACGAGACGGTGCAGGAGGAGATCCGGTCCCGGTTTCAGGTGTACGGAGCTCCGTTGACGCAGACCGGAGCTCCGGCGCTGCATGCGCTGCTGGAGCTGGAGTTGCCGACGGGGGGCATGCATTACCATTTCGCGGTCTCTTCCGAGGTGTCGGCGGTGGTGGTCGAACGCACTGCGCCGGAAAGTTCCGGGGATTTCCCGAATAAACCGGAAGCGGCCGATCCGACCGGGCTGGAGGTTGACCCGGACGTTGCGCAGGCGGTTCGGGATCGGGGGTTTTCCTGCTGTGAGAGCTTCCGGGCGGCCTCGGCACATTTGAAATTGCGCGAATTTGTGTTTGCGGATCAGACGGACCGGCATGACAATCTTCTGCGGATCAACGAATACCGCCTTGCCACGGTGGAGAAGATCGCATTGCGTGGAACTTTGTTCGCGGTGGAGGATCCGCTTTCCGGACGGGGCATCATCCTTTTGAAATTCGCTCCGCTTCCGGAACGTCGTCCTCTCACCGATCCGATTGATTTTGAGTGGGATGCTGAAACATTCGCTCTGCATGGGGACCGCTATCCGTGGGCGGTGATCGGTTTTGACGGCGGCTGGATGGGCCTCACGAGGGCGCTTCATCTGTTTCAACGGGAGCTGCGTTGCGTTGTTCCGGGGCGGGACGGGCTGGCGCTCTCGAACACCTGGGGCGACCGCAACCGGGATCAGGCATTGAACGAATCTTTCATGCTCGAGGAGATCGATATCGCCTCTTCGCTCGGCATCGATGTCTGCCAGATCGACGACGGCTGGCAGCGCGGCGTGACGGTCAATTCGGTGAAAGCCCAGGAGTCCGGAGGCGTCTGGGAGGGATATTACGCGGCGAATGCGGGATTCTGGGAAGTGCATCCCGGGCGTTTCCCGAACGGGCTTTCGCCGCTGATGGCGCGGGCGGCGGAAAAGCAGGTCGGACTCGGACTCTGGTTTTCTCCCGATTCGTCGAATGATTTTGCGAACTGGCGGCGCGATGTGGATACGGTCTGCCGTCTGCAGCGGGAGTTCGGCGTGAACTGGATCAAAGTCGACGGCGTGAAGTCACGCACCCGTGCGGGTGAGGCGAATCTCCGCTGTTTTTTCCATGAGGCGCTTGAACGTACCGGCGGGAAGCTGACGTTCGATCTGGATGTGACTGCGGAGATTCGTCCGGGGTATTTCGGCATGCCTGAATTCGGAACGCTGTTTGTCGAAAACCGCTACAGCGACTGGCGGAGATGGTGGCCGTATGCGACGTTCCGGAATCTCTGGGAGCTCTCCCGGGCGGTTCCCCCGGTGCGGCTGCGGTTTGAATGTCTGAATCCGGAGCGCAACCAGGACAAGTACGGGAATGATCCGCTGGCGCCGTATCACTACCGAATGGATTGGATTTTCGCATCGATCATGGTGTCTTCGCCGTTGCTCTGGTGTGAATTGAGCGGTCTTTCCGCTAAGTGCCGCGCGGAATTGAAAGGAATTCTGGCATTGTGGCGGAATTTCCGTGACGAGCTCCATGCTGGTGTCGCCTGGCCGGTCGGACCCTGCCCGGACGGGACGACGACTTCCGGATTTTTCACGGCGACGACGGATCAGTCGATCTGCCACCTGATTCTGCTGCGCGATCTCGACCGGGAGGAGACGCGCGAGATCGATCTGCCGGTCAAGCTGACCGAGTACGCCATTGCGACGATTGCAGGCGAGGGGCGGTTTGAGTTGGCCGGGAAGCGCGGGATTCGCTGTACGCTCCCGGCGGAACGCAGTTATCTCTGGCTGCGTTTTTCACGATAGGTTTGAACGAAAAAGCCCCGGAGCCGGCTGAGACCGTGTTTCCGGGGCTTTTGGTGTATCCGGGTTCAGGGGCGAACGCCGGAGGCGAGGAGTTTCTGCTGAATTTCGCGCACATCGACATCCCGGACGGAGATGTTTTTGCGTGCGGCGATGGCGGCGGCGATGCCGGTTCCCTGACCGATGTTCAGGCAGATCGGCATGACGCGGAAGTTCGAGTGCGCCTTATGGCTGCCGTCGATATTCCGTCCCGAAAGCAGCAGGCCGTCGAGTTTCTCCGGGATGCAGCAGCGGTATGGAATCGAGTATTTCCCTTTGGATTTGAAGTGCTTTTGGGCGCCGTGCTCGTCGAGCCCCGGGCCTTTCAGGCTGTGAATGTCGAAATTGAACGAATTGCGTGTGGCGATCCAGTCGTCGAAGAGTTTCGCCTCGACGATGTCGAACTCCGTGAGCTGATAGAGCGCCTTGAAGTGGCGGGTTTCGCGCACACCGACGTTCGATGCGCTCGTAACGGCGTAGCAGTTCTCGTAGCCGGGTACGAATTCGCGCAGGAAGAGGATGATTTTCTCCATCTGGTCGCGGCAGACGAGTTCCGCTTTCGTCAGGTCGCGCACATCGGTTCCGTTGATGTTGATGACGTTCGTCATGTTCACGCAGACTTCACCCGGGAGCGGCGCTTCGTAGAGCAGCACGTGGCCGGCGGGGAACGGGAGGTGTTGGTGACCGAGCGCCTGAATTTCCCCTTTCGGCAGGTCGATCAGCGTTTCAAAACTGCCGGGGTAGACGGCGTGTTCCCGATCGACGCCGCCGATGCGGAACATCAGGGTAACCGGCTGGCAGATATTGTCCCCGGGGCGACCGAGAACGAATTCCGCACCCGCCTCGGCCGCGACGTCGCCGTCGCCGGTTGCGTCGATCACCGTGTGGGCGAGAATGACTTCGCGCCCGGATTTGCTCTCGGTGATGACCCCTTTCACGCAGTTGTTTTCGACGATCGCCCCGGCGATGCGGGTATGGTATTGAATCGTGACGCCGGCTTCGAGCAGGAGTTTCTGCATGACGCTTTTCTGCACTTCATGGGCGTTCGCCCAGTGTGAGTGCGGCAGGCCGGAATCGGCCGGCAGGAGCGGAGATTGTTCGGCCAGTTGAAAAATCTCGTCGAGCAGCGGGGACTCGGTGCCGCCGCTCCAATGGGACATCATGCCGGAAGTGGCCATGCCGCCGAGGCAGTTTGCATTTTCGATCAGCATGGTTTTCGCACCGGCCCGGGCGGCGCCGAGGGCGGCGCCGATTCCGGCCGGACCGCCACCTGCGACGAGGACTTCGGTTTCTGCAACGATCGGCAGTTGCTTCGCGGGTTCCTGATAGAATTTCATCGTGATCTCCTTGATTTGGAAATTTTGGTCGCCGAATGGTTTCGCACTCCGGCAGCGGAATGGCGCCGTCACCGCTTCCGTTTTCTTATAATTTAACGGTTTTTTCGGTCGAAACCTTGAAAAATCGGGGATCAAATCTTAAATTATTACAGAAATGGAGTTTGCACATGGATTTGCAGAATGCAATTCGACATCTGGAATTGAAGCTCGGGACCGTGATCGATCTGGAGGTCCTGCATCCGGCATTTGCGGAGATGCCGGAACTCCAGCTTGCTCCCGACCAGTACCATCACCACGGCGATTTCTGCCGCTGGGCGAAGAAACAGCCCGGAGGGCTTTCCGTCTGTTCCGCCAACAAGGCCCGCAGCCGGAAAATCGCTCTCCGCGGCCGTCCGTTCTGGGGATTCTGCCCGAAAGGGGTTTGGGATTACGCGCATCCGGTGATTTTCGAGGGAAATCTTGCCGCGATCATCTACCTCGGCTACCTGCTGCCGCCCGGACAGGAGTTCGCGTCCGGCTGGAATGGCCGCCGTCCCGGGGAGTTGTCGCGCGAGCGACGCAGTGAAATCGCCCGTTACGCCGCGTTTCTCGGGGAGTACGTGATCCTGGAACTTGAGTCCTATCGTGAATCCCGGGGCGGGTGCGGCAAAAAACGCGGCGATGAGTTCTACATGGAGCAGTGCCGCCACTTCATCGAACGTTCCTACCACCAGAATCCGGCGCTGAGCGATCTGGCGGAGATTCTGCATGTGAATGTGAATTACCTGGGCGGCGTGATCCGCCGTGCGGGCGGGAAAGGGTTCCGGGAACTGCTCTCCGAGCGGCGGATGCAGGAGGCGGAACTTCTGCTGCGCCACTATCACCGGAAATACTCGATCGGAGAGATCGGACGGCGTTGCGGATTTTCCGACAGCAACTACTTCTGCACGGTGTTCAAGAGCCGGACCGGCATGTCGCCGCGCGAGTTCATCCACCGCTGCGCGGCAGAAACGCAGGAGTCACAGCCGGACGTGTCCTCCGGAAATCCTCCGGTGTTGCCGGAGGCGGAGTCCGGCCGCACTTCGGTCCTGTGACCGTTATTCGACGAGCTCGCCGACGAGAGGAAGTCCGGAAAATCTCATCATGATGATGACTGATGTTCGGATCGCTTTCCTGATTTCAGTCGACGGCCGAGTTGTGGAATTCAAGCGAAATACCGCGCCAGCGGAACGTACGGATTCATGTCGAGTCATACCACATAATGCAGCGCCTTATTGCCATATGCCAGCCGGATTTTCCCGGAAAGCTCCTCCGTCCGTTCCGGAATGCTTCTCCCCGCAGCGAGTCTGGAACGGTGGCATGGCCGTCGAACGGACGTGTGAGAAAACCGAAGAAAGAATCATTGTGATATTTCTCAGTGGAACTCTCCGGAGCCATACGCAACATCTTCCGACTCCAGTCGCGGTGACTCGCAGCCTCGCTGCCGGTGGCAGCGGCACCTGCGTTCTTTCCGCCTTGTTCGGCCGGGGAGGGGCACGGAATTTCGCCCATGGCAAGCTCGTCCGGCATCACGGAACTGACTGGAATCATCAACCAATGCCCACGATGATTTTTTTTGAAAAATTTTTTGTTTCAATGGAAAAAAATCATTTGCGGATGTAGTTTAAAAGATATTCTTTCAGCTTTATAATCATGGAGTCGCGCGGCTTGTGAAAAAACGCATTTTAATTTTGATTCTGATATTTGCCGGAACCGGTTTCTTCGCCGCGCCGAAAGCCGAGGCGATGGATCCGGTGACCATTGCGATTCTCGCGCCCGCCGCGATGCGCATGGCCGAGGCGACGCATCCCTATGTCATGTACGGACTCGGGTGCGCTGCGCGCGGCCTCGCGAAAGCCGGGATGGCCGGCTTCCGGATCCTCTACCTGCCGTGGGGGATCGTGCAGTGCACCCTCGGGCTTCCGCTCGGCGGTTTCGGGCCCGGCGTCGGAAACATCATCGAGGGAGGCGTTGCGCCGTTCGAGCTCGTGTTCCGGATTCTGATGCTGCCGGTCAACCTCTTCGGCGTAGATGTGTGACGCCGGGGGCGCCGCCCCCCCTCGGAAAAAATCGGATTTTCCGGAGAACTCCCCGCGAAATTGCGCCGGATTCATGCTATATTAATCCGGTATACGTCATTGATAACCAGAGACACTATGGAGTGAAAAGTACGATATGAGCACACGCGAATCTTTGCCGCGCGCTTACGAGCCCGCCGCGGTGGAAGCCAAATGGTATCCGCATTGGGAGAAGTCCGGCTATTTCCACGGGAAACCGAATCCGCAGAAGAAACCCTATTCGATCGTGATTCCGCCGCCGAACGTCACCGGAATCCTGACGCTCGGGCACGTGCTCAACAACACGCTTCAGGACATCCTGATCCGCTACCACCGCATGAAAGGCGAAGAGGTGTGCTGGTTTCCCGGTACGGACCACGCCGGCATCGCGACCGAGGCGCGGGTCGAGAAGTATCTGCGCCAGAAAGAGAACACCTCCCGCGATCAGCTCGGGCGCGAGGAGTTCATCCGCCGCGTCTGGCAGTGGAAAGGGGAGTTCGGCGGCAAGATCATCCGGCAGCTCCGCACGCTCGGCTGCTCCTGCGACTGGGAGCGCGAACGATTCACGATGGACGAGGGGCTCTCGGCCGCCGTGCGCAAGGTGTTTGTGGAACTTTACAAAAAGGGGTACATCTACCGCGGTCAGCGCATGATCAACTGGTGTCCGGTCGCGAAGAGCGCGCTCTCGGATGAAGAGGTGATCTATAAGGACGTTGCGGGCAAATTCTACTATTTCCGCTATCCGCTTTCGGACAATTCCGGTTATCTGGTCGTGGCGACGACCCGTCCCGAGACGATGTTCGGCGATACCGCCGTCGCCGTGAATCCGGAGGACGAACGCTACAAACACCTGATCGGCAAGACCGTGAAGCTGCCGTTGACCGACCGCGAAATCCCGATCATCGGCGACGTTCACGCCGACCCGACCAAGGGAACCGGCTGCGTGAAAATCACCCCCGCGCACGACCCGAACGACTTCGAGGTCGGCAAGCGCCACAACCTCGAGGTCATCAACGTCATGAATCCGGATGCGACGCTCAACGCGCGCGCCGGGAAAGAGTTCGAGGGGCTCGACCGCTTCGCCGCGCGCGACAAGGCCGTCCGGATGATGGAGGAGCAGGGGCTGCTCGAAAAGGTCGAGGAGATCCGGCACGCTGTCGGCTACTCCGAGCGCGGCGACGTTCCGATCGAGACGCTCGTGAGCTACCAGTGGTTCTGCAACATGAAAGAGCTCGCGAAGCCCGCGATCGAAGCGGTGCAGTCCGGGAAAATCAAATTCTATCCCGAGCGCTGGAGCAAGACCTATTTTCACTGGATGGAGAACATTCAGGACTGGTGCATTTCGCGTCAGATCTGGTGGGGACACCGGATTCCCGCCTGGTACAACGACGCGACCGGCGAAGTCTACGTCGGCGAGGATGCCCCGACCGCTCCGGGAGAATGGCGCCAGGAGGAGGATGTGCTCGACACCTGGTTCAGCAGCTGGCTGTGGCCGTTCTCAATCATGGGGTGGCCGGAAAAGACCGAAGAACTCAAGTACTTCTATCCAACCTGCGACCTCGTGACGGGGCCGGACATCATCTTCTTCTGGGTCGCCCGCATGATCATGGCCGGGTGCGAGTTCATGAAGGAAATTCCGTTCAGGAACGTCTATTTCACGAGCATCATCCGCGACGAGCAGGGGCGGAAACTCTCGAAGTCGCTCGGGAACTCTCCGGATCCGCTCGACGTGATCGCCGAGTACGGCGCGGATGCGCTGCGTTTCACAATCACCTACATCGCGCCGGTCGGGATGGATATCCGTTACAGCAACGAGAAGTGCGAGATCGGCAAGACTTTTGCGAACAAACTCTGGAACGCCTGCCGCTTCCGGCAGATGCAGGGGGAGACTTCCGCACACTTCCGCGCGTTGCCGGAAAACATCGTCGCGGCGCTTTCCGGCGATGAGCGCTGGATGCTTGCGAAACTTGACGCGGCGATCGATTCGATCGACACGGCGATTGCGGAATTCCGGTTCCATTCCGCCGCGCATGAGGTGTACGATCTGGTCTGGTCGAGCTTCTGCGACTGGTTCATCGAGGCGGAAAAAGTGCCGATGCGCGCGGGCGGCGCGGAGAAAGAGCGGGCACTGGCGGTGCTCGACTACGCGCTCTACCGGATTCTGCGGCTGCTGCACCCGTTCATGCCGTTCATCACGGAGGAGCTCGCGCATCAGATGGGATTCCTCGGGGAGGCGGAGACGATCATGTTCGAGCCGTTCCCGGAGGATGACGGGTTCCGGAATGCGGACGCTGCGACGCTCGCGCGGATCGACGGCAAGTTCGAGCTGGTGCGCGCGGGGCGCTTCCTGAAAGCTTCCTACAATCTGCCGGACGGAAAGAAAGTGAAGTTCTTCGTGAAAGCGGTCGATGCGGAGTCGCTCGCGTTCCTTGAGTCGGAAAAGGCGTCGATGATGAGTCTGCTGAACGCCGAAGAGATCGAATTTTCGCTTGCGGACTATGATCCGGCGGCGAATGGCGCGGCACCCTCGCGGGTGTGTGCGCTCGGGACGGTCTATCTGCCGCTGGCCGGTTTGATCGACGTCGCTGCGGAAAAGACGAAGCTCGAGAAGCAGAAAAAGGAGCTGACCGGCTGGATCGCCGGAACGAAAGCGCGTCTCGGCAACGAAAAGTTCCTCGCAAAAGCGCCGGAGAACGTCGTCGCGGATACGAAAGCACAGCTTGCGTCCATGGAGGAGAAACTCGCGCGCACGGAGGAACTGCTCGATTCGTTGAATTGAGTTTGCGAATCCCCCCAGTGTCGGCGGGGAGTTGGAATATCGTTCGATTATACGCGGCAAAGACAACGGCATGTCAGGAGGCATTGCGGGGATGATGATTCGGAATCTGGTGCGAAGATCTTATGGGTATTCGGGATGGGAAAGCGTCATCCGGCCGGTGTTCCTGGCATTCTGCCTGACCTGTTTCTGCGGGGTTGATGCCGAGGAACAGGCGAATCAGCTGAATACGGAAGCTCCCGCCCGGGACAATTCCGGCGGCAGCGGGCAGAAATCTTCGCTGCTGTCGCGAATCCGGAAGAATCACCGGGGAACAGCCGTCAGCGAGCGGGACAGCGATTACTATCTGATCGTGAAGTCGCCGGACGGGCGTGGTTCGGCCTTTCTGGTCCGGCTGTGGGAGCAGCCGGTCATCGTGACGAATGCGCATGTCTTTCTTTCGATGAAAGATCCCGAGATTGTGGACATCAACGGGCGGAAGTACGTTCCGAAAGAGGTGCTTGCCTCGAAAACGCGCGATCTGGTCATCATCTCCTACGAGGGGGCGGAACAGGAGCAGCGGGAACTGCTGACCGCGGTCGGCGATGCGGGAGCCATTCCGATTGACACCGGGGTGGTTGCTTACGGCAACAGCCTTGGCGACGATGTGATCGTCACGCAGAAAGGGAAACTGCTCGGCATCGGCCCGGATAAGATTGAAGTCGATGCTCCTTTCGTTCCCGGCAACTCGGGCGGCCCGGTGGTGCTGGACGAGGGGGGCGAGGTGATTGGCGTCTCGACATATCTGCGCATTCTTGAACCGGATCGGAGCACGACCGGTTCCAAATACGAGGCGACGAAACTGAAGCGGCAGGTGCGGCGGTTTGCCACCCGCATCGACAATCTTGATCCCTCCGATCTCGAACCGGTCTTTCTGGAGAAGATCGGCCGCGAGCGGGAACTGGTGCGCCGAAGCAGCGAATGGGTCTCCTGCATCAGCGACACCTTCAAGGAGGATGAGGAGTTCACGCTCGAGCGGTTTCAGGATTTTCGCGAAGAGTGCTTCCGCCGCTGCCGGGTGCTGATCGAGGGGGAGGCGGCGGAATGGAGCAACACTTATCTGCGGAACAAGTTTTCCGAGAACCGCGAAATGATCGAGGCGGTTCTGAAGGTGCTGAAGCTCGATTTTCTTGTGGAGATCTCCCGGATCGGAGTACTGCTTGATGAACACGCGTCCAGTCTGCTTTCTGTGAAGCGCGAGGGATCTCCCGTGCGCTGTTTCTTCTGCATGGGCAGCGGAAAAAATTCGATCAAGAAACCGAATCCGCTTTATAGGCCGAAATCCGCTTACGCCCGCTGGGTCATCGAACGCAGGAAGTGCCCGGTCTGCAACGGGAACGGCAAACGTCCGCTCTGGTCGGAACGGATCTGCTTCACCTACCCGAAGGAGCTCGAGGATGCCGCCGGGCGGCACATTGCGGAAGCCGGGCAGACGTTCTGCGGATTTCTTCTCGGTGGAATGGAACAGCAGGAGCTTGCCCGGTTCGTGTTTTACCGGAAGAAGCCGCTCTATCGCATCCCGAACGCGTTCGGCGAGACGCTGGTTTTCGCCGGAAATCACTTTGACCGTTCCGCGACCTGCACGGCGCTGACTTTCATGTTCGGTCGGCTGCTCTGCGTGGAGATCGTGACGCCGCAGCTGGAGAAAGGGGGAATCCGCGAAGGGTTGACGCGCTATCTGAAAGAGGAGCTGTCGGACTCTTCGCCGTTCTATGTTCAGGCGATCCGGATCGTGGATCGGAAGATGATTCCTCTGGATTTGCGCGGGCGTCCTCTGCTCAAGCCGGTGAAGCCGCAGCGGATGGAGGACGACCCGGAGTATGACGGCATGATCGTGCGTGGTGTTCACTCCTGTTTCGGCGCGATCAACGCGCTGGATCTGAATTCTCTCGCGGAGAAAAACCGGAAAGCTCAAAATCAATGAATCTGTTCAGCACAGTGCTGTAACGAACACATGACAGTCGCGATATCCATTCTTTCGGCGGGAGTTGTCACGTTTGTCGTGATGATCGTTTCGCTGATTTTCGTCCACCGGCTTTGGAGATGGGTCGAGGAGTATTCGGGTGTCGAAAATTTAACTCCCCGGCTCTATCTCGCCTGGATTCTGCTTGGGGCCGCGCTGTTCTGCGGACTCTTCATCGGAACGAGATCGCTGCTGGAATCCCTTTTCGGAAATTGAAAAAAATCCCGGAGTTTCCGCAGGAAAACTCCGGGACGCGATTTCAGAATTCGATTCCGATGATCACGGAATGAGCTTGAACGCTTTCACAAGGTCGGCGATCTGTTCGTCGTTGATCGGCTTCATCCCGCCGAGATTGCGCGCGCTGATGGTCGCCTTGGCGCTGTATTCCGCAACTTCCATGCGGTCGAACGCCTCAAGCAGCGTGCGACCGCTCGAGATCATGCAGTCGTTCTGAATCATGATGATCGGATAGCGCGGCGAGAGCGTTCCGGTGATCTTCCCGAGCTCGCGGAACTGGGTTCCGAACGGGAAGGTCGGCATTTCGCGCAGCAGAATGTAGCACTCGGGAATCACGCGCGGATCGAACTCCTCGTGCGCGACCATGTAGCCCATGAGGTGCGGCGGGTTCGCGATGATGAGCGAGTTGATCTCCGGCTGGGCGTCGAAGATCGCGCGGAAGAGCCAGGCGGCCCGGCTGAGTTTGCGACCCGATTCGTAGCGCATTCCCTTGACCAGCACCATATCTTCGGGCTGGATGTTGCCGCGGTCGACGTCACGCGGGGTGATGAGAATCCGTTCTTTGTCGACGCGCACCGCAAAGGTCCCCTCGGTGCTCGTAAAGAGCATCTGCTTGTAGGCGCGGCGGATCAGCAGCGCCATCTGGTAACGCAGCTCCATTTCGTCGCTGGAGCGCACTTCCGGGTCGAACGGCCGGAAGTCGATGTTGCGGTCGAGCTGGCTGAATTCGATCTCCGTATCGGAGAGGTAATGCGGCGTGCCGAGCTGGATCGCGCGGTTGATGAGCCGGGCGCAGAAGTCGAGCGTCTCAAACCGCTGGAACGCCTCCTGAAGTGTGGATCCGGCCGTGCAGGCTCCGTGGTTTTCAAGCAGGATCGTCGAGTGTCCTGCGGAAAAAGCCGCGGCGACGTTCCGCCCGAGTGCTTCGCTGCCGGGAACTTCATAGGGAGCATAGCCGACCGTGCCGCAGATCATTTTGGCGGCGGCATGGACGTTGGTGTCCGGAATCCTCCCGGCCACGCTGAAAGAGACCAGCGCGGGCGGGTGCGCATGCAGAATCCCCTTGATATCGGGGCGCATCTTGTAGATCGCGCGATGGAACGGAAATTCACTCGACGGTTTGTGGCGTCCCTCGATGGTCCCGTCGGGTTTCACGCAGACGATGTCCTCGCGGCGCAGCGTTCCCTTGTCGACGCTGCCGGGACTGATCCACATGTTGCCGTCGGAGTCGAGGATCGAGAGGTTTCCACCGCTGGTGGTTGTCATGCCGTATCCGTAGATACGTTTCATGATGTCCACAATCTGGTCGCGCGGATGGACGAAGTTTTTCTTGTTCATAATGTAACGCTTTCCGGAATATGGGTTGAACGTGATGATAATATACACGTAATTTCCGGATCCTGCAAGTGATGTTTCATTGAAAAACGGGCTTACCGGTGCTATATTGTAAAGATTTACTTTTCAACATGTGAACAGAGGTACAGAAAGTCCATGCGTGACTTGAGAAACATTGCGATCATCGCCCACGTCGACCACGGCAAGACGACGCTGGTCGATCAGATCATGAGGCAGGCCAAAATTTTCCGTGAAAACGAAGTAGTCGCCGACTGCTTCCTCGACAGCAACGATCTGGAGCGCGAACGCGGTATCACGATCCTGTCGAAAAACATCAGCATCGAGTACAAGAACGTCAAGATCAACATCATCGACACCCCGGGACACAGTGATTTCGGCGGTCAGGTCGAACGGGTGCTGAAACTTGCCGACGGCGTGATCCTGCTGGTCGACTCCGCCGAGGGGCCGATGCCGCAGACCCGCTTCGTCCTCGACAAGGCGCTGCAGCTGAACCTGCGGCCGGTGGTCGTCATCAACAAGATCGACAAACCTGATGCCCGCCCGGACGCGGTGCACACGAAAGTGTTCGATCTCTTCTGCGAACTCAATGCGAGTGACGAACAGCTCGATTTCCCGCTGCTCTACGCCTCGGGACGTGACGGCTGGGCGGTGCGGAATCTCAACGATCCGCGCGAATCGATTTACCCGCTGCTTGATGCGATCATCGAGTTCGTTCCGCCGCCGCAGCGGGCCGAGGGCCCTGTTCAGTGCCAGGTTGCGACGCTCGATTACTCGAATTTCGTCGGCCGTATCGGAATCGGCCGTGTCTACCGCGGCACACTTGACACCCGCAAGCCGCTCGTGATCGTCAAACGTGATGGAACCATTGAGAACACCCAGGTGAAACAGCTTTTCACTTTTGAGGGAATCGGCCGCAAGGAGACCAGTGTGGTCGAGTGCGGCGACCTCTGCGCGATTGTCGGAATTCTGGACATCGACATCTCCGACACGATCTGCGATGCGGAACACCCCGAGGCGATGCCGGCGATTGCGATCGATGAGCCGACCATCTCGATGATGTTCCGGATCAATGACTCTCCGTTCTTCGGACGCGAGGGAAAATACGTCGGCAGCCGCCAGCTGCGCGAACGGCTCTTCAAGGAAGTCGAACGCGATGTGGCGCTGCGGGTGGAGGATGTCAACGGCGAGGCGTTCAAAGTTTCGGGTCGCGGCGTGCTGCATCTGGCGATTCTGATCGAAACGATGCGGCGCGAGGGGTACGAGTTCGCTGTGGCGAAGCCGCAGGTGATCTGCAAGATGATCGACGGCGTGAAGAACGAGCCGATCGAGCGCCTCAGTGTCGACGTCCCCTCCGAATTCGCCGGCAAGATCATCGAGATCGTCGGCCAGCGGCGCGGAGAACTCATCCAGATGGAGTCGCGCGGCACACGGCAGCTCGTGGAATTCTTCATCCCGACCCGCGGACTCATCGGATTGCGCAGCAAGGCGCTTACCGCGAGCCAGGGCGAAGCGATCGTCTCGCACTTGTTCGATCACTACGAGCCGTTCAAGGGCCCGATTCCCTCCCGCACGAACGGGACGATGGTCAGCATGGCGCAGGGGAAGGCGATTCCGTTCGCGATCGACGGACTTCAGCAGCGCGGTGAATTCTTCATCGAGCCGGGTGTGGATTGCTATGAGGGCATGATCGTCGGCGAGCACTGCAAGGAGGGCGATCTTGTGGTCAACGTCCAGCGGGCGAAGCAGCTTACGAATATGCGCGCCGCCGGGAGCGACCGGAACATGAAGATCGCACCGGCGCGCAAAATGTCGCTTGAACAGGCGCTCGAATACATCGAGGACGATGAGCTCGTCGAGGTGACGCCGCTGAACATCCGGCTGCGCAAACTCTACCTGACCGAGCTCGAGCGTCGGCGAAACCGCGTCAAGACGGAAGAGTGAGATGAATCGGGCGGCCATCCTGATTTTCGCCCTGTTGTTTTCCTCCGCCACTGCGTTCGCGGCGGCGAAGAATGTGATCGTGTTTTTCGTCAACGGTGCGAATCAGGCGCAGCTGGAGTTTGCCCGGCAGGTTGGAACGGAGATCGCCGGGATGTCGAATCTTTCCGCACTTCCGGTCGGGGGGACGCTTCTGCCGTTGCCGGGGGCGTTTCAGAACCCTGCGCTTGCGACGATCAACGCCGCGCTCCTTGGTCGGGCGGAGGACGGAGCCGTCGGGGGAATCTCCTCCGGCGAGGAGCTCGATTCCGTCGCAACTCTGGCTCGTCTGCGGGGAAAGCGCGTCGGAATCGTTTCCGACGGGGAGTTGACCGGGGCTCTGCCCGGTGCGTTCTACGCCCATGAGCCGCTGTCGAGTGGAACGGGTGCCGTCGCCAACTGGTTGCCGTTGTGTGATTTCAACTTTCTTGCGGGGGAGGTCGTTGTCGCCCCTGACGAGGCTGCGGAGGACCGGATCGGCAGCGTGATGGCGCGCCTCGGCTACCGGAATGTTCTCGATCTCCGGAATCTTACGCCGCCGGTTTCCCGGCTTTTCATCCGTCACCGCGATCAGCCCGGCCGGGTCTATGCCTGGGAACGGGCGTCTGTGGAGGAGCGGGACCGTATGATCGGCTATGTCTCGGCCGCACTGAAGTGCCTGGACAATCGGAACGGTTTTTTCCTCGCCGCCGACTTCAGCAACGTGGCGCGCGCCGGGCTGGAGAACGACAGCTCCATGCTGCTGCGGGAGTTGTGGCTCTGTGACCGGGCATTGGGCGAGGCGCTGCGGTTCTTCAAAGAGAAGCCGGAAGATACCCTTTTGATCGTCGTATCCCTTTATGATGCGGGAGAGTTCCAGCTCTCCGGCGAGCCCGGGCCGGATTTTCCGGTCGGTCCGAGCCGGATGGCACTGCTGGCTGAATTGAACCGCTCTTCCCGCAGCTTCGACAAAGCTCTGGAGTTGCTTGGAGCCGGGGAACTGTTTGCCCCCGGCGCCGTGGAACTCCGGCTGCTTCACCGACTCTACTTCAATGTCCCGCATCTGGAGGACGGCGAGGTCGCTGCCGTGTTGCGTTCCGGTTTCGGAATCGCTCCGGAGACTCCGCTGCGCGACTATCGGGAGTGGATCGACCGGGTGCTGAGTCTGCGCGATCGTCATCTCGGCGCGCGCTGGGGATCGAAGCGGGTCGTCACCTCCCTGCTGCCGGTTCTGGCGATCGGGCAGGGGGCCTCCGCCTTTTCCGGCGAATATACGCTCGAGGAGTTCTCTTCCCGCCTGCGCGAAGCCGTCGGCCTCCTGTGACGACTGGATAAAACAAAACGGACTCCGGAACCGATGCGGCTCCGGAGCCCGGATTCGTTATGGCGTATTTACTCCATGTCGACGAGGACGTAGAGCCACGCATTCTTGTAGTTCTTCAGCGCGCCGGAGAATGTCCAGTCCGGATTGTTGGCGGGCTGGTTGCCGATTCCGATGTCGGCATTCCGGCCGGCCGGGAAGTTGTTGTAGGCGAAAATCGTCTGCTTCTCCCCGAAGTTGTGGATCTGCATCGAGCCGTAGCCGGGATCGACTCCCGGAGTGCGTTCGTCGCCGAAATCGAACGTGGTGTCGGAAGCTCCCGGAATCCCCGCGGCATTGGGATTGCTGTAATTGCATGACCAGAATTCGATGTTGCCCTCGGCGAACGTACCGGCCTTGACCTTGTTCGTGTTGGACTTGACTTCGAGATTGGCGATCTTCTTCTGGAAAAACGCGCCGGTCGACTTGGTCGGGACGCCGAGTTTGGCGACGCTCGGATCGAACGCATCCATCGCGGCATAGACCCAGCTTTCCCGGTTGTCATTGCCGGTCAGAACCATGAGATAGGCGACTCTCTTCGCTTTGCCGGTGAGGACGCTGCTGTTGTCGAACTCGTAGTTGACCCGGGTCCGGTCGCCGAAATTATTGCCGGTCCTGAGATCGTAGGCGTAGGCGAGCTTCATGGCGCCGGCTTCCGGCACGCGCGCCGTGACCTGTCCCATGAGTTCGGATTCCGACTTGCGCGGAACCTCGTCGACGAAGACGTACAAAGTCGCCTTGTTGTAGTTTTTCGCGGAACTGGAGAACGTCCAGTCCGGATTGTCGACAGGCTGGTTGCCGATGCCGAGGTCTGCATTCGCACCGGCCTCGAATTTGTTGTACGCGAAAATGGTCTGCCGCGCGCTGAAATTGTGAATCTGCATCGAGCCGTAGCCGATCTTGACGTTGTTGTCGATCTGGTCGCCGAAATCATAGGCGAAATCGCTGGCATTCGGAACTCTGGCGGCATTGCGCTGCGCGTAGTTGTTCGGCCAGAACTCGATGTTTCCCTCGTTGAACAAGCCGGTCTTGATGCTGTCGACGTTCGAATGCACATTCAAATTGCGCACGCGGGTCTGGAACTGCGCCCCGGTCGAACGGACCGGCACGCCGATCTGCTTCACATCCTGGGTGAACGGATCCATTGAGACGCAGACGAACTGCGCATTTCCGTTCTTATCCTCGAGACGGACCACGTAGGTGATCCGGGTGAGTTTGCCTTTGATCGCGTCGCTGTTGTCGAGCGTGTAACGGACTTTGGTCTTGTCGCCGAAACCGGAGCCGCTCTTGAGATCGTACTCGTAAACGAGCTTGCTGTTCGTCTGATAATAGGCGAGCAGTTCGCCGTAGGTCGGGGTGTACTGAATCCGGAATGAACCGAGCACCAGGCCCGCTTCGTTCGCGAGTTTCCCCTCGTTCGTCTGATTCCACATGTAGCGCACGCTCTTCGGAGCGGCGACGCGGTCGGAGCTGACGCGGATCTTCGTCCCGTCGATCACGGCTTTCGCCGGATAGAACGCGCCGTCCATGCCGGCGATCTCGAAGAACGGAATGTTGCCGTCAGCATTCTTCCAACTTTCAACGAATTTGAAGTCGAGGACGAAAGTATTTCCCTCCACCTTTGAATCTTTGAGGCGCGGCGAATCGGCCTTGATGTCGCTGCGGCCGTAATCGTTCTTCAGCGCCAGGTACGCGAGACGTTTGCCGACGACCTCCTTGTCGGCGGGATGGATGTCGCGGATGTTGTGAACCGCGTCGGTGATGACCGCCATGCCGACTTTTTCGTTGGCATCGGCGAACGCCTGCTGCGCTTCCCAGAGCTGCGGCAGAACCGTCGGATCGCCGCCGTAGGTGAACGGCGCGAGCTGCGCGAAGTAGAACGACATGCCCGGATTGTTGAACACCTTGCGCCAGCCGTTCAGCAGCGCCTGCATCTTGTGTTTGTAGAGCATCCGGTCGCCGAGGTTCGCTTCGCCCTGATACCAGATCGCGCCGCGCACGGCATAGGGCACGTAAGTCGCGAGCATCTTGTTGAAGAGCACAGTCGGCTGCTGGTGATTGTTGAACGGCTGCTGTTCCGCCGGGAACGCGGGCGGAGTCGGCGGCTGCTGGCCGTTGGCAATCGCATTTCTGTACTTTTCCATCCAGGCGGCGTAATCGGCCATCACCTTGTCGCTGACGGCCTTGTAATCGCTCGTCCCCGGGAGTTTCGCATTCACGGTTCTGGCGATGTTCGCGAGTTCCGGAACCGAATTGAATCCTTCCGGCGGCGTCCACGGTTCGATCCGGGTCCCGCCCCAGTAGGCGCCGATGATGCCGACCGGAACATCGAGCTCTTTCACGAGTTCACGGGCGAAGAAGAACGCGGCCGCACTTGCATCTTCAAGCTCTTTGCCGGGAACCGCGAGATTCCATTTCACCGGCTCTTTCGGCATGGCCGTACCGCTCCACTGCCGGGGCATCCGGGTGAAACGGAACGTCGGGATATTGGTTTTGTCGGCGACCTCCTTGCCCGTTCCGTTCGCGTTGCGGTGGCGGAAATTCGCTCCGCCGCCCCAGAGCGGCATCTCCATGTTGGACTGGCCGCTGGCGATCCACACTTCTCCGACGAGGACGTTTTTGGCACTCACGGTGTTGGTCGGGCCGGAGGCCTCCAGCGTGCGGTTCTCCTTGCTGGCGGAGAGAGGGGAGAGCTTGACCATCCACTTTCCGTCGGTACCGGCTGTGGTGGTCTGCGTCTGATCCGCGAATTTCACGGTGACGCTTTCACCCGGATCGGCCCAGCCCCAGACCGGGACTTCCATATCACGCTGCAGAACCGCATTGTCGGAAAAGACCGGCGCAAGTTCCACTTTCGCCTCGGCCGCGGTTCCGCTCAAAATGAGCGCCGCTGCCGGAAGCAGCTGCCTCCATCGGAATTTCATCATACCTTCCCTTTCTTTTTCTGACTGCATTTCAGAATTTCCGCCTTGAAACATTCAAATCCGGCCTCAGGCTCGAACGCTCCGACGACTTTGCCGAGTTTGAAGATGACAAGCTGTCCGTTTTTACTCCCGGCCATACCGAGATCGGCGTCACGCGCCTCGCCGGGGCCGTTGACCGCGCACCCCATGACCGCGACTTTACGCAGATTGATCTCGTACCCCTCCTGTTTGGCCGATGAGATAAATTGTTCCGCCCGCTCCGCCAGACCGATGAGGTCGATCTCCGTGCGGCCGCAGGTCGGGCAGGAGACGATTTCCGGGGAGGCGTCGCGCAGGCCGCACGCTTCGAGGATTCGCCTGCCCGTGACGACCTCTTCGGCCGGATCGCCCGTGAGACTGACCCGCAGCGTGTCGCCGATCCCCTCCATGAGCAGCGTCCCGATGCCGACCGCTGATTTGACGATGCCGCGACCGGGCGTCCCCGCCTCGGTCACGCCGATGTGCAGCGGGTAATCCGTTCGGTCTGCGAATTTGCGGTAAGCCGCGACTGTCACCGGAACGCTGGAGGATTTCAACGCCGCCTTGATTGCCGTAACGCCGAGTTTTTCGAGCATCCGGCACTGTTCGAGAGCACTTTCGACCAGTGCCTCGGCCATCGCCTCATCCCGGCTCATCCCCTGAGATTCAAATTTGTGCAGCAGCGCCGGCCGCACGCTTCCGGAATTCGCTCCGACCCGGATCGGAACGTTCCGTTTGACCGCTTCGGCCGCAACGAGTTCCAGACCCTCTCCGAGATTGCCGGGATTGAGTCGGACGGCGTCTACGTCGCTCTCCATCGCCGCGAGCGCGAGCCGGTAGTCGAAATGAATATCCGCCACGAGCGGAATCGGGCTCGCCGCCCGGATTTCCGCCAGCGCCCGCGCCGCCTCCTGATCGGGCACCGCGAGCCGCACGATCTCGCAGCCGAGCTCATGAAGCTGTCGGATCTGCGCGAGCGTCGAAGCGACGTCGCGCGTATCGGTATTGGTCATCGACTGGATCGACACCGGATTTCCGCCGCCGATGGCGACGTTCCCGATCCGGATGATTCTGCTATTGCGCCGCTGTAACATGTTCTTCTACCGGTTTCTCCTGAACTTTTTCCGTATCCGGAAGCTGTTTCCGGGTGGTCTCCGGTTTGCTGGACAGAACTCCCGTCTGGCGCAGCAGCCGGCGGCCGTCGGAGAATGTGACGTAAACCATGAGCCCGACCAGCAGCACCACAAACACCATCGAGAGCCCCTTGATGACAACCGTCGGCAGCGGTTTGCGGAAGATGATCTCAATCAGGCCGAACAGAATGTGCCCGCCATCGAGCACCGGCAGCGGAAACAGATTGAAAATCGCCAGTGCGAACGAGATGATGACCAGAAAATAGATTGCGCTCATGAATGACGTATGACGCACCGAAGTGAAGAGCACCGTCCCCATCCCGAGAACGCCGGACATGTGGCTCGGCTTGAGCGAACTGGTCTGTTCGGTCAGCCCGAGTTTGTTGCCGACTCCGACCAGAATCCCGACGAGCGATTTCTCCGTCATGTCGATCGTATTGACCAGCTGTTGAAACGGGGTCGGATGGTCGAGCATTTCGATCTCGGCGCCGATGGTCTGCGGTGTGCAGAGGATCGGTGCAATGGTGAGTTCCTGCGTCTCGCCGTTCCGTTCCAGCTCAATGACGCTGGGCGCATTTTTGTTCTTCGTGATTTGCTCTTTGAACTCCACGTTGCTGGAGACGGGAATCCCGTTGACTTTCAGAAGCCGGTCGCCCGGCTGCAGTCCCGCCGTTTCCGCAGGATAGCCGGGGATGAGCGACCCCACCAGCGCCTTGTTGCCGTTTTTGGCGATATCGAAGTTGATTCCGATCAGATAGGCCGTGTTTTCTTCGCCGGTGAGTTCAGGGATCGCTTTGGGCCGCACGGAGACTTCCAGCAGTTTCCCGTCGCGCTGCAGAGTCAGGCGGACCGGCAGACCGCGGCTGCCGGCAAGGTCGATTGCACTCTGATACTCGAGAAATTCCGACAGCGGTTTGCCGTCGACTGCGATCACGACGTCGCCCGGTTTGATCCCCGCCTGTTCCGCAGGAGAACCGTCTTCCGGATGGATTGCGATCGGAACCAGCACCGTGAAATACGGCCAGGCGATTCCCTCGGCGCCGAGCTGGCCGGGAGCGTCCGGATTTTCCACCGGGACGTAGGAGATCTGCAGCGTTTTCCCATCCCGCACCACGTCGAACGTCACTTCGCCGACCGTCAGCAGGATCTTGTTGAGAATGACCTCTTTCCAGGTCGAGAAGAACGGTTCCCCGTTGATCTTCACGATCTTGTCCCCGGGGCGGAGTCCGGCGGCCCATTCCGGGCCGTTCTTATCGACCGTGAGCACGGAGAATTCCCGCATTTTCGGCGAATCCTGCGGAATCCCGATCCACCAGACGAAGCAGCCGATCAGCAGCCCCGAGAGAATATTGAAAAGCGGTCCCGCCACCGCCGTGATGATCCGGTCCAGCGGTTTGGCACGCGGCAGTTCCGTCCCGTCGGCGGCTTTCGGAATCGCATCGGTCGCATCGACCTGCGGCAGTTCGACGTAACCGCCGAACGGCAGCCAGCCGAGACGATACTCCACTCCGTTGATTTTCTTCCGCCAGAACGGCTTGAAGCCGAGTGAAAACGCGTCGATATGCAGTCCCCTCCATTTTGCCGCGAGAAAGTGGCCGAGCTCATGCGAGAAAATGCAGAACCCGATCGCCACAAAAACGAAGATAATCGAAAGTATATTTAAAATCCAGTCCAAGATCATTCTATTTGATTCCCTCTCAGTTACCGTTCCGGGAGGATGTCGGCCATCCGCTCCCGCATCTTAAAAACATATGAACATATCATAACCGTTTTCCGGCCGTTTTCAAGTGTCGCGCCCGGATTTATTTCTTTTTTCCTGGCGGCACGAGGCGAAAAACGGCCGTTGCCCCGGGGTATTGATTCAGAAACTGTTCCCAGTTCAGTCTGCCGGGATCTTCGATTTTCGCTCCCATCAGATAATAACGGTACTTGACCTGATCCGTCGTAATCGAGGGGCAGAGCCACAGATTCAGCGAAAGACTTTCCGGAAGTTCCATGAATGAGCAGAAGAGTTCGATCGCGGCTTTCTCGGGAAGCGGACGGATGAATGCGATGACCGTATCTCCCCGGTCGGGCGCGCCTTTCAACTCCTCCAGCCCGTACATGTGGCCGAACCAGGCGCCCAGCCGAACCGGAATCCCCGGCACGTCGAGAGGAAATTCCCGCTCCGCGCCGCTTCCTGCGCCGCCGTTCAGAACCGGTTCCGGATTGCGACTCAAAATCAGCAGCGTCCGGGAACGTCCCTGCGGCAGCTGCGCGATCCGGCGCAGCTGTTCACGGTAGGCATCCGGATAATTGTTCCAGGCCAGCGGGCGCGTATCGTTGGCGGGAAGCAGCACGGTGATCTCTTCCGGAAGTTCCCGGATCGTGTCGTGCAGCGCATACCACTCCGGATACGGCTCCCGGCAGGCCGCTGCAATCGAATAGAGTCCGGCCGCCGCAAAGAGGATGAGTATCGCGCGCTTCAACTTCGGCAATCGCCGTGAAAGCAGCGTACAGCCGCAGGCCGCCGCCAGCGCCGTGGCCGCCACGAGCGGCAGATAGGTGCGCGACGGCCCGCCGTTGAAAAGCAGCGCCGCCGCAATCAGGCAGCCCCAGAGCCAGAGTACCGGCCAGGAGCGGCGAAACCTGAGCAGCAGTGCCGCAAGCGCGGGCAAATAGAGATAGAACGGCACACTCAGCACCATCGAATTCGTGAGGAATTCGAGAAATGCGGTCGGAGAATCGATCGGGATTCCCCAGTTCTGGTTCGCCGCGAAATTGTCCAGATTGATTACGACCCAGATCAGACAGAAGAGTCCGCCGCAGGCGAGTGCCGCCGCTCCCGGCAGATAGCGGCTCAACTGATTCCGGCAGCGGAACACGCAGACGCATCCGATCGCACCGAGATAGAATGCGGATGTCGGCAGCGTCAGCATCGAACCGATTGCGCCGAGCAGAATTCCGATCACTCCCGGAACCGGATGTCTCCGCACGGTAACAAGTCCGGCCGTATAAGCCAGCAGCAGACAGAGCTGCAGCGAGTAGCCCCGCGCCTGCTGGGAATAGAAAACCGCCCCCGGCAGCACCGCGAGAAAAAACATCGCCCAGAGTGCCGTGCTCCGGCGTTTCCACAAGCCCAGCGCCGTGATTCCCGCCAGCGGGACAGCCAGCATGCCCGCCGCCAGCGACCCGAGCCGGATCCAGGTCACCGGCGCTCCCGTCAAAGCGATCAACTTGACCAGCAGCGAGTTCAGCGGATGGTTGTTCGGCAGCGCCAGATCCGTGAAGATCCTCGACACCGGGCCGGCGGCGTAACTTTCCAGTGTCCAGATTTCGTCGTATTCGAGGGCGTCGCCGAATCGGAGCAGACGCAGTGCCAACGCCAGCAGCATCAGAAGCGCCGCCGTCAGATAGAACTGCTTCCTGCGGCGGGTCATCATCTCTGTACGCTCCCGGCGTAACGGCGCGCCCAGGCGTCCGCGGAGCGGATGGCGGCGAGATCGGACTGCGGCTGCGTCTCGTGTGCAGTCATGGTTTTTTCGATGATGCTCCAGATCGCCGGGAAGGGGATTTCCCCGCGGCGGAACCGGTCGACGGCGACTTCGTTTGCGGCGTTCATCACGCCGGGGAGCGTGCCGCCGCGATTCATCGCCTCACGGGCGAATTCGAGGGCAGGGTATTTCCCCGGTTCCGGCAGCCGGAGCTCGAGTGAGAGGCGCGAGGCAAAGTCCAGTTCAGGCAGATCGGTCGCCGCCCGTTCGGGATAGGTCAGCGCATACGTGATCGCGAACCGCATGTCCGGCTTCGAGAGCTGGGCGATGAGACTCGAGTCCGTCAGCTCCACGAGCGAGTGAATGACCGACTGCGGGTGAATCAGCACCCGGATCTGATCCGGATGAACCCCGAACAGGTGGCGCGCCTCAATCATTTCGAGCGCCTTGTTCATCATCGAAGCGGAATCGATCGTGACTTTCGCCCCCATATTCCAGGTCGGGTGGGCGAGGGCGTCTTCGAGTTTCGCGGAGGCGATCTGCTCGCGCGTCCACTCCCGGAATGCGCCGCCGGAGGCGGTCAGATAGAGATGTTTGATCTCTCCGGGCCGCCGTCCCGCGAGGCACTGGAAGATCGCCGAGTGTTCGCTGTCCACCGGGATGATCTCGCTTTCGGGATGGGCTGCAAGTTCACGGGCGATGATCTCTCCGGCCAGAACGAGAATTTCCTTGCTCGCAAGCGCAATTCGTTTTCCCGCCCGGATCGCGGCGATGACCGGTTCGAGCCCGGCCGTCCCGACGATCGCGCAGAGCACAATGTCGGTTTCCGGAGAAGTGACCAGTTCGAGCACTTTCTCCATGCCGCCCGCCGCCCGGCAGCCCGCCGGAAGCCGCCCGGCGAGCTCCTGTTCCCGGGCCGGATCCGTCGTGACCGTCCACTCCGGATGGAACTGTGCCGCCTGGGCCGCGAGTTCCTCAAGATTGTTCCGGGCGACCAGCCCGACCACGCGAAACCGTTCCGGGAGCGCAGCCAATGCCGAACGCGCGCTCTTTCCGATGGAGCCTGTCGCTCCGAGTACCACCACCCCTTTACTCATCTTACCGTGACTCCACCATGATTGTCACCGGGCCGTCGTTCACGAGGGAGAGTTTCATGTCTGCCCCGAATCGGCCGGTCGCGACCCGCACCCCGTATCCGCGGCACAGTTCGACGAATGTTTCGTAGAGCGGATTCGCCAGCTCCGGCCGCGCGGCTTCCGTGAATGACGGCCGCCGCCCGTGGGAGGCATCACCGTACAGCGTGAACTGCGAAACGATGAGCGCCTCGCCGCCGATGTCGAGCAGCGAACGGTTCATCTTGCCCGCCTCGTCCTCGAAAATGCGCAGATTCATGCACTTCTCCGCGACGAATGCCGCCTCTTTCTCCGTGTCGGAATGCGTGATCCCGAGCAGGATAACCAGCCCCGGGCCGATTTCGCCGATCCGTTCGCCGGCGACATCGACGCTGCCGCGGGCCGCCCGCTGCACCAGCGCTCTCATCGGATCAGGCGCGTGAATTCGTTGCGGGTCGCAAGTTCCCTCCGGAACGACCCGATCATCGAACTCGTGGTCATGACCGAGTGCTGTTTTTCGACGCCGCGCATCTGCATGCAGAGATGCTGCGCCTCCATGACCACGCCGACTCCCTGCGCCCCGAGGATGCTCATGAGCGCCTCCGAGATCTGTTTCGTGAGCCGTTCCTGCACCTGAAGCCGCCGTGCGAACATATCGACAATGCGTGCGACTTTGCTCACGCCGATGATCTTCCCGTCCGGGATGTAGCCGACGTGGCATTTGCCGAAAAACGGCAGCATGTGATGTTCGCAAAGACTGAAGAATTCAATGTCCCGCACGATGACCATATCATCGGATTCCGCCTCGAAAAGCGCCCCGTTGACCACCTTTTCCAACGTTTGCGTATAGCCGCGCGTGAGGTAGCGGAGACTCTTCTCCACCCGTGCCGGCGTATCGACCAGCCCCTCGCGCGACGGATCTTCCCCCATCTCCACGAGAAGCTCGTGAATCTGCTGCTGCATGTGTGTGATCTCCCCGCCGGTTATAACACGTCCGCCGCCGCCTTGAGCCAGGCATCGGCCATCAACTGATGGCCGCAGGGGGTCGGATGCACTCCATCACCGAGAATCTTCGCCGGATCTCCCGCTTTCGCCGCGGCTGCCGAAAGAACGCTCTGGAACGGGACGAATACGGTCCGGTACTCTTCGGCGAGATCTTTCACCACTTTGCGCCGTTCGTTGATCTCATTGACCCAGGCGGGCGTGACGACCCCGGTTTCGAGCACGAAAGGTTCGCACAGCACGAGCGCGCACGCCGGGAGTTTCTCCCGCGTCCAGTCGAGCAGTTTCCGGTAAAACTCCGCATAGCGCGGCACTTCCACCCCGTTGTTGTACGAGAATTCGTGCCACGTGTCGTTCACGCCGATCAGGATCGACAGCACGTCCGGATTCAAATTCAGCGCGTCGATTTTCCAGCGCGCGTAGAGATCCACCACCCGGTTGCCGCTGATGCCGCGGTTGATGACCGTCGGCTCGTCGCCGAGGTGTTCCGCCTGCAGTCGCGCCGAGATGAAGAACGGGTAACCCATGCCGAGACTTGCCGACGGATCCTGACTGCATGTGCGGCCGCAGTCCGTGATCGAATCTCCCTGAAACAGAATCGTCTTGCTCATAATTCCTCTTGTTTAATTCAACATGACCTGGCCGCCCGTGACCGGGATCGCCTGGCCGGTTTCGTAAGATTGACAGACCGCGTAGACAATCGCTTTTGCCACGTCCGACGGGTAGCAGCCGCGGTGCATCGGGATCTGTTTTTCGTAATGAAGTTTCACGTCGGCAACGGTTTTCGCGCCCGGAACCTTGCCGCTGTTCAGGTATTGCACGAAAAGCCCCTTTTCCGGATCCGACCAGAGCGGCCCGTCGAAGAAGTTCCCGGGGCAGACGCTGTTGACTTTGATCCGGTCCGCCACAAGTTCGAGCGCAAAGCTCTGCGTGAGCCCCACCGTTCCGAATTTGCTCCCCGCATAGGCGCCGTTCCGGTTGCTGCCGACGAGTCCGCTCTTGGAGTTGACCTGCACGATGTCGGTCCACGCCGCGCAGCAGGCGTTCTGCCGCGCCATGACTGCGGAGACATGTTTGACGCAGAGGAAGTAGCCCGTGTAGTTTACGCTCGTGACGAACTCCCAGTCGCGCTTTTCAAAACTTTTGACCGAACCGGCCTTGAGCACGCCCGCGTTCGCGACGAAGAGGTCGATCCCTCCGCAGGCGAGCACGACCGCACGGACCATCGATTCGACCGAGGATTCGTCCGCAATGTTGACTGCGACCGCACCCGCGCCGCCCGGAGCTTTGAGTTTTGCGGCTGCGGCCTCTGCGCCTGCCGCGTTCAAATCCGCAATGATGACCGTCGCGCCCTCGGCGGCGAGCTCTTCCGCGATTCCGTAACCGAATCCCTGAGCCCCGCCGGTCACGACCGCGACCTTGCCGGAGAGCCGCACGCTCGCGCCGCCGGCGACCTTTTTCCGGTACGATTCAGCTTCCCAGTTCTCGATGAAGCCGCGTCCCGCGTCGGAGAGCGTGCGCGGCCCGCCGAACGCGGCCGTGAGCTGCTGCACGAGCGCTCCGTCCCGGGCGAGGAGAGCGACTGTCTCCGCGCCTTTTCCGGTCGCCCCGGCGCAGAATACCGCCTTGCCCGGAACCTCCACCACGAACGGTTTATAACCGTGTTTCTGTTCAAATGCGAGGATTTCCGCCTCGGTCGGATCGTCGGAAATCAGCGAATACGATTTCGCATAGACGATATGATCGGGCGTGAATGCGCCGCGCGCCGTCTGAAACGGCGCGAGGGTTTTCACCGTCTTCGGCGTCCTGCCGTCTCCGAGCCAGCCGCGCAGTTTCGGTGCGAGTTCAAACGCAAACGCTTCGTCAAGCTCCCCTGTTCCCGGCGCGGTCGCGGCGATGCCCGCCTTCTCGTAGACGGTCCGCAGCGTGGATAAAATCCGATCATAGGCGGCATCGATCTCCTGTGCGGAGTTGCCGCCGACGAAAACCCCGTGATTCTGCAGGAAGATCATCGAGGCGGGCCGCCCGTGCGCGGCTTCGTACTTCACGCTCGCGTCGTGAACGGTTTTCGCCAGTGTGAAGCCGGGATCGGTTTCCGGAATCCAGAGCGCCTCCGGGAAGAGTTTCGCGCACTCTTCCGGGCCGTTCTGTGAACAGGTCAGCCCGTTGACTGCCGCCGGATGCAGGTGAACGATGTAGGTGAACGGCATCAACTCGTGCAGAGGAGCCTCCACCGAGGGGCGCCGCGCGCCGCTGCCGGCGACGGCGAACGCCATGAGTTTCGTCACCATCGCCTCGCGTTCGGCGGCATCGGCGTATTCCGGCAGCGAAAAGACCCGGCGGATCACTTCGCGCTCCATCTTCACGAAATCAGATTCCGTGATGTCGGCAAGGGCGACGCCGCTGGGTTTCACATAGAGATATTTTTCGTCTTTGTACGAGGTATTGCCTCCTCCCGCCAGCACGCAGGAGGGATCCGCACCGTATCGGTTGGACAATTCACGGATGATCGCCAGTGACATGTTGTATCTCTTCCTCTTTATCTTCCCTGGAAGTTACCGGTTTCAACGAACAAAGGCTCCCGAAGATTCCGGGAGCCGCGCGGGCCCTTGCTGCCGGGCTTATCCGCGTTTGGCAAGAACCTCTTTTTCGTAGGTTTTCGCCTCGTCGATCCAGTTCGCTCCGGGGACGTTGTTGCGGCGGCAGTACTCTTCCCAGAGCGCGCCGAACGGGAGAGTTTTGGCCTCTTCCATCCAGGCGAGGCGGCTGCTCTTGTCACCGGACTTCTCCGCCTTGCGGATGATGGCGGCCGGTTCGGTCAGCGCCATCAGAAGCGCCTTGTACATGTTGCGCGCTCCGATCGTCCAGGCCATCACGCGGTTGATCGAGGCGTCGAAGTAGTCCAGCCCGATGTGGACGCGCCTGTCGTAGTTGTGGCGGACGATCTCTTCGGCGATCGCACGGAGTTCCTCCGTCATCGTCACGACGTGATCGCTGTCCCAGCGGACGCCGCGGCTCACGTGCAGCAGAATCTCGTCGAGGAACATCAGCGTGCTCGTGATCTTGTCGGAGATCACCTCGGTCGGGTGGAAGTGGCCCGCGTCGAGGCAGAGCAGTTTGCCGTTCTTCATCGCATAACCCATGTAGAACTCATGCGAGCCGACCGTGCAGCTTTCGGCGCCGATGCCGAAGAGCTTGCACTCGACCGCATCGCGGTTGTAGCGCGGGTTGCACGGAGACGCGAAGATCTTGTCAAGGGAATCGGCAAGCCGTTCGCGCGGGGAGAGGCGGTCGAACGGGGTGTCCTTGAAGCCGTCCGGCACCCAGAAGTTCGTGATGCACGTGTTGCGCAGTTTTTTGCCGAAACTCTCCGCGATCGTACGGCAGGCGATGCCGTGCTCCACCCAGAACCGGCGCACGCCCGCGTCGGGGCTCGAAAGCGTCAGCCCGTCTTTCATCATCGGGTGCGAAAAGTAAGACGGATTGAAGTCAAGTCCGAGCTCATGCTCTTTCGCCCAGTCGGCCCAGCGGGCGAAATGTTTCGGCTCGATCTCGTTGCGCTTGACCGGTTTGCCGTCGGTCTCCGCATAAATCGCATGCAGATTCAGCCGCTTTTTTCCGGGGAGGAACGAGAGGACTTTTTCGATATCAGCGCGCAGTTCATCGGCATTGCGGGCGCGGCCCGGATAGTTGCCGGTCACGGCGATGCCGCCGTCAAGCGCGTCACTGTTCTCAAACCCGGCGACGTCATCGCCCTGCCAGCAGTGGAGACTCACCGGAATCTGGTCGAGACGCTTGAACGCCGCTTCGACATCCACACCGAGATCTTCGTAAACTTTCTTCGCCGCATCAAACATGGAAGCCATCTTCTTACTCCTTAGGTTGCATTCACTCTGATTGACGATCCATTTTTTCTGGTAATATAACACACCGTCGTGAGAGTGCAAGCCCCGAATCGGGTTTTTACACTTCCCGGCCGGCAAAAAACGCGAGATACCAGCGCAGGAGTTTTTCTCCCGCGAACATCCAGATAAAACTGCCGAATGCGAGGAACGGCCCGAGCGGAACCGTCGTCCGTGCAAGTTTTTTTCCACCCCGGAGCGCGCATACAACTCCGTAAAGCGAGCCGAGCAGACTTCCCGCCAGCACCGAGAAGAACGCTCCCGGCATTCCGAGCAGGATTCCGGCGGCGGCCGTGTATTTCACATCTCCCCACCCGAGCACTTCGCGCTTTGCAACGGCGCGCCCGACGATGGCGAAGAGAGCGAGGAGTCCTCCCGCGATTGCGCCTGAGCCGAGCGCGAATCCCGCAGCGAGGAAATGGTTCTTCACACCCCAGATCGACGGGAACGCCGCCGATGCCGCAACGCCGAACAGCATCGCCGGATAGGTCGTCGCATCCGGAATGAGCCGATGCTCGAAGTCGATCCAGATCGTCGTAATGCAGAGCATCGTCATCGCGAAAAAGGGCATCAGGGTCGCCGGCGGCTGCCGGACGGCGCCGACTTTCACGAGCAGCAGTGCGAAAAGCAGCCCGGTCAACGCTTCGACGAACACATAGCGCGGCGAAATCGGCGCCTTGCAGCTCCGGCAGCGGCCCCGCAGCACGAGGTAACTCACGATCGGTATGTTGTCGTACCAGTGGATCGGCGTGCCGCACTTCGTGCAGTGCGACGGCGCGGTCACGATCGATTCCCCGAGCGGCATCCGCCAGATGCAGACGTTGAGAAAACTCCCGAGGCAGCTTCCGAGCAGGAAACTCGCGAGCAGGAAGAAGCCGATCACGAACTCATCGCCGAACCCCGCGCGCGTCCACCAGTAGTAATTCGCCTCATCGGTCAGGCGCAGAAGTCCGTTCAGCATGATGGTTTTCCTTCCATTCCGGCGCGCATCTCTTCGATCGGAGCGGCGAGTCCGGTCCAGATTTCAAACGACTTCGCCCCCTGATACAGCAGCATCGCGCTGCCGCCCGCGGCGGGCAGCCCGAGCTCTTTCGCGCGTTTGAGCAGCGGCGTATCGAGGTAGATCGTGTCGAACACCGCCAGTTTCAGATCCGGAGTCAGCAGTTCGAGGTCGAAAGGCGGCGGATCCCCCGGTTTCAGCCCGAGACTCGTCGCCTGCACGAGGACATTCGTTCGAGTGAACCAGCGCGAGAGCGTCCCGCGGTCTCCCGGCGCGGCGGTTTCGAGCGTGAGCGCGGGGAAGAGTTTCTGCAATTTCGCGGCGAGCTCTTCGGCCTTTTCCACAGTTCTGTTCGCGATCCGGATCGCCCCGGCGCCGCGTCGCGCGAGGTGGAACGCGGTCGCGTGAGCCGCCCCGCCGCAGCCGACGAAGCAGAATTCCGTCCCCTCGACGCCGACTCCGAAATTTTCCCTGAGCGCCATTTCGAGACCGTACCCGTCGGTGCTGGTTCCGGAGAGGCGTCCATCTTCCGCGACGGTGACGGTGTTTACGCTCTCCGCCGCGAGTGCGTCGGGGTCGACCTCGTCGAGATAGGGGATGATCGCGGCCTTGTGCGGCACCGTGCAGTTGAAGCCGGCGAGCTCCCGCTTTGCGAATTCGACGAATCGGCCGAGTTCGGCCGGGCGCACATGGTATTTCCCATAGGGGGAACCGAGATGATGGAATTCAAATGCCGCGTTCTGCATTCCGGGGGAGCGGCTGTGTTCGACGGGATCGCCGATGACTGCGTAGTTTCTCATGAAAAATTTACCGATCAAACTGGAATTTTGTTCATTCAGGCGTTAATATACATGGTGTCTGCGGTAATGGCAACAGTCGAAAAGGAAAAAAACGGAGTTAACCCGGAGAAAACGGTGGAAATGAGGAAAAATCTGGCGACGGTATGCGTCTTTGCGCTTTTCATTCTGACGGTGGGAACCGGCTGCGAAGCGTTCAAGGAGGCGTGGGAGGACGCAACCACATACGAGGATACCCCGGAGGAGATCGCCGCCGAAGAGGAGGAATCTTCGCAGAAGAAATATGAAGTCGCTCTTCACGCGATCGTGAAATATCCGCGCGCAACGCCGAACGAGCAGGATATTCCGACGCTCGACGGAAAGACCATCTGGATCAAAAAGAATCAGCTCTTCAGCAGCAAGAACATCAAGCGGGTCAAGGCGATTCCGCGTCCCGGCAACCCCGATCTCTACGATCTCGAGATCAAGGTCGACCGGTTCGGGCGGCTGCAGTGGCAGCTTCTCTCCGGAAACCGCGCGGGCGAACCGGTCGCCTTGATTGTCGACGGAGTCTACTTCGTGAGTTTCTACCCGGAGCAGCCGGAGAACGACTCCACTTACTGGATCTTTCTGCGGGTCGGGCTCGATCCGGTGACGGCGCGCGGCATCGCCCGCAATGCGAAGAAAAATTACGAAATTCTGAATCCGGGTGCATTCAGTCTGTTTTAAGCCCGGCGTTTTCTGACGAGGAGGAGTCTTTGAGACGATGAGAAAGAGGATAATCGCGGTATGGGCGGGGGCGCTGCTCATTCCGGTGCTGTTTTCGGGCTGCGAGGCCATCCAGGAGGCGTGGGAGGAGGCGATGGATCCCGATACCGAGATCACCGACAATCCGAACAGCTCCGAGTACAAACGCAAATACGTCATTCACGTGAATTCGATCGTCCGCCATCCGACCCGTTCCGGTGAGCTTGAGCGGGAGATCCCGACGCTCGACGGCGGAACAGTCTGGATCAATACAAATCAGCTCTTCAGCAGCAAGAACATCCGGGACGCCCGGGTGGTTTCGCGCCCCGGCAACCCGGATCTTTTCGATCTGCAGTTTCTGGTCGATCGGTTCGGGAAGCTGCAGTGGCAGATGCTTTCGGGCAATTACAGTTCCGAGCAGGTCGCGCTCGTGGTGGACGGGGTTTATTTCGGGCGTTTCTACCCGGAGCCGCAGATGGAGGGCTCCGGCGACTGGGTCACGCTGCGGGTCGGACTCAACGCCGTGACCGCGCGCGGCATCGCCCGCAACGCGAAGAAGAATTACATCAATCTGAACCCCGATGTCATGCACTGGTTCTGATCGGAGGAGACGAGCATGAGCAGAAGGCATGGGTATCCTTATCAGGCCGGCGTGATCGACGTCGGCGCACATTCGACGCGGCTCGATCTGTTCGAGGTGGCATCCGGGGGGCGGATCACGCTGCTCGAGAGTCTCGCCCGGGCGGTGAATCTCGGGTATGATGTGTTCCGGCACGGTTCGGTCTCTCCGGAAAATCTCTCGGCGCTCGGTTCGGTCATGGCGGATTTTTCGCGGAAACTCGCCGAATATCGCGTGCGCAGCTGCCGGGTCGTGGCGACATCGGCGGTGCGGGAGGCGTTCAACCGGGAGCTGGTCATCAACCGGATTCACAGTGTCTCCAATCTGTCGCTCGAGATTCTCGAGAGTCAGGAGGAGGCGCGCATCTGCTTTCTTTCGATGCGCGAAGCGCTGCGCCGGACGCTGCCGTTCGACGAACTGGCGGGACTCTGTCTCATTGTCGGGACCGGTTCGCTGCTGGTGAGCTGGTTCGACGGCGGACTCATGCGTTTTTCGGAGGCGGTTCCGCTCGGAACGAGCCGACTGGTCGATGCGTTCGGGCGTTCCTCCTTTTCGATCGATCAGATTCTCGAGACGCTGCGGTCGCAGGACATCCGTCAGAGGTTGCGGGAGAGTGTCGGATTCGACCCGGAGCGGCCGGTTACGCTCGTCGGGATGGGCGCATCGGTCCGAATGCTTTCCGGCGGTTTCGCCGGGGAGATTCCCGAGGCGGACGAGGATGAGGTTTTGAGACTTTCGAGTCACGATCTGGCCGTTGCGGTCAAGCGGGCGGTGGCGGCTGATCCGGCGGCGCTTGCGGTCGAGTACAAGATTCCGGAGAGTGCGGCGGCGGGGGTTTCCGCGTGTGCCGCGATTCTCGGATATTTCCTGGAGGAGTTCAACTGCGAGAGATTCCTCTGTCCCGCGGCGACGACCCGGACTGCGCTGATTCAGGATCTGGTCCGTCGCAGCCGGAAAGGGGAGCGGGATCCGTTCCACGATGATCTGCTTGCCGTCTGCGGCGCGGTCGGGCACAAATACGGTTATGATGCGCGGCATGCCGCCAACGTGGCGGGAATCGCCGCCGCGCTGTTTGAGAAGCTGCGGCGGAATTTTGAATTCGCCCCGCGTGCGGCGGTTCTGCTTGAGGTGGCCGCTTTTCTGCACGACATCGGGCGGTTTGTCGATACGCGGCAGCATCACAAGCACTCCTGTTATCTGATCGGCAATCTGCAGCTGCCGGGGGTGAGTGATGCGGAGCTGCACGTCGTTGCCGCGGTGGCGCGTTACCATCGCAAATCCGCCCCGAAAGAGTCGCATCCGGAGTACATGCTGCTCTCCGCGGAGGACAAGGTTACGGTGTTGAAGCTCGCGGCGATTCTGCGTGTGGCCGATGCGCTCGACTGCACCCGCCAGGGGCGTTTCGGCCGGATGAAGCTCGTTTTGCGGGGGCATACGCTGGTCATCCAGGTTCCCGCCTCGGGCGATTTCCGCCAGGAGAGGCTCTATCTCGAGCTCAAAGGGGGGATGTTCAACGAGGTGTTCGGCCTCGAGCTGAAGATTGAGGAGGTTCCGTTTGCATCATGACGAAGAAGAAGAAAGCAGTTGAGTTCAACGACAATGAACTTTTCATCAGCCGCGAGTTGTCGTGGATGGATTTCAACGCGCGGGTTCTGGATGAGGCGGAATGCCTCGCCAACCCCGTGCTGGAGCGGCTGAAGTTCATCGCGATTTTCAGCAGCAACCTCGATGAGTTTTTCATGGTGCGCATCGCGGGACTGCGCCAGCTTGTGAAGATGGGCAAGGAGCTGCCGGATCCGGCGGGAAACCGCCCCTCGGACCAGCTCGGAAAACTGCGGAAGAAGCTGGAGAAGCTGCTGCGCCGTCAGCACGACTGCCTGACCGACGAGATTCTTCCGGAACTCGCGAAACACGGGGTGCGGCTGGTCACGCCGGCCGGAGTTGCTCCGGCGGTGCGGGGGGAGTTGTCGAGTTACTTCCGGGCGCAGGTTCTGCCGGTGCTGACGCCGCTGGCGGTCGATTCGGCGCACCCGTTCCCGATTCTGAATTCCGGGTCGATCGAGATTGCGGTGAGCATGCGGCCGGCGGGTCGCAGTGAACTGGTCTATGCGTTTGTCGAGGTTCCGGAACTTCTTCCGCGCTTTGTCGAAGTTCGCGACGGGCAGCCGGGTCGCAGTTTCATGCTGCTTGAGAATCTGATTATGGACAACCTCGGGACGCTCTTCACGGGTTGTGAGATCGAGGAGTTCTTTCCGTTCCGCATCACGCGGGACATGGATTTTTCGGTTGAGGACAGCGATGCCGAGGATCTCATGCAGAGCATCGAGAAGAATCTTCTGCAGCGCCGCCACCGGGAACCGATCCGGATTGAACTCATCGCCGGGAGCCGCGGCCCGCTCGTGAAGTGGCTTGCTCAGGAGTTCCGGCTCGATGAGCAGTTCTGGTATTTCGTGCGGGGGCCGCTGCATTTGAAGCAGTTCTTTGAACTGGTCGGCAAGGCGCATCTGCCGGAGCTGCTCGAACCGGCGTGGCCGCCGGTGATGCCGGCGGTTTTCTCCGGGGAGCAGACGGTATTCGAGACGATTTCGGCGCACGGCAGCGTACTGGTCGCGCCGCCGTACCACTCGTTCACGCCGATCATCCGTTTCCTCGAGGAGGCGGCGGAGGATCCCGATGTGCTTGCGATCAAGCAGACGCTCTACCGGGTGAGCGGCAACTCTCCTGTGGTGCGCGCGCTGCGGCGTGCGGCCGAGAACGGCAAGCAGGTGACGGTTGTGGTCGAGCTCAAGGCGCGCTTCGATGAGGGGAACAACATCATCTGGGCGCGGCTGCTCGAAGAGTCCGGGGCGCATGTCGTCTACGGCGTGGCGGGGTTGAAGGTCCACTGCAAGGCGCTGCTGGTTGTGCGGCGTGAGGAGGGGGCGATCCGTCGTTACGTGCATCTTGCGACCGGCAACTACAACGACAAGACCGCCGCGCTCTATACCGATATGGGAATCATGTCGTGCGATCCGGATCTCTGCTTCGATGTGGCGAATCTCTTCAATGTTCTGACCGGCTACTCGTCGCCGCCGACGGCGTGGCGCAAGATCGCAGCCTCGCCGTTCGACATGCGCCGCCGGGTTTCGGCATTGATCGAACGGGAGATCGACCATTCGACGCCTGAACAGCCCGGTCGGATCATCGCGAAGATGAACAGCCTTTCGGATGAGAAGATCATCCGGCTGCTGCATCGCGCGGCCGATGCGGGGGTTGAGATCGACCTCATCGTGCGCGGAATCTGCGGCTATAAACCGAAGCCGGGGCAGGAGAATGTGCGGGTCATGAGCATCGTCGACCGATATCTGGAGCATACGCGGCTCTTTTATTTCGGCAACGGCGGGGATCCGGAGTTCTATCTCGCGAGCGCGGACTGGATGTATCGGAATCTCGATCGCCGCGTTGAACTGCTGTTTCCGGTGGAGGATGAGCGGATCCGCGAGATCTGTCTGCAGCTGCTGCAGTTCCAGCTGGCCGACACCGACAAGGGCAGACGGCTGCTCGGATCGGGAGTCTACACCCGGCCGAAAGTCGATCACTATTCCAGTGCGCGCAGCCAGTACAACAGTTACCGCTACTTGAAAGAGCTCGCCGAGCGGGAGAAGCGGCGCGCGACGGGAGAGGCATTGAAAGTCTATACGAGTCCCGACCGGCCGGTACCGGGATTCAGCGATCTCTTCTCCGGAAATGAGCCGGATGAGCCGGAGGAGGAATGAACGCCGCTCCGATGATCCGCCCGTTCCGTCCCGGAGACGAAATCGGCGCGGCGATGGTCGCGGCGGCCTGCTTTGAAGATTCGATGCGTCCGTTCTACACGGAGGAGGGGGGCCGGAACTTTGCGACGTACATTTATCCGGAGGCGATCGCGCGGCGTCAGAGCGGAACGCATCTGATGTTCGTCGCCGTACTCGAGGGGGAGATCATCGGCCTGATTGAGCTCGAAGAGTTCCGGCACATTTCGATGCTCTTCGTCTCGCCGGAGTTTCAGCAGTGCGGCATAGCGTCGCGGCTGCTCGAGCGGGCGCTGCGGTTTGCGAAAAAAGCGTCGCCCGGGCTTGCGGAGATCACGGTGTACTCTTCTCCGGGGGCGGTCGGGGCGTACCGGGCGTGGGGGTTCGTCGAGAGCGCGCCCGCGTGCGAGGCGTCCGGCGTCCGTTACACGCCGATGAAACTGATTTTGTAAACGTTTCCGAGTGGAAGAAATCCCGACAGCGGAAAGGGAGGAGCCTCATGAAATGGACGGTTGTGTTTTTCGGTTTCGCGATATGCCTTGCCGGTTCCCTGGTGACGCTGTGCATCCTTGTCCTTGCCGGAGTGAGTGTCGGCTGGTGGTGGTTGATCCCGGCGGGGTGCGTCTGCCTGCTGGGTGTTTCCGGCTCACGCATGGTTCGTGAACAGATGGCGGCGGTCCGGAATGCGTTCCGCGATTTTCTCGAAAACGGCGTTGCGCTGCGTCCGGTGGATTCTGCGGATTTTCCGCCGGAATATGTGGAAAAAATTGTACAGGCAGCCGATGAACTTGTCGCCGCCGGGATGATCTGCGAGGGGGATTTTCAGGGGCCGGAAGAGCGGATGGCACTGGAGAAAAAGAAATTCCGGCGCATTCTCCGCTCTTCGGACGGGACACTCTGGGCGGAGGTTGCGGCGATGCGTCCGAAGTTTCCCGCCCGCTGTTTGATGTACCTGTTCGGATACGGGCGCTATTGCCGGCGGGCGTCGGTGGAAATCTCTTCGTTTTTTGCGGATTGTTCCATGATGGATGTGGTGAACGGGAAGAAGATCGCCGGCATGCGGGAGATTCCGGGCGTCCGTTTCGAGTGGCGTCCGGGCGAAGAGCCGCGCAAACTGCTCTGGACGGCACTCGAGTTGAGGCGGAAGATCGAAGACGGCGGCCGGAATCCGGCTCTGCCGTTCTCGTCGGAAGCGTTTGCGGAGACATCGCAGCGGTGGGCGCTCTACAGCACGATCCGGAATTCCACCTTGCCGCCCCCCACGGACGGGGAGCTGCGGCGCGAGAAATTCAGCGACGCGGCGATTGCGAAGTTCCGCCAATGTGGTGAACGGCCCGCCTCTCCTGTGCCGGATTCGGATTCCAACATGCCGATGCGGCCGAAAGAGGATGTTTCTCCCGTCGAATCTGTGCTTCCGGCGGAGTTGGTTTCGCCGGAGTCCGCGCCGATTCCGGTGGAGATCCCGCTGTCGAATCCCTCGGAGGCGATCGAGTTGGAGGAGGCGGCCAGATTCAAGCGGGCGGTTGCCAACCTCGGAATCATGACGCTGCTCTCGGCTGTGAATATGATTCTGATCGTGAGCGGAGCGGAGATTATGTTTCCGTTTTCAGCTTTTTTCCCGACGCTGGCAGTCACGGTCGGAGCGGTGACTGCCATGGAAACGAAAATCATTTTATTCACATTTTTCGGGCTCGGGGTGGCGCTTTCATCGATTTTGATGTATGCGGCCTGCTGGGCTCTGGCGAAAAAGATCCGCTGTTTCATCCTCATCGCCTTTCTGCTTTTCACGCTTGACTCTCTGCTGCTTCTGCCGTTTATTCCGGAGGGCGGCGCTTCGATCTGGATCGATGTGGCGTTTCACGTGTGGGTTCTGCTGTCGCTTTTTTCCGGGGTTCGGGCGTGGTGGAATCTGCGGCGCGGAGCGCAGTGATTCTCCTCCGGGGCGGGTGATTACGGGAAGAGATCGGGCGTGTGCGGAATCTCTTCGACGCCCGCGTCGTGGGCGCGGATCCAGCCCGATAGAATCGCGACGATCCCGGCGATCTCCTGCTCGGTCAGCGCCCGCCCTTTCGGAATCCCGTGCCATTTCTCCAGACAGTTGCGGCAGCAGCATCCGGTTGCATGCTGGGCGACGAAACAGGGGTGGCCGCGCATCGGGGTCTGTCTGCCGTCGTTCGGGATTTCCGCCGGAGCGAGCCGCTGCCGGATGAATTTCTCGCACTGCGCTTCGGTTGCGGCGTAACCGCACCGGGCGAGGCAGAGCAGTTCCGCCTTGCGAAGCCGGAAACGGCTCCGGAATTTCGACTGCGCGAGGCGCGGCGCGAGCTCCTCATAACTCTGCAGGACGATTCCGGGGGCGGAGGCGTTGCCGGGAGAAGGGGACGGAAATGACATGATCGTTTCGTGTGAGCGTGGTTGTTTCTTTTGCGTATAATCTACTGCATTTGCCGAAAATATCAAATCCGATCAGAAGATTCATTGAAAAGCGGAGACGGTTGCGCTATATTTCCCGCATGCGGAAGCAACGGAAAACGGGAGCGTCATGGGCAGAAGAGATACACTGAAATTTTCCGAGAGCGGCGTTCGCGGCATTGTCGGGGAGGGCCTCACCGCGCATCTTGCCGCCGAGCTGGGGGCGGCGTTCGGTTTCTATCAGGGCGGCGGCCGCATCGTCGTCGGGCGCGATACGCGGCCGACCGGAGAGATGTTCGAGCAGGCGGTCACGGCGGGGCTGCTCGCCGCCGGCTGCGAGGTGGTTCGCGCCGGAGTCGTGCCGACGCCGACGCTGCAGTTTTCGGTCAAGGCGAATCGGGCGGCGGGAGGAATCGCGATCACGGCCAGTCACAATCCATCCGAATGGAATGCGCTGAAATTCATCGGCGGAGCCGGAACGTTTCTCTCGCCGGGGGAGGCGGCCGGGCTCTTCGACCTCTACAATCAGGGGAATCTGCCGTACCGCGCCGAATCGGATTTTCGCGGAATAAGGCCGCTGGACGGGGCGTTCGCCGCGCACGAGGCGCGCATCCGGGAGGTGATCGACGCCGACGCCGTGCGTCGACGGAAGTTCCGGGTCGCGGTCGACTGCGTGAACGGAGTCGGGGCACTGTACAGCCCCGGATTTCTGGAGAGGCTCGGGTGCGAAGTGGTTGTGGTGAACGGCGATCCGGACGGATGTTTTGCGCGCCCCCCCGAGCCGCTGCCCGAGAATCTCGGCGAACTCTGCCGCGTGGTGCGCGAGGCGCATTGCGACGTCGGCTTCGGACAGGATCCGGACGGCGATCGGCTGACTGTCGTGACCGACGCAGGAGTCGCGCTGACCACCCATCACACGGTCGCGCTGGCGGTCGATCAGGTGCTTGACGGCGGCGATCCGGGACCGGTGGTGGCGAACGTTCAGACCTCCCGCCTCGTCGAGGAGATCGCCCATGGTTACGGCTGCGAGTTTCACGCCGCGCCGGTCGGCGAGATCAACGTGGTCGAGAAAATGATCGAATTCGACGCGATGATCGGCGGAGAGGGAAATTGCGGCGGCGTGATCTATCGGCGCGTGCACCCGGGGCGCGACAGCTTCTGCGCGATGGCGCTGATTCTCGAACGGCTCGCATTTTCGGAGCGGAAACTTTCGGAGATCGTCGCGGATTTCCCGCCGATCGCGAATCTTTCGTGCCGGTTCGCGCTGCCGCCGATCCGCTCCCGCGCGCTCCTTGCGGAGATGACGCGGCGCTACCGGCAATACGATCCGCTGACGTTCGACGGACTGCGGTTCGATCTGCCGGAGGGGCGTGTGCTCATGCGCTCCTCGAATACCGAGCCGCTGCTGCGGCTGAACGTCGAGTGTGCGGACCGGCGCGCCGCCGAGGCGCTGCTCGAACGGTTCCGCGCGGAAATTCAACAACTCATTGAGGAGGCCGCCGGAACGTGAAGCGCCCTTTGATTTTCTTTTTCGATATGGATCATACGCTTATCAATCACGATTGTGATGTGAGCTGGAAGCAGTTTGTCGTAAAGCACGGGCTGGCGCCGGAGTCGGATCTCGCCGAGGCGGACCGCTATTTTGACGACTACAACGCCGGGACGCTCGACGTCGAGGAGTTCTACGGTTTTCAGTTCCGGGAGTTCGTCGGCAGAACCGAGCCGGAGATGCTCGAATTGTCGAACCTCCATTTCCGCGAATTCGTTGAGCCGCACATTTACGCGGAGGGGCGGCGTCTGGTCGGCTCTCTGCTGCGGCAGGGGAGTCCGGTGGCGATACTGACGAGCACGAATTCGATCGTCGCCCGCCCGATCGCCGAGGCGCTCGGGATTTCCGAGGTGCTCGGCACGACGCTGGAACTGCGGGACGGCCGCTTCACCGGCCGGATCACCGGCCCCTACGGCGCCCGGGAGGGCAAGGTCGCGATCGCCCGGGAGTGGGCGGCGCGCCACGGCGTCACGCTCGCGGATTTCGCCTATTACGGTGACAGCGTGAACGACGTGCAGATCCTCGAAGCGGTCGGTTTCCCGAACACGGTCAATCCCTCCGGAGAACTCCGCCGCATCGCGGAGGAGCGCAACTGGCCGATCCTGAACTGGAGCGGGGAGTGACCGTCATGCCTGCGACTTATCAGGAACAGTTCGTCGTCCGCCATCGCGAAGCCGACCGCAACGGGGATCTCCGGCTGGCGGGGTGGTTCGACTTCCTGCAGGAGGCCGCCGCGAATCACGCGTCCCGTCTCGGCGTGGGACTGGAGATGTTGCGGAACAACAGTATGATCTGGGTCTTGTCGCGCCTGAAACTGGAGATGGAGCGCTCCCCGCGCATCGGGGAACGGATCGCGGTCGAGACCTGGCCGAACGGCTTCCGGCGGCTGCACGCCGCCCGTCAGTTCCGGGTTCTCGGCGGGGATGGCGGGGAGATCGGCCGCGCTTCGAGCCGCTGGCTGCTGCTCGGACTCCCGAGAATGCGGCCGTTGAAACTCGAGGCGCTTCCGGTCGAGCTGCCGGACAATTCGGCGCTGCCGGACTATTTTGAGCTTGAGGAAAAACTCCCGCCGCGCGCGCTTCCCGCCGAACTGGAAGTTCCCGTCCGCTATTCGATGGAGGATGTGAACGGCCACATGAACAACGCCGAATATGCGGGACTGGTGCAGGATTTCGCCGCGGCGAAACGCGGTTCATCGCCCCGTTTCCGGACGGTGGAACTCCATTTCCTCTCCGCGGTCCGCTCTCCGGATGTGCTCGCCGTCGGCGGCGGTTTCGACGGCGATACGCTGTTTGTCGAGGGAACGGGACGGAACGGGGTCGCGAGTTTCACGGCGCTGGCGACGTTCTGACGCAGGGGGTTACTGCGCGTTGCAGTACGCCCGGAAACGGCAGCGGGGACACGCTTCCCGGCGGGGCGGAAAGTCGTCGCTGCAGACTTCGCCCGAGGGGCGGATCGCGTCGAGCATCTCCGCCGCTCCGGCCCGGATCTCCCGGAGCGTGCGCGCGGCGTTGAGTTCGACTCCGGACTCCCGCAGAATCCCCTCTTCCGGGAGAAGTTCAAACGTGCGCACCCGGTCAGGCGGAATGTGCAGCGTGTTCATCGCGTAAAACCGCAGCAGCAGTGCCGTGGCGTCCGCTCCGGAACTCTCGATGAACGAGAACTCCCCTTTCTCCTGAAACGCGAGAACCGGCACCGTGTAACAGCGCAACGCGCCGGGGAGGGTCACTTCGAGCGGAGAACTGATCGTGCGGCGGTGGAGAAAGCGAATCCGGGCGAGCATCGGCCAGACGCCGGATTCAAGCGCCTCGAGTGCGTGGCGGAGTTTCTGTTCCAGCCGCCCGCGCACCGCACCGACGCCCCCCGGATCGGGATAGTAGAGCGATTCAAGCATCGGCGCGGCATGATCGCTCTGGAACTCCCCGCGCAGCATCCGGTGGAATTCCCGGCGGAACCGGCTCAGAACCGCCCCCGCCAGCGGCGGGCTGGAGTCCGGAAACTCGGGGTGTTCCGTTTCGTGCGGCGCGTAGAATGCCCTGCGGAGCTCCGACCCGATCAGCCGCCGGATGTAGCCCGATTCCGACAGCAGCGAACGCATTTCGTGAATTCTCCGCAGTTCGGGGGAGGCGTTCTCATCGTATCCGCCGCTCGCGCCGTAATAGTGAAGAAAGCAGCTCCGGCGGCAGGAATTCCACATCTCCTGCCGTCTCACCGACCAGCTGAACGGAATTTCGTCCGCGCGGCGGATCATCTTCAGAGTTCGACCTCGATCGCCTTGCGCATGCGGAACACTTTTTCGAGCGCCTCGTCCGTCGAGTTCCCGCGTGCGAGGCAGACTCCGAGTCGGCGATGGCCCTTGAGTTCGGGTTTCCCGAAGAGCCGGATCTGAGTGTCGGGTTCGGCGAGCGCTTCGGCGACGTTCGCAAAGCGGACCGCTTTCGAGTTCCCGTCCGCGACGATCGCTTTCGAGGCCGACGGCCCGTGGAAAGCGATGTTCGGGATCGGCAGCCCGAGGATCGCGCGGGCGTGCAGATCGAATTCCGAGAGGTCCTGCGAGATCATCGTGACCATGCCGGTATCATGCGGCCGCGGGCTCACTTCGCTGAAGATGACCCGGTCGCCGCAGACGAAGAGCTCGACCCCGAAGATCCCGTATCCGCCGAGCGCGGCGGTGACCGCTCCGGCGATTCTCTGCGCTTCGGCGCGCGCCTTGTCGCTCATCTTCTGCGGTTGCCACGACTCCTGATAGTCGCCGTCGACCTGGTGATGGCCGATCGGCTCGAGGAACGAGGTGCCGCCGACGTGGCGGACGGTCAGCTGCGTGATTTCGTAATCGAACTGGACGAATCCCTCGACGATGACTTTGCCCGCGCCGGCCCGTCCGCCCTCCTGGGCGATCTTCCAGGCGTTGTCGATGTCGGCTTCGGCACGGATCACGCTCTGGCCGTGGCCGGAGGAGCTCATGATCGGCTTTACGACGCACGGGATTCCGATTTCGCGAACCGCCGCGTCGAACTCTTCCCGGGTCGCAGCGAAGCGGTAGGGACTGGTCGGGAGCTTCAGCTCCTCGGCCGCGAGACGGCGGATCCCTTCGCGATTCATCGTCAGTTGCGCCGCGCGCGCGGTCGGGACGACGTGATACCCCTCCTGTTCAAGTTCAACCAGGGTATCGGTGGCGATCGCCTCGACCTCCGGCACGATGAGATCGGGTTTCTCGAGTTCGATGACGCGGCGGAGTTCCGCGCCGTCGAGCATATTGATGACGTGCGACCGGTGCGCAACCTGCATGCCCGGCGCATTCGCGTAACGGTCGACCGCGATGGTCTCCACCCCGAACCGCTGCATCGCGATCACCACCTCTTTGCCGAGTTCGCCCGCGCCGCAGAAGAGCACCTTGCATGCGGAGGGGGTCAACGCCGTTCCGATCGTCTTGCCCATGATGAATTCTCCCTCAAAAAACTGTTTCCCGTAAAACGGAAAGGCGGATTGCTCCGCCGTTTCCGCTGTTTTCACCCTGTGGAACTAATATACTGCCGCCCTGCCGGAAAAGCAAGGCGTTTTTTCATTTCATCAGTAGAGCGGCATGACCGCCCCCGCGGGAACCCAGCCATCCTGCCCGTCGGCGCCGATCCGGATGAACGCTCCATTGCGGTCGAGGATCTTCGCGTCGCTGCCGCCCGGAATCGTCGCGACGACGCTGCCGCTCGCTTCGCCCGGGAGCGACCGCAGCTCCACCGTCTCACCGAGCACGATCGCGCGATCCGGATGGTAGCTGCCGTTCAACTGGAAGTGGATCGCCGCCGCCGAGAGAACCACAATCACGACCGCAGCCGTCAACGTGATCCGCACGAGCACCGCCGGCAGGCTGCGGCGCAGCGAAGCGATGACCATCAGGACCGCCAGCGCAACCGCGCCTGCAATCAGATAGTGATCCGGCCGCAGATAGTCGCGATAATGCTCCATGCGGGATGTCCATTTCCGCGGCAGCTTCAACTGTTCGTCGACCAGCTGCAGATCCTCGGCGATGACCGGATCGCACGGGGCGAGCCGATGGGCGCGCTCGAAATACCCTTTGGCGAGCGGCAGATCGCCGAGACGGTAGGCCGCTTCCCCGAGGTTGTAGAGCACATGCGGGGAGGGGGCCCGGTCGTTCAATACCTTGCTGTACTCTTCGAGCGCAGTTCCGTAGTTGCCCGCGGCGAACGCCTCACCGCCCCGCGTGAACGGATCGTCGTCGTTCGTCGTCGCCGCCGCCGCCGGGAGCACCAGTGCGGCCAGGAGCAGCATCATCGCGTACTTTTTGAGTCCCCGCACCAGCAGTTCGACGTTCGCGGAATGGAACAGCGTTTTTCGTGCGTCGGCCGGCATGAATTCGGCCTCCGCCTCCGCTTCGAGAAATTTCCGCAGCTCGGGGTCATCAATCCGGGCGATGATTTCGCTCGGACTCGCTCCGGGCGGCAGATGCAGCGCCTCCGCCAGCAGCGGATGAACCGCATCGGTCATCAGCTGCCGGAACTCCTCTTCCGAACGGGCGGCCCGGAGTCTGGCGATGAGTTTCGGCGTTTCGCGTTTGAGCAGCCGCTGACGGCGGTACTCCGGATCATGCGCGGCGCGATGACGCCGCCGCGCCGCGAGTTCGAGCAGAAGTGCAACAATCCCGGCCGCAATCACGATCCCCGCCGCAATCGGGATGGCGTTCCGCATGAGCGGAAGCGGCACCCCGCTCCCGGGATCCGTCCGGTGTGTGTGACGCATCGGCTGTTTGCCGCCGTCGGAGTGCCGGGGGGACTCCGGTCCCGGTGCGGTTTCCGGTGCTGCGGCCTCGCTGCCGCCTCCGGCGGAATAGCCGGGCGTGAGCGGCAGTTCGCTCTTTTCGATCGTCAGTTTGAGCGGCAGATCATGGATGGCGTATTGACCGGTTGCCGTGTCGAAAGCCGCAAAGCGGAGATTCTTCTCGAATTCGCCGACTTTCAGCGGCACGACCGCGTAGCGGATGCGGATTTCGTTCTCCTGCTTCTGGACCTCCGGCGGGAATACCCGCATATTGTCGAACGCGAGTTTGGGGGCGTTGAGCGTGTCCGCGGAGCCTGTCCCATTGAGTTTCAGAGAGAGCGTGAGCGCTTCACCCATTTTCGCCAGATTGCGGTCGAATCCGCCGGAGAGCTTCCACTCTCCGACCAGCCCGAGGTTGATGCACCCGGACGGAGCCGGTGGGAGCGGTTTTACCTCGAACGGCTCCGGAGGCGGAATCACCAGCGTGTACGGTTTGTAGTTGAAGTCGTCGAACATGAACCCGAATCCGAACGGTCGGCGCTCCTCCTCGCCGGGCATGACGATGTTCAGTGTCAGCGCCGCTTTCGGTTCGACTCGCCCGGCTTTGAGCGGGCGCAGTTCCGTCTCGAAATCGAATTTCAAATAGCGCCGTCCGTTGTGGATCGCCAGTCGCCGGACCGGCTCGGCGAAATTCGCGGTGCGACCGTCCTGCCAGGTGTAGCTGCTCGAGATCAGATCATCGACTCCGGAGAGTTCCGGGAGCTGCACGAGCTGCGGACGCAGTGCCTCCAGCGCGTATACCGAAATCCGCACCGGAATCGCCTCTCCGACGTAGTAGCTCCGGCGTCCGCCCGGGATTGTGAATTCTCCGAAGATCGCCTCTTTCAGCCGGACACTCTCGCTCCCGTCGTTCTCCACGGCCATTTCGGAAAGCGGAACGACTTTCACTTCAAGTTGTTTCGTCATGAACTCCTGCCCGTCGATCTTCACCGGAAATGCGGGGATGACGAGTTGCCCCGCCGCCGTCCCCACAAGGCCGATGCCGATGCTGCGGCTGGCACGCCCGTTGACGATGCTGGTGCGGTTCTGCCGCATGTTGGTCAGCCAGCGCCCGTTCCGGAGTGGCGGCAACTGGATCTGATTCTCCAGATTCCCGTCGACTTCCATGAAGAAGTAGAACGGTTCGTTCTCCGGGACGGAATCCCGATCCACAGAAACTTCGATTCCCGCGGCCATTGCGACAGCCGCCGCAAAAAACATGATTGTAATGATGAACTGTTTCACGTTACCAATCCTTTTCCACTTTGCGTTCTCTGTACGAGGGACGAACCCGGTCGCGCAACGCTTTCTCTTCATCCTGCATCATCTGCAACAGTTGTTCAGCGGTCTCCTCGGAGAGCTGTTCCTCCTTTTCGGCATCCTTATCTCCGGAGTCGCCGGTTTCAGATTTCTCCTCCGCGGCCTCGGCTTCGGATTCCTGCTGCTCCGACTTCTCCTGATCGTCCGATTTCTGATCGGCGTTCTGCTGTTCGGCGGAGTCGGAGGTGTTTTGGTCATCCTGCTTCTCCTTTTCGCCGGACTGTTGTTCATTCTGCTGCTTTTCACTGTCCTCGCCGTTTTCACCGGCGGAGGCGAGGGCGCGAGCTGCCTCATCGAGGTGTTTCTGTGCCTCGTCGTTACGGTTTTGACGCCGTTTCTCTGCCGCTTTTTCGAGTTCCTGCCGAGCGCGTTCGGCCTGCTCGCTCATCTGTTTCTGATTGAGTTCGTCGGCCTGCCGCTTCAGCTGTTCCGTTTCGCGTTTTGCCTGCTCGATGGAGCGATCGGCATCCTGCTCGTTCTGCTGACCTTGCTGATTCTGCTCGCTCTGCTGATCTTGCTGATTCTGCTGATCTTGCTGATTCTGCTGATCTTGCTGATTCTGCTGATCTTGCTGATTCTGCTGATCTTGCTGATTCTGC
>CALXOE010000015.1 GCA_944389935.1 uncultured Victivallis sp.
GGGGCGTTCCGTCCGGCGGTCGGAGTCGGGCTCGCCTGCATGAGACGCACCCCCTGGGGCAACAGCTGGATGACCATTCTGGCCAATCTGCTCGGTGGCGCCGCCGCAGCAGGATGTTTCTACCTGATTCATCCGAAAGCGGACCGCGATTGATTCCGAAAGTCAGCCGGAAATCGACAGCAGTCCGGCCCGGACTGCTGTCGGATTTCGGCTCTTTCCGCAAGATTGATCCGAAGCCATCGCCGGAGCGATCGATGCAACGACAGAGACGCTCCGGTCTTTTTTTGCGCCCCCTCCCCGCTCAGAGGGAGTGACGTCCCGGGAAGGGCAGAAGAGACGCCCCGGCATCCGCTCCCCGGTGTCCCGGTCTGAACGGATCAGAGGCGAGGAAAGGATTCAGTCGATTTTTTCAATCGTCCAGTGGTTGATCTGAAGCGAGTCGGAGTTCGGCGTCCAGGCGAATGATTTCTTCAGGAACTCCCCCTCGCGCGTCCGGAAAGATACTTCAATTTTCTCCGGCGAAGCGTCGAGCCCGAGCATGACGAGCCGCCGCCCGATCAGATGGCTTGCAAAAAATTCCCCGTTCTTCCAGATGCACAGATTCTGTTCCGTCCCCAGACCGAAACTCGAAACCACATTGTAATTCGTCGGCTCGATCACGCCGACCAGAAAACGATCGCCACCGATCTCAACCGCGCGGCAGAACGGGATGTTCAACTGCGCAATCGTCTCCGTTTCCGGCATGCCCTTTTCCCATTTTTCCGCGGGGATCTTAAAATTCAGCTCCCCGTGGTTCAGCGGGAACATCTTGCCCAGAAACCGCACCGGCGCCTCCCGCATTTCGACGAACGCACGCCGGACCTCTTCCGGAACGGTCAGCTCCTCGAAACGGTTTTTCAACCGGGCCTCTTCGCGCAGAGACTCCTGCATCGCGGCAATGGAGCCCCCGCTGATCGGTTCGGCATTGCGGCGATCCATCAGACGCTGCCACTTGAACTGCTCAAGCAGCAGCGCGCGGCGCTCCGGCGCGGAAAGGGTCGAAAGTTTCCAATCGAGCGCCTCCGCGAGCTGTTTCTCCGCCAAGATCGCCATTCCACCGGCGGCGCTGGTCATCTCAACCTGCGTGGCGGCGTTCTCGAGTTCCGACTCCACCGCGCTCCGCTCGGGCGTCTCCCACTGCGGCGCCGGCGCACAGCCGGCGCAGAGAATCAGCACCGCCCCGATCAGACTTTTTCTCATAACTCCCTCCCCTGCCGGCAAGGTTACCCGACCACGATGTTCAGCAGCCGCTTCGGAACGAAGATGACCTTGCGCACCGTCCGACCGTTGATCGCAGACTGCACTTCCGGCGAAGCGAACGCGATCTTTTCGGCGACCTCCTGCGTCGCGTCGACCGGCATCATCAGCCGCGCTTTCGGCTTGCCGAGAACCTGGACGAGAATTTCGACTTCGTCGAGTTTCAGCAGCGACTCATCCCACGACGGCCACGGTTCATAGGCGAGCGACTCGGTGTGCCCGAGCTGCTCCCAGAGCTCCTCTCCGAGGTGCGGCGCAAACGGCGAAAGCAGCAGCACAAACTTCTCCGCAGCTTCGCGCGGCAGCTTCTTGAGCTTTGAAAATTCGTTCAGGAAGATCATCAGCTGGCTGATCGCCGTGTTGAAACCGAAGCTGTCGAGGTCCTGCGACACCTTCTTGATCGTCGCATGCAGCAGCCGCTCCTGCTCTTTCGTGCAGGGCTCGTCGACGATTTCCGCCTCCTGGAACATGCGGAACGCCCGTTTCAGGAAACGGAACACCCCCTCGACGCCTTTCGTGCTCCACGGCTTGGTCGCCTCGAGCGGCCCCATGAACATCTCATACATGCGCATGGAGTCCGCACCGTAATCGCGGATCACATCGTCCGGATTGACGACGTTGCGCAGAGACTTCGACATTTTCGCCGGGAACTCCACGAGCGACTCGCCGTCGCTCTTGCGCACCGGACCGGCGGGGGTGAATTCCACCTGGTCGGTCGGGACGAGGACGCCGCGTTTGTCCTTGTAGCTGATTCCGAGGATCATCCCCTGGTTGATGAGCTTTTTGAACGGCTCCTTCGTCGAGACCAGCCCGAGGTCGAACAGCACCTTGTGCCAGAAACGCGCATAAAGCAGATGCAGCACCGCGTGCTCCGCTCCGCCGACGTAGAGATCGACCGGCATCCAGTACTTCTCTTTCGCCGGGTCCCACGCCTGATCCGGATTCTTCGGGTCGATGTAGCGCAGATAGTACCAGCAGGAACCGGCCCACTGCGGCATGGTATTCGTCTCTCTCCGTCCTTTGCGTCCGGTCTTCGGATCGGTGTAGTTGAGCCAGGACTTCGCTTTCGAGAGCGGCGGCTCTCCGTCGCCGGTCGGCTTGAAATCCTCCATCTCCGGCAGATCCACCGGCAGTTCGTCGGAGTTCACCAGTTCGATCGATCCGTCCTCGTAATGGATGATCGGGAACGGTTCACCCCAGTAACGCTGACGGCTGAACAGCCAGTCGCGCAATTTGTACTTGACCGCCTCTTTTCCGAGCCCGCGCGCTTCGAGCCAGCGGGTCGCGGCCGGTTTCGAGTCGGCAACCGAGAGCCCGTTCAGGTCGAGCCCCTCGTTGTTGGCCGAGTGGATGAGCTTCCCCTCCCCCGTCCAGCACGCTTCGCCGCGCAGAACCGCCTCGACGTCGACGTTCTCCGCTCTGGCCGCCTCGGCGTCCGGTTCGATGATGCAGATGACCGGCAGCCCGAACGTCTTCGCAAACTCGAAGTCGCGCGTATCGTGCGCCGGAACCGCCATGATCGCACCCGTTCCATAGGAGACGAGCACATAATCCGCAATCCAGATCGGAATCTGGCGGCCGTCGACCGGATTGGTCGCATAGGCGCCGGTGAAAGCGCCGGTTTTCTCGGTATTTTCGCCGGTGCGCGCAAGTTCGCTTTTGCGCGCGGCCTCTTCGCGATAGGCGTCGACCGCGGCTTTCCGATCCGGAGTGGTCAGCTTGTCCACGAGCGGATGTTCCGGAGCGAGAACCATGTAGGTCGCACCGAAAAGCGTGTCCGGCCGGGTCGTGTAGACCGTGATCGATTCCCCGGCGGTGGTCATGAATTTCACCTCGGCACCGGTGGATTTTCCGATCCAGTTACGCTGCATCTCCTTGACGCCCTCGGGCCAGTCCAGTTCATCAAGATCCTTGAGCAACCGTTCGGCGTACTCGGTAATCCGCAGCATCCACTGCTTCATCGGCCGCCGGATCACGGGGTGGCCGCCGCGCTCGGAGAGGCCGTTGATGACCTCCTCGTTCGCGAGCACGGTGCCGAGAGCCGGACACCAGTTGACCGGAATCTCGTCGAGGTAGGCAAGTCCTTTCTTGTGCAGCTGCGAGAAGATCCACTGCGTCCATTTGAAGTAGGCGGGCTCGGTGGTGTTGATTTCGCGGCTCCAGTCGTAGGAGAATCCGAGCGCCTTGATCTGGCGGCGGAAGTTGTCGATGTTTTTCCGGGTCGTGATCTCGGGGTGGGTTCCGGTTTCGATCGCGTACTGCTCGGCGGGCAGCCCGAACGCATCCCATCCCATCGGATGCAGAACATTGTACCCTTTCATGCGCCGGTAGCGGCAGACGATGTCGGTCGCGGTGTACCCCTCGGGATGGCCGACGTGGAGACCCGCTCCCGACGGATACGGGAACATGTCCAGGCAGTAGAACTTCGGTTTCGGCGAAAAGTCGACCGCCTTGAACGTGCCGTTCTTCTCCCAGTATGCCTGCCATTTCTTCTCGATGGCGGAAAAATCGTATTCGCGCGCCATGTTCGCTCCTTCTTTCATGAAATATAAGTTCAAAATGATGATTTTACCTTAACATACACGCGGAATGTCTCTTTTGCCAGTTCCGCGGAGAAAAACACCGGGAATGAACCGCGGACGTTATGCGCGTTTCTGCCGGGCGATCTCCCGCAGGGCGGTCGCGAGCTGGTCCGGACAGGAGGTCGGCTTGCCGCCGCAGCGGATTCCCTGCAGCCGCTCGATGAGCTCCGCCGGCTTCATGCCGACGGCAAGGCGGCCGATCCCGGCGAGGTTGCCCGGGCATCCTCCGACGAATTCGACGCGCCGGATCACGTCCTTCTCCTCGTCGATGTCGATTTCGATCATCCGGCTGCACACCATTTCGCTGGTCTGAAAACGATAAATCATCTGGCCCCCCCTCATATATTCCGGAAAAGGGGGGAAACCTTGTCCGGACTTGTTTCTGATTGATTTCGCGCTTTTCCCGAATATTCACAGGGAATCACTGGATGATTCCGGAAAAACGATGTATATTAATATACGTTATAGAAGAAACCGAGTCAAGCAGAAACCACATTCAGAAATATGGCGAAGAAGAAAAAAGAAAAAAGCACGTTCCGAATCTACGCGGAATATCTTCCGTTCTGCCTCCTGTATGGAGTCATTCATATTCTCCCGCTGAAGACGGGATACGCCCTCAGCACTTTCCTCTTCCGGCTGCTCTACCTCATCGACCGCCGGCATCGCGTCCGCACGGTTCAACATCTCATGCACGCCGGAATGTTCACGGACAAGGCGGAAGCCAGCCGGTTCGCGCGCAGGACCTACCTCGAATTCGCAAAACTTCTCGTTGAAGTCGTGAAGATGAAGCAGTTGTATTCAAAGGACAAAATCTTCGTCACCGGCTCTCAGGAGACAATCGACTACGTGACCCCCGCACCGGGGAAAGAGTCCGGCGAACAGGTCATCATCATCACGGCGCACTACGGGAACTGGGAGGTCGCGGGAACGGCGTTCTCGGAACAGGCGAACCGGCCGATGACCTCTTTCATGCGCTCATTCGGCAACCCGCTCATCGGCCGGATGATCCTCGCGCACCGCGCCGGCAAACTCCACGAACTCGTCGACAAGACCGAGGGAATCCGGCCCATCCTCCGCGCGGCCGGGGCCGGGCGCAACATCACAATGCTGATCGATCAGCACGCGGCGAGCGGCGAAGGCGTCGATTGCGAGTTCTTCGGCCATCCGGCGCGCATCCACATGACTCCGGCGCTGCTGCATTTGAAGACCGGAATTCCGATCATGCCCGAACTCACCCGCCGCCGGCCCGGCAGCAACTTCGAGTTCGATCTCGTTCTCGGCGACCTGATCCGCTACGAACCGACCGGAAACAAGCAGCACGATGTGCAGGCCGTGAGTCAGTTGTGCGCCACCGCGCTCGAGAAACTGATCCGGGAGGAACCGGTTCAATGGCTCTGGGCTCCGCGACACTGGCTCGACATCAACCGCCGCGAAGCCGACAAATACAAAAACTGGCAGCCGCCCGGACCGGAAGAGCCGGTCAGCTCGACAGAAAGATCCCCATCAGGAGCGGAATCGTCCCGAGCGAAAAGAGTGTCGTCAGAATGATCGCGCGCCCCGCGAAGTCGGGATCGCCGCCGTAACGCTTGGCGACCAGCACGGAACTCGAGGCCGCCGGCATCAGAGCGACCACCGCCGTGACCTGACAGACCTCTTCCGGCAGCGGCAGCAGCCGCAGCAGCAACAGCAGGGCAACGGGGATCAACACGAGACGCACCGCCGAAAGCAGCAGCATGTCGTACCAGTTCTCGAGCATGCCCCGGAAACTCCCGACCAGAGCCACGCCGATTACCACCAGCATCAGCGGAACCGTGATGTCGCCGAGATATTTGAATGTGTAATCGAGCGCTTCCGGCACTGGAATCCCGAGGAACGAGACCAGCAGAGCAGCGACGACTGCGGCGATGTTGATCGAAAAAATGCTTTTGAGCGTCTGCTTCCACGAGCTGCCGCCGGTGAAAGTCGCCACGCCGATCGTCCAGAATCCGATCGTGGAACCGACGTTCATGAGCAGCAGCAGCGCGACGTGGCGCTCGCCATAGATGTTCTGCAGTACGATAATCGGCAGAAAGACGTAATTGTTGATCGCGCAGATGTGATGAAACGTCCCCTCACGACCGTGACCGCGGGATTTCATGAAACGTTTGAAAATCCATCCGACCGCCGCCCCGAAAAGCATGATGGCGATTCCGAGCAGCGGCATCACCCAGAGCTCGGAGAGATGGTCCGGATTGAATGTGCGCGTGATCGTCGAAAAAGTCAGCATCGGGAAAAACAGATCGAGCGTGAGCCGCGAAAGTTTATCCAGATCGCCGCTCTCGATCATCTTGAGCTTCCACGCCAGCGCTCCGACTCCGAAGACGATGAACGTCTCGAGAATCGACAGAAACACCTGGTACATCATGGTTGAAAATCCTCCGGAAACAGAAAAGGCGCCCCGCCTCCATCCCGGAGCGGAACGCCCTGCCCTGCCGAAACGCTTTGCTTACTTCGCGAGCGAGTTGAGCAGCTTGTCGGCCTGCGACTTCTTGTTCGCAACGCGGTTCGCATGGATCGTACCGACTTTCGCGGCCTTGTCGAGGCGGCTCGAGAACGTCTTGCCGAGCTCGGCGGCGGCGGCGGCGTCCCCCGCGGCGACCGCGGCGCGGAACTTCTTCTCGATGGTCTTGAGTTCGCTCGTGCGCATACGGTTGCGGAGGTTGGCCTGACGGCTGGTGCGCAGACGCTTGATTGCGGATTTGGTGTGAGCCATTTTCTTTACTCTCTCTTGTTACAAAATTTAGTTGTATGATAAAACCATTCTTATATCGAGCATGAGTAAACTAAAATACTCCAGATTTGTTTTTTTTCAAGCCCGCAGTCATGATTTTTTCCAATTTTCAGCGCAATTCGGCCAATGCCGCGAATGCGGGCGGCAAATCGAGCCGGTAAATAGCCCGACGTCCGTCATGGATCGAGTCGACCGTGACGCAGCTTCCGTCCGGACTCCAGCGCGGATGCAGATCGCAGCGGACGTCGTCCGGAGTTCCGGCGGGACGCTCGTGCCGGAACTCTCCGAGCGTGACATGGCAACCGTTTTCCGCATCGATCAGGATCAGGGTCTGGATTCCGTTCTGCGGGTAGCTGTCCGAGAGGATGTACCGCCCGTCGGGCGAGAAAACCATATGCGACATCCGGCCGTGCCCGGCCGAGAGTCTCTGCGCGAGGAACGGGCGGCGGCCCTCGTCGAACACGACGGCATCATGGCCGCGGCCGCCCCAGGCCGCGTCGACGAGGATCTCGCGCGGCGTGCGCCCCCAGATCTGGTGGGAGATCAGCTTCGCCCAGCACGCCTCGGGCAGAACGCACTCGGCATCTTCGCCGGAAAGGGAGCTTGTGTACAGAAATGTCATCCATCCCCGACTCATGTCACCCGGTTCGTCGCACTGCCGGAAGAGCCAGAGCACCCGGCTCGAATCGCGGTTGAAAATCGCGTGATTCAGCCAGATGTGACGCCCCTCGCAACTGTATGCATAAGGATGACGTTCGATCATGCTCCGGTAACTCACGATGATCCGGCTCGCACCGGTCTCCAGATCGATGAGCCGGAGTCCCTCCGAATCAAGGTCGGCGGGATGAAGATCCGGAGAGAGCGCGGTATCGGCGTAGCTGTAACCGCGGCGCGGAATCCGGCTGAAATTCAGCGAAACCGCATACCGGCCGTCCGGCGAAATCGCGTAAATCGGCCACTCATACCGGCCGACGATCCCGTGTCCGAGCCGGAAAACGCGGGCAACCGGCTTTCCGGATTCTGTGTCGAAGTCATTGAACACGAAACAATCGGGGCGGCGTGGAAGAAACAGCTCCATGCACCCCTGCTGGTGGCACCAGGTGCGGGTTTTGACCAGCGGCTCGAACCCGTGCGGGCCGATCACGCCGACGTCGGCGCACTCTCCCGGCCGGGGCAGGCGCGTCTCCTGCGGAATCCGCATCGCCAGATGCAGCGACATGTCATGATTCCACGGGTTGCGGTCGTAGTAACCGAACAGGTAAATGCCGCCGTCATCGGGTGAAATTTTCCTCCATGCGTACTGCGGATGAATCGCCATTGCATTCCCCTTTTCCGTTGGTGCGGCGGAGTGCCGCCGCATGTTTCTGCATTTTGGATATTATGCACTCCCAACTCCGCTTAGTCAAGCCGCGGCGGTGAAAAACCGGCAGAAAAGACCGGACCGCGGTTTCCGAATGCGGCAAATCGACACATTTGCCGGGAAAAACTTGCATTTTCCGGAAAATCGCTGTATCTTTTATGAACGGAATATCATCTCCCGTTTACAGAGAAAGGCATTGGTTATGAAGAAAGTTCTGGTCACCGGGGGCGCGGGCTACATCGGCAGCGCCTGTTCCGAATATCTGCTCGACCGCGGTTACGACGTCACGATTTTCGATGCGCTCATCACGGGCCATCGCGAGGCGGTCGATCCGCGCGCCAAATTCATCCTCGGCAATCTCGCCGATCGCGAGCTCATCAAGAAAGTGTGCCGCGAGGGAGAGTTCGACGCGGTGATGCACTTCGCGGCATTCAGCCTGGTCGGAGAGTCGATGCAGAATCCGTCGAAATATTTCCGCAACAACCTCGCGTCGGGGATCAACCTTGCGGACGCGGCAGTCGAGGGCGGCGTGAAGATGTTCGTCTTTTCGAGCACGGCCGCGACGTTCGGGCAGCCGGAGTCGATTCCGATCCGCGAAAACGACCGCCAAATTCCGATCAACCCCTACGGCGAATCGAAGCTCTGCTTTGAAAAGGTGCTGAAGTGGTACAGTCAGATCCACGGGATGAAATACGCGGCGCTGCGCTACTTCAACGCGGCGGGCGCGTCGGAGAAGTTCGGCGAGGACCATCGTCCGGAAAGCCACCTGATTCCGATCATTCTTCAGACGATCCGCGGCAAGCGCGAAAAGCTCATGGTGTTCGGCGACGACTACGAGACGCCGGACGGGACCTGCGTGCGGGATTACATCCATATCCTCGATCTTGCGCAGGCGCATGAACTTGCGCTGTCCGCGCCGGAGAGCGGCCACTACAACCTCGGCACCGGCAACGGACTCTCGGTGAAGGAGATCATCGACGCGGCCGAGAAAGTGACGGGCAAGAAAGTCAATTACGAAATCGCGCCGCGCCGTCCGGGCGACCCGGCGAAGCTGATCGCCTGCAGCGACCGGATCAAGTCGATGCTGCACTGGCAGCCGAAATACGAATCCGCCGAGCAGATCATCGAATCGGCGTGGAAGTGGCAGCTCAAACACCCGAACGGGTACGCGAATTGATCTGGCACGAACTCGGGCCGTTCACGGTGTTCGACGTCGAGACCACCGGAATGAGCCCGGTCAATGACCGGATCGTGGAAATCGCCGCGATCCGGGTGGAGGCCGACGGGGAGCTGCGCCGTTTTCAGACGCTGCTGAACCCCGGCCGGCCGATTCCGTCTGCCGCGACCTCGGTCCATCACATCACCGACGAGATGGTGAAAGATGCGCCGCACTTCAAGGAGGCGGCCAAGCAGTTTCTGGAACTTGCCGAAGAGAGTACGCTCGTGGCGCACAACGCGCTGTTCGACCTCGGATTTCTGCAGGAGAGTCTGGCGCGGACGGGGATGCCGCTGTGGCGCGGCAAGACGCTCGATTCGCTGCGGCTGCTGCGCAAGACGCATCCGGGGCTGCCGTCGTACAGTCTGCAAAGCCTGCGCGCCTACTTCCAGCTTCCGAGCGAGAAAGGGATGAACGCCCACCGCGCCGGAGCGGACGTGGAGTGGACCGTGAAAGTCCTCGAAATCGCGCTAACCGAAGCGCTGAAGCGGTCCGCGCAACGTTAGCGGCCGCGTTTTCCCAGCTCGGCGAGGGAGTAGAAATTCGCCAGCACCCCGAACGAAAGCGCGTCGATCGAAAATATCGCCGTGGAGACCAGGGAAATCATGATTCCCTGCTCCACATCCAGTCCGATGACGGCGAACAACGCGCCGGAAATCACCTGCGAGATTCCGAGATTGTTCGGCGTGAATTTGATGAGCAGCGACAGCATGTTCCACAAATTCAGCAGCAGCAGCGCCGGGATACCGATGCCGTCGTAGTGCAGAATCCGGACGATCCACCAGTAGAGCAGCAGCATGTTCAGCATGCGGGCGGCATAGATCGCCAGCAGAACGGCGACCGTCCGATGGTCGCAGCAGAGCTGCCGGATTCCGCGCAGAATATTTTCCCCGAAATCCCAGACCTTCCGGATGAGACGGATCCGCGGCGCGGGAAGTCGCTCCATAATCAGATGCGCAATCACCGCAAAAACCGGTGAAAGCAGAAACAGCGCCGAAACAGCCGCAAAAATCAGAGAATCAATGCCGTAGGCGAAATAGAATCCCAGACCGAGCAGACCGCTTAAGAAAATGCTCAGGAGATAGAGAAAAATCGAAATCGAAAAGCTCTCGGAGATTTTCACATCGTATTTGCGCTTCAGAAACACCGTCATATAGGCCATCGCCCCCTGAAACGGCAGAAGCATCCCCCAGAGATTCATTCCCAGCGGCAGCAGCAGGATGTCTTTCTTCTCCATTGCGAAATGAAATTTTCCGCGCAGCGCGTACATCTCGAGTCCGCCCCAGAAATAGGCTCCGAGAGAGAGGAAAATCGTCAACGCCAGCTCCGGATACGAGATCTCGAGCAATACCCGGAATTGATCCGGCTTCACAAAAAAGCGCAGGACGACAATCAGCAATACGATCGTCACGAGATAAGAGAGCAGATTGACGATCTGATTGCGTTTCATGCTTCCAGAATCCTGTTCATTTCATCTGCGTAACGCATTCCGACCATCTTCAGATCAAGTTCGGAGACAGCATACTCCCTCCGCTCTTTCCTGCGGGAAGCGCCCAGTGGATCCGCCAGAGCTTCGCCCAGCACGGCGGCAATATCAGCCGGATCCCCCGCCCGAAACAACCGGAAAATGTGATCCCGCTCGGGGTGATTCATAAAGACCGGCAAATCGGAAACCGCAACGATCGCTCCGCTGCTCAGCGCCTCCATAACCACCAGCGGCCACCCCTCCGAAAAACTCGGCAGAACAAAAAGGTCGCTCTGCGCGAAATAGGCGGGCAGATCCTCATGAAGTACCGGCCCGGCCAGAATGACCCGATCCGCGACTCCGAGTTCCGCCGCCATCCGACGCAGTTCCGGTTCGAGTTCGCCGCCGCCGACCAGAAGCAGCGTCGCATCCGGAATGCGTTTCAGCAGAATCGGCATGGCCTGCACAAGCGAACGAACCCCTTTCAATTCGATCAGCGAACCGACAAAAAGGATCATGCGCCCCTCGATGCCATACCGTTTCCGGATGTCCGGCTCCCGGCATTCGGGAGAAAACACCGCCGTATCCACGCCCATGGGCAAAATGCGGCATTCACCCCGGAACCCGGCTTCCATTGCCCGTTTCCGCAGAAGCTCGCTGACCACCGTCAATCCATCCGTCCGCCGCAAGGCGAACCGTTTCAACCGGCCCGCAACCCCTCCGCCGACTTTCAGAAGATCCGAACCGTGGCAGGTCACGAGCAATCGCATCCGCCGGTTGAAAAAGGTCTTGTAGATCGCTGCCAGAAGTCCCTGCGGCAACAGCCAGTGGGCATGGATGAGGTCGATCTTCTCCCGCCGCACGGTCCGCATCAGCGCCAGGAACTCCAGTGCGAGGAAAAACGGCAGCCAGAGCAGAAGCAGCCGATTCCGCTTCAGAGCCGGAAGGATTCCGCCCGGCGTCCCCGCGATCACAATTCCGCCGAATCCCTGCCGGAAACGCAGAAGCTTCATGCCGTCCCGGCATTCACAACGCGCCACTCCCGGCAACGCCGGAGCCAGCACGACAACTTCAAAGTGTGCCACCAGCGATCTGGCCAGATCCTCGACGAAAATCCCCGAAACCGGATTGCGCGGACTCGGGAAAGAGGAGGTGAAAATCAGAATCCGTTTTTTCGCACTCATGTTCGCTCAAGCCTCAATGCGATCTGCCGAGTTGAAAAAACAGCGCCTTGCGATCCTCCGGGAAATGCAGCTGCCGGACTCCGGGAATCATCCGGATTTCAGCGATGAGCGACGGCGGAACATCGTCCGGATTCGCCACCACGACGAGATCCGGAAGAAGCCGGTCAAATCCCTCGAGATTCTCCGAAACGTAATTGGTCAGATCCGATGGAAGTCCCTGTTCGGCAATCTCCCGCAACGTCCACGTCTTATCGATGGAACGCAGGGCGTAGGCGAACGAATTCGCCCCGGCATAAACGCCCCAGCCATACTCGTCGCCGATGGTCAGAAGATTGATGTTGCGGGTTCCGGAACGCGGCGTCACCCCCTGCTGCCACGCTGCCAGTTCCCGGCCCAGCGTCTTGAAGTAATCGTTCTTCGACGGGAACAGATTGTCAAGCCCGTTCCAGAGCTGCAGAATACCGATCACCACAAGCGCCACAGCAGTCAGGCAGGGCAGCCGGAACTTCGCGGGAGCCCGACCGACAAGCGCCAAAACCTCGCGGAATCCGTACACGGTAAACGGCATGAGAAAAAAAGCGTTGATGAAAAAATAACGTCCCGCCGCCGACCGCATCAGGAAAAATGCAACCGTATTGGCCGCAAGCAGCAGCAACATGATCGAATCATCAAACCTCCACTCCTTTCGCCGGAAGAGCAGAATCATGCCGAACACCGCCAGAATCAGATAGGGGATGTAACACCCGTCGAGCATGTTCTTCCAGAAACGTTTCTCGAACTGCCAATCCGTAACCCAGGCGAAATCGAAGTCATTGACACTGCCATAGGTTGTGGAAGATGCCCTGACCGGCTCTCCGGCCGCGGACTCCTCCGCGCCCGTCCAGACCGCGATACGATGACAGATACCGCGGACTCCCCAGGTCTGCCGCGTGTCGAGAGCCGGATATCCGGTGGCCTGATACAGTTGAATCAAACGCGGCAGACAAAGCGCCAGACAGATCCCCGCAACGACCAGACAATACAGCACAAACCTGCCGATCCAGCGGAACGAAAGTTTCCATTTATCCGCCTGAAGCAGCATCAACCCCATGAACCCCAGAAGCATTGCCATATAAACAACGCCCTCGGAACGGACGAGGGAAAGTGCGGCGAACGTCGCGCCGAGCCAGCACAGCGTCACGTATTTCCGGCGCCGGACAAAGCAGAAGATCAAATACAGCGCCAGCGGAACAAACAACCACCGCCCGGAATCCAGCAGCGGCGAAAAACCGTAACGGATGATCTTCGGCATCAGAGCAAAAAACAACGCTCCCCATGCGGCGTATTTTCGCTCCATAAAGAAAGTCAACAGCCCGTAAACCGGGAAAACGGCCAGAATGCAGAAGAGACAGCTTATGAGAGTCGTCGCCTCGGGAATCGGCACTCCGATCCGGGCGAGAACACCGGCCATGGCCGGCAGCAGCGGGGTCATGGCCAGATCGAACGCATGTTCCCAGTCCCCGACCTTGAACCCGCTGACCATCGACATGTAAACGACCGAATCCCGGTAGTAAACGGGAGAGACGATCATCAGCAGCAGAGTCGAAAGAATACCGATCCCGACGGCAAGCCCCAGCACACAGCGGGGCGAGGCGAAAAAGGTTTTGATCCGGGAAAGCAACTGCTCCATATCACTCCCCCTCATTCGTCGTCGCCGGAGGACGGCGAAACCGGTTCAAAGCACGCTTTCCGCTGGCGGTACTGGATGTCCTCGAGCAGCTGCCGGTTGACGGAGAGCAGATCGGCCATGAACGCCATCATGCCGAACACCGTCCCCATCACCATCAGAACAGCCGCGAGAATCAGCGACTGCATCATCCCCTGCCCGCCGTCGGTCAGCCAGTGCCAGAGGAAACGGCACCCGACCAGAAATCCCGCCAGGAAAAATATGACCCCGATCGTGAAGAAAAACTTGAACGGCCGGTAGACCACGAAAATGCGGATCATCGTGAAAATCGAACGCTGGATGTAACGCGGAATGCTCTTCACCAGCCGAGACGGCCGCAGATCCGCATTCACCCGGACCGGCACGCAGACGATCGGCAGATTCTTGTATCCCGCCTGAATGATCGTTTCCAGCGTGTAGGTGTAGCGGTTGAACACGTTCATGCGCATGGCCGCATCGCGCGAGAGTGCGCGGAATCCGCTTGGGGCATCCTCCACGCTGGTACCGGAGATCTTGCGCACCACGAAACTGCCGAGTTTCTGCAGCAGCTTCTTGACCGGCGAAAAGTGCTCGATTCCGGAAATCGGCCGCGTACCGATCACATACTGCGCCTTTCCCTCGAGAATCGGCGTCACGAGAGCCGGAATATCGGCCGCGCAATACTGGTTGTCCGCATCGGTGTTGACGATGATGTCCGCTCCGAGCGAGAGCGCCGCCTGCAATCCGGTCATGAATGCACGGGCCAATCCGAGATTCGTGTGGTGCCGGACAATATGATCCACCCCGTTTGCCCGGGCAACTTCCACGGTTTCATCGGAGGAACCGTCGTCGATGATCAGGAACTCCACCTTGTCGATACCGGGAATTTCACGGGGCAGTTCGGCCAGCGCGATCGCAAGCGTCCCGGCCTCGTTGTAACAGGGGATCTGGATTATGAGCTTCAACTTTTTCTCCCGGCGCCGGGCGCCATGCGAAATGATCGTTTCTTCTGCATCAATATTGTCGATAATATATCACTCCGCACCGTCATTTTCAAACGCCGGGGGAAGATGTCGGTCAAATGGTCAACCGATATTCGCCCGCGCCGCAGTGCCGGGAACTCCCGTCCGGCAGCCGGACGACGGCTTCCGTGTTCGGCGGGATCGAGAACGTCCACTCGATCCGGTCGTCCTCCCGTCTCCAACGGGAACGGATCATCCCGGCAAAGGAGTCATATTCCGCCTCCACCTCGTTCAGCCCCGCGACAAAGTCCGGCGCGAGCAGAAACCGGTCGAACCCGTCCGAGTCCGGCAGCGGGCGAATCCCGGCAGGATATTTGTAAAACCAGCTCCCGACCGAGCCGAGCATCGGATGATTGTGCGAATTCATGCCGCTGCCGGTCGCGTTTTCCCACCGTTCCCAGAGCGTCGTCGCACCGTTCGCAAGCATGTACCCCCAGCCGGGGTACTCCGTCGAATTCACCATGCCGAACGCGAGATCGGAGCGGCCGAAGTGCGAGAGGATCTCGAGCAGATATTTCGTCCCGATGTTCCCGGTCGTGAGCTTCCGGCCGTCCGCCTCAAACCGCGCAACAAGATGGGCGAACGCCGCCCCGCGCAGCTCCACCGGCACCATATCGCAGTAAAGCGCGTAACAGTAAGCCGCCTGCGAATCGGATTCATAACGCCCCTCCCCGCGGTGGAAGCGACCGTGAAACGCCGCCCGAATCGCCGCGAACTGCCGTTCGAGCCGATCGGCCTCCCCTCGCTCGCCGAGAAACGCGGCGATCCGCGCCGTCAGCGAAACGGTGTACCCGTACAGCGCAGTCGCGACCAGCTCTTTCGGAACCAGACCGCTGCGGCAGCTCCCCGGAGCGCTGAATTCCACCGGCGGCACCCAGTCGCCGATCTCGCCGCCCCGCAGCAGAATGTGATTTTCCGCCGCATGTTCGAGGCAGTTGCACCAGGCGAGAAAGTGCGGGAAAAGTTCGCGCAGAAGCGCCCGCTCTCCGCAGTAAAGGTGCAGATACCAGGCCGTTTCGACGAAACTCGAACAGACCGGATCGACCTCGTCCGGCGTCCAGTGGCACGGCGCCGTCATCGGCACGAAACCGGTCTCCGGATCCTGCGCCTCGGCGATGTCGCGCAGCCATTTGCGCAGCAGATTCGCTTCGTCAAAGTGAAACAGCGCGCACTCACAACGTGCCATCATGTCGTTCAGCCACCCCATGCGTTCGGTTCGCTGCGGGCAGTCGGTGGGGACGCCGTGCAGATTGCTGCGTTCGGTCCACCTGACCATCGTCTCAATCCGGTTCACGAGGTCGTTGTCGGTGCGGAATCGCCCGACCGGGCGGCAATCCGTCCCGACGACGATTCCCGTGAGCGTCCGTTCGTCCGGCGCGCCGGGCAGCCCGATGACCTCGACGTAGCGGAATCCGTGGTACGTGAACGACGGCTTCCACTCCTCGCCCTCCTCCGCGCCGCAGGCGGTGTAGACGTCGACGGCGTGGTCGCCGAGCAGATTCTCCTGATTGACGCCGCCGTCCCCGTCGAGAAACTCGCCGAAGCGCAGCGCGATCCGGGTACCGGACGGCGCCTTGACCCGAAGCCGGCAGTATCCGGCGAAATTCTGCCCGAAATCGGCGACGAAACGGCCGTCCGGCAGCGCATTCCAACTCTTCACCGGCAGCTCCATGAGTTCGCGGATCGGTTCGCACATCGCGCCGCGCATCCTGCCGGCGGGCGGCGCGACGCGACAGCTCCCGCGGCCGGGAGGCAGCTGCGGTCCGCCGGGAAGTTTCCAGGCCGGATCGGGTTCGAGCCGGGCGTCGTACTCCTCGCCGCCGTAGATGCTGTTCCGGGTCACGCCGGAGGGGCCGCAGAGGTAGCCGAACGGGCGAGTTTTCAAAACGACTTCTCCGTCAAGTTCAAGCTGAAAGCGCGTGATCGGCGAGACGTACCACCCTGCGCCCGCATGGACGGCGAGCACATTCCCGCCGGGCTGCAGCACTCCTCCGAGATCGAACACACGGTAGATCACGCTCTTCGATTCATCGGTCGGCGCGGGATCGAGCACCGCGTCTCCGAGACGGCGGCCATTCAAAAAACTCTCGAACCAGCCGAGCCCGGCGATGTAGAGCCGGGCTTTGCGAACCGTTTCCGGAGCCTCGAACTTCGCCTGAAAACAGCGCCCGCATCCGGACCACGCACCGGGGAATCCGATCCAGACACACTGCCAGTCGGAATGTTCAAGGAGACCCGCCTCGAAGAAAGCCGGTTCGCTCCAGACGGACGGCTCTCCCCCTCTGCACCAGACCCGCACCTGCCACCAGACCCGTTCGCGACTCGCGAGCGGCGCGCCGCCGTAGGGGTGGTGATGGCTTCGCTTCCCCTCGACCCGGCCGGAGTCCCACAGATACGGGCCGTTTTCGAGCGACTCCGCCGTCGCTGCGGCGCGGATCTGCCAGGCGGTCTGCGGACCGGGACAACGCCACGAAAGTTCCGGATTGCGAACATCGATTCCAATCGGGTCGCTCAATCCCCCGGTCTTGAGAGCGAAAGCGGCTTGACTTAGTTTCATGCGAAATCCTCCAGTTTTTCAGAATAGTATACTTGATTTTTCCGGAAAAGGAATGGATATTATCCGGGAATTTGTATCTGTTTGTTGCAAGCGGGGGATTTTTACGCATGGAAGAGATGAATTTTCCGCGTCCGAGGATTCACCTGATCGCTTTTGCGGAGGGAATCTATCCCTGGATCCAGCGCAATCTCTACACGCCGTTCTGGCGCTATTACTGGAATCCGGAACCGGGCGGAGTCCTCGACTGCGACGGCGGCAGTGTCGAACTTGTGCCGGAACAGATCACGCTCATCCCCGGCTATCATGTGTTTTCGACCCGGGCGGAGAGACCGTTTTCCCAATACTACATTCATTTCAATCTCCCGGAACAGCTTCAGCCGCCGCAGCCGCGCATCCACCGGATTCCGCTGCGGCCGGAGTGGCGGGAGCGATGGGAGGAGTTCCGCCGCCTGCTCCCGGAACCGGAAATGGCCTGCCGGCGCGCGGTCATCGCCGAATCTCTGCTGCTGGAGGCGCTGCTGGAACTGCCGCCGGAAAATCTCACGCTTGTCACGCCCGGCGATCCGCGCATCTCCCGGGCCGGGAAACTGATCGCGGAACGTCTGGACGATCCGCCGAAAAACAGCGAACTTGCTGCCGCGGCGGGATTGACCCGGGAGAGTTTCGTGCGTCTCTTCCGGCGCTGCTGCGGGGAGTCTCCACAGCAGCTTTCGCGGCGGCTGCGGATCGAACACGGCTGCCGGCTGCTGCATTACAGCAATCGCTCGATCGAGGAGATCGCCGAACAATGCGGCTTTGCGGACCGTTATCACTTCACGCGGGTCTTTTCCGCACTCATGCACTGTTCCCCGGCGGTATTCCGCCGCCTCGGCGAATCGGGTTATCCCTCCCGCTCAAAGAGTTCACACGTTTGAAAATGAATTTGTCCAGTAAAAAAAACAAAACCATCCAGGACGAAGCAATATGAACAACATCGATCCCCGTCCGATTCTCCGACACTTTTATCCGGAGGAGAGCCCGCTGCGCCGACTGCTCCTCACGCACAGCACGCAGGTGCGCGACAAGGCGCTCGAACTCGCCGACACCCCGGCGGGCAGAGCCATGAACCTCGACCTCGCTCTCGTCGAGACCGGCGCCATGCTGCACGATATCGGGATCGTGCACTGTCACGCGCCGAAAATCCTCTGCAACGGCCCGGAGCCTTATCTCGCCCACGGCATCATCGGCGCAAATATGCTGCGCGAATATGCCGGACAGTATGAAATCGACCTCGAACCATTTGCCCGCATCTGCGAACGCCACACCGGCAGCGGCATCACCGCCGAAGAAGTGCGCAAAGAGCAGCTGCCAATCCCGGAGCGGGATTTCCTGCCCGAAACCCCGGAGGAAATCCTCATCTGCCTCGCCGACAAATTCTACTCCAAATCCGGCGACATGCAGGAAAAATCCCTTCCGCGCATCCGCCGTTCGCTCGAAAAATTCGGCCCCGGCCCCCTCGCCCGGTTCGACGCCATGTGCCGCCTCTTCGATCTGAAACCGGAACTCAATCCATAACCGCACGGTTATAAACAGGATCAAAAGAATTCATTTTCATTTTCCCCAAATCGGGATATATTACCTGAAGATGGAACATCCCGGAGGGGAAAATGAATTTCATACAACTCGACTATTTCCGGAAAGTAATGGAGTGCGGCAGCGTAACCGAAGCGGCGCGCCGGCTTTTCATCACCCAGCCCGCAGTGAGCAAACAGCTCCGGCTGCTGGAAAATGAACTCAACTGCCGACTCTTCCGCCGCAGCGGCAATCGGCTGGTGCCGACTCCGGCCGGAGAGTTTCTCCATCAGCGCGCCGACGCCCTGCTCGGCGCGTTCCACAATCTCCCCGCCGAACTTCGAGCCTTTGTCGGCGAAGTTTCCGGGCCGCTCCGGATCGGCTGCGGGCCCTACACGTCCGGAGCCGTGGTGCCGGAGCTCATCACGGAACTCATGCGCCGCTATCCGCGCATTGATCCATCCGTTCAGGAACGGGATTCTTTCCTCGAGGATCTGCGGAACGACTCGCTCGACATCATGTTCGGCGTTCAGGGATACGGAGGAAACGACCTGCTTTATGTGCCGATGTATCGTAACCGGCTGGTCCTCATCTGCTCCGTGCTCTCTCCGCTCGCGCAATGCCGGGAGATCACACCGGAGCGGCTGACCGAAGAGCCGTTTCTCGCCCACTCCTACGACTCGATCCGGAGCACGGTTTTCCGGAAAATGCCGTATCTCGAAAAAAACCGGTTCCGGATTGAATCGCGGTACACGACCACGCTGATCGCATATGTGCAGCGCAACCTTGGATTCTCGATCATCCCGGACTACTATCTCGGCAGCCTCCCGCCGGGAATCGCCGTACCTCCGTTCGACACGGGCTGCGAAGTCGAAACCGGTTTTCTCGTGAACCCGGCGCGGCCGTTCTCCCCGCCGCTGCGCGCCATGATCGCTCTGGTACGGGAAAAATACGGCTGTCCACCGATCGACGGAGAAATATAACATGTCGCTGGATATTGACGGGAAGCGCATCGAAACAAAAGAAGACGAAATAGAGACGCAGCGGCACCCCGCATCCGGAAAGAGAGGCGGATCATACGCTGTGATTCCGAACAACGACAGGATTTTATTGTAAAGGAGTTCTTATGACGTTGACAGAGAAGTGTATGGCTGCGATTCTGGCATTTCCTCTGGCGGTTGCAGGGGGAGATTTGCTTTTGACGGACAAATTGCAGTCGCAGATTCGGGACAATCACTCCACGGTGGAGGAGTCGAACAAGGAAAGGAACGGTTTCATGATTACCAACAAAGTTCCGGCGGGAAACATCCAGGTTGTTTCCGTAAACGGGCACGATGTCGAACTCGACGTGGAACTGCGGGACACGTCTACAGACTGGTTCTACTGGTGTTTCAAGGTGAAGTTTCCGGAAAAAGGGCTCTATCGTTTCCGTTTCACCCGGGGCGGCAAGGTCGGTACCCGCGGTCCCGCTGTCAGCCGCGACGGCGGGAAAAGCTGGAAATGGCTGGATGCCGCCACGCATGAGAGCGACCGGGAGTTTGAATACACCTGCAACGAGCCAGGGGAAGAGCTGATCTTCTGCCAGACGATGCAGTATCTGCAGAACAACTGGGAGACGTTTCTTGCGGAATTTTCCGATCACGGTGCGATGCATCCCGGCACGCTCTGTCAAAGCCGCAAGGGGCGCGATGTGGAACTGCTCACGATCCGTGAGGGAAACCCGAAAACCTCCATTCTTCTCACCAGCCGTCACCACGCCGGCGAGACGATGGCGACTCACGCGCTCGAGGGATTCCTGCGCGCCGTGCTCGCCGACGATGCGTTCGGCCGTTCATTCCGGCAGCGTTTTGCGGTATTCGCGGTTCCGTTCACGGACAAGGACGGCGTCGAGGATGGCGACCAGGGCAAAAACCGCATCCCGCACGATCATGCGCGCGACTACCAGGAGCCCGGAATCTATCCCGAAACGATCGCATTGCGCAAACTGCTCGATCGTGAAAAGCCCGCATTCGTGCTCGATCTGCACTGTCCGTGGATCCGCGGCGGTGAGACGAACGAAGTCTCGTACATGGTCGGGACCGGAATCGAACACCTCGACCGGGAGATGGATCGCTTCGCAGATCTGCTCGAAGCGGAACGGATTCCGCAGGCCCCTTATTTCAAGAAAAACGACATCCCGTTCGGAACCTCGTGGAACACCGCGCAGAACTACACGCAGGGGAAAACCATCAAGCACTATGCCGCCGGACTGCCGTTCGTGCGCAACGCCCAGACCATCGAGATTCCGTTCGCAAACTTCGGGGAAGTCACTGTGGACCGAAACGCCATGCTCGCCTATGGAGCCTCCATCGCCCGAGCCGTTTATCGTTATCTTACGGAAAACAATGGAAAATAAAATGAACACTCAAAAGGCCTCTCTATCATTCACGGGCGACATTCTGTGCCACCGGGAACAACTCGCCGCCTGCCGAACCGATTCCGGTTTTGAATTCCGGCCGATCCTGGAACCGGCGGCGGAGGTGCTCGCCGCGGCGGATTTTCTCGTGGGAAACCTCGAAACTCTATTCGCGGGAAAGGAAGCTGGATACACCTCCGAACTCTATTCCTTCAATACGCCCGACGATTTCGCCCGGATGCTCGCATCCGCCGGATTCGATCTGGTCTCAACCGCGAACAACCACTGTCTCGACCGCGAACTTCCCGGGCTGAAGCGAACGCTCGACGTTCTTGACCGGGAGGGGATTTCCCACACCGGAACCGCGCGCTCCCCCGGGGAGCGTGAGCGCGTCTGCCTCCGGGAGATCAACGGCATACGCACGGCGTTCCTCTCCTGCACCTACGGGACCAACAGTTTTGCCAACGGGATCTTTCTCCGGGATGATGAGGAGTATGCGGTGAATCTGCTCCAGCCTCAGGAGACGCGGCCGGGAGCGATCCATCTGCTCGACTCTCCCGAAAAAATCGCCGAAGCCATGCGGCTCAACCGGACACGGGAGTGTCCGCCGCCACAGCTTGAGCAGCTCCGGGCGCAGATTCGGAACTGCCGCGAAGCCGATGCGGATTTCGTGATCGTTCTGCTGCACTGCGGCGGCCAGTACAATCCTCTGCCCGACCCGTTCACGGAGTTCATCGCAAATCAACTCCGCTTGTTCGGCGCCGATCTGATCGTCGGCAACCATCCGCATGTCGTACAGAAAGCGGATCTTACCGGCGGCGCGCCGCTCTTCTATTCCCTCGGAAATTTCGCCGGCTATCCGGGCGAGTCGCCGGAGAGCCGGAAAAATCCGATTTCCGAAACCTCACTGCTGCTGACCGTCGAACTTGAAAAAGCGGACGGCGTCACCCGCGCCACCCGCGCCGCGTACCGACTGATGCGCTCCGTGGTGCGCGGAGACGGCCGGGCAGTCGTCTTCCCGGTCACTCAACTGATCCGGCAGGAGTCCGATCCGCGGAAAAGAAGCATTTACGCAAACGATCTCCGGATCGCGGTGAACGCCTTTCTCGACCGGCCGCCCGAAACCCCGGTCGAACCGGCGGAATCCTATCCGCTCCCGCTGTTTTGAGCATAAAAAAGCCCGGACGCTTTCACGCATCCGGGCTTTTTTTGCAGTTCCGCCGCTTACTTGTTCGCAAGCTCGAACTTCTTCATGAACTCGACCAGCGCTTTCACGCCCTCGAGCGGCATCGCGTTGTAGATGCTCGCGCGGCAGCCGCCGACAAGACGGTGCCCCTTGAGCTCGGTCAGCCCGTTCTCCTTCGCCTCCTTCACGAAAGCCGCGTCGAGCTCATCGCTCGGCGTACGGAAAACGACGTTCATGATCGAACGGTCCGCTTTCGCGACCGGGCTCTTGTAGAACGTGGAGTTGTCGAGGAAGTCGTACAAATAGGCCGCTTTCTCGTTGTTGATCTTCTCCATGACGCTCAGCCCGCCCTGCTCCTTGAGCCAGTCGGTCACGAGTGCGAGCATGTAGATCGCAAAGGTCGGCGGGGTGTTGAACATCGAATCGTTGTCGATGTAGGTGCTGTAACGCAGCATCGTCGGCACCTTGCTGTCGTCGGTGCGCGCCGCCAGATCCTTGCGCATGATGACCAACGCCATGCCGGAGGGACCGAGATTCTTCTGAGCACCGGCGTAAACCATACCGAAGTCGTTCATATCGAACGGACGGGACATGATGTCACTGGACATGTCAGCGAGCAGCGGAACACCCGGAGTCGGCTTCGGCAGCTTCGTGTAGCGCGTACCGGCGATCGTGTTGTTGCTCGTGATGTGCATGTAAGCAGCGTCCGCGGTGCGCTTCCACTCGGACTCGGCCGGAATGTGATCGTACTTCGTCTCCTTGCTCGACGCAACGACATTCACCGTCCCGAACATCTTCGCCTCTTTCAGCGCCTTGGAGCTCCAGACACCGGTATCGACGTAATCCGCGACGCCGCCGTTCAGGAGATTCATCGCGATCATCGCAAACTGCATGCTCGCGCCGCCCTGAATGAAGAGAACCGCATAGTCGTCGGAAACGTTCAGCAGCTCACGGACATTCGCTTCGGCACGGTGCAGAACCGGCTCGAAAAGCTTGCCGCGGTGAGAGAGTTCCATAAGACCGCTGCCGCTGCCCTGATAATTCGTGAATTCGGCCTGAGCCTTTTCCATAACCGGCTTCGGCAACATCGCCGGACCGGCCGCAAAATTGTAAACCGCCATTTTATGAACCCTCCTGAAATTGATTAGAGCGTGTTCTTTTAAAATACCATGAAAAACCCGTTTTTTCAAGCCGACTTCGGTAAATTGAGATCGAATCCGTCGACAAAAACGCCGCGCCGCCTCAGCTCTGCGTCTTTTTCCTTTCAGGCGCCGCCGCGGCGAACGCATTGAGCAGGCGGGTCACACGCTCCACGCCGGGAAAATCGCGGAAACGGAACATCCTCCCGGCCAGAGCGGGGTGCTGCTGCTCCGTCAGAGACTTCCACGCCTCATCGTCCGCGAGAGCCCGGTCGACGCCGAGGAGCAGCGGAATCTCCGGATCACGCTCGAGAAGCTCGAGCCGCCGGTCGAGCTGCCCCCGGTGCCAGCGGTGGAACAGCTCCAGATGAAGCGTGAGCCCGTCGGATTCGCGCCGGAACGAGAGATCCGGGAAAACGATCTCCTGCCCGCCGCCGTCGATGAACGGCGACTCCCCGACGATCCGCCACTCTTCCGACTGCTCCCGGAACAGACGGTGAAACATCCGGATCTCCTCCGGAACGTAACTCGAAAAATTGCGGTAATGCGAAACCAGCCCGCTCTTCTGGTCGAGTCTGAGTTCCCCCCGGTTCTCCCCGATCCGGATCTTCGCGGCAAGATTCCACTTCTCGAGATTCACGACCGCGGGAAAAAACTCCGCCAGCAGCAGCGCGTACTTGCGCGTGTTTGCGAAAATCGCAAACGGCCCCGAAATCCGCAGCAGAATCTCCATCGACCGACCATCCGCCGTCCGGCGCGAAATTTCAGCCAGCAGCCGGAAAAAACGCAGATATTTGAAGAGCCGGCGCAACTCCGCCGGATTCGAGTCCGACACCGCAATTTCAAGCTCATCGGAATAGATCAGCAGCCCCTGCACGAGCGCAAGATTGTAACGGTTCAGAAGCTCGCCCGGATAAAGCGCTTTCCAGCCCGTCATGCGTTCGTTGTCCGGCAGATCGCCGTAGATGTCGGCGGCCATGAACTCCGCCGCACCCTCTGTCGCAAGCAGTTTCTCCCGGTAGAGTTCCAGACTTCCCTCCGCCTGCGGCAGCGCCTCGGAGGCGGCGAGAAAAAGCCGTTTCCGTTCGGCCGGGTAGTCGATGAACCGCACCGGATCGAATGAACAACGGTCGAGAATGAGTTTATTCAACCCCTCCGCGAGTTTCCGATCCCGCGCGCCCTGCAGCTGCACGCTCACCAGCTCCTCCAGCTCGGAACGACGCATATTCCCCGCGGCCGCCTCCGCATAGAGCGCCAGCAGCTCCGAGGCGAATTCCAGAAGTTTCGGGTCGGCCGGATTGAGAAACGCTGGCTGAAAACCATTCCGTTTCCGGAACCGCAGCAGCTCTCTGGTCAGCATAGGCTCTCCGGCAGATCCGAGAAAAAGTCGAGGAACTTCACCAGCAGAGCCGGATTCGCGGCGATGATCCCCTGTTCCGGATACCGGAATCCGCCGCGCAGGTCGCGCACGAGCGCCCCCGCCTCCTCCGCGATCAGCGCCCCGGCGGCGACGTCGTAAGGCTGCAGCGCCATCTCCCAGTACGCATCGTAGACACCCGCACCGGTCATCGCCAGATCGAGCGCGGCCGAACCCGAACGCTTGATGTCGCGCACCTGCGGGACGATCCGCGAAAAATAGGGCAGATTATTGACCTTTCTCCCGGCCCGGACGCAGGCGAAACCCGTCACACAGGCGGCTTCTCCGGGAGTCGGGCAGCGCGACGCATGGATCGGTTCGTCGTTCCACACCGCCCCCTGCCCCGATTCCGCGGCGAAAAGATCGTTGAGCGCAGGCGCATAAACCACCCCGGCAAGCGGCTTTCGCCCCCGGCAGAACGCGATCGAAATCGCAAAAAAAGGATGATGCTTGACGAACGACTGCGTCCCGTCAATCGGATCGATGATCCAGCAGAATTCCGAACCGGAATTACTGACTCCGGACTCCTCTCCGAATATTCCATGCCCCGGAAACCGTTCCCGAATCCGCCTGACGATCAGCTGTTCCACGGCGACGTCCGCCGCCGACACCAGATCTTTCGGCGACGCTTTCGCATGAACATCGTTCGGCCGGATTCCCTCGAAATAGGTCATGGCCGTACGGCCCGCTTCGCGCGCGACCGCTTTCATGAATCCAAGCATTTCTCCACCTCCCTGCTCCGCTCCGGGCTCACTTGCGGCGCGGTTCAAGCGAGACGAGATTCACGGTGATGCTCCAGGCATCCTCGTTCTTCAAGCTCTTCTTCTCGTGTCCGGCGCCCCAGCTGTCGGAGAAGATGATCTCCCCGGTCTTGTCGTTGTATCCGGTGATGATGCGCATGTGCATGCCGAACTCCGAGCTGTTGGTATCTCCAACCCCGGGAATGATGAAAGTCGACCAGCACAGCGGAACGCCATTGTCGATATTCTCCCGAACCGTCTCGAAAAACTCCCGGCAATCCCGGCTCTCCTGCATGCGGACTTCACGGAAGATATTGAAATCCAACGCTTTCATCAGACTTCCGAAATCGAGGTAGCGGCTGCGTCCGACAACGAAAAGATAGTCGTCCAGATCGATCTTCTTCTGATCTCTGCGCCGGGCAATCGAATTGTAGTCCTTGATGACTTTCTTGAGATCGTTGAAGTTGTCGAGCTCATACCGGTAGAGCTGCTTGAAGCGAATCCCGAGCTTGTTCTGATTGCTCTCAAGCACATCGACGAGCTTGTTGATGCTGGTCCCCCGGTCGGCATCGGATTCCGCAAGTTTCGCAATCACATGCTGATCGAGATTCGACCCGTAGTAACGCAGCACCCGTTCAACCGTCGCAGCGACACAATATCCTTTCGCCCCCTGGTCGACCATCGGAATGAGCATATAACGCGAACCATCGGCATCGGTTTTCACTTTCGCCTCAAGTTCCGAACTGCCGACCGTGGTCTTGATCCCGTCTTTCAGACTCCTCGGAGCCCGGCCGGGCGGATAAAAGTCGACCGCAATATACTCCGGCAGATTGCGCGAAAGACTCCAGCGCAGCACGATGTCGCTCCGGCCCGTTTTCCAGACCAGCGACCGCAGCCGGGAACCGCTCACCGTCGCATTCTGGCTCATGGGGCGCAGCTTCGCGCCGGCGACGTTCTGGATCTGTTCCCGCAGCTCCTCGAGCATCTTCTCGAACGGTTTCTTCCCGATATTGCCCGCATCGCCGCGGTTGTAGACGGAGACGCTCAGCGAAACGACCCGACCGCCCCGGAAATCGAAAATCGCCTCCTGCACATTTTTACCGAACAGCGACAGGATTTTCCGGCTCGTGCGGGCATTGAACCGGAGGCGGCTGTGCGCCTGATCCATCCACGTGAACGTGTCCGGAACGGCGCGTACGACCGACTCGCCGGACATCTTCCAGAGTTCCCCCGCCCCGTCGCGGAGCAGCGGATCAAGCTCCGCCGCATATGCCGCGCAAAACAGCACAACTGCGGACACGAGCGCGGAAAAGAGTTTTCTCATGGCGCCTCCTCCGTGGTTATCCGGACCGCGTCAGCGGCTGGTCAGAAGCATCGACTCGCAAACCTCATACAACAGTTTCTCCCCCGCCAGAAAGCGCTCAAGCTCCTCGATCACATAGTCGGCCATGCGATGGACTTCATCGTTGATCGATCCGGCGATGTGAGTCGTGAGCCGGACGTTCGGCAGCGTGTAGAGTTTCGACCCCTCCTCCGGCGGCTCCGGGTGCATCACATCGAGCAGCGCGGTCAGATCCGGACGTTTCTCAAGCACGGCAATAAGCTCGCTCTCATTGACCTGCGCGCCGCGGCCGGTGTTGATGAAAACCGCACCCTCACGCATCGACTCGAACAGTTTTCCGTTCAGAACGCCGATGTTGTCGTTCCGGTTCGGCAGATGGTTGCTCACGACGAACGCCCGGGAGAACGCCTCCTCAAGTGAAATCGTCCGATGTTCCGCCCGCGACGGAATGACGATGACATTGACCTTGTTCTGCTCGAGCATCTTCTTCGTCAACGTGGAAATCGCGCCGGCGCCGATGAGGGCGACGGTTTCTCCGTAACAGCCGGGACCGGCCATCTTGTGCGCTTTCTCCCAGTCGGCGCGACACTTCAAATTGCGTGTGTTGCGGAAATACCCTTTCAGGGCGAGCAGAATCTGCGCATAGCAGAACTCCGCAACCGGAATCGCGTTCGCCTGCCAGGCGCTCACCACTTTCACACCGCGCTCAAAGAACGGCCGCGCAAATCCGTCCGTCGCCCCGGCCGCGTAGAAAAGCGCCTTGAGCTTCGGCATCCGCGCAATCTGCTCGACGGAGAGCGCCGGCATCCCCCAGGTCGAAAAAATCAGCTCAACATCGCTGAAATCTCCCTGCGCGAGCATCTCCTCCGTGAAAACCCCGGGACGCAATTCGGTCAATCCGGCGATCCGTTCGATCTGTTCCGGAGTATAAACATAGTGGACACGCTCTTCAGACTGGCAGAGAATTATGGCATGCGGTTTCATGAATGATCCTTGAATAAGTGAATGTTACGCTCCTTATAAAGTAGCATGAAATCCCCCGGAATCAAACCGGGAACCGCACAAAATTCACAAATGCATGCCGCCCGTCACCGGAAGTTCAATCCCGGCGATATAGCGCCCGGCATCGGATGCCAGCAGCAGCGCAGCTCCCGCACAGTCACTGGATTCGCCGAAGAAACCGACCGGAATGGCGGAACGCACTTTCTCCCGATAGGCGGCGTCTTTCAGCGCCTCCGTGTTGCGGTCGGTCAGGATCACTCCCGGCACAAGGCAGTTGACCGTCACGCCATGCGGGGCGAGCGTCTTCGCAAAATTCGCCGTCAGACTCATCTGCGCAGCTTTCGTCGCGGAGTAGAGCGTAAGCCGGGGCGACGGCCGGAGCTGATTCACGCTCCCGACCGTGATGATCCGTCCCCACCGCTTTTCGCGCATCGCGGGGGAAAACGCCTCAATGAGCCGGAACGACGCAGCCGTGTTCGCCTGAAACTCCCGCTGAAACTCCGCTTCGTCGAACTCTCCGAGCTCCACATATCTCTGGACGGAGGCGTTCAATACGAGGATATCCGGATCGACGCCCCTCTCGCGGCATGTGCGAATCACCGCTTCGACCCCCTGCGGCGAGGTGAGGTCTCCAACGACCGGAACCGCGCCGCACTCCGCCGCCGCTTCCCGGAGCGCGTCGCTCTCCCGGCTGCCGTGAACGAGCACCGAGGCCCCCGCACGGGAAAGCGTCCGCGCGATTTCGCGGCCGATTCCGCGCGAGGAACCGGTCACGAGCGCGGTGCGGCCATCCACCCGGAACATCGCTTCGATCGACCCGGTCATCAGAAGTACCCGCCTTTCTCGATGATCTCCGAAATCGTATCCCCCTGGTGAACCCAGGAGAAGATATCGATCTCGTTGCGACCGATTCCCTCGGCGCGCAGCAGAACATCATACGCGATTTCACGCGGAATGCAGAGCACGCCGTCGATGTCGCCGAAAATGATGTCGCCGGGACGGACCGTCACTTTCCCGATCCGCACCGGAACCTGGTAGTGCGTGATCATGCAGCGGCCGAGTGAGCCGTTGCTCGTGCGATATTTGTAAAAGAGCGGAAAATTCTGCTCGAGGATCTGCTTTGTATCGCGGATCCCGCCCGAGATCACCGCTCCGCGGATTCCTTTCGAGATCGCCGTGGCGGTCATCACGCCGCCCCAGAGCGACGCCTCGGTATCGTCGGAGGTATCCCAGACCACGAGCCCGCCGGGCTTCATGTCGTCGAGCATCTGCGCCCGAAACGTCATCTCGCCCTCGATCATCACGTTCGGAGCGCTCTTAACGGTGAACGCCTCCCCGCAGACGGTCATCTCATCGCGCAAAGGCATGATGTCCGACGGCAGCGCCTGATTCAACAAACACAGCTCGCGCAGAACATCGTTGATGCAGCCGGTGTAGAGTTTTTCGTAGCGTTCGCACAACTCCGCGACCGGAATCGGGAAATCGTTCGACGGAATGTGCTGGCGAGTCGCAATCAGCCGGTCGAGTTTCATAAGTCCGGCTTCTTTTGCTTTCTGTCTCATGTCTTGAAGAGAGGGCATTGTTTTTCTCCTTGCTGTTATTTCAAATGGCAGACCATCGACTCCTCACTGCCGTCCGCGGCGGTCCAGCTGAGCCGGTAGTTGCCGCGGAAACCGCGGAATGAGACGATTCCTTCCGCATCGGCCCTGCTGACCGTGTCCGTGTGCCATTCGTGATGAATCAGATTTTCCAACGCGAAATACGAGAGTTTCGGCTTCATCGCCCGCGTGAAGAGTCCGGAGACCGCCGGTTCGCCCGGCGCCCCGCAGCCGTCCACGACGTTCCACCAGGTGATCCCCATCATCGGCTCAAGACTGAACCAGAGCCGGTAAAGGTTGCGCGCAATCCCGGCCTGTACGATCTCGCCGCGACGGTCGCCGCCGGGAGAAGTGATCGTGATCTCCGAAAGATGGATCGGCAATCCTGCGCGGGAGATGCGTTCCATCGTCTCGCGGACTTCACGCGGCGACTGCACGAGACTCTTCCCGTCGGCGATGTCCTGACAGGTCTGCGGATCGAAGAGGTGCATCTGCGCGCCCATGATGTCGATCTTGCAGCCGCGCGCACGCAAATTGCGAACCTGCTTCACGTAGTCTTCGCTGAGATTGTAGTCGTTGATATTGAGTTTCGCCTCCGCCGGGAACACGCCCTCGGCGAATTTGAACCCGCGATACGTGTAGTCGCCCGGCATCGGACCGTAACAGCTTTTGCAGAGCTTCGCACCGGGGATCATGTTGCCGCGGCCATAATCGGTGGCGCTCTCGTTGACGACGTCCCAGCTGTCGATTTTGTCGCCGTAACGCATGGCGATCTCGATGATCCGTTTCGCCATAAGCGTGTTCAGAAGCGTCGTGTACTCGGGGAGAGCCCGCTCCATCTCGCTGGCGGTCATCCCCTCGAACGCAAAGGCGGCCGCCTCACTAAGCAGAGTGTCATCGTTCGGATTGCGTTCGAGGTTCGCTTTCTTCAAAAATTTGAATGGAATCCGGTTGATGAGCCAGTCCGGAATCTGCCAGCGGTTGTTCCCCCATACGAGCGTATGTCCGTGCAGGCGGATTCCTTTCGAGAGACAGAACTCCACAACCGGATCGACCGCCGGACGCCGCCAGTGCGGCTGGTGTTTCGGATCGGGGCAGCGGTTCCAGAACTCCGCCGTATCGCGGTATTCCGGGCGGAAACGGGGACGACCCTCCTCCAGTTCGAGCGTTTTCCAGTAGAACGCGATCGTCGCAGAGTTGAAGAGCGTCCCGTAAAGCTCCTTGTAACGCGCATTGCACTCGTCGCTGCCGAGCTGATCGAAGTTGAAGATGTGCGCGCCGAAGATGAAGTCGTGAGAAAGCTGTTCGGCCCGGACCTCGCGTCCGGCGGCGGAAGCCGGCAGCTGAAACTCGCCGTCGGCCTTGCGATTCTTCTCGATGTCGGCGTCGATCCGGCGCTGTTCGTCGTCATTCCAGAGTGCCCGGTAGGCGTCCGAAAACGCGGCATCGATCTCCTCCCGGGAAAGCTGCGGCTTCTGATAGTGTGTCATGACTGCAATCCTTATGTTATTTGAGGTTCAAGGTGTCAAGTATTCCGCGAATATAGCCGACGGCAAAGAGATTTCCGAGCATCTCGTAGCCGGGGTTGTCGTTGCGCTCGCCCGCGAGGGTCGGCGTGTGGTCGGGACGGACGAGACCGTCAAACCCGTTGGCGCGCAGCAGGGCGAGCAGCGCGGGCATGTCGGTCGGTCCGTTGTCATGGAACGTCTCGTGAAAGTGCTCCGCACTCCCTTCGATGTCGCGAAAATGGAAGAAGAACAGCTTCTTCTTCCGGCAGAACTCCTGCGCCAGCGCAAAGACATCCTCCCCCATCGCCAGGAATGTCGCCTGACAGAACGTCACGCCGTGGCACGGACTCTCCACAAGGGCGAGCGCGCGCCGGTATGCGTCGGCCGACGTGAAGATCCGGCTGTAGCCGCGCAGCTGCGGAATGGGCGGATCATCGGGATGAAGTCCGAGTTTCACACCCGCCTCCTCCGCGACCGGGAGCACCGCGCGCAGAAAATATTCGTAATTGCGCCACATCTGTTCATGTGTCACGACCGGTTCTTCCGGCTCCGGCGGGAGCTCCGCACGGTTGAACTCGCTTGTGAGTGCGCCGCCGCGCTCCGGTCGGTCGAAGCGGGTTCGGAACCAGCCGACTCCGGCCATGAAATTGTAGCAGAGCAGCCCGATTCCGAGCCGCCCCATGTTGCGCAGCAGCATCCGGTAGTGTTCGATGTCCTCATCGCGCCCCGGCAGCCCGAGTTTGATCCGGCTCATGTCGAACTCATCTCCCTCGAGCGCGCAGAGGCGGAACCCCTGTTCCTCGAAACGGCGCGCGGTTTCACGCAGCGAATCGAACTCCCACGGCGGCGGCAGCCCGGAGAGATCCGGGGCCGCTTTCGTGACGGCGTATTCCACGCCCACCTGACGCGCCAGCGTCCACTTGAGATCCGGCTTCGCCGGAAGCATCATCGCAAGTTTCATGATTCGGCACACCACTTCCGGAACACTTCTTCCGCCGGTTTGCCGTGGATCGTGAATCCGGTGTCCCCGCCGGGCTGCGTATAGTGCGGCCGTTTCTGCTGCTCATCCCATTTCCACCACATGAGTCCCCGCCACCAGTCGCAGCCGGAGAACGCCTTGATCACACCGGCGAGGTAGTTCGCCTGCGCCGCGCCGTCGTAGTCGCCGCTGTTCGTGTACGCCCACGGCAGGCGCGTACCGTCCACCACCGAACGTGCGCCGCACTCGGCGAAGAAAATCGGGATTCCCAGCTTGCGCGAAACCGCCGCAGTCCGCGCCACCGCCTCCTTCAAATCGGCGGCAATCTCGGAGGGAGTCGGATTCGGCCGCTCCGTCCCGGTGTAGAAGCTGATGCCGAGCAAATCAAGTTTCGAATACCAGTCGTGGCAGTTCTCCCGGTTTGCCCAGAGCTGGTCGGCGTTGTAGGTCACCGGCCCGCGGTAGACTTTGCGGACCCGGTCGATCACGCCCGGCCAGAACGCCTCCTGATCCTCGGTGCCGAGCAGTTCGCAGCCGATGCAGAGGAGTTCCACTCCGTTCTCTTCACAGAAGCGGCCGTAGTGTTCCATGCAGTCGGCATAGTGACCGAACCACTCCGCCCAGTAGTCCACGCAGATCCCCTGGATCATCATCTGCTTCTCCGGGAAACGGATGTTTCCGCGCCAGACGCTGTCGAGGCACTCGATCATCGGCTTGAGCATAACCTTGACTCCGGCGGCGTGAAATTTGCGCACCATCGATGCGAGTTCCACGTCGGAAGGAGTGTAGACATAGTCGGCAAACATCCGCGTGGAGCTGTACCGCTCCTGTGCGACCGTCACGATCAGTGCGACCCACTTCGCACCGGTCGCACAGATGTTGTCGGCCTCGCGCTGCCCGACCTCGGAACGGTAGTAGCCGTTCTTCCCCATGAACCCGAAACTGACCCCTTTGATGAACATTTCAAATCCACTCCCTTTTTTTCAGCTCCACTGCCGATCGTTGGCCCACTCTTTATCCCACTCTTCCGTGGAGGCCCATGCGACCGGGAAGTCGGCATGGAGTTTCTCCGCGATGAGTTTCTCATTCAACGCCTCGATGCCGAGCCCCGGCGCATCCGGGACGGCGATCTCACCGGCTTTGATCTCGAGGCGCGGCACGACCAGGTCCGCCCACCACGGTACGTCGACGGAGTGCACCTCGAGCGCCATGAAGTTCCGCGTTGCGGCCGCAACGTGCACCGCCGCCAGACACGCGATCGGACTCTCGGCCATGTGGATCGACATCTGCACGCCGTACTCTTCGGCAAGATCGCCGATCTTGTGCGTTTCCAGGATGCCGCCCGCGGTCAGCACGTCCGGATGAATCATCGCGAGCGCGCCGGATTCCAGCAGCGGCCGGAAGTTCTCCTTGAGATAGATGTCCTCACCCGTTCCGAGCGGAACCGTCGTCGCGGCCGCCATCCGCTGATACTGGCCGGTGAGCTGCCACGGAACCGGATCCTCCATCCACGCGAGATTGTATTTCTCAAGCCGTTTCGCCAGTCGGATGCAATCCTCCACCGGAATGTGCCCGAGATGGTCGATCGCCAGCGGAATCTCATACCCGATCTCGGCGCGAACCTCCCCCATGTATTCGTCGAGAAAATCCAGACCCTTTTCCGTCAGATGGATGCCGGTGAATCCGTGCGCAGTGTTGAAGAGGTCGTAGGCCTCGCCGCGCATCGCGCGCGGATCGATCGAACCGTGCGGCGTCGAAAAGACCGTTTTTTTGTATTCCCGCATCTTTTCGAGGAATCCGAGCGGCGCGGAGAGACACCCCTCTCTCCCCATGAGCAGCTCAATCCCGAGATCCATCTTGAGGAACGTATACCCCTGCGCCATGCGCTCCCGGAGCGCTTTGCCCATGTCGCGTCCGCCCCCCTCGGAGTCGGTGTCGCAGTAAACCCGGATCCGGTCGCGGAATTTCCCGCCGAGCAGCTGCCAGACCGGCACTCCCCACGCCTTGCCGGCGAGATCCCACAGCGCAACTTCGATGCCGCAGACGCCGCCCGCCTGCCGCGAGTGGCCGCCGAACTGTTTGATCCGCCGGAAGAGCCGGTCGATGTTACACGGATTTTCTCCGAGAATGCGGCTCTTGAGCATCGCCGCGTAGGTGCGGCTCGAGGCGTCACGGACTTCGCCGTAACCGACCAGCCCCTGGTTCGTGTAGAGTTTCAGAAGCGTACACCGTTTCGGCGCGCCGTCGATGTCGGCAAAACGCATGTCGGTGATCTTCAGTGTCGATGGATCGATCTTTCCCATTGCCGGAGTGTTTCCTTCTTTTTATGCGCGTGCGTAAATCCGCCCGCATTGTTCCGCTTTATCGAGAAGCTCCCGCGCAACCGACGGGAGCCGTTCTTCCGAAAAATCCTCATCGTACCCGAGCAGTGTCAGCGCCGCAACCACCCGCCCCCGGGCATTGCATACGGGAGCGGACATCGCATCGATCCGCCAGCGGTTGCGGCCGCGGTTGAAGCAGTAACCGTCGCGCCGGATCGCCTCGACCCCGTCCCGCAGCAGTTTCGGGGACTCCGCCACTCCGGTCTCCCGGGCACAGATCTGCGCGAGCTTCTCCCGTTCCGCGGCCGGAGTCGAAGCGAGCAGCGCCGCGCCGACCGATCCCTCCGCAACCGGGAACTGCACCCCGATCCGCCCCGAAACCGCCATCGGCCGCGGCGACTCGGCGCGCAGCAGCGGAATCTGAAACTCCCCCTGCCGCACCGACAGCTTGCAACACAAACCCGTCGTCTGCGCGAGCTCCTCGAGCACCGGCATCATCGCCCGGAAATGTGCCGCTCCATCCGTCAGCTTGCGTACCGTTCCGAGCAGTCCGAACGAGAGATCATAGCGGCTCCCCTCGGTTTTCCGAATCCAACCAGCCACCAGCAGCGTCTGCAAAATCCGGTAACAGCTGCTCGGCGTGATCTTCAAAGCGGCAGCGAGTTCCGCCTGCGTCATCCCATCGGCGCTCTCTCCGAGCCGATTCAGGATCGCCACAGCTTTCTCCACCGCCGGAATGGTGTTGTCTCCTGCCATCAAATCCCCGTATTATTCAAATGTGAACAAATGATTTTATAATTTGAATATATTATACCCAATTATACAGATAAAGTCAAGCTGTGTTTTGAAAAAAAGATGCTTTTTGCCTGCGGGGAGAGGTTTCAGCGCAGGACGCGGCGCAGAAAATCCGCGTAGATGGGGCCGAATTTCTGCTGGGAGTATTCAAAAGCCAGATGGCGGGCGTTCATTGCGAACCGTCCCCGGATCGTGTCGTCTTTCAAACGAATCAGAGCATTGGTCCACTCTTCGGGGGTTTCCGCGAGATAGCCGGTTTCGCCGTCCCGCAGAACTTTCGTGTTTTCTCCGACGGGACTCGCGATGGCGGGAACTCCCGCCGCCAGATATTCGATCAATTTGAATGCCGACTTCCCGGCGGCGAACGCATCTCCGGCTGGAAGCGGCATGATTCCGATATGGCAACGGGCGAGGAGTTCCCCCTCCCTCGCCGCGGACCAGTCGACAAACCGCATGTTCACGCCCGGAATCGCCCGCGAGGCAAGCTCTTTCCGCGCAATGACCAGCAGCTCGAAATCCACCGCGAGAGCCATCGACTGGAGCGCATCGGCATGGGATTCGAGATATTCGTAAGTGACCGGCGTTCCGATCCAGGCGACCGTGAAATCGGGGAATTTCCGCGCCTGTGCCGGGTAGGACTCCAGATTCACCGCCGTCGGAATTTTAATGACGTTCGCATTATGCTTTCGCGCCTTTTCGAGCAAGAGATCGTTCGCACAGACCACACCGGCCGCACCGGCGATGAGTCGGTCATATTTCTCCGCAAGTCTCCCGCGGCCCTCGTATTTCAGCCAGACATTGTCGTCGAAATTCAACACGTAGCGGCGGTTGCGCAGGAAGTGCGATTCGATCCCGAAAGCGAGTTCCGGCAGCAGTTCATATTCGATGAGCAGCCGCTCCGGCAGATGTGCGCTCATCGTTGCGAGCCGCCGCAGCAACGCCTCCGCGGCGAGCAGACGGGATTTTCCGTTGCCCGCGTAGAGCCGCTTCAGATAGGCATCCGGAAAAAACGGGTGGAAATGCGGAGAGAATCCGGCCGCCTCGAATGCGTCTTTGTAGTCGAAATAGCGCAGACGACTCGATGCGCCGCGCCTTCCGTACCGGGTGAAAATACCGAGTTTCTCCGCCACCGTCTCCGCCTCTCCTCCTTTGTGTGAGCGTTTCCGTCCGGGTGGTAACATAGCCCGACATCGATATTTTTTCAACCTCCGCGGCGAAAAGAGCGGTTTTACATTTTTTGTCATATCGAGTTCCAATATGAACAAAATTGTAAAACCCTGTTTCGGGGCATCGTGAGTCGCAATCGTGGTTTCACGCTCCGGAGCACACTTTTGAGATTTTGGCACGCCTTTTGCTTTCACTGTGCCGAACCCGAAACAACCAGGAGGTGCTTATGAAACTCATTATCGCCTACATCAAACCGGAAAAGCTGAATGCGGTCAAGCAGGAGCTTTACAAGCGCAGCATTTTCAAGATGTCAGTAAGCAACGCACTCGGCTGCGGTCAGCAGAAAGGGTACGTCGAGGCGTACCGCGGTGCGATCTCCGAAGTGAATCTGCTCAAGAAAGTACGACTCGCGATCGGAGTGAACGACGAATATGTCGAAACCACCATCGACGGCATCATCGCCGGAGCCCGGACCGGCCACATCGGAGACGGCAAGATCTTCGTTCTGCCGATGGAGGACTGCATCCGGATCCGCACCGGCGAACATGGCCCGGAGGCGATCGGATAACCCGGAATGAAACAGGCAGGAGACAGGAAATGATGAGAAACAAGTGGAAAATCTTTTCGGGAGCGGCATTGCTGTTTGCCGCCGCGGCGCTCCCGGCAGCAGAAGAGGCGGCCGCCGAACCAGCGACAGTGGAACAGGCGCTTTTTTACGTTGACAACCTCTGGGTGCTGATCGGCGGTATGCTGGTCTTTCTGATGCACCTCGGTTTTGCGACGGTGGAGTCGGGACTCTGCCGGGCGAAGAACTGTACGAACATTCTTTTCAAGAACACGCTCGTTCCGGCGATCGGGTTCCTGACCTACGCGGTGATGGGTTTCTCGCTCATGTACCCCGGTGAGGCGTGGAAGATCGGCAAGATCCTCGGCTTTGCGGGATTCGGGATGGGCTCGAATCCGGACGCGACGATCGCCGAGGCGATGGCCTACAACGGCCACTTCACCTACTGGGCGGACTTCTTCTTTCAGGGGATGTTCGCCGCAACCGCCGCGACGATCGTTTCGGGAGCGGTGGCGGAACGGGTGAAAGTCAAGGGATTCCTGGTATTCACCCTGGTGTACGTGATGCTCGTCTACCCGGTGATCGGTTCGTGGGGATGGGGCGGCGGCTGGCTTGCCGGGATGAATTTCCATGATTTTGCCGGATCGACCTTTGTTCACAGCGTCGGCGGCTGGGCAGCGCTTGCGGGCGTGATCCTGCTCGGGCCCAGAATCGGAAAGTATGTAAACGGCCGGGCGATGCCGATCATGGGTCACAGCATGCCGCTGGCGACGATCGGTGTGTTCTGCCTGTGGCTCGGCTGGTTCGGATTCAACGGCGGATCCATTCTCTCGGCGGAACCGACGAAGATCTCGTTCGTGCTGTGCACGACGATGTTCGGAGCCTCGGCGGGAGTGCTCGGAGCGATGCTCTGCAGCATGTTCTTCCTCCACAAGCCGGATCTCTCGATGACCTTGAACGGCTGTCTGGCCGGACTTGTGGCGATCACGGCAGGTGCGGACTGCGTGAGCCCGACTTCCTCGATCATCATCGGCCTGGTCGGCGGTGTGATTGTGGTCCCCGCAGTGCTGATGTTCGACCGGTTGCAGCTTGATGACCCGGTCGGTGCGCTGTCGGTCCATCTCGTCAACGGAATCTGGGGAACGCTTGCGGTCGGCATCTTCGCTTTCCCGGAATGCGGATACAGCTTCTGGACGCAGCTGGTCGGCGTGCTGGCGGTCGGCGTGGTGGCATTCCCTGCGGCATTCCTGATCTTCTGGGTGCTCAAGCATACGATGGGAATCCGGGTCTCGGAAGAGGAGGAGCTGCGCGGACTCGACCTCGGGGAACATGGAATGGAGGCTTATCCGGGATTCCAGTTCTTCAGCAATCAGTAATTCTCCGCGGAGAGCCGGGAAGTGCTCCTGAACATCCCGGCAATCCGGACGGGAATCGGTGTGGACAACCGGTTCCCGTTTTTTTTGCCCCTCCCCGGTCGACAAGAAGGAATGTCCTCGAAAAATCCCGTCCGGTGCTTGCAATCGGCTATCGATGTTGTATAGTAACTTTGATAGCTGTTTTTCGCTCTGATTCAACCTGAAACCTGAACAGGAGGCGTGCAATCATGAAAAAAATATTGGTTGGAATCATTCTGGCGGCGGTGATATTCCCGGGCAGTGCGCTGATGGGAAAGGCCGCGGAGGCGATCGTTCCTGCGGATGTCTCCGTCCGGGTTCAGTATCAGATCCAGACCCCGGGCAGCAGTTCATGGAGGAGCGTGACCACCTCCCTCCGCGGCGCGGTGACGGAGTCGATGATGGTCAACCAGCTTTCGGCCGGGCATCCCGGCAGCAAAGTCCGCATTCTCTCCGCCTCCTGGGGAACGCCGGTCTCCCATCTGGTACGATACCAGATGAAACAGGGGAACGCCCCCTGGACGACTTCGACCACCACTTTAAACAACGCTCTGACCCAGTCCATGGCGAAAAACCAGCTGAGGGCGAGATATCCCCGGGCTCAGATCCGGATTTTGAGTTTTGTGCGCAGATGACAGGCACGGCCGATTTCTCCGTTCCGCTTTCGCGGGTCGTTTCCGCGTTTCCAGGTGCGGGATGCGCGGCTCTCGCCGATTGATTTTTCGGGAAAAAAATCCGCCGGACGCGGTTGCTGTGACATATTTTGTCACAGGCGGGCGTACATATTATCTCCAGAACCGGCCCGCAAACGAAATTCAATCAAAAAGGGGGGAATCATGAAAGACTGCACCCACATCTGCATCGTACTGGACGCATCCGGCTCCATGAGCTGGCTTGAAACCGAGACGAAGAAAAATTTCAATGAGTTTCTGAATAAACAGCGCGAATTCCCCGGGAAAACGGTTTTTGACCTGTATCAATTCTCCGACCGGGCGAAACGAATCGTCGAGCGCGTCGATTTGTCGACGTTTCAGGACGATCTGATGGAGAACTATCACTGCAACGGCTGCACCGCTCTGAACGATGCGGTCTGCATCGCGATCGACACTCTGGGACAGGAACTGGCAGCCATGCCGGAGTCCGAACGCCCCGAACACGTGCTTTTCGTAATCATCACCGACGGCATGGAAAACGCGAGTCGGGAGTATTCCGCCGGAGATGTCAAAAATCGCATCAGGCATCAGACGGAAGTTTACAGCTGGGAGTTCGATTATCTGGCGGCGAATCAGGACGCTTTTGCAACCGGCGCGGAGCTGGGGCTCTCCTCGGACAGCTGCATGAATTTCTGCGCGTCCCCGACGGGAATTCAAGGCGTCACCGCATATTTGTGCGAACGCAGTTTCTCCATCCGGCAGAAATCCCGCCGGAAAAAGTGAGCCGCCGTTCGGAGAAAAGGCCGCCGGCGGGAGAAACGGCAATACGCCGTTCTCCACCGCCGGCTTCCCGGTCCGATCACTTCATGGCCGGGAAGAGTTCTCCGGCGAGGCGGAGCGCCGCCTGTTCGATGGAATCCTTGGCGGCGATCACGTAGGTCGCGCCGGCGAGAGTCTCTTTCGCCGTTCCGGTTGCGAGGAGTTTCTTTCCGCCGTCCGAGACCGACAGCTCCACGCGCGCCGAGGCGGAAGTGAATTTCCGGTAAAATCCGGACTGGGCGGCAACCGCTTCGCCCGTCACGATGAAATCGGCCTGGTCTTCCCGCTTCACGACCTCGAATCCGAGTTCGAGCAGCAACGCTTTCAGGGCGGTTTCCGCCGCGGGGTCGGGAACCGCGACCTGAATCTCCTCTTTCACACGGACGAACACCTTGCGCTGTCTGCCTGCAACTGTGTCGGCCAGCTGTTTCGCAACGGAGTTGACACTCTGCGGTCCGGGCAGCAGCTTTTCCGATTGTTTCTCCAGAATCGCCGCGATTTTCGGTGCGATCTCCCCGGTCATTTCGGCGAATTCGCCCGTGCCGGAGACACTGCACCCCATCACCCGGCTGGTTTCCGTGCCGATAATCTTGGCGACGAGGTACTGTTTTTCGCCGGACCGGAACATCGAGCCGGTGATGATGATCCGGGCGCCGACGAGTTTGCCGAGTTTGAGCTGACTCTCTTTCTCCACGAGTCCGACGGCGGAGAGCTGCAGTTCATCCAGAGCCTTGTCGAGTTCGGCGCGCTCGACCAGTTCCGCCGAACCGGTCTCCAGCAGGGCGATTCCGACCAGTTCCGCGATCGATCTGCCGTCGGCGGCCTGCCCGCCGGAGCGGGCTCTCACCTCAAACGGCAGCACCGCGACGGTCGGAATTTGTACACTCTCCGCCCATACGCCCGAAACAGCGAGAGCCGCCAGCAGAATCAACGTGATTTTCTTCATTTTGCTTCCTCCATAAGCTGCCTGATGAAAAGTACATTATCGATGTTGTCCCAATCCAGATCCGGCGTGATGATGACGATTCGCCGGCCGGGAGACTCAAGTTTGAGGTACGTCAAGTCTCCTCTCAGATCGAGTTTCAGCTCTTTTCTGTCGTAATAGACGCTCAAGACGCCGGGATTCTTAGCGCGTCCCCCCGAAAACTCCTCCCAGTTTCCGCCGATCACGAGCGGGAAATCCCGTTTGTCGGGGAAACAGAGCGTAAGTTTACTGCCCGGGGACTCCGTCCCGCCCGGGGAGAGGAAAAATCCGCCCGACACGGCGATCTCGTCCGGTCGCAGCGACGGCGGCTCGGCGAGCATCCCCATTCCGAGCTCGATCAACCGGCGCAGCTGCCGCGGCGGCAGGGTGTTGTCGCTGACCAGATTCCATCCGGTCAGAGGCTGCGGGGAGTGGAACCGCAGTTTCCGTTTTTCCCCGTTCAACGTCAATTCGGTATCGAGAGCGGTTCCGGCTTCCAGCGCCGGGAGTTCCAGGCGGATTTCGCCGTCGCCGGAGGCGAGAATCCGCCCGTTCCCGGCGGAGATCTCCCACTTGCCGCAACCGGGCAGCGTGACGGGCCGCCCCGACCACAGGTTTACGACTTCCGTTCCGCACAACGCCAACGTAAGCACACACCAGCAGATCGACAGCGTCAGCGTCCTCATATCTTCTCCTTGACGATGAAATAGCGTTGATATCCGAGAAACAGCACCCCGTCCGGCCGTTCAAAAAGAGCGGAGCAGGCCGGCAGCCACAGCAGCGGCGACCGCTCCGGGGAGGCGAGATCGATCACTCCCGGCGTGCAGTTCGCGCTGAAAAGAAGTTTCCCGCGGAAACACCAGGGGCGGTTCATCTGCCAGAATCCCCCCTTGAGCACGACCGGCCGGGCCGCCGGATCGTCGAACCGGTATCGTTCGCCGCTCTGGTTGAACAGCCACTGCGCCCGTTTCTGCGCCGGATCGATCCGGTAGATCCGCTCTCCGTGCGCCATCGTGAAGCAGTAGACTTCATCCCGCTGCCGCCACAGCATGTCGATTCCGGCGCCGGAGAAGGGGAAGCGGACGAGGCGGGTGAAATCCCCGGAGACAGGGGAAACGGCATAGACCATGGTGTTTCCCGGGGTGGTGACGGCGAAGAGCAGCATGTTTTCGTGCTCCAGGAGGGAGTTCACCTCGCGGATCTTCAGATGGTCGAGTTCATTCTGCGGTTCGACGCGGGCGGTGCTGAAGTGGATTTTCCGGCCGGAACCGTCCGGCGCGCAGGAGACCAGCGTGCAGAACTCCCCTTTGTAGAGATTGCCGCCGCCGAGTCCCCAGATCCGGTCGGAAGCTACCGCGAGCGAGACCGGAGGCACCGGCAGAAACTCCGGAATCTGCGTCCATTGTTGCGTTGTCCGGTCGTAACAGTGCAGATTCCCCCGTTTGTCGCCGATCACGGCGAGCGTTTCACTGACGGTGAACGGAGCCGGACGGCGGGCGATCACATCGTCGTTGCCGTCGAATTCTCCGTTTTTCAACGGAGTTTCCACGCAGGGAATGACAGTTCCGTCGTCGCGCATCGCTCCGAGCAGAATCCGGGCGTCACCGCTGCGGCGGAACAGCAGCCAGGTTTCGTCGTCCGTGCGCGCCGAGCCTAGCAGGGTTTCGATCGTTCCGGACGCGGGGCCGGAGCGGAACAGATCCCGATACCGCCCGGTCTCGATGCGAAAGGCGCAATTCGCGTCGAAGAAGAGTTGTTCCGCCGCCCGGCTGCGGAAATTGCCCTCCCGGTCGAAGAGGCGCCAGAGGAGCGACGCATAAAGATTGGCGGTTTTGTTTTTCGTGAGCCGGTCATAATTGTATTTCCGCAGGGTTTTGACCTGTGGAACGAACGCTTCGGGCTTCTCCCCCTGCCGGATCATCATTTCCAGCATCGTCCAGTCGCCGACGGCATAGTGTTCCCGCCGGCAGGCGGCAAGTTCCCGGCGGTAGAGCGCAAGCGCGCCGGTGGTCTGGGCGACGAAATTTTCAAAGATTCCTGCCGCTCCGACGCTGCCATAGTGGGTCGGGCCGGACGGTGGTTCGAGCATCCGGGGAAAGTGATGCTTCGCCTCCGCGAAAAACTCCCGGAACACCTCGGCATAGCGCTCCTCCTCATCCTCCTGCGGAACGGCGCACACTTTCCGCATGTAACGCAGCAGCAGAAACTGCCGTTGAAGAAACGGAATGGAACTTCGCCGGATGAACTCCAGATATTCCGTCATAAGGGGTGAAGTCAGATGGCTGCGGATGATCCGGCGTCTGATTTCCGGCGAATCGCAAAATTCTCCGGCGCTCAGAAAATCCAGTGCCAGCCCGTGTCCGTTGCGCGAGATGATCGATGCGATCTGCTTGTTCCATTCCGGATGAGCGGCGTGCAGTTTCTCCGCGATCCGGAAAAATTGCAGTTCCAGACTCAGCTGCTCCTTCAGGCACTGTTCGAGAGAGAGGTAGGATTCGAGGCGGCAGCTGCTGAGGCAGACGCGGCTGAAGTTGTTCAGTTCTTCGGGCGTGGAGATGGTTTCCGTGGCCGGGCACGGATGCCGGAGCCGCGCTTCCTCCCCCGCCAGTTGGCGCATTTCGCGCAGAATCCCTTCCGCCAGTCGGTATTCGGCGCTTCCCGGGCGGCAGCGCCGCCGGTTCAGGCCCGGCAGAACGTAACTTGTGTACATGACGCCGCCGGAGTCGGTCTCTCGGGGGAACTCCTGCCGGAACTTCCGGCACCGTTCCCATTGCGCGGGCCACTCTTCGGCAAGCTCCGGCCAGGGGACGTTCCTGCGGAGATCGTCCGCCCGGTAGCGGATTTCGGCGAAGCGGTAGCGGGGATTGTCCGGAGCCAGCGCCAGCGCGGCTTCGAGTTTTTCCCGGCACTCCGGCGTGAATTTCGCATCGCTCATTTCCAGAGCGGAGAACTCCTCGAAGAACCGGGCAGCTTCCGTCCGCCGGCTGCGCCGCTGTTCGCGCTCCGGCTGAAACACGGTTTGCAGTTCGCCGCACACCGCTTCGCAAAATCCATCCGGGTCGGCAAATGCCACGTTTTTCTCACAGCGTCCGGCGAGTTGCCCGTCGAGATCGCGGACGAGAACTTTCGCGTTGACGCCATCGTCTTTCGCCTCGAATTCAATGCTCAGCAGCAGCGCGGAGGGGGCGAGTGCGAATGTCTGCCGGGTCAGTTCCCGTTCAGCGGTCACGAGTCCGAGCCGGGAACGTTCCAGAATCTGGACTCCGGGAATCCGGAGCAGCCGCTCTTCGAGCCGCGGAACGAGAGCCTCGAGTTGCGGTTCCCGTTTTTGCGGAATTCCCACCATCCGCACGGAGACAATGGCCAGATAGAGGGGGATTCCCCGGCGGCTTTCGGCGATCGCGCGCCGGAGATCGTCCGCCGGATGTTCCGACTCTCCGCTCCGGATCAGAAATCCGTTTTTTCCGTTGAACACAATCAGCCGTTTTCCCGACACGACGGCGAAGTAATCCGCGTGCGGAAAACAGCGAAGCAACTCCTGTGGCGAAAGCGCTGCGGCGTGCAGCCGGTGTTCCTGCAGAATCTTTTCGATTTCCGTGCGTTCGAGCAGCTGGATTTCCGGCGCGTCGGAGAGTTCCGCCGTCAGCAGCGCGACCGGCTCTTTTTCGCCGATCAGGGCGACCTTCAGCGGCGCGGCGCAGAGCGTGATTGCGCCGACCAGAAAGAACAGTGTTGCGGAGTGTTTCATCATGTGTGTTCCGGAGAATACCGCGACATCGTTGCGGCGGTCATCCCTGCTCCCGGCCGTCGTAATGATTGCCGCTGCGCCGAATCGCGGGCAGATCCGTCCGGATCCGCCTGCCGTTCCAGTTCAAATCGAGATCCAGAACCAGCGTCTCCCCGTCGCAGCGTGAGGAGACGATCTCGCCGGAAATTCCGGGGGTGTCCAGATAGATGGTGTCCTGATCGGAACAGGCGAGCGAAAGCCGGATAATCTTACCGTTTCCGTCCAGAAGCGTGAGAATGACCAGGTTGTCCGGCGGAGACTCCGAACGCGCCCCCGTGTAAAGTTCATCGTTCACGAAGAGCACCGCTGCATCCTCCCCGAAAAGCCGCACCGTCTCCGCCAGTCCGGTATAGGGGTTGTACGTGACGAACGCTTTCCGGGTCAGCGGCAGCAGCAGCACGCTCACCGCCGCCACCGAAAGAACCAGAAAGCATGCGGCAAACCGGAGCAACGCGGTGCGGCGGGTTTTCCGGCGCTCATCAATCCGTCGGAAAAGGGTTTCGGCGAATTCGGTTTCGTTCTGCGGGAAATGCGCCTGCGCCGATTTCTTCCGTTCCAACAGGGAATTGAGTCGTGTTTCATTCATCTTGCAATCTCCTCATCGCTTCCAGGAGCAGAGCTTTGGCTTTATGAATCCGCTGATAGAGCGTGTTGGTGCTGCACCCGAGCAGGCGCGCCGCCTCAGCACCGGGGATTCCGCTCAAAACCGCCACATGGACCGTTTCGCGATACAGCTCCGGCAGTTCCGCGATCGCCCGGTCGAGTTCGTCGAGCATCGGTTCTGCCGTGTTGTCCGGGCCGTCGGCCTGCAGTCGGGAGAACGCCTCCCGGGTGCGGGCTTCGCGCGCCCGCCGGCGCAGCAAATCGTAACTCTCCGTGACGACAATCCGCGATACCCATCCCGCGAGCGCATCCGGCCGATTCCGGAACTGGGTTCGCCGCTCCCACGCCTTGAGCAACGCGCGCTGAACAGCATCGTCCGCATCGACGGAAGAGTTGACGATGTGGAACGAAATGGAGCGGAACAATCCGAGTTTCTCCCGAATCAATTCCGCAAAGAGAGTTTTCCACATGTCATCCCGGTTCATGCGTGTCCCTGTTCGTCTTTTTTTTTAATTAAGACGCCTCTGCCGAGCCTTTTCTTAGTTTCTGCGGCTGCAAAAACTTCTTTTTTTCTTCATGGGAATTCAGGGCGATTCCGATCATGCCGTTCAGGAGCGACTCCGGCGCGATGAACCGTTCACATCACATTTTTCTCGAGACTATTCCGTTTTTCCGCCGGCGTCAGATACTTTTTCCGCGCGGAGAAACACGTCGAGGCGGTTCAGGACAAGGCGGTCGCGATCCCGGAAAAAGACGGTCTGGAACCAGAGGCTGTCCGCTGTTCTGCACTGATTTTTCAAATAGAGCCGGTTGTTTTCGATCTTGCTGGAGCCGGCATACTCGGCGTTGAGATGTTCCGCGTCTTTTCCGGCAAAGGAATAACTGCCGTCCGCAGAAAAGATCAGCTGAAACGGAGCGACTCTTTCTTCCCCGCTTTTAAGGTTTTTCTGAATCAGGGACCAGGAGCCGACCAACCAGTCCGGAGTCAGACGATTCCCGGAATTACGGCGCTCGAGACGCAATATCAGATCCGGCTGAAAATCATTTTGGAATTCAATCGCGTCACGACTGACCCGACAGGCGATCAAGCCGCGTTTCTCTTTTTGAATCTCGTCTTTTCCGGCGTCGGGATTCTTTTCCGGGAGAAGAAGAGTCCACTTTTTCTGAACATACGTCAGTCTGCCCCGGAGAGTTTTTTCCGCAGCTCCCGGCGTGATGGATTCCACCGTACCGTCGGCCAGAATGCGGCAATGATAATCCGCCAGCAGATTTTTCTCCTGATGGTTGACGATATAGACATCCCATTCGCCGGCAAAATCATTCGGCAGACTCGCCCCCGGAATTTGATCGGCAACTGCGGAAACGGCGGCTGCCGACAGCAAGAAAAAATAAAGCAGGAATTTCATGAATCGGTCTCCCCTGTGATCGGAATCAAAAAAACAAAGGAGCGAGAAAACTTCGCTCCTTCGATCTGGATGCGGGCTGGAAACACATCCGAGACAATGTCGTCACTCAGAACAACCAACCCGATTTCGATGCAGTCACATCAAAAAGTTTGTAGGGGACGACAAATTTCTCCATGACGACAACTTCACCTTTGCCGTTGATGTAAAACGGCATCGGCTTGACGATCTCGACACCGGTCAACGTCGCGGGGAAGCCAGTGACCTTGACATTCATCTTCTTGAACACGAAGTAATCGTCGGTCTGAATTTCGTAACGGGCCGCGACGACGGCATCGCTCTTGCTGGATTTGCAGGCATTGTAGAACGCCGCCTTGGCCGCAATCTCCTTGGCATTCGGCAGCCAGGCCAGAAGCGCACTCCAGATGCTGTCGTTCGCAGCCAGAGTCGCGTTATCGGCGAACGCAGAGGTGTCTCCCCAGGCAAAAAGACCGAACAAAACATTGACCTGAGCCTGACCGCTGACACGTTCCTTTTCATTGACCTTGTACAGTGGCCGATAGCTGTCGACCGGACCGACCGTGGCAGGATAGACGTTCATGCTGCCGGCATCACTGGTGTTGATGGAGGTACAGCCGGCAAAAAACAGCGCCGCCGTTGCACACAGTGCCAGGAAGAAAAATTTTTTCATTTGACTCTCCTTGTTTTGTCCAGCCTTTTTATTACTTGCACCTGCAAGAACTGCTATACTATAATAGCTCAAAAGATTATGTCAAGGGAAAACTTTGTTATTATTTCAATATTTTGTCACAAGCGATTCTTCCTCTATACCGTGCAATTCTCGACAACATCTATCGCGAACACTTCAACGAACCAGGATTCGACCGGGTTGCGCAGCTGAATTTCCCGTTCCACGAGCGCGTTTTCGCGACCGACGTCGAAACCGGGGAGGAGAGCGGAAGCGGCCGCGTCAACCTCGAAACGGCGGAAGACCAGCGGCTTGCCGCCGAAGAGTACGTCGCCTCCATCGCGGAATCGGGAGCGCCGAAACCGAACTGGTGGAAAGAGTTCCTGCAATCCGTCCGCATGTGGATTGCCGACCATTTCCCGCACGCGCGGCAAGTCCGCATGACCGACCGAGAGATCGAAACTCTGCTCGCACGCTCCGCGCGCGCCGCCCGGAGAAACCGGCGCGGCAACGGCAAAGTCATCGCGCCGGAATCGATGATCCGGTTCAGGGTAAACGAGAACGGCGAGACGGTTTTCGGGATTGCCGGGAGGGATGGGGATTTCACCGCGCGGGAGATTATGGAGGATAAAACCATCTCCGAAAACACCCCGATCCTGACTTCCGATGGGTCGGAGGTGTGGGGAGAAATCACTCCGGAAATGGCCGAAGCCGGAAAGGAACTCGGACTCGAAGCGCTGCCGATCAAACTCCTCAAGGGGAAACATTTCGGAAATCATGCCGGGTTCGGACTTGCTCATCTCTGGAATCAGCATGGCGCGGAACTAGAAGCGCGCGGTTATGATCTCTCCGACTTTCTCACCGGGGTTTTCGGGAAGCCCAATCAGATTTATGCCTCCAGACAAGGCGATAATATCCGGCTCGAACTTGTCACGAAATCGAGGCCGCGCAATATTGGCGTATTGGAACTTCGGAAAAAGGATGGATTCTACTCCGTCGTAACGGCGTTTCCGATCGAAAAAGACTCACATCAATTTCGGGGTAATAAGATTTGGACGTATGAGGGATCAGCTCATACCAAGAGCAAGCAACGAACCCAGTCCCTTGAACCGCTCAGTGGCGATCAACGGTTGCAGCCACCGCTAGAAGATCGAGGAATCCAAACTAACAATAATATAACCTCTTCCGGCGAAAAGTCAAGCGGGAATACCGGAGCTGTCTATTCGGTTGATTCGGTCTGGACGGGAAGCGCCGCCAGCTACGATGCGCCCAGTCTCCAATACATCGGCACGGGAGAGGGGCAGCAGGTTTTCGGCTGGGGATTGTATGGATCAAGCAGCCGGGAGGTGGCGGAGTGGTACGCCAAAGCAGACGTTGCCCGGAAACGGAATCCCGCTCAAAATGATCTCGTGGTTTATCTGGACGGGAAAAAGCTGAATGATCCGAACAGCGACAAGGATGTTTCGGATCTGGTCTGGTTCGTGTTTCATTTTGGCGAAACGTATGTGCGGGAGTTTGCGGAGCAAAACGCAAAACTCTCGTACAGCGGACTCGAAGAGTACTCCAGAATGCGTGACGCCAATCCGGAAATGCGCAATGAATCCGGAAAAAATCAGGAGCGTGATGAAAAAACATTGGAGCTTCTGGACCGGATCAAAATCGAGGAAAATGAGGACCCGCTGATCTGGGACGCTGTTTCCGGTTTGTCCAGCGCGCGGATGAAGCCATCCGAAAGACACAGCACGGCAGATATCGAACAGCGGTTACGCTCTGATTTGCGAAATGTACTGGAACGCAAGCGGAAATTCTATCAGGAACTGGCCTCCAAAAACAAGAGCGTCCGCATCCGGGAAATCAATCAGAGAAAAGCGGACGCATACGAGCGGGCGATTGCGAAACTGCCATCCCTTTCCCGGGAAGAGCTGACAACTGGAGGACTTCCTCATAATCTCTATCAGCAGACATTCTGGCCGGGGAAAGAGGAGAATCTGCTCGACTGGGACAAAAAAGTTCCGAAAAAGCAGATTCAGAAGATCGCCGATCAGGCGGTCAAGGAGGGATTGCCGTTCGGATACACTGAAAACGGGAAAAACTTTTTCAACGGAAGTGCCACAAGCGGAGAGCTTCTGTATCATGAACTTGCGAAGCCATTCAACCTCGGCAGCCCGAAAGCCGCGAGTGAGTTTCTGTATCGGGCTGGGATCGATGGCGTAACCTACATCGGGGACAGCTCCCGCGTGCGCAACTATGTCGCTTTTTCCGACCAGGATATCCGCGTTGACGAGCATATCATGTTCCAGGCGGTCGGGGATAAATTCCGGACGATTCGGGACGCTCTGCCGGAAGAAACGGGGGAGACTCCGCTGCTTTCGATTCCGAAAAATTTGCCGAACCGGATTACCGCGCTTCCGGAGCCGGTTATTTCCGACATCAAAGAGGCGTATGGAGCGCTTCCGAGTTCCGTTACGGACGCCTGGGGCGATTCGGTATATCTGAAAGAAGATCGGCGTGGTGATATGCGTCTGGTGCATTATATCACGAGCGATACGGATACCGGGGGGCGTGGTCAGGGCGATCTTGACCCCTCCCGTATTCCGTGGCTTCCGAGGATTGCGGAAACAGTGGCGAAAGCCCAGGTGATGCTGCGCGATTTCCGGAGTCGAAACCGGATTTATGTACGGAACTACGCGGAGGGAATGCACCTGGTCGTCACCAGCGCGGAAGGAAAGTTTATCGGCCAGAAAGAGTACGATACCTCCGCCATTACACAATTTCCTGAGAACGATAGGCGGGTTGGTACCAGAGATCGGTTTACTGTGGAAAAGGAAAGAGGCGGTATGCTTCAAAGTGGAGTAGCCGCCCCGTCAGATGGGGCGGCTGGCTCTGCGTCCTTGGCTGAATCTGACTCAACGGACCAGATGCCGGGAATCGCCGCCCCGTCAGGTCAGGCGGTTGGCTCCGGGTCCTTGGTTGAACCTGACTCAGCGTCCCCGAAGTCTACCTCAACCGAAATGTCAGACACGTCGGCGATCACTGCCGATTCCTTGACCGAGTCTGACTCGACGGAACCGGTAGCTGATAATAATATATATCCGACGCCGGATGAAATCAAGCGGGCAATCGAACGAATGCAGAACAACTTCCGGAAGCCGAACCGGGTTTACGTACATGACTGTTCAAAGGGGGCGATTCAATTCATTATCGTCACGCGGAAACGTTTGATCACGCTCTCATCACTCTGTTCGCGGCAAAGAACAGATGGGGACTCATCGTCGGCCCCCACGTCAGTCAATGGTTCTCAGGGGAACGACCCCTCCGCATTGACCTCAAAAGAAGAAGGGGGAAAACGGTCTCCCCAGTCTCCGTCAACCGGAGAATCAAGCGGGGACGCTCCCTACTCTCCGTCGGCGGGAACTAATGTAGCACCATCTTTGAAAAATGTCAAGCTGCTTCAGGGGGATGTCATCTACCGCGGCGCCACGACATTTACGGACAACTGGATCTCTACCGGCTCTATTCCGACTGGAAAAAGCAAAGCGCGCTCGGAGACCGCGAAAAAAAACAGGCGGCTGTTTCATCCACAACCACCTGCCTTTCCAAGAATTCGATATTGGCGGAGAAAGAGGGATTCGAACCCTCGGTGACTTGCGCCACGGCGGTTTTCAAGACCGCTGCCTTAAACCACTCGACCATTTCTCCGGATTTGCATAATATGCGCCCGAAAAACCGATTTTTCAAGCGCATTCCAGATTATTTCTCGGAAGAATCCTCCGGCTTGCCGCCGCCAAGTCCGCGCAACAGCAGGTTCGTCACCTCTTTCGCAAACGCCGCCGGATCCGGCAACGGACTGCCCTCCGTCAACAGCGACTGATCAAACAGCAATCGCGCATACGTCTTGAGCTCCGGCGCGTTCTCGTTGGCGGTGTACACCTTGAACAGTGCCTCGATGAGCGGATGTTTCGGATTCAACTCGAGAATCCGCTTGCTCTCCGGAATCTCCTGGTGCATCGCCTTGAAAAGCCGCTCCAGGTGCGGAGAAAGCGCGTTCCCCTCCGTGATGAGACAGCACGGACTGTCCGTCAACCGCGCCGAAAAACGCACTTCGCTGACCTTGTCCCCGAGCGTCGTCTTCAGGAACTCCAGCAGCTTCGCAAACTTCTCCTGCGCACTCTTGAGCAGATCGGCAGAACCCTCCACCTCGAAATCACCTTTCGCAACCGACTTGAAGTTCTTCTTCCGGTACTGGAACATCTGCTGCATGATCCAGTCATCGATCGGATCGGTCATGAAAAGAACATCATATCCCTGCGACCGGAAATACTCCAGCGCCGGCGACGAGGCGACCGATTCGCGCTTCTCACCCGTGATATAGTAGATCTCTTTCTGGCTCTCCGGCATCGCCGCAACGTATTCGCCGAGCGTAATCATCTTGCCGGGCTCCGTGTTCATCGACTCGTACATCACGAGATCCTTGAGCTTCTCGGCATTCGCGTAATCCGTGTGCAACCCCTCTTTCAGGATGCGGCCGAACTCACGGAAGAATCCCGCATAGGTGTCGCGCTCGTTCTCAAGCATCTTCTTGAGTTCCGAAAGCAGCCGGCTCACAATCGCTTTCTCAATCCGGCGCAGCTGCGGATTCTCCTGCAGAATCTCACGCGACACGTTCAGCGGCAGATCACTCGAATCGACGACACCCGCCACAAACCGCATGTAGTCCGGAATCAGCTCCTTGCACTCGTCCGTGATGAACACACGCTTCACGTAAAGCTGCAAACCTCGCTTCTGAATCTCCGGCATCAGGAGATTGAACGGCGCCTCTTTCGGCAGGAACAGCAGTGCCTTGAATTCACTCGTCCCCTCCGCAGCGATGTGAATCGCTTTCAGATAATCGCCGCCCATGTGCGAAAGATGGCTGTAGAAACTCTTGTACTCCTCCTCGGTGATCTCCGACGGCTTGCGCAGCCAGATCGCTTTCTGGGAGTTCAACACCTTATCCTCAACGGTCTCGCTCTTGTCCTCGTTGATCTTCTTCATCGGCAGAATGATCGGATAGGCGATGAAGTCCGAATAACGGCGCACGACTTCGCTGATCTTCCAGCTGTCGAGGTATTGCAGCGCGTCGTCTTTCAGGAAAAGCGTGATCGTCGTACCCTGATCGTCGCGGGTCGCGGCGTCGATCTCGTAGGTGCCCTCCCCCGTGCTCGACCACTTCACCGCCGGAAGGTCGCTGCCGGCTTTCTTCGTGATCAGCTCGACCCGGGAAGCGACCATGAACGCCGAATAGAATCCGACACCGAACTGGCCGATCAGTTCCGGCAGCGGCTCCTTGTTATCTTTCTGCTCCTCGAGCATTTTGAGGAACGCTTTCGTGCCGCTCTTGGCGATCGTACCGATGTTTTCGACGACCTCCTCCTCGGTCATACCGATGCCGTTGTCGCTGATCGTCAGCGTCTTGGCATCCTTGTCCACCGCGAGGCGAATCTGCCAGTCCCGCACGAGTTCCGGCCGGGTCAGGCTCTCAAAATGCGCCTTGTCGATCGCGTCAGCCGCGTTCGCAATGAGTTCGCGCAGGAAAATATCGCGGTTCGAGTACAAAGAGTGAATCATCAGATTCAGCAGCTGTTGCACTTCTGTTTTGAATTCCATGTTTTTCGACATATCTCTCAATCCTCTCTGTGAAATCAAATCCGGCAGGTAAATACCGGCACTTTACAACTGAATTAAATGAAATATAATTTTTTTTGCAGAAAAATCAAGTCCCGCAGCCGTTCCCGGTTGGAAAAAAACAGAAAAGGGATTATAATCTATGAAGTTCATAAATTCGGGAGCATTCTAAAAAGGAACCGGGATACCGGATTTCCAGCATTGCAACCGGCCGCGCCCGTCCATCGGGTCCGGCCGCGAAAACGGGAAAAGATGGAGTCATGAGCGAACAAATCGAAAATCCCCGGGCCGCATCCGGCGGCATGTCGGACACACTGCGCGAACAACTTCACCAGCGGGAGGAAGTGTGCTGCAAACTCGAGGCGCTGCCTCAGAGCGCGACGGAAGATTATCCGGCCCGGCTGGAAGAACTTCGGACCGAATGGCAGAACCTCCCGGAGATTCCGCCCGAATATGCCGAGATCCTCGACAAACGATTCGCCGCCGCGGTAAAAAATGCGGAAGAGGGCGCCGCAGCCGTGGAACAGCGCCGCAGAGAACACCTTGCGAAAATCAACGAATCGGTCGAACTGCACCAGAAGCTCGACGCTCTGCTCGCAGCGGGAGAGCTCGTCACGCCCGCCGAAGTCGAAGCGCTCGGGAAGAAGTGGGAGGCATGCACCGCCGGTCTCACTTCCGAAGAGTCCGCGGCAGAGGCCTTTCTGGCGAAATTCCAGCCGCTCAAGGAACGCATGGAGGCCGAACAGGCCGCCGAAAACGCCCGTTCCGAAGCCGCGGCCAAACTGACCGATGAGCTCATTGCGCTGACCGCGGGCGAAGATATGGATCTGCTCAAGGAACGCAAAGCCGCCATCGATGAGGCATACAAGGCCCTCGGCAAAGTCGCCAAACATGCTGCCGACCAGTACAACGACGCCCGTCACAAGGCGGATGCACGGCTCGCACAGCACTATCAGACGCTCGATCTCGCCCGCTGGGCGAGCTTTACGCTCAAACAGGATCTCTGCGACGAACTCGACCGGCTCAATAAACTGCCGGAAAACGAACTGCCGAAAGCCGCCAGGCGTCTGCAGGAACTCCGCGAAAAGTGGAAACAGCTCGGCTCCGTCCCGAAAGTGAAAGCCGAGGAGATCAATCCGCGTTATCTGGAGTCGACACGCAAACTTCAGCACCGCATCGACGAATATTACGCCCATCTCCGGCAGCAGCACAAGCAGGCCGCCGCCGCCAAGCAGGAGCTTTGCGAAAAGGCCGCCGCCCTGGCCGACTCGACCGAGTGGAACGCGACCGCCGCGGCATTCAAGGAACTTCAGGCCGCATGGAAGACCATCCCGGGCGCAGGCGCGCAGGAGAAAGCGCTGTTCACCGCATTCCGCGCATCCGCGGACAAGTTCTTCAACGCCCGCAGCGCGTGGTTCGATGAGCGCAACGCGAAGTTCGAGGCGGTCGCCGAAGTCAAGCGCAAACTCATCGCCGAGGCAGAACAGCTCGCAGGCGAGTCCGGGGACTCCCCCGCCGCCGTACAGCGCGCCAAACAGCTCCGCAGCGAATTCATGAGCGCCGGGCGCGCCGGACGCGCCGAACCGCAGCTCTCGGAACAGTTCAATGCCGCACTCGACAAGTTCTTCTCCGGGCGGCGTGAAGTGTTCGCCGGACGCGAAGAGCAGTCGAAGAAACTCATCGCCGAAATCGATGCCCTCGCCGCCAATCTCACAGACGCGGCAGCGGCCGATTCGCGTTACCGGGCGATCCGGCGCGAACTCAAGGAGCTCGGCTGCCGCAAAACGTTCCAGCAGGAGATCAAAGCCGGGGAAAAATTCGAGAACGCCCTCGCCGCCGCCCGTTCCCGCGTAATCGCGGATAAACTCACGCTGGCGAAGAGCATTGCCCGTTCGCTCGCCTCCGCCTGGGAGGAGGTTAAGGCCGGAACTCCGCTCGCCGAAGGGAGGCTCGCGATCGACCACCTCGACCGTTTCCCGAAACTCGCCGCCGCTGCCGCGTTGATCGGCCAGGCGGCAGCGGGCGACGACAAGGCGAAAGCGAAGCTCCTCAAATCGTTCGAGAGTGCCGCGGCAGAACACAAGCGGATCATCTCGGAACTCGAAAAACTTGTGGGAATCGAGTCGCCCGGGGAGTCGAAACCGGCTGTGGATGACGCCCTCGCCCTCGCCGCCGAACTCACGGCAGCGATCGCCGGGAACTTCGCCGCCTCCAGCGCGCACGAAAGCCGTCCGAAGAGCATCGACCCGAAGCAGCTCCTGGCGGAGTTCGCCAACGCCGGACTGCTTGAGCGCGACGCGCTCGAGGCGTCTTTCGAGCGGTTCGACAACGCTTACGGCAAAATCCGTTGAATTCGACCAATGAACCGGCCGCCGGGAAAGCGGCCTTTTTTTCAAGAGAGCAAGGATACAGAAAATGAAAGTCAGAGTTGCTGTTTTCGGAGCCTCCGGCTATGCGGGAGAGGAACTGCTGCGGATTCTTCTGCGGCACAGAAATGCGGAGGTGACGGCGATCACTTCGCGTAAAAGCGCCGGAGAACCGGTTTCGACCGTGTTTCCGCGTTTCACGGGTTCGGATCTGGTGTTCTGCGAACCGAACGTCGAAGAGATCGCGAAAAAATGTGACGCCGCAATTCTCGCGCTGCCGCACGGGCTCGCGACCGAATATGCGATTCCGCTGCTGAATGCCGGGATCAAGGTGTTCGACATCTCCGCCGACTTCCGGCTCAAGAGTCCGGAAAAGTACAAGGAGTACTACAAGGTCGATCATCCCGCTCCGGAACTGCTGAAAAAAGCGGTCTATGGACTGCCGGAACGCTATCGCGAACAGCTTAAAACCGCCGACCTCGTCGCCTGTGCGGGCTGTTACCCCACCAGTTCGATCCTGCCGACCGCCCCGCTGCTCGCGGCGAAACTCGTGAGCCCGAAAGGGATCGTCGTCGCAAGCTGCTCCGGCGTGACCGGTGCGGGCCGCAAGGTCGATCTGCCCTACATCTTCCCGGAGTGCAACGAGAGTTTGAAAGCCTACGGCGTCGTCGGTCATCGCCATCTGCCCGAGATCGAGCAGGAGATGGCCTTTGCGGCCGGGCTGCCCGAGATGGCGATCAACTTCATCCCGCATCTCGCGCCGATGAATCGCGGCATCAACTCGACCATCGTCATGGATGCCATGCCGGGCACCACGCTTGAGAAGATCGGCGAAGTCTACCATCAGGCCTACGGCAGCGAACAGTTCGTCCGGATCCTGCCGCCGAAGCGCACGAGCGACACGAAATATGTCTTTATGACCAACACCTGCGAGATCGGCTACAATCTCGATCCGCACACGAACAAGGTGATCGTCACAAGCTGCATCGACAATCTGACCAAGGGGGCGTCCGGTCAGGCGGTTCAATGCATGAACATCCGGTTCGGACTCGACGAGGCCGAGGGACTGATCTGAAGATCGAACGGGGGCGGATGATGACATCCGCCCTGATTTTGTTATCCCGGGAGGATGATCGTGAAATCAATACCGGTTTCTCATTTTTTCAGTTGGCAGGAGTGCTCCGACCGTCTGCGTCCGCTGTTGATGCAGGAATTCTCGGTGAATGGAGCCGACCATCTGGTTCTGGCCGACTGCCTGCTGCGCAGAGTCATGCAGCGATTTGAGTTCGCTGAAACACTCCGGAAAGAAGCCCGGGAAGCCGGACTGACGTTCTGCGGCGCACATGCGCCGTTCGGCATCCATGAGGATCTCGACAATCCGCTTGCGGACGAACGCCCCATGATGATCGACCGTCTGAAACTCGTGCTCAAAATCGTGCGCGACTTCGGAGCAGAGAGCTGTACGATCCACGTCGGCAACGTGCCGTTCCGGGAATATTCGCTCGACGATTATCACAACTGCATTCTGCAGTCGCTCGAGGCGCTGCTGCCGACGGCGGAAACGTGCGGAGTCGTCATCGCGATCGAGAACATCTGGTTTCCGACCAACACGCCGGAAAAACTGCTTGCGATCCTCGACCATTTCCGCTCACCGTTCCTCGGAATCTGTTACGATGCCGGACACGCGAATCTCATGGCAAAAGGGATGAACTTTCCTGAATCAGCCGCGCGGGACGGATGGAACGGCTGGACGGACGAGATTCCGTGGGATGACCGGATTCTCGAAAAACTCCTGCCCGGCATCGTGACCTGCCATCTGCACGACAATTTCGGGCAGTACGATAATCACAACCTCCCGGGCAACGGCAACATCGACTGGCAGCACGTCATGTCGACACTCGCCCGCGCCCCGAAACTGCGATGCCTCCAGAACGAAGTTGACTCCATCGGCAACCAGATTCCGATCGCAACGCTCTGCCGCACTTTCGATCGGCTCTCCGCCATGATGTGACTTTTTCCAACGGAAACTCAAGCGCCGGATGCGGTCTTCGCGTCCGGCGCTTTCTCTTTTCCGCTCTTCGATTCCGCTTTATTCGCCGGATCCCCCCTCACCTCTTTCATCTCCGTCTCTCAACTCCGAGCCGGGCTGAACTAACGATGTTTCCGGTCAAATTCCACGGACTTGACTTTTTGAAAAAAAGATGTATAGTTTCATATAATACCAACTCGGATTATACTATATGGTACTTCACAGGGAAGTACCGGAAAACCTGCGGAGGTCTAAAATGTTCAGAAACGACTCGAAAACCAGAAACGGGAAATTGTTTTTCCGCTATGCGATTGCGTCGACAATCAGCATGCTGACCGCCGGAGTGTACACGTTGGTCGACGGATTTTTCGTCGGCTGGGGGGCCGGGGATACCGGTCTGGCCGCAATAAACGTAGCATTCCCGCTGTCTCTGCTGATCGTCGCCTGCGGCGAAATGATCGGCACGGGAGGAGCGGTGACCATTGCCCTGGCCCGCGGTCGCGGCAATCATCGCGCCGCGGACAGAATATTCGGAAATATGCTGCTTCTGCTGATTCCGGCGGAATTGTCGCTCATCCTGCTGCTTCCGTGGCTTGATCCGATACTGATTGCGGCGGGAGCTGCGCCGGAACTGCTCCCGGCCGCTCGCACTTATGTGCAGATCACAGCAGGAGGAGGATTCTTCATGATGGCGACCGTCTGTCTGACAGCCGCCATGCGGAATGACGGAGCGCCGCGTCTGGCCATGGGAATCATGGTTGCGGGACTCGCAGCCAACATCGTCCTCGACTATCTGTTCGTTCTGGTATTTCACGGGGGAGTGGCGGGGTCGGCCTGGGCGACGATTCTGGCTCAGATGATCTGTTTTCTGCTTGCGGTCTGTTATTTTATTTCGGGTCGCTCGCACTTCAGAATCAACCGAACCATGTTCCGGCTTCAATCAAAACTCATGTGTCGTATTGTTACGGCGGGAATCCCGTCGTTCGGCGTTCAGATTTCCGTTGCGGCAGTCATCTTTCTGCATAATCGGCAGACACTTCTTTACGGCGGCGTCGCCGCAGTCGCGGCTTATGCGATCATCAGCTATGTCGAATCGACGATTCTCATGCTGCAACAGGGCATCGGCACAGGCATTCAACCTCTGGTCAGCTACCTGCAGGGAGCCGGAGAAAAAGAACGGCGCAACTCCATCGCACGTCTCGGACTGGTCACCGCGATTCTGATCGGAATCGCGGGGACTCTGCTGTCCGCCGGAGGAAGCGGCATCATTCCCCCGCTTTTCAACGCCGGAACAGAAACGCTGCGTTTCGCCGAACGCGGATTGCTGATCAGCGCGGCGGTCTATCCGTTTCTCGGGTTGCAGAAAGTGTCGGAATCCTATTTTCAGGCAATCGGCCGGCCGGGAACGGCCTCTCTGCTGGTGTACCTGGATTGTTTCGCGCTGTTGCCGATTTCTCTGCTGCTGCTGCCGCATCTGTTCGGGACAGACGGCATCTGGGCCGCCATGCCGGTCTCCAAATTGGGGATGGCGCTTTTGACGCTGCTGTTCTGGTTGCAGAGCCGGAACCGGGAGCGATTGCAGAAAATTCAAAATCCCCCGCCATTCCGAGCCGATCGCACTTTGCTTTTGCCGTCTGCCCGTGGTATAGTAAGAGGAGAGATCAACCTATGAGGGGAAATGAAAAACGACAACGATATTGCGGCACGCATGCAGCGACTGTTCGATCTGTGGGGAAAATTTGACCGGGTCTACTTTAAAATCCTGCATCGCTGGAATCTCTCCTACAACGCCTACCTGCTCCTGGAGGAGTTGTATCACCACCCGGAAGGTCTGGAACCCGCCGCGACTGCGGATCATTTGAGCATCCCGCGGCAAACCATGACTTTCGTGCTGGATTCCCTCGAACGCGAAGGGCATCTCGAGCGTCTGCCGCATCCCGCGGACCGGCGCCGCAAGCTGGTCACTCTGACTCCCCGGGGACGCAGCTTCGGCGAGGAAGTCGTCAACACCATTTTTGAAAAAGAACGAGCTGCCATGGAAGTGCTTTCTCCCGCCGAACAAGAGCAGCTCCTTGAAATGTACGAACGTCTTCAACGTGGTTTCGAGCACTCATTTCTCGACGAAACGGAACGCTCGTAAAAAAGGGGCGGCGCACCACTTTCTCCGGTACGCCGCCCCGCTTTTTCTCCATCAGCGTGCGAGCGAACAGGGCCCGCCCACGCAACCGCCCGTACAGGCCATGACTTCCACGAAGTTGCCGGGAAGTTTTCCCTTGGCGTAGAGCTTCAGCAGATTCACGGACTTGCGGTCGAGACCGTTGATGAACTTTTCATCGATCTTCGGGCGCGTATCGTCCGGTTTCTCCTCGCCGATCTCCTGCAGAATCGCCTGCGAGACACCGCAGCTCTTTGCGAAGTTCCGCGCATAACTCGCGGCGGGATGCTCCAACGGCTGCGCCTCCAGCGAGATCACGTCGATCTCTTTCGCGGCCAGCAGCGCGCCGAGTTCCTCAAACGTCATGACGAAATCGACGTTCGGATCTTTCTGCGCCTCGCGCCGTTTCGCGATGCACGGACCGATGAACACTTTCACCGCATTCGGATGCGCTTTCGCCGTGATCTGCCCCGCATAAGCCATCGGACTCGGCGTGGAAGAGACAAACGGAACGATATCCGGAATATGTCGTTTCGCCGCCTCGACCCAGGCCGGACAGCAGCTGCTGGTCATGAGAATGTCTCCGCGCGCCATCCGCTCAAAGAACTCCTCTGCCTCATGAGCCGTGGTCATCTCCGCACCGAGCGCCACCTCCATGATGTCCGAAAATCCGGCGAGCTTGAGCGCCGCAAAGAGCTGTTCAATCGTTCCCGGGAACTGGTCCGTGATCGACGGTGCAACCATCGCAATGACCTCTTTTCCCTCCTGCATCGCCTGCAGAATTCCCACAAGCTGCGACCGCTCCATGATCGCGCTGAACGGGCAGGCGCGGAAACATTTCCCGCAGTAAATGCAGCGGTCGAAATCGATCCGCACGCGGCCGTCCTCCCCCTTGCCGATCGCCCCGACCGGACACGCATCCTCGCACGGCAGCGGATTGCGGATGATCGCATGATACGGGCAGACCGCCATGCACTTCCCGCAGTTGATGCACTTCGTCCGGTCGATCGTCGAACGCTGGTTCACAACCGCAATCGCCTGCTTCGGGCACGCCCCGACGCAGGGACGCGCAAAACACCCGACGCAGCTGTTCGACACCTGCACATGGCTGTCCACGCAGCCGTGACAGCCGACCGAACAGACCGACAACACCGGTTCCGTGTGATTGTTCCCGGCCTGCGCGTCAGTCAGATACTCCGCCAGCCGCCGCGATTCGTCCGTCTCCTCCTCCATGCCGAACCCCATCAGCGCCATCAGCCGATATTTCAGCATCGCCCGGTCCTTATAGACACAGCAGCGGACCGGTTCCTCCGTCCTCGGCCGCATCTCCACCGGAATTCGATCGATATTCTCTTTCAGGTCGCCGCTGAAAAATTCCTGAATGAAACGGATCATCAGCTGGCGGCGCGTCCGCTCCGCATTGTTCATTCATTACCTCCGGGCAGATAGTCGTCGCGCAGAATGTCGATCACTTTCTCGATCGTCGCATTGTCGACGATGCGGTCATCGTTGATCCGGACGAACGGCGCATTGCCGTAATTCCGGTCGTGGCAGACGTCGAGGCAGGCACAGCCGACCACTTCAACCCGATCCTTGAGCTCGGGCGGGAGCTGCTCCTCGAGCGCCGACAGCCGGAACGAACCGAGTACATAACAGGTCGTTCCGAGACAGATTTCCACTTTGATTTTATTGGCCATCTTCTTTTCCTTTCTAAAAAAACCGCATCAGTACGCGCTTGCGATATTTCGTTTCCAGCACCGTCTTGAGCCGACGGACGATGTTGCGCCGAATTTCAAGATCGACGGGCAGACTCGGATCCTGGTGAGCCTCATTGACTTTCGTCCCGACCACAAACTCGATCTCATCGCTCTGGCGGAAGAGTTCGATCATGAGCCGCGCCGCCAGCGGAACATCCCCGGACAAGCCGGAGCCGGACTCCAGCCGCTGCGCCACATCGGTCAGCGTCAGAATCCCCTCGGTTACGAGATCAACTCCCTCAAGTTTCGCCGGCGGCGGCAGCGAACCGGCTTTCATCATGAGTTTCATATCGACTTCAACCGGGCGTTTGAGTTCGCGTGAAACGATGTTCGCGGTCGTCCCGCCGCAGAGCACACATTTCCCGTCGAAATTGCGCACGAGTTCCGCATAGGCCGCATCCGATTCCGGCCGGAACGGCGGCCCGGTCAGCAGCCGCAGCCGCCGCGGCTGGCGCAGATAGATGACCATGCAGCTGATGTCATCGATGCAGCGGCAGTCCCGATTCCGCAGCCGGGCCGCGGCAACCACCGCCTGTGAGAGGTCACGTGCGGAAATATCCGGGCACTCCGCCACTTTCTGCTGAATGAATTCAAGACACCCCTCGCGCCGCCAGCCGAACTTATATCCCGGCTGGCCGAGCCCCGCCTGCGTCACCCCGTCCGAAAACGCGATGAGCCGGTCGCCCGTGATCGCATAAAGTTCCGCAAGTTGCACCCGGCGGTCCGGCCACCGTTCAGAAACCATGCTCTGACGCTTCACCTGCAGATCCTTGTTGTTGCGGAGGTGAATGAACGGCGGATTGTCCATCTCGATAATCCGCGACTTCCCGCCGATCTGCAGATCGAACACCGTGAAAGTCGCATAGCTGATCTTGCGGATCTCGCACACCGGCAGCGTGTCCATGATGATCTCCGCCGACTGCAGCACATCCATGTCCGAACGGATGAACTTCATCGCCATCGTCGTCGTCATCGACGCAAGCAGATTCGCCTTGATCCCGCTGCCGAGCCCGTCGGAGAGCACCGCAAGATGACGGTTCTCCGCCTCGAGACGCTCGAACAGAAAATCGTCGCCGCAGACATCTTCTCCGTCGTGGATGAGCTGGCTGCACTCCATTTCGACAAATACATCGTTCGGCATTTTCGGGCTCACTTCTTGATTTCGGTGTAACTTCCGGCGACTTCACGCAGCAGAATCTCGGTTTCCGCCATGTGTTCGCCGAGATCGCGGGCGATCTTCTGGCACGTGATGATATTCTTCTGGATCACCTTGCGCGCCTTTTCCGAAACCTGTTCGCGATGGAGTTCAAGGCTCGTAACATCCTGGATGATCGCACCGACGCTCTGGTTCTGTGCAATACAGAACACACTGATATTCAATATTTTGTCTCCACAAACCTGATTGTGCCGCTCGACCTCTCCGCCGGAGATCAGCGCTGCCGCCACCAGATCACTGAAATCCGCGAACGCCCCGAGCTCCGCCCCGGTCAATCCGCCGCATGAATCATAAGCCAGCACCGTGTCCTCGTCGAACAGCTCTGCAAAGCGGCGGTTGCACTCGACGATCTTCATGTGGCGATCGACGATCACCACCCCCGCCGGAATGTAGCGGATAAGCGCATTGCTCTTCTTCTGCGCAAGCTGTCGCAGATGCGAAACACACATGCCGACCTCCGCCTTGTTCGCCAGCAGCGCTTTTGCGAAATCCCGGCAGCTGAAGTAGCCGCAGCCGCCGCAGTTGAGCTCGTCCGCGGGGGTGAATTTCCCGACCGAGGCGAGCGCGTTCTTGATGTCCTCCTCGGTCACCTCCGGATCCCCCTGCGGTTCGGCGACGATCCGTTCGTCGATCGGCACTTCAACCTTGCGCGACAGGCTGTTCGACCCGTCGTAACCGCGCGCGACCTGGAAGATCGACGAAAGCGTCCCGGCATTCTCCTGCGGCATGACCGGACCGTTCACACAGCCGCCGGAACAGGCGAGGCACTCGATGAAGAGCCGGCAGTCACCCATCTCCTCCGGCGTCGGCGCCTCTTTCAGCAGCCGTGCCAGATTCTGCAGCCCGGAAACCGCGTGAAAGCGGATGTTCCCGCCTTTCGGATCGCGCAGCGTATCGTTCATGCCGCCCTCGACGGCGTAAATCTTCCCCTCCCGCGCCCGTTCCGGAACCATTTCGACGTAGTCGCCGCGGTTGATCTTGCCGGGATCGATGTTCTCGGACGCAAGCCATTCGGCCAGATCGCTGAACGTAAGCGCCAGATCGAGCAGATCCTCGTGCCGGTCCGCCTCGTTCTTCTTCGCCGCGCACGGCCCGAAGAAAACCACCCCGATATCATCACCGAACTCTTTCCGCAGCAGTTTCGCGTGCGAGAGCAGCGGCGAAAGCACCGACGTGATCTTCGGAACATAGGCGGGGGCATATTTTTTCACATAATCCACCACCGCCGGACAGGCGCTCGAGAGGTAGATTCCCGGCCCCGCCTGCGCGAGAAACTCCCCGGTTTCGGCGCTGACCGCCTGCGCTCCGAGCGCCGTCTCGCTGACGCCCGCAAAACCAAGGCGCCTGATCGCCGCAGCCAGAGCTCCCGGCTCGTACTGCTTGAAGTAACTCACGAACGACGGTGCGAGAGAAGCGTAAACCTTTTTCCCGCTGCCGAGCAGATAACGGGCGCGCGCAAGGTCGGGCCGGATCTTTTTCGCGTGAGCAGGACAGACCTTCACGCACATGCCGCAGGCGACGCAGAGCTCCTGGATCACACCGGCACGGCCGTCGACGATCCGGATGGCCTTGCACGGGCAGTGGCGGATACATTTGTAACAGTCGTGGCAGATATTTTCCGTTGTGTAAACCGGGAAATGCAGATTCATGGTCGTAGTTCTCCGTTAAGATTCAGACAGATCGCGCGGGCATTCGCAATCGTTCAAAGGGGTTCAGTTGCGCGGCGGCAGCAGTTTTTTCAACAGGTCGAGCATCACGCCCGGATCGACTTTGCTGTAAAACTCTCCATTGATGATGACATTCGGACCATCGGCACATTTCCCCTGGCAGAGAGTTCCTGAGAGTTCCACATCGACCTCATCCTGATAGGAGTTGCGTGTCAGATAATCCTCCACGACTTTGATGTTCTCCTCATTACCGCGAGCGAAGCACGAGCTCCCCAGACAGATCACGATTTTCGGTTTAGCCATATTCCCGCCTTGAATTGAATTCCCATGCAGTCTATGCAATGTACTGGCATGAGCGGAGATTTTCAAGACCCCGGCCGAAAAATAGTGAGATATTTCCGCCCGAAACGAAAAAAAACGGATGCGGAAACCGTTCCGTCTCCGCATCCGATCCAGAGCGACGATTACATCGCCATCGGTTTATTGCCGGGCAGTGCAGTCCGATGGCCGGCGTACTCCTCGCCGTAGTAGACTTTCAGGAGCATCTCCTTGATCTCGGAAACCAGCGGATAGCGCGGATTCGCGCCGGTGCACTGGTCGTCGAACGCCTTGAGCGCAAGTTCGTCAAGCCGCGCGAGGAAAGTCGCCTCGTCGATGCCGTACTCCTTGATGCTCTTCGGAATCTCAAGTTCGGCCTTGAGTTTCTCGATCGCCTCGATGAGCTTTTCGACTTTCTCATCGTCGGTACGACCGCCGAGTCCGCAGTAGGTCGCGATATTGGCATAAGCCGCTTTCGCGTTCGGGTACTTGTACTGCGGGAAAGTCCCCTGCTTGGTCGGCACATCCGTCGCGTTGTAGCGGATCACTTCGCAAATCAGCATCGCGTTCGCAAGGCCGTGCGGAATGTGGTACATGCCGCCGAGTTTGTGCGCCATCGAGTGGCACACGCCGAGGAAAGCGTTCGCAAACGCCATGCCCGCCATGGTCGAGGCGTTGTGCATATGCTCACGTGCCTCCTCATCCATCGCGCCGTTGCTGTAGCAGCGCGGCAGGTACTCAAAGACGAGCTTGGCTGCCTCGTTCGCCAGCGAATTCGTGTAGTCGCTGGCCATGACCGAGACACGCGCCTCGAGTGCATGAGTCAGGGCATCGATGCCGCTGTAGGCGGTCAGCCGCTTCGGCATCTTCATCACGAGCTGCGTATCGATGATCGCCATCTTCGGGGTCAGCGCGTAATCCGCGAGCGGGTACTTGTTGCCGGTCTCGGCATCGGTGATGACCGCGAACGGCGTCACTTCCGAGCCCGTTCCGGAGGTGGTCGGAATCGCGACCATCGTCGCTTTCTTCCCGAGTTCCGGCAGTTTCACGATCCGTTTGCGGATATCCATGAAACGCATCGCCACATCCTCGAAGCTGATCTCCGGCTGCTCGTACATGAGCCACATGATTTTCGCCGCATCGATCGGACTGCCACCGCCGACCGCAATGATCGCATCAGGCTGGAACGAGTTGATCCGCTCAAGTCCCTTGCGGGCGAGCTGGATGGTCGGATCGGGTTCGACATCCGCAAACACTTCCGTCGCAATCCCCATCTTCTCGAGCGACCGCAGGAGATCGTTCAGAATACCGGTCGAGTAAAGGAACTTGTCCGTCACAATGAACGCCCGCTTATGACCAGCGAGGTCACCGATCGCCACCGGCAGGCAACCGTATTTGAAGTAAACTTTTTCCGGAATCCGGACCCACAGCATATTCTCTCTCCGTTTCGCAATCGACTTGATGTTCAAAAGCTGCATCGGCGTGACGTTCTCACTGACCGAGTTGCCGCCCCAGCTGCCGCAGCCGAGCGTGAGCGACGGATTCAGCGCGAAGTTGTAGATATCGCCGATCGCACCCTGACTCGACGGCATGTTCACGAGCGTCCGCGAGGACATCATGACGTGACCGTAATACTTCGCGCGCTCGAAGTTCTGCGAGTTCGTGTAAAGCACACTCGTATGACCGAGACCGCCGTACTCAAGCAGCTTCTTCGCGTTCTCGACGGCCGCTTCAAAGTCTTTCGCCTTGTAGAGGGCGAGAACCGGGGAGAGCTTCTCCCGGCTGAACGGATAATCCGGGCCGACGCCATCGGTCTCGGCGATCAGAACTTTCGTATTGGACGGCACGGTCACGCCGGCCATCTCCGCAATCTTATAGGCGCTCTGTCCGACGATCTTCGGATTGAGTTTGCCGTCGATCTGAATGAGATCGCCGACTTTCTTCGCCTCGGCCTTCGTGAGAATGTGAGCGCCGCGATAGGCGAACTCTTTCTTGACCGCGTCGTAGATCGCAGCCACCGCCGTCACAGACTGTTCGGAGGCACAGATCATGCCGTTGTCGAAGGTCTTGCTCTGCAGAACCGAGCTGACCGCCATCTTGATGTCGCAGGTCTCGCCCATCACCACCGGGGTGTTGCCGGGGCCGACGCCGACCGCCGGGGTGCCGCTCGAATAGGCCGCTTTCACCATGCCCGGGCCGCCCGTCGCAAGAATCAGGCTGATGTCCGGATGGCACATCAGGTGATTGGAAAGCTGCACGGAGGGTTCCTCAATCCAGCCGATGATCCCTTCCGGAGCTCCCGCTTTCACGGCCGCTTCCAGCACGATGCGCGCCGCTTCGATCGTGCTCTTCTTCGCCCGCGGATGGGGACTGAAGATGATGCCGTTCCGCGTCTTAAGCGCCAGCAGAGACTTGAAGATCGCCGTCGAAGTCGGGTTCGTGGTCGGAACAATGCCCGCAATCACGCCGACCGGCTCGGCGACTTTCGCGATGCCGTAGGCTTCATTCTCCTCGATGATGCCGCAGGTCTTCATATCACGGTATTTGTTGTAGATGTACTCGGACGCGAAGTGGTTCTTGATCACCTTGTCTTCCACCACGCCCATTCCGGACTCTGCCACAGCCATCTGCGCAAGCGGAATTCGCGCGTTGTTCGCCGCGAGAGCCGCTGCCGCAAAGATCTTGTCGACCTGCTCCTGCGTATACTCCGCATACTTCACCTGCGCGGCTTTCACCCGCCCGATCAGCTCATTGAGCATCTCGCGGTCGCGCTCTTCCTTCAATTTCTGCTCCTCGGTCATCGGAACTTGTTTCTTCTCAGCCATGATCCAGCCCTCCTGCATCTATCTCAAGTGTGTGGTTTCCGCCTTTTTGGATAACGCAATATCGATATTTAAACATCGATATTTTTTTATCTAAACCTAATATAAACCTACTTTAGGAAATTGCAAGTGGTTTTTTTCAGATTTCCGGCAAAAAGTTGTTGCTTTTCGGAAAACCGGTGGCTATACTATGAAAAACACGAACACAAACGAAGGAGGATCGGAAAATGCCGGGGACGAAAGAGCTGACTGCGAAAGCGCGGGAACTGCTGGAAAAAGACGCGGTTCTGATTACGGCGGCCGAATACAAAAACGGTGTGATGGAGCGGGTTCAGCTCTATTTCCGCTCGGAACACGAGGCGGTGATGGATATCATCAACAAGGACGACCTCGTGCAGAACTTTCCGGACGAGGGGGTTTACGTTCTCACCGACCACGGCTTGAAACGGGTTGAAATGTTCGAGGGGGAGGATGATATGTACTTCCGCATCGACGGGACGCACGAAGAGAAAGACGACTTCGGTCCCCTCCCCTCGGTCCGGTTTATGGAAACCGTCGAAGCGGTCTGCGGCCTGCGGCTGGCCTGAGCCTCCGCAACCTCTCCGGGCGCGCGGGAGGAGTTACTTGTGGAGTTTCTGCGACTCCTCGCGCTTGCGGCGCGCGCGCTCTTTGAGGAAGTTGCGCCGCTGGCGGTGATCCGCGATGAGAATGATGAGACTCAATCCGCCCGCGATCAGAAATCCGAACATCCCGATGAGCGACGTGTTTTCGCCCCAGTACGGCGGGATCTTTGCGACGACCAGCAGCGCCGAACCGACCAGCAGCGCCGAAACCAGCAGAGAACGCGAAACCCGCTCGCCCGTAACGTAGAGCGTCTCCTCGATATCGTTGAGTCGATGGTGTTCGACCCGCAGCGTGAGCCGTCCCTCCTCGAATTTCGCCATGACATCGCGCAGCGAGAGCGGCAGCCGCTCCAGAGCCGTGAGATTCTCACCGAAATTGTCGAGAAAACGGCGCAGATGCCCGCGCGGATCGAAGCCGCGCAGCTTCATTTTCCGGATAAACGGCTCAACCATTTCGACAATCTTGAGTTGCGGGTCGAAACTCCGCCCGATGCGTTCAATCGTGATCAGCGCCTTGAACAACATGTAGAGATTCGGCTTGAGCGCCATGTGGTACTTGTCGAAGAGCGCGAGCAGCCGCTCGAGAATGCGGGCGACGCTGATTTTTTCCAGCGGCAGATTGATATTTTCATCGACGAGGTCGGCGGCATCCCGCTCGAGTTCATCGCGACTGCCCGCGAACTTTCCGGAAATCGTCATGCGCAGCGCGCAGTCGATCATCAGGGAGATCTCGTCGTGCAGCAGATAATCGACGACCTTTACAAAATCGTTCCGCTCCGCCAGGCTGACTCGGCTCATCATGCCGAAGTCAATGAACACCAGAATGTTGCCGGGCTGTATAAAAATATTCCCCGGATGCGGATCGGCATGGAAGAATCCATATTCGAAGATCTGGCTGAGCAGCGAATTCACCCCGACTTCCGCGAGGAACTTCAGGTCGTATCGCGCCTGTTTTTCGGGATCGGCCAGAATCGCCGCGACCGAATCGCCGTAAATTCGCTCCATCGTAAGAACCTGTTCGGCAGAGAGTTCGTCGATGAGGGCCGGCACTTTCATGTGCGGCGTTCCGGCCATGTTTTTGCGGAACAGCAGGAGATTCGCGGCTTCCGCCCGATAGTTGAGTTCGCGCCGCAGTGAATAGGCGAATTCCGACACGATCCGGGTCGGCTCCATACGCGCAAACGCTTCGGAATACTCCTCCATCTTCTGCGCGATGAACCGCATGATCTCCAGATCGGTATTGATGGTTTCGACAATTCCGGGGCGACGCACCTTGACCACGACCTCCATGCCGTCCGGCAGCGTGGCCGCGTGTACCTGCCCAATGCTCGCCGCCGCCAGCGGCTCGGCCGAAAACGCCCGGAACAGTTCGGAAACCGGCCTGCCGAACTCCTGCTGAATGATCGTTTCAACCTGATCCAGCGGAAACGGCGGAACATGTTCGGTCAATTTTCCCAGTTCGTCGGTGTATGATTTGGGAATCAGATCGGTGCGGGTAGAGAGAATCTGCCCGAGTTTCACAAACGTGGGCCCGAGCTCCTCGAACAGCATCCGCAGCTTCTCCGGCCGGGAACGGCGCGGCTCTCCCTCCGTGCGTTTCTGACGCATCCAGCGAAAACTGTAATTCGGATAGATGTTCTCGGCCAGATCTCGGAAACCGTAACTCCCCATCAGCTCCATGATCCGGAGAAAACGCCGGACCGTCCGGTAATCCCGACTCAATCCGCTCGGCATAATCAGTTTCAACATCCTCCCCTGCCCTCCTCCTCGGCGAAGATATGGAATTCGGCCCGCACCGCAAGCTTCCGATGCGGAGCAAAACGCCAGTTCATATGAAATTGCCGGGCGCGTTCCCGGCCGGGAACGATCTCACCGCCCGTCCCGTTCGGATAGCTGTAACGGTCTCCGACCGTGTAATCCGCCTCCTCCGGCCCGGCAACGACCAAACGAACGGAACAGCCTCCGCCCACGACGCAG
>CALXOE010000016.1 GCA_944389935.1 uncultured Victivallis sp.
GCGCCGAAACGGTTTTGACGCACGAAAAAACAAGTGATTAACACGAGAGAGCCAATACTTTTGAAATTGGCTCTTTTCTTTTAAAATTAGCAGGGTCTTCAGATGATGCAATGGCCTCGAAAGCGCTTGTTGTTGGAACGGTGAGAAATGCCTCCAATATTGGGAAAATTCTCGATGCGGCGGCAAAAATTCCAAAAGGAAAACGCGCAGAAGTCGCGCGGCAAATTCGCGAAGCAATGGAACAGAGGGAGATTGCCCAGGAATTGACCCGACGGTTGCTTTCGCGCCCTTATGTCCGCTATTCGGCCCCTCAAGCGGATGATTTCCTGCGTAATATTATCGTTTGCCTCATTATCCGGAAAGCTCGCGAAAACAACAAGCTGCCGGAACAATTACCAGCATTGCCCTATGATTTTCTTGAGCAATCCATGCTGAGGTACGGATACTTTCCAGAAGAAAAAGCTTTTTCGTCCATCTTCGCCATTATGTATGAAAACCTGGATAATATTGCGTGTCAAAACGCTTGCATGGTTGCCTTGTCTGCCTACAGTCGGATTTTTTTCCGGGAGGCAATTGATAAAGTGACTGTAAAAGATACACCAAAAACAATCAGGGGAACGCTGCTTTTTTATTTGAGAATAAATCGTAACCGGATGGATTCCGACCAACAAGAAGAATTGGATAGAATTATTAAGTGTGCAAAGCTGCGGGAAAATGGTTTGAAGTAATAATTACAGGAGACACTTCTATCTCTGATGGTAGTTTTCCTTTGTCACAATAGGTGGCTTATTTGTGCAAAATAAATTAATAGCTTATGCGAAAAAAGATATAGGCATTCTCAGGGGGCTTATCCTTTTGGGAGCAATCATTGCCATTTTTTTTACTATACTACTCTTCCTATCAAATAAGCATAAGGAAGGATATGTAAATAATTTTGACCAATTATTTGCAATATTGAACATAAAACCAGTGTTTACTAATTTTGAAAACCGTGGAAAATTATACTATAAATTAACAGGATCAAGTAATGCATGGGAGGTAAATATACTAGGAGAATTTTCTCCAGATATTGTTTACGCCATCGATCAATTCCCTGAAAGGCTGGGGCTTCCTCAACCACAAATTTCTTACGCTAATCATATTCCTATATCAGGTCTTGAATTTAATATTCCCATGCCTCCTGAAACACTTTCGCAAAAATTGATGTTAACAAAATCTGTACATTCCAAAGGTAAGATAATATCTCTAATCTCTGATAATATAGTATATTTTCATGGAAAGAAAGATGGATATATGTATGAACTATATATATTAGGGAAAAGCCATTATTTTATATTACGCATAATTCGACTGCGATAAAAAATGTGCTAAGCTGCGGGAAAATGGTTTGAAGAGTTTGTAAAAACGGGTAACACTTTTCTCTGAACAAGGAGGAAGGTGTGAAATGAAAGCTGCACCGGAAACAGGGCCGAATCGGAGTGGAACCCGTTATTCGGCGGCCGACAAGCTCAAGGCTGTGGAACTCTATTTTGAGGACGGTTATCAGGCCAAAGACATCGCACGGGAACTCGGAATCGGGAAAAGTTCCCTCGGCAAATGGATCCGTGAATACCGGGAAAAAGGTTCTGACGCTTTCACGTCTCCGCCGGAGAAAAGTGCTGCGGCAGCGGAAAAATCCGATCCCGCCCGGGAGTTTGTCCGAGCGCAAATTCTCGAACACAAAGCCGCACATCCGGATCATGGCATCAAACAGATCACTCAGATCTTCCGCCGCTTTCTCGGTCTGCCGGTCAAAACTCATGAAGTTCGATCCGTTCTGCAGGCGCACCCGTCATCGTCAACGGCGACAACGTCCCGTACCAGGCGTCCTCCCGCTCCGATGCGGTTCTTCGAACGGCGTTCTCCCAATGAACTCTGGCACACCGACGTGATGTATTTCATCATGCCGAACCACGAAAAAGTCTTTGTCATCAGCTATCTGGATGAGATAAACATGAGTTGGCGCAGCCTCCTGCCTCCTGCTTGATATCACTTTCATAAAGTTGCATTGGTGGAACACGCTAGCCTTGATTCAACCACGATCATCGGTCGCGAATTTGACCTCTGAAAAAACGCTTCATCAAATTCCAGATGGAATTGCCATCTATCGATAAAAAATCATTTTCTCCTGCCACTTGAATATTTTTTTTGAATTTTTCAGTTCCGACCTTGACTTTTTCATCGTTGTCGACCATAATTAATAGTGAAAAATTACGTAATCTTACATGTAATATTGTGTAATCTTACAGATAAACAGATCATGAGCGCAAAACAATCAGTCACATTGAACGATGTCGCCCGAGAGGCGGGTGTTTCAGTTGCAACCGTATCACGGGTCCTTAACCAGAAAGCGCGGGCGGATGCGCAGACACGTGAAAAAATCTTCAAGGCAGTGGAAACCCTCGGTTATGATGACTCCGCCATCATCCGCAAAGTTTCAGAGAAGATTTCAACACCACGGGTGGAACTTAAGGCCGAACTGCTCCTCTGCCCGATGCCGGAACAGAAAAATCTGCTGCAACTCGATTTCATGGCTGAAATCCTGCGCGGAATTCAAAGTTATTTCAATCGCCACCGCAACGTGACTTTGAACATATCTACCTGGGAACCGGAAGCTGACCGGGAGGAAAAACGATTGCTGCTCCGACGGTTGAATTCTGTCAGCGGCGTGATCATCATGGGATCCCCGGATGAAACTCTCATGAACTTTCTGCAACGTAACGCAGTTCGCTATGTGCTGCTGCCAAACGATCTGCCGGACAAATCCGTCAATTCGATCAGCTCAGATGACTTTTCCGGCGGATTCCGGGCGGCTGAATATCTGATTCAAAAAGGATTCCGGAAAATCGGCTTCCTGTGCGGTTCTTCACTGGCACCATCCCACACAATGCGCAAATACGGAGTGATGGCAGCAACGGTGGAACGGCTCGGCATCGAGGCGTTTGAATCCAGGAACGCCCGCACTTCAGACGATACGGACATTGAACAGTGCTTTATCGACTGGTTTGATTCCGGAAAGTGCCCGCCGGCACTGGTCACTTCGCACGCAAAAGCCGCAGAGGTGATTTGCCGAATACTCGAAGCTCGCGGGAAATCGTGTCCTCAGGATCTGAGTCTCATCACATTCGACTCGGAGGTACGACTCAATTCCGGCGTGAGAATCTCCTATTTCCGCACATTTCCTCGCGAACTCGGCCGCCGGGGAGCACAGCAACTTTATCAGCTCATGACAGTCTCACATCCGGGCGACAAGGTTTGCAAAACCCTCGTCCCATTGGACTTCCAGGAGGGGAACAGTGTACGGGATTCGGAAGAAACCATGAATTGCAGATGATACCCCCCCTGGACGGGAGAAAGAACGGCAATGAAACAAATTGGAATGATCGTCGCAATCCTCGCTCTGACCGCAGCGGCATGGGCGGAATCGCCCCTCTTCAGCTTCTGCGTCGGAGAGAACTCTTTGTGGATTACCGACGCCGCCACCGGGAAGAAAGTCTTCCGATTCGGGAATCTGAGTTTCCAATGGGAACCGCAAAATGCTTCGGCGGGGCGGGTTACGAATCTGGACGGAAATGGACGCAGAGTGGAACTGGTCTTCTCGAACGATGCGACCGGAGCATGCAGCGGGAGCTTTGATGTGCATCCGGACGGCAACCGGATCGTGATCGATTATACGCTGAATATTCCGGAAAAAGTGACGACCAATGGCGTGGTTTATGAACGTTTTGTTCCCGGCGGACAGCTGAATCCACTCTTCAAGTCCGGAATCTGGACGCGCCACGCCAGAGGCGGAGTCCCGTATGAGACGAAAGGAGCGGTATTACGTCCATTCCCGACGGATCGGTTCACGATCTGGGAGAAAGTGGGCGGCAATCCGGTCTGGGGCTTCTACTTTCAGCAGCACATCGTGTTCCGCAAGGACGAGAAAGATCCGACGATCCGGCGTGCCCGGGTGGAACTCATGATTTTCCCGAACAACTTGGATGCCTCGACGGTGGCTGCCGTATTCAACCGACAGGATCTGGCGTTGAACGTGACAACAGAAAGATCATTCAATCTGTTCAACGTCGGCGAGATACCGAACTTCAAGTTGACCGTCTCCAATCCCGCCGCCAGGCCGGTCAAGGCGGAACTGCAAGTGACCGCGACCGCGTTTGACGGGTCTGTGGCGATTCAGAAAAAGCGCCGCTGCGCACTTGATTCACAAGGCAAGGCCGAATTGAATTTCACGCTTCCGAAAGCCAAACAACCGAATATCTGGTTTATCGAAGTTGTCGGAACGGTCGATGGAAGAGAGACATTTCTGCGCTCAACGGTGGCGGCAATGGATCGCTATGAGTTTCAGGACGATCCCGAAAGCGTGTTCGGTATCTCCGTTTTTTTTCCGATTCCCGACCGAAAGAGCGCGCTTGACCTCTTGCATCGCATCGGCGTCCGCCATCTGCGCAGTGAAAACGGTAACGAAGTGCGTGCCTGCGGTATGGATGCCGGTTATCACTGTGCCTACAACCCGAAAGAGTGGGCCGGAAAATCTCCGGAAGAACGGAAGAAGCGAATCCGGGAACACATTGCGAAAATCAAGGCGAACGGGGTGACTCACTGGGAGTTCGGCAATGAAAACGTCTTCAAAAAACCGGAAGAAGCCGCCGCCTACGTTGAGGTGCTGAAACAGATCCGTCCCCTGCTCAATGCGGAAGCGCCCGGCGTAAAGCTCCTGAGCATCGGATTCGCAAATGGATTCGGAGGAGTAAAATCGCTCGAAATGGTCGCCCGGGCGGGAGGATGGCCGCTGCTCGACGGCATCGCCTATCACCTCGGTCGCGGCAACACCGTGCCGGATCTTGGAAATGTCGGTGACGGCTGGTTCTACTTGAGCAGCCTGCAGGAACTAGAGAAACTGATCGCGAAATACGGAGCGAAACCGATCTATCTGACGGAGATCTATACCCCGACCTTTCCAAACACTTTCTGGGATGACAGTTTGCGCAATGCGACCGAAAATGTGCCGCTTTCCTACGCGATCGCTCTGGCGCACGGCGTGAAAATCGCCTACTATTATCAGCTGAATGATTCGGTCTGGTTCGACATTGGCGGCGTGAATTCCAGAGACCGGGAATACTCGTTCGGTCTGCTCTACCGCAACGGCAACGTCAAGCCGACGCTGCTCGCATACCAGACCGCGGCGAAGATGCTCGACAAGGCGAAATTCGAGAAGCAGTGGAAATCCGGGAACACTTCCCGCGGATATGTCTTCTCGAAACCGGACGGCAGCCGCGTCGCCCTGCTCTGGGACCGGACGGATGGATACACCCTGAATCGGAATACGCCGGATTTCGTCGCACAGGAACCCTGGATTCCGTTCTGGAAATCCCGGGTCCCGGTGCGGGTGAAGTGCGCCGGAACGGAAATCGAACTCGTCAATCCAATCGGCCAGGTCCGGCGGATTCCCGTGAAAAACGGGGTTGCGGAACTCACTCTTTCGGGAGAACCGGTCTGGATTGTCGGCAATTTGAAACTTTAACAAATGGAGATGATGTGACAATGAAAAAACAGCCATTTACATTGATCGAGCTTCTCGTGGTTATTGCAATCATTGCGATTCTGGCTTCCATGTTGCTGCCGGCATTGCAGAAAGCACGGGTTTCGGCGCAGAAAACGACTTGCCTGAACAACACCAAGCAACTGACAGCAGGAGTCATTCTGTATACTGGAGATTATGACGACCAGTGTCCTACGAAAGTTCCAGCTTCAAAAACTCCTTCATGGAACGATAACTGCTGGATGTGGCATCTCTACCATAGCTATGGCGTCGGACAAAAAACTTTTGTCTGCTCCAATCCGCGTAGAACGGATAGAGATGGCATTGATAATTATGTAATTGGCATCGGCCAAGAAAACGGTAATTTAGTCGGTTGGAGTGAGGACAATGGGAGAGTCAATTATGGATTTAATTATTTTCTCTTGCTTACCAAACATGGATGGGCATCGAAGACCCCAATGCCGGCGGGAAAAATCAGTGCGGTCAAGCAGCCAAGCAGGATGATTATGATTGCCGAATACCCCGTACCGATGATTGTTGACGGAACCCGAATTTTCTGCCGTAAAATATTAAGCCGTTTTGCCGTAAATGATTTTGATGTACGTGATCATGGAGGCAACGGCGTGAGTTTCGGGCTTGTGGATGGACGTGCGGTCAACTACAATTTTCCCAACAATCCCGGCAACATCGCATTCATGCCCGATGCAGCGGATTCTTATCCTAATGACGGATTCTGGACTAAGCTGTGGACATACTGAATTGATTTCGGCCAAGTGAATCACAAATAACAGAAAGTTGATCCGATGAAAAAAAGATTTCTGCTCCCGGCATTGCTGTTCCTGCTTCCCACCGGAGCTGCCGATGTGCACAATCCCTCCACTTATTCGCTGGAACTCACCGAAGAGCTCAAACCGACGGAAAAGATCTTTCCGCTCGGGATGCTCGGCGGCAATCGGTTTACGCTGCTGCCGCAGCTCGGTTTCAATTTCACCGAGACCGGTCACTGCTGTTACAGCTTCAAGGATAAAGGAAAATGCAGCTGCAAATTCCCGCCGGGCATGCCGAACGGACTCTATTTTGTCTCGATCTGGGCGGCACATTCGATGTGGTTCGACGGAAATACCGCGACCCACGGACCGGTGATTCGCCCGGTTGATGAGAACGGCAATGCACAGAAAGGGCCCTGGATCGACTTTTTCGCCCCCACCATGCGCGACTATATCCGCGCTTGCGTGAAAGCCTCCGTCGCAAGATCGGTCAATGAGAAACCGGAACGGAACATTCTCCTCTGGAATATCGACAACGAATGGGAACCGGTTCTGAACTATTCGCCGCTGGCGGTGGCCGGCTTCCAGCGTGAACTCGAGCGCGTCTACGGTGGCAACATCGGCAAACTCAACGAGGTGTGGAAGACGAAATACCGCAGTTTCAGCGAAATCCAGCCGCCCAGAGGAGAGGAGTATCTGGAAAAGCCCGCGGCGTGGCTCGCATGGCACGATTTTTCTGAAAACGCATTCGTCGACTTCATCGACTCCTATCTCGGATGGGTGCGCGAATTTGATCCGGAACACCGTCCGGCCGTGCTGAAATCGACCCAGTGTTCCGCGATTGAGATGAATTACATCGTGCGCAGCCATATGGCCAACCTCGCGAAATTGGCCGATCGCGTCCGCCGAACGTCCGATGGCTGGATCGGCATCGACATGTATGGCAACACCGACCGCAACGCCTATGAAACCAGCTATATCTACAACTGCATCCGCCCGACCGCGGCTCAGCGTGCCGCAGGAGAACCGGAGGGGCGGATCTTCTTCGCCGAAACGAACAATCATGCCGGCCCCGGATTCCAGTTCGCCGCGACGTTCTGGCGGATGCTCGCGCACGGCATGCGCGGCGTGGATTTCTTCGTGCTCGGCCGGTACAAATGCAGCGGAGACGATCTGACGTTCAGCTTCATCGACGGTTACGACGGACAGCCGCGCGACCGGATGTTTTACGCTTCGCGCTGGGCGAATATGATTCACCGTTCCGAGGCGTTCTGGCACGACGCCGTTCCGGCGGAGAAGATTCCGAAAATCGCGATTCTGATGCCGCAGCGCGATGTATTGCTCTCGATGGAGACGAACCGTTCCCGCTGGGATTACAGCGTCAACAACCGCCTGAACGTCTTTACCCGGCTGCGCGACGCGGGATACTGGGTCGATGTGCTGCCGTACACCAAGCTGACTGACGACTATCTCGCGCGTTACCAGGCGCTCTTTCTGGTTTCAGCCGAACATCTGAGCGCGGAGGAGTGTGCCGCGATCAAGAGATTTACGAAAAACGGCGGAATCGTGATGGCCGATATGATGCCCGGATATTACGATGAGAAACATCGCGTAACCCAGGGGCTCGATGAATTGCTCGGCGTCAAGCTCGAAGGCGTCTATACCGGAATTCATTTTTCACCGGACGACGTCTGGTATGGGACCGAACATGGATTCCTCATCCGCGGCGACGGCCGGATCAACGTGAAACTCGCCGGAGCCGAACTGCTGAACGCCCGCGATGTCGCCAGCAATGCCAAAGCAGCGTGGGTCACCAGCAACCGCTACGGCAAGGGACGTGTTTACTGGTTCAACACCAGGTTAGGCGTGCTCCGGGCGGAAACCGCGCCGGAGAGCGACGTGACCGCGTTTCTGACCGGATTTCTGAAGATGGCGGGAGTCGAACCCGCCTATCGCGCTCCGGAGATGGAAAATCTGCGCATCGAGCACCCGGTGACCGACGGCCGGGGCAACTGGCTGCTGGCTGCGGGAACCATGAACCGCCTGCCGTGGCCGGGAGGCAAAGTCGCGTTGAAAATGCCGCCGGACTTCAAGCTGCCCGCACAGGTCTGGTTCGGCGCGGCGGAGGAGAATGTTCTGCGCCCGGTTTCGGCGGAACTGAATGCCGACGGCGTACTGGAGCTGACGCTCCCCGAGATCCGCTCGGGCGGGATGATCTATCTCTTCAACAACCATGCGCCGATGCTGAATCTCGCCATAGACGGAACGACACGGCATGCGGAGAACGATCCGAACACCCCGATGTTTGAACCGGGAAAAAGTTTTGATGTGGTGGTCTCCGCGGTCGATTTCGCCCCCGGAGCTGAAAACCGCGAAATCACGATCGACGTAGAACCCGGCTGGAACGTTACCCCGGCAAGCCAACCGGTCGGAACCGAACCGGTCCGTTTCACGGTGACGCCTCCGGCTGAGTTGCCGGAACAGGCGCGGCCCAACATGATCTATCCGGTCGTCGCGACCATGCACGACGACAGCGGACGAGTCGCGGTCGCACACCTTGCGGCAATGCTCTATTTCGATCCGGCCCGGCACACGATTCTCTTGACCGACAATGCCGACAACAAATCGGAGGTCGCGACGATCGCATTCCGAACCGGAGCGGAGTACCGTTTCCTCACGCCGGAACCGCTTAAGAAAAATCAGAAGATTCGCGACCCGCGCGACACCGGTGCGACCGGCGGAAAACCGGCGCTCTTTCACGGAGTGATCGGCTCCTGGAATCAGCCTGCCGATGTACTGTTCGTCAATCTGCCGGAAGCTACGGTCGAAGTCGATCTCAAATCGGTCTATCGACTCGAACATATGGCACTCGGAGCGGGCTCAAAACCGAATCTCAAAAGCGTCGAGATCAGTTTCAGTCGCGACGGGAAAACTTTCAGCCGGCCGGAACAACTCGATGTCTCCAGGCTGAAATTGGAACTTACCGGATTTGATCTGCCGCAACACCCGGAAGCGCGTTTCATCCGTTTCCGGCTGCAGTTCAGCAAACCGGAGGCGACGTTCGGGGAAATCGAACTCAGGGGACGCCAGATCGACCGGGACAACAACTCGTAAAATTCCCGCCAATACCGGGAAGTCATCATAAAAAGATCAGCGGAACGACCCCGCTCCCCGGAGCTGGCCGTTCCGCTCGATCCCATCATGCCGGCAAACCTGCCATTCAGAATTCAATCAGTTCGTACGCCCGGGTTCCGAGTCCGATCTTCTGGGCATGTTCCAGCTGAATCTCCCAATTCGTGATCGGAGAGACATCCTTGAAGTGGTCGTGGTAATGGTCGCCATGATCGCCCAGGAGACTCGAGGCAATCGGGGTCTGACGGTTCACCGCATCCGCGCACGCCTGATCGAGGGCGACGGGATCGAATGACGCAAACATACCGACATCCGGGACGATCGGAGCGTCGTTTTCCGGATGACAGTCGCAGAACGGCGAGACATCCATGACGATGCTGATGTGGAAATGCGGACGATTGTGGACAACCGCCATTGCATACTCCACCATTTTCTTGTCGACGAGCCCCTCTTTCTGCCCCCAGGAGGGTTGCACGGCGTCTTTCGGACAAACTCCGATGCAACGGCCGCAGCCGACGCACTTGTCATGATTGATCGTCGCCTTGCCGTTTGTGAACTCCGGCGCGTCATGAGCGCAGATCCGGGCACAGGCATGGCAACCGATGCAGAGATCGCGGTTGACCGTCGGCTTGCCGTCACAATGCTGTTCCATTTTTCCGGCTCTCGATCCACAGCCCATTCCCAGATTTTTCAGTGCGCCGCCGAAGCCGGTCATTTCGTGCCCCTTGAAGTGATTCAGGGAAATAATGATGTCGGCATCCATGATCGCACGCCCGATCTTCGCTTCGTGAACGTATTCGCCGTTCGGAACGGGAACGGAGATGTCATCGGTTCCTTTCAGGCCGTCCCCGATGATGACATGGCATCCGACGGTATACGGTGTAAATCCATTTCGATACGCGGTTTCGATGTGCTCGAGCGCGTTTTTGCGGGAACCGACATACAAGGTGTTGCAGTCGGTCAGAAACGGCTTGCCCCCAAGTCGCAGAATCTCATCGACCACCGTCCGAGCAAAATTCGGACGCAGAAACGAGAGATTGCCGGTCTCGCCGAAATGGATCTTGATCGCGGCAAAACGCCCCTTGAAATCAATTTGATCCATCCCCGCTTTCCGCATCAGCAGTTCGAGTTTGCCCTGCAGATTTCGCCCCTCCGGCTTTACACGCATATTGGTAAAATAAACTTTCGCCTTTTCCATGATTTCAGCTCCTCCGATAAAAAAAGTGAAGTCCTCCTCGCCGTAACGGAATATCACGGATGCCTGAAAACCAGGAAGACTCCATGATGAAAAATACATCAGCAAGCCTGTTTCGTCAAGTTCGCATCTGATTCCGAAGCGGGAAATTGCAGCGTTTTTTCAGCAACAGGCGGCAGCTTTTGCCGATCCCGCAAATTTGGAATCGCCGGACCGAAAATCGAACTGTCTGAAAAGCGGTCAACAAAAACGCGGCTTCCGAGACGGCAGGACGGCGGGACGAGACCCGTTGCGGATGCAAAGCAGTGACCACAACGGAATCTTTCTCCCGCCGCCTCCATCACGCGCGTCGCTCCGGGGAACCGGATTCCCGCAACGAACGGTATTTGCCGCGCAGACAGTTCAGGATCGTGACCGCGTTGACCGCCGCGATCCGGTAGAAGATCTGCCGCCCCTCCCGGCGGCAGGCGACGATCCCGGCCAGGCGCATCTTGTTCAGATGCTGCGAAACCGCGCTCTGCGGTCCGGTGATCCCGGAGATGATCTCACTGACCGTAGACTCACCATGCAGATCGAGATATTCGAGAATCCGCAGCCGCAACGGGTGACCGATCAGCCGGATCACCTCCGCCATCGACTCCAGAAACTCCTCCGGAAGCCGTTCCGTCTCCGCCATCACTCTCCCCTCCCCCGGTTCAGATGAAGAGCGTGCGGCCGCTCTCGCGCGCCATCTGCGCAAAACTCGCGACGCCGGCGACCTCATCGACTTCGATGAGCTCCTCGCGCGACAATCCCATCACGTCCATCGCCATCTCGCAGGCGACGAACCGCACGCCGAGCGCCCTCGCCTGCCGGATGAGTTCCGGCAGCGAAGTAACGTTCCGACTTTTCATCACGTGTTTCATCATCGCCGTCCCGATTCCGGCCATATTCATCTTCGAGAGCGCGAGCTTCCCGGCGCCGCGCGGCAGCATCCAGCCGAACAGCCAGGAAATCAGTCGCTTCGACACCCGCGGACCCGGATTTTTCCGCAGCACCGAGAGCCCCCAGAACGTGAAGAAAATCCCGACTTTCATCCCGGAAGCCGCCATGCCGCACGCGATGATGAACGCCGCCATCGCCTTGTCGAAGTCGTTGCTGAAAAGCACGATCGCCGCTCCATCCCCGGATACCGGTCCGGCGGGGAGCGCCGCAGACCGCGCACCGCCCCGGCGCAGAAGCGCCTCCAGATGCTCCTCTTTCCGTTCGAGCGAGAGCAGTTCGTGCCCTCCCGCCTTGAGCCACGCTTCGAGATCCGGCGCAAATGAGGTTGCGGCGAGCACATGCAGCGTTTCCCCGGGAGCGAGCTGCTCCATCTCGTTCTTGAGCCGCACAACCGGCCCGGGACACGCGAGCGTACGCACATCGAGCTCTCTTGCGGCCGGCTTGGAAGAGGCGGAAAGCGCGGCGGGAGCAGGTTTCTCCCGACGCGGCGCCGGGAGTCCCTGATGGGTGAATTTCCAGGTCAGATATCCGCCCGAAAGATTGCGCGCGCGGAACCCGTTCTGCTTGAGAATCCGTTCCGCAAGATAGCCGCGCAAGCCGACCTGACAGCTCACCACGAACTCCTGCGAACGGTCCAGCTCTCCGAGCCGCCCGCGCAGCTGTCCGAGCGGGATGTTGACCGCGCCCGGAATCGCACCGGCCTGATGCTCCGCGACTTCGCGCACATCGATGATCTGCGCTCCCTCGGGAATCGCGTCGGCATACGCGAGTTCCGACATGCCGTCAAGAACGTTCTGCGCGATCATGCCGAGGAAGTTGACCGGGTCTTTCGCCGAGTTGAACGGCGGCGCATACGCCAGCTCGAGCTCCGCAAGCTCCGGCGCGGTGCGGCCCGACTGCATGGCCGTCCCGATCACATCGATCCGTTTGTCCGCTCCTTTCGCCCCGACCGCCTGCGCGCCGAGAATCTTCCCGTCAAAGTCGAAGAGCAGTTTCATGTGCAACTGCGCCCCGCCCGGATAGTACGAGGCGTTCGAGGCCGGATGCGTGTAAATCTTGTGATACTTGACCCCGAGCGACTTGAGCCGCGATTCGGTCAACCCCACCGCCGCCGCGGTCAAACTCCCGACCTTGATGACCGACGCGCCCCAGCTGCCGCGGTAGACGCGCTCTTTCCCGGCGATGTTGTCGGCGGCGATCCGCCCCTGTTTGTTGGCCGGGCCCGCGAGCGGGATCGCGGTTTTCCGCCCCGAAACGCGGTCGACGACCTCGACCACGTCACCCGCGGCGAAAATCTCCGGATCCGAGGTGCGCAGATGCTCGTCGACCACAATGTGTCCGCGGGCACCGAGCTCAAGTCCCGCCGCCGCGGCGAGCTCCGAATTCGGCCTCACGCCGACGCTCATCACGACGAGGTCCGCCGCGAGTTCCGTCCCGTCCTGGAACTGCGCGACGAGCGACTCCCCGTCTTTCCGGAAACCGGTCAGTTCCGCGTTGAGCCGCACGTCGACACCGTCGGCCGCGAGCTCCGCGCCGAGCAGCCACGCCATTTCCCGGTCGATCGACGGCAGCACGTGACCGGAGTGCTGAACGATCGTCACCTCGAGTCCCCGCTTCCGCAGATTCTCCGCCGTCTCCAGCCCGATGAAGCCGCCGCCGACCACGAGCGCCCGGTGCGCCCCCTCTTTCACGAGCTCCCCGAGCGCATCCATATCCGGAATCGTCCAGAGTGAATGAATGCGCGGATCGTCCGATCCCGGCAGCTCCGGCGCAGCCGGACGCGAGCCGGTCGCCAGCAGCAGCTTGTCATAGCTCTCCTCATATTCCGAGCCGTCCGCCCGGCGAACGCGCACGACCTTGCGCGCACGGTCGATCGCGACCGCCTCGTTCCGTGCACGCACATCGACGTTGAACCACGCCCGAAACTTCTTCTCCGGCATCACAAAGAGCGAATCCCGCTCCGGAATCACGCCGCCCAGATGGTACGGCAATCCGCAGTTCGCATATGAGAGATACTCCCCCCTCTCCAGCAATACGATCTCCATGAACTCGTCCAGCCGCCGCAACCGCGCCGCCGCACTCGCTCCCGCCGCCACTCCACCGATGATAACCGTCTTCATGAATCGTCCTCCGGTTGATTTTTATATTGATATATTATAATATCATAATATTTCAATATATCAAGCCGCATTTCCGAAAATTCCGGAAATAATCACGTTGGCAGGCAGCGTTCCGGGGAAGCGGGTCAGGCAGTTGCCCCGGTCAGGGAATGCGCATAGTCCGAGAGCGAATTGTCGCGAGCTCCCATGATGACGATCACATCCCCGGCCTCGGGTTTCAGCGTCAGAAAGTCCGCCAGTGTTTCCCGGTCGGGAAAGACCATGAAGCGTTCGGGTGAACGGCTCCGGCTCTTCCAGTCGGCAGCGACCTCCTGCGCGGAGGGGGAAAAACTCGACGTTCCACCCGCATAAAACGGTTCCAGAAGAATGAACCGGTCGCGCCTCGTCAGAAATTCGTCAAGACGTTCAAACAGCTCGTTCCGCATGAAGCCGAACGGCTTGTAGCCATGCGGCTGAAACACCGCGTAAATCCGCCCCGGGGCGATCTCGCGCATCGCATGCAGGCAGGAGAGAATCTTTTCCGGGTTGTGCGCGTAATCGTCGTAAACGGGGGTCCCTTTCGGCGTGACGCCCGCAAAGTCGTTCCGCCGCCAGACGCCGTCGAACCGTTCGAGCGACTCCATGCGCTCCTCGTCCGTACCGACGCCGAGCAGATCGAGCATCGCGTAGACCGCCAGTGCATTCAACGCCGTGTGGAATCCCGGCTGCGGCAACACAAGACGCTTTTCCCCGTTGAACTCCGCGAGAAACTCCGTGCTTGCAATGCGGAAATCCTCCGATCGCAGCCCGTAGATCGAAAGCGCGTTGTTCGCTCCATACAGATCATCGACCGCACGATCGCCCGTGGGGGCGATTTCGGAACGGCGCCCGTGCGTGTAAATCGCTTCCGGACGCTCGACCTTGCGGTAGTCGGTGACCGCATAGCGGGAGTCCCGGCGCGGTTTCGCGTCGAACACCCGCACATCCAGACGCGGCGGAATTTTTTCCCGAACCGCCTCGTAGACGCCGCGTTCGAGCACCGCCCCGCGCCGCACACGCCCGAGGAATTCCGCAAACACCCGGGCGAGCTCTTCCCGGTCGTAGTGATCGGTTCCGATGTTCAGCACGAGCGCGTAATCGGGCGAATAGTGCAGCAGGCTCTTGTCGCTCTCGTCGGCCTCAAAGACAAAATACTCCCGGCTGCCGGAACGGTAGTTGCCGGCGAAACGCCCGGAGTGGAAACGGTTCGAGAGCGCCCCGTTCAAACAGCACGGATCGAGCCCGAGATTCGTCAGCGCCTCGGCCAGATAGGCCGTGACCGTGCTCTTGCCGCAGCTGCCCGTGACCGCGATCGTCGTGCCGAATCCGCTGGTCTCAAGCATATTTTCCAGCAGTTCGGAACGATGCAGCCGCGGAATCCCCTCCCCGGCTTTCAAGTCGGGGTTGTCCTCCTCGATCGCGGTGGAGTAGACCAGAGCATCGGGACGGCCCGCCGCGATGAAAGATCCGTCCTGCGGGAAAATCTCGATTTTCTGATTGCGCAATGCGTCGATGATACGCGCGTTCTCGGGGCGGTCCGCGCCGCGGTCGCTGCCGGTCACGCGCATGCCGTGATCACGACACATGGCCGCGAGGCCGCTCATGCCGATACCGCCGATGCCGATAAAATGCAGATGATTCATGGATTGGTCCGGGTTCGATTGTTCTCCGGCAGCAGAGCCGGATCAGGCGGAATATTCATGTGGCGCAGCACCCGCTCCGCCACCCGTTTGAAAGTCGGCGCCGCCACCGTGGAGGCGTAATAGGCTCCGTGCGGCTCGTCGACCGTCACAAGCATCACAAAGGCCGGATTCCGCGCCGGCACAAAACCGACGAAGCTCGAAAAATATTTCCCCGACGCATAACCGCGCCCGGGAATGTATTTCCGGCTCGTCCCGGTCTTTCCGGCGACCTCATAGCCCGGCAGCGCCGCCCGTGCGGCGGTTCCGCCTTTCTTCGTCACGAGAGTCATCATGTCGATCAACTGCCGATGGCATTCCGGGTGTTCAAACAGCTGCACGGGAGGCTTGACCGGAATCTGCTCCACGACCCCGGTCGCCGGATCCTCGAGCCGGTCAACGAGACGCAGCTGCGGCAGCTTTCCGTTGTTCGCAAGCGCGCAATAGGCCCGCAGCATCTGCAGCGGGGAGACCCTCACGCCGTACCCGATCGGGAAGCGCGTGATCGAAAGTCCGTCCCACTTCGGAACGCGCGGCAGATAACCCGCCGTCTCTGTCCGGAACGGCAGATTGGTCTTCTGCCCGAAACCGAACATCCGCAGCGCCTCATACACTTTCTCCTCCCCGAGCAGCATCGCGATCTTGGCCGTGCCGATGTTGCTGGACTTCTGGATGACTCCGGCGACGGTCAGCTTGTCGTAGGGGTGCGAATCGCGCAGCGGTTTGCCGAGATAGATCCAGGTTCCCCTGTCGCAGTCGATCTCGGTTTCGGGCGTGACGTACCCCCAGTCGAGCGCCTTGCCGATCGTGAACGGCTTGATGATCGAACCCGGTTCAATGCCGTCCTCGGCGATGCGCGGGCGCCCGGCCTCATTCGTGTAGGTCGAACGGTCGTTCGGGTCGAACGTCGGACGCTGCGCCATGGCGAGAACGTTTCCGGTCTTCGGATCGACAAGTGCGGCGTAAAGCGTTTTGGGTTTCCACTCCCGGAACGTGACGTCGAGTTCCTCCTCGAGGATCGACTGAATCGGTTCGCTGATCGTGAGATAGATGTTGCGTCCGTCGCGCGCCTCCTGAGAGATGTGCGGGCCGTAGAGCAGCGGGCGGCCGCTGCGGTCGCGCTCGTAGGTTTCCCGGCCGAACTGAGCGGTCATCTGCTCGTCGAAAAACTTCTCGAGTCCGGTCTGCGCCACATCGTTGTCATCGACGATGTTCGTGAATCCGAGCACATTTGAAAGCAGCGATCCTTTCGGATAGATCCGCTTGTACGAATCCTTGAAGAAGAGGCAGCGAAATTTGTTGACCCTGGCAAGCGCTTTCAACCGTGCGGCCTTTTCGAGAGAGACGTCGCGCGCGATCATCGCATACGTGTTCGGAACCGTCCGGAATCCGGAACCGTCCGGATTCGGGTCGTTTGCAGAAATCCGTTTCCGGCGGGTCGGCGCAAGTTTGCGGAAAAAATCCTCGTAGGAGGTCTCCGGAAACTCCCGCGCAAGCAGATAGGCGAGCCGGCGACGCGATCCGGAATTCTTGATATGGGAGGGATCGGCCGTGATGTTGACACTCGGAATATTGCTGACCAGCAGATTCCCGTGCACATCGAAGATCTCGCCGCGCTTACCCGAAGTCACGCGCGTGGTCGTATAGGTGTCGCGCGCCTTGTCGAGGTAGTATTCATGAGCCACAATCTGGACAAAATAGAGCCGGACCGCCAGCGCCACCGCCACCGGGATCAGCAAAATCGCAACGAGTCGGATCCGGAACCGGATTCTGTCATTTGTGCTCACCACACTCACCGCTCAGAACCCTCTCCGGATCAGTTGCGGCGACCCGCGTTCGACGGCCGCCGCGCCGAAGCGACCGATTCGAGCGGAACCATCTGCGCCTGCCGCGGCGAAAGCAGTGCCATGCGCCCGACCTGTCCGGGGGCAGGTTCGCGCAGTCCGAGCTTGAAATAAGCAATTCTGGCTCCGATGTACTCCCAGCTCGAAAGCTGTTCGCGCCGGATGCGGAGCTGCGCGATCTCGCGTTCGGTGCGTTTGATCTCCTGTTCCGTCTTGCGGATCGCGCGATCGGTCTCGGTGATCTTCTGATTCAGATAGATGGAAATGTTGCAGAATACGGCGATCATGGCGAAAACCACAATGATTTTCAGCACAGCCGCAAGCCGGACACCGAGTGATGTTTTCGCTGTTTGCGCACTTCGTCGCTGCTGTTTGAGTTTTCCTGGTTGAATGTTCATGGATCTTCCCCCGGCTTAGATCTTTCCTGCTATATGAATCCCTGTTTTTCTTCGTTATTCCGTAATCTTTTCCGCGACCCGCAGCTTCGCACAGGCGCTGCGCCGATTCCGCTCAAGTTCATCGGGCCCGGCGGTCAGAGCCTTGCGCGTGATGATCTTCAGCGTCGAAACCTTGCCGCAGACGCAGACCGGCAACCCCGGCGGGCAGACGCAGCTCGCCGCCTCGTCCCGGAAAAAGTTCTTCACGATCCGGTCCTCGAGCGAGTGAAAACTGATCACCGCGATCCTCCCGCCACGATTCAGAAGTTTCACTGCCGCGGGCAGAGCGCGCTCGAGTTCTCCGAGCTCGTCGTTCACCGCGATCCGCAACGCCTGGAACGGCAGCGTCGGCGCCGGGAGCTGACCCGGACGGCTCTTCCCCAACACCTCGTCACACAGCGACACGAAATCCGACGTCATCGCAAACGGGCGGATCACGCGCTGCGTAACAATCGCAGCAGCCAGCTTGCGCGACTTCGCAACCTCCCCGTATTCGCGCAGAATCCGCTCAAGCTCCGCTTCCGAAGCCGTGTTGAGCAACCGGCTCGCAGTCAGAATCGAACGACGGTCCATGCGCATGTCGAGCGGTCCGTCGGCACGCCACGAAAATCCCCGTTCCGGCTGATCGAGCTGCGGGGAGGATACACCGATATCGAGCAGAATCCCGTCAACTTTCTCCCAGCCCGCCTCGGCCGCACGGGCCGCAAGTTCCGAGTAATTGCCACGCACAAGCCGAACCCGTCCGCCCGCGAACGCGAGACGCTCCCGCGCTTTCGCGAGCGCCGCGTCGTCGCGATCGATTCCGAGCAGTTCCAGATTCGGATATTTCTCCAGCAGCAGCGCACTGTGGCCGCCGCCGCCGACGGTTCCGTCGATCAGACGCAGAGAACTCCGCTCCGGAAAAACCAGGTGCTCGAGCACCTCCCCGGCCAGAACCGGAATATGTTCAAACTCTTCGGCCATATCGTCCTATGCTTCGTCTTTCTTCCGGATCGCCTCCGCCAGCAGCGAAGCGATGCCGTCACCCTCGTCGCTGACTTTCTGAATCTCATCCAGATACATGTTCAACGTCCCCTCGTCATCCGGAATCCGCCAGTGCTCCGGTGCCGAAAGCCGGATATGAGTCACGGCCCCGATGAGCTTCAACTGGTTCTTCACGTCGATTTCGTCAAGCATCTTCCGGTCCAGCGCGATTCGCCCCTGCTTGTCGCAGCGGCACTGACGCGAGCGCGAACCGAGGTAGGCCAGCGCCATCTGCATCTTCGGATTCGCAATCGCCAGCTTCGTCGCCTTCTTCACAAAATCGAGGAACGTCTGGATCGGCAGAAGCACCAGCGCTTTCCCGCGAGCCGGAATCATCACGAGTTCCGTCACTCCGTCCGGATTCCGCCAGTCGCTCGGGAACGTGACGCGGCACTGGGCGTCCAACGCATGATCGTATTCGCCCAGATACAGACCCGTAAATGAACCACCGCCTGCCATCGTTACCCTAAATGCCCCTAATCAACCCTATCTGCTCCTATTTTACTACAAATTTTGTTTTTTTCAACCTGTCGGGCAATTATTTTTCGATTTTTTTGGCGTAAAAGATTCTGGAGACAAGGCTATTGCGATGGAAATCGGAACGGCTCGATGCTATTTTTGAAAAACACAGGACGGAATCATGGAAGAGAGACCCGGCGGGGAACAGAAAAACACGACAAAAAACGTTGCAGCCGAAATGCGGAAACGGGTGCCGGCACTCCTGCTGCTCGGCATTCTTCTGGCGGGCTTCACCTGGCTGCAGCTCACCTATTTCGTCCCGGTGACGGGGGGAGTCGATCAGAACGGTTACCACGCTTCGGGGCGGATTCTGAATCTCGACGGCGTCCCGTTCCGCAAAACCGGAGACGCGCTGGAGTATGTCGGAAGCATGTGGGTTGTCAACGAACGCGGCGAATTCTATCCGAAATATCCGCCGTTCTATCCGCTGCTCTCCGCGGGGATGAACCTGCTTCTCGGTCCGGGGGGAGGATTTTACGCGACACTCTGGGGCGCGGTGCTCGCGGTGGCGGGGATGTATGCGCTCGCACGCTTCTGGATGGGGAGATACCACGCGCTCGCGGCCGCGGCGCTGCTCGCGCTTTCCCCGGTGATTTTCGCGCTGGGGCTCACGAAGAACTCCCACACTCCGAGTCTCGCATTCTTCCTCTGGGGGATGGCGTCATTCATGCTGGGGGCAACCCGCCGCAACTGCCCGGCCGCGCTGCTGTGGGCGGCGCTGGGCGGATTTCTCATCGGCTGCACGGTCGGAATCCGCTACACGGATTTTCTGCTGATCTTCATTCCTGCGGCGGCCTGCATGCTGACCCCGCGAAATCGGAGGTGGAAACTTCTGGCCGCCCTCGCGGCGGGAGCGGCGCTCCCTTATGCGGCGCTCGCACTCTTCCATCTGCAGGCCTACGGCGCACCGTGGCGGAGCGGATACTCGCTGACTTCGGAGTCGGGGGCATTCTCCCCCCGTTTTCTGCTGCAGAATTTCCAGATCTATCTGCCGGAATTTTTCACGCTCGTGATCGGTCCGATGGGGGTGCTGGCGCTGCTGGTGTGGCGATTCCGCTGGAAACGGCTGCTGTTCTGGGCGGTCTGGCTGCTTCCGACCGGCGGGCTCTATTTGATGTACTACTGGGCGCCGGATGGAGAGTCGACGGGAGCGATGCGGTTTCTGGTGCCGCTCGTCCCGGCGGTGATCCTGCTCTCGCTGCTCTCTCTGCGGCGGCTTCTGCAGCGGATCGGCAACCGTCCGGCAGTGATCCTGACGCTCGTGCTGCTGTTCGCGGTGCAGGGAGTCTGGGCGTGGACCCGCATCACCAGATTCGGGGAACAGCGGTATGCGTCGGACATCCAGAGAGCGTTCATCGTCGAAACCGTGAAGCACAGAGTCCCGGCAAATGCGGTCATCATCGCCAACACCGGGATGCTCGACGAACTGGACTATGAACGGCGCTGGACGCTCTATCCCTCCTATTTGCTCGCACCGCGGGAGATCGAACGGGTCATCGAAAACGCCCTCGGTGCCCGGGCGGCCGGACTCCAGAAAACCCGCGCCGAGCGGTTGAAGCGGGAGGTCGGGGGACTCAACCACGGCAAACTCTACGAGTATCTGCGCAACTTCTTTGAACAGAAACAAAAAGAGGGGAAAGAGATTTACTTTCTCGGGAGGACGCAGGAGGTCAACCGGTTCCGGCGCTCTTTCTACCGGCACTTTGAAGTGGAGGATCTCGGGATGCTGACCGGCACGCGCCCCGCGTGGCTGCTGCGCGACGTCAAGCCGAATGCGAGCCGCTATCGGCCGCGCGCAGAAACCGTGCCGCTCACGCCGTACGAACTGGTCAAACTCGGATCCCGTCGCTCCAGAGTCCTGCCCGCCGACGCCAGCACTCCGCTGCTGACGACGGAACGGAGCGAGATCCTCAGCCGGATCAACCCGGAAAACGATCAGGAACTCGCCCGGGAACTTGTCCGGCTCGAATCGATCCGGGACGATCTGCTCAATCTCCGGCGCTCGGTCACGGATGCCGCGGCCAGAAAACGCGAACGCGAACTCCGCAGCCGGATCACCCGGCTCGAGAAAGAGATCGAACGGCGGAAGCAGCGGGAAAAAGCCCCCGCCCCCGGGAAAACCGGAAAGCAAACCACTCAGACCGGAATCCGCCCCTCCCTGTAACGGAGAATGCCCCCCTCTGCCGCGAAACGGGAGCTCAGGGGAGGACGACATTCTCCGCGCGGAGACGGCGGCGCAGTTCCTCGACGTCGATCCGGGCACACGGGGTCGCCGTTTCGAGCGCAAGCGCGGCGGCGTTTCCAGCGGCCTGCCCCATGCCGAAGCAGGGCGGCATCACCCGGATCGCCGAAAGCACCGCCCGGTCGCATGAAACGCACCGACCCGCAACCACCAGATTCTCCAGGCCCGGTGCAACCAGCGCCCGGTAGGGAATCGTGTAACTTCTCGTCGATGGGATATATTTCCCGATGAGCCCGAAGTGGTTGTCGCGAGAATTCGACAGCATCAGAATCGCATCCGGGAACAGTTCTCCATCGATCAGCGACTGTTCCCGGAGGATGAAATCCCCTTTGATTCTCCGCGTCTCGCGCACGCCCGGCACAGCCGCGCTTGTGAGCAGCCGGACCTCCTCACACCCTTTCACATATTTGCGCAGGAATTTCAAAATCGCGCCGATCTGCCGCCGCCCCTCCATGGCGATGCGGGTCAGATCGACCGAACGGGTGCCGTCCACTCCGGGAATCCGGGTGATATTCGCGCGCCAGGTGTCGTCGTCAGCCTTGTAGAGTCCGAGGCGGCGGCGAGGAATCGGGTATTCCCCGTTGGCGGCCGCCTCGGCGATCTCCCGCTCGAACCGCATCGACTCCCAGCCGAGCGCCTCTTTCCGCGCCTGCAGCCGGGCTTCATCGATGCCTGCCAGAGAGAAGAAGAGCCCGGCGGCCTGCATTTCCCCGGTCGTCTCGTCGCCTTTCTGCATCGGGCAGCCCGCAAAAGCCGCGATGTCTCCGTCGCCCGTGCAATCGATGACCATGTGCGGGTCGACCGCCGCCATTCCCTCTTTCAGTGCGAGAACCACCCGGCGGATCCGTTCGCCGTCGGGGGAGCGGATCACCGCGACCGCCTGAGCGCCGTAAAGCAGTTCGACGCCGTTCTCGAGACACATCTCTTCGGCGACGAGCTTGAACACCTCCGGATTGAACGGCGTAAGATTGCGGTGGCCGAACTCATGCCACGACGAATGGGCGTCGCAGTTTTCGAGACTCATCGGCTCGAGCGCTCCCCCCGCGGCGATGAGCCGATCGACCAGCTCGCGGAAGAATCCGCGGATCAACTGCGTCTTCCCCTCCGGATCCGATGAGGTCATGAAAGGGCCGACAAGACCGCCAGTTCCAGTGCCGCCGAGACAGAATTCACGTTCCACGAGCAGAACCCGGCGTCCCCGCCGGGCCGCACAGCAGGCCGCCGCGATTCCGGCAGGACCGCCGCCCGCCACAAGAATTTCTGGTTCCCCGATCAACGGGATTTCGCACGGGCAATCGAATTTGACGTTTTTCATCTGGGAAATCCTTTCTGTGATGTGCGGTGCAATATATCCCGGTTGCAGCCCGTTTCAAGGAAGCTGCCCCGGCTCATTGTCGATAAAAATCAATAAGAAATACAGCCGGGCTTGACAAACGACCGTTCCGGAGTTATTGTTCCACCACGATGAAAAAAATCACTTCCACGATGGTCGCCCGTGAAGCGGGCGTGGCGCAGAGCACGGTTTCCCTGGTGGTAAACAACCGGCCGCGCGTGTCGGAGGAGACCCGGAAACGGGTGCTCGACGCGGCGCGGCGACTCAGGTACGTGTGTGAACCGCGTTCCGGCGGAATGCTGATCGGCGTCATCATCACGGGCTGTCGCGCGATGAACAGTTACCTTGCAATGACGATCACCGCGGTCAAGGAGGAGGTGCATCGGCGCGGCTGCCGGCTGGAGATCATCAACAGCGACGACATCGAACTGCTGAACGAACGGGTCGTCGCCGGAGCGATCAGCCTCTCGAACGATCCGGAGCTCAATGCGCGGTGGAAAGAGCTCAAAAACATCCCGCTGGTCCGGTTCGTGAGCCGCGGGTCGCATGCGGACAACATCTACACGGTCTATCCCGACTCCCGGGCCGATCTGCGGTTGATTTTCGATTATCTGAACCGGATGGGACACCGGAAAATCGGACTGTTTCTCGAACGCACCGTCGCACAGGAGCGGCAGTTCCTCGACCGGACCGGAGAACTGTTCCGGGAACGACTTGAAGCCGGCGGCATCGCCGGGGCGGAACGTCTGGTCTCCTATGCAGGGACCGGGACGCTGCCGGAACGGCTCGAGCGCCTGCTCTCGGAGGAAATCACGGCGCTCGTGGTGATGCCAGGGGACGCGGCGCTGCGGATTCAGGGAGAACTTGCGCGGAGAAATCTGCGCGTGCCGGAGGATCTCTCGCTCCTCTCGCGCGAGTACAGCAACGTCTCGGAATTCATGACCCCGCCGACGACCACGCTTCTGCCGGATTACCCGGCGATGGCGGCACACGCGCTCGATCTCATCGAGATGTTTCTGCAACGAAAACAGCCCCCCGGCGACATCGCCTGTCCCGGGAGGCTGTTGATTCGCGATTCCGTCCGCGACCTGCGGAATCAGAATTTCACGACCGGATAACGGCTCGGATCCTTGCTTTCGCCGATGCCGGGGCCGATCGCGATGAAACTCTCCCGTCCGAATCCGTCGTTGTCGTTCACGAGCAGATTGAACCGGAAACCGTCGCGTCCCGCCTGATCGGTCAGACCGATGGCTTTGAACGGGATGCGCGCCTCATAGCCGGTTGTATGAGAGTTCTCGTCCCGGGAGGTCTCAAGCGTGATCTCCGCAGCCGTCCGAACCGGATCGAAACGGCGGGGAGTCTGCCAGACATGGACCTCGCCGTTCCCGGATTTGAGCCGGGTCAGGCCGATTTCCCACCGCTCGTTCTGTCCGGGCAGGAGAAAGGCGAACTGGATGTTGTCGCCTTTCCAGACCTCCTCGCCGGAATAAGGCTGCTCATGACGGTCGTCCAGAACCTCCACTTTCAGCAGCAGCGCTTCTCCGTCGCGCCCCATCCAGACTTTCGCCGAAAGATCCTGCGTTCCTTTCCAGAACAAATGGGCCGTTTCCGGAGAGTTCGGAACCTGCGCATAGACCTGCCCGGCCGCGTCGAGGACAAAATCCGGCTCCTGGTGATATCCCTGTTTCGGAATCCTGGCGACCGAATCGATCCGGTAACGGAAACTCTCGTCATCCAGAAAGAGCGTCAGCTCCTTCTGCCGCCCCGGCGCCGAACGGAATCCGGCGTCGGTCTGAACCGGGAGGCGGACGATTTCGGTCTTTCCGGCTGCAAGCTCGAACGTTTTCCGATTCCATTCCGCGGAAATTCCATCCGGAAGCGCGAACCCCAGCTGAAACTTGCGGGGGGTACTCCCCGGATTGAACACCGCAAACTCCAGTGCGGCACTCTCCCCCGGGACGACCTCCAGGCCGCCGACAGGATGAATCAGCGCGCCGGCGACTTTGAACGCCTCGCTCTGGCCGGAGACGCGCAACGTCGCCGGTTCCGAACCGACTTCAAATGTGACCACTTTATCCGTCGCCGCAAGCGGTTTGCGATTGCCGTACAGGTCGATTTTTTCCGCGTGTCCGGTGACTCCGGAGATGGCCAGCGGCAGAATCCGGTCGTCGCCGGTGTCGCTCCATGCCGCCAGCAGCATGTTGCCCTCCCGGTCCCGGAACAGATATCCGTGCAGATCTTTGCCGATCCGGCATTCGCGGAGAAACGTCCCGCCCTGGAAGAGATTCGCCAGCGCGTTGTATGCCGCATAGACCGGTTTCGGGTAGAAATCATGCGTCAGCATGCCGAAATTGTGTTCATTGTTGGCCGGATCGAACCCGTCGTTGCGCAGATCGTACCAGTTGTAGCCGAGCGCCCCTTTCGCCCACGAATAGATGAGCTTGCGGAACAGCGTCTGCGCCTGTATTTCCTCCCCGCAGACCATCGATGAAACAGCCGTTTCATTCGCGTACCACGGTTTGCGGTTGCCGTAAGAGGGAAGCCGCTCGATCTGATCGCGATAACCTCCGAAAAGTCCGTGACCGTGAAACGCGAAGATGTCGTACTTCCCGGAACGGATCACCGCTGGCATCACCCGGGGATTCCCGGCCCGGCCGGACTGCCCGGGCAGACAGGCGAATCCGCCGCAGAAAACCTGCAGCTCCGGAGCGACCCGTTTGATCTCATCGTAAGCCGTTTCCAGCATCCGGACATACTCATCCTCGGGGAAGTTCGCAAACATGTACAGATCCGGTTCGTTCCAGATCTCGGCAAAGCGGATTTTGCCCCGGTAGCGGGCGGCAAAGGTTCCGACAAAGGTCCGCCAGTGATCATAGTCGGGACGGGCGCGATGGAAGAAATCCGGGTTCAGCGGTTTCCACCCTTTCGCCACCGCCCAGCCGGCGCAGTAGGAGTAGATCGGCATGAGTTCAATTCCGTACGCGCCGAAAATATCAGTCAGTTGGTCGAAAAAGCCGAATTCCCAGCGTCCCTCGGCAGGCTGCACCCGATCCCAGCCGACATCCGAGCGAAGCGCCTTGACGCCGCACCATCCGGCCGCCATCGCCTCTTTTCGCTGGATTTCCGCGCTGTACCGCTGTGGATTTGAACAGACTCCGAACACGAACCCCTCCGCCCGGCCCTGAGTCGGTCCGGCGGGAATCAGATACGCGAACCGCATCTCCCTGCGGAACGGACGCACTGCGGGATCCTTGTCACAAAGTTCGACATTCAACTTGTAAACCCCGAATGCCGAGGGGCGCGGCAGGGCGAAACTCTTCTCCTCTGCCGGAGCGAGGTCGACCGTTTCGGTCGATTCTCCCAGCAATTCACCGCGCACCCCGACGAGGTTCCACTTCAGAGTACCGGCCATCCGGCGCGGGCGCGGATTGCGGAGGAACAGAGAAAGTTTCTCTTCCTCTCCCGCTTTCAGCACGTGAATCGGAGTGCCGGAGCCGGTCCGCAGCTCCGGAGAGACGGGAGCGTTGCTGTCAAGAACGTCGCAGCGGATTCCACCGATTCCGAACGTTCCCGTCTTCCCGGCGAAATCCCCGGTCACCCCGCGGAAACGGACCGGCATGGTCAGTTTGCCGTCCGCCTTTGCTCCGCCGCCCCAGTGGCCGGCTTCCGGCCGGGAGGCGTCGACGGCAAACGCGATCTCATGCCATTTGCCATCTCCCTGCGGAGGGGTCGCACTGAATTGGAACACCTCGTCGTCGGCATCAATCAGCCGCAGGTTGAACGACCGGACGGGATGACCGGGCGGCAGAAACACCCTGCTCCGGAAAGTCGCCCTCGTGAACTCCGGGACATTCCGCGCCGGATTCGCCTGACAATCGAAATAGGCCGCCTCGGGAGCATCGGCCCGATCAACCGTGATCGGATTCCCGGAGACCGGGAAATTGCGGATCTGCGAATTGTCACGGCGGTGAAACAGCAGCAGCGCATTCTCCTTCCCCGGAGTGAAGACGTCGACACTCTGAATCGGGGCCGCACCGAGATTCCCCAGAATCCCCGCGGCCAATACGATCATACCGGCAAACTTTCTCATCCGGATATCCTCACTGCAGCAGCGAAAGATTCGACTTGACGAAGTAGGTCATCTTCATCGGGGAACTTTTCGCCTCCTCCCCCGAATAGGAAGCGACATGGCCATCCGCGTGACCGACGTTGGCGCGATTGTTGTGCTGCGCGTACATCCCGCCGTTCTCCATCGCCTCGCGGGTCCGAAACACCGGACAGGCATATCCCATATTCGAGCCAGTCTGCACGATGGAATCCGTAAACACGAAGAAGCGGCTCGGATTCTTCATCTTCCCGGGGAGCAGATAACTGTTGGAGTGCTCCGCATCGAGCCGGAAGAAGCAATACCCCATCTCATCGGCCAGCTCTCTGGGCTCGCTCCATCCGCAATTATCGTTGAACATCGCGTAAGTGCTGAACCAGTCGCCGTTCTTCTGCGAGGAGGGGCACATCAGCACTTTCGGAGAGATGTAACCGCCGCCCTCTTTGATCGTATTGCGACCGTCTTCATCCTTTCCCCAGGAAAGCCGGGCCCAGAAATAACCGTACCGGGTATCCAGCGGATCATAGCTGTAACAGATCATCATTCCCTTGTTGTCATCGGCATACATCTGCTGACCGGTCATGCTCTGCTTCAAATTGTTGACGCATTGTGACGATTTCGCCTTTTCCCGCGCCTGATTCAGCGCCGGAAGCAGCATGCCGGCCAGAATTGCGATGATCGCAATCACAACAAGAAGTTCAATCAATGTAAAACATTGCGATTTTCTTTTCATTTTCGTCCTCTCCTGTAATGTTATTGTCTCCTGCTCGAACCGGAACACCCTGATCCGGTTCAGAACAGTACGTTTTCACACCCGTCGTGCGGGCAATTCAGAGGGTGATTCGGCGAGTCGACTCGCGAACCGTCAGCTCCGCTTTCAACTGAACATGCTCAAATTTTTCAGGGTCTGGATTTTTCAAAAGGCGAACCGCCTCCTCGATCAGCCGGACATGATCGATCCCGACCGAAGTCAGTGCCGGCGCCCGATACGCCAGATTCCACGCTTCGCCCGCAACCACGACGCTGAGCTGGTCCGGAATCGCGATCCCGCACTCGTAACACGCCTGATAGACGCTGAACGCAGTGGAATCACTCAATACGAACAGTGCGGTGAAATCGGGTTTCCTTTCAGCCCAGAGCTGTTTCAAATAGAGATAGTTTTTTTTCACCGCATCCTCTCCGGCTGAGATACCGCAATTGATCTCCTCGACCGAACAGCCGCGCAACTCCGCAAACTGACGGAAGCCCTTCGTCCGCGCCAGCAGTCCCTCGCTTACCGGCTCGGAAAACAGCACGGCCAGTTTGCGATGCCCGAGCTCGCAGAAGTGATGCGCGGCAACCGCTCCGGTGTACTCCTCGTCATTCGATACCGAGTTCAGAGCCATCCCCGGCAAGTGCCCCCCGAAAATCACATAGGGAATCCCAAGTGAGTTCAACGCATTCGTATCTTCGGAAACCATAAGCCTCGGTGCCGGAATCACAATGAGCCCATCCACTTTCGGCTGCTCGAGTTTATGCGGCACATGCTGCCGCCAGTCGAAATAGAGAACCTCATATTCGTAACCGAGCTGTTCCGCCGATTCCAAGAAACACATTTCAACCATATTGTAATATTCCGACGGCCAGCGCGGCACCGCCAGACAGTAAACGGGCTTCGCCCCTTTGCGATACCGGAGCACTGTCGGCGAAACCTCCATGCACCGGCGCCCGTGCTTGCACAAAAGCCCCTCCCGGGTCAACCGCCGGGTCGCATTCGCCACCGTCGCCTGACTCACTCCGAAATCATCCATGATCGACCGCACCGTCCGAAAGGAACTGCCCGGCGTACTGGCAATCAGCTGTTCTTTGAGGCTCTGATAAAGTTGTTCGGATTTGTTCATAAAAGCAGCTCCCACGATCTGCACTGGCGCATGACATCACGCTATTAATTATAGCAGATCGATATTAAAATGTCAATAGCGATACAAGAAAAAAAGAATAAATATTGAAAAGCAATCATCCGGTCAATCCCCAAAGGAGGCTGCGCGACGGATGAATGCGGAAAATGCGTTCACGCCTCAAGCCGATGATCGGCGGGGAGGTTTTCGCCGCTCCAGATCCGTTTCTGCGTCCACGGCTCTTCCGGAGCGGTCCAGAACGGGGCCTCTTTCCCGAGACCGAGCGGCAGAAACGCGGTCGAGGCCAGATAGAGACTCCCGGTCGAGATGTAGCACTCCCCCTGCCCCGGCTGACTGCCGCAGAGGCCGATCCGCAGAAACCCGTCCGGTCGGAACGCATTCTCTCCGAGTGTCTTTCCGATCACCGCTCCGAGCGCGGCGCGCACCTGCCCCGGCGGCAGACGATCCGGCAGCTGCTCCCGCAGTGCGAGGCACGCGAGCAGATGAAATGCGCCGCAGCGGTAGGCGATCGAACGACCCACCGCGAAAAAACTCCCGTCGGGAGCGACCGCACGTTCGAGGATTGCTCCATAGCGACGCGCCCGCGCGAGCGTCCGGGCCGCCGCTTCCGGCGCGATCAGCTCCGGGAACATTCCGCACAGCTCGAGCAGCATCGGCTGAATGACGAAGCTGTTGTAGTAATCCAGCGAAAACGAGCGCCCGTCGTTGTAGAGCCCGTCCCCGACGTACCAGGCCTCGAACTGACGGTAGGCGTAGTCGATGCGCAGATTGTCGTAGGAACCGGTCAGCAGTTTCAGCGCCGCCTCGATCGTCGCGGAGAAGAGCAGCCAGTTGTTCTCCGGCGGCCGGATCTCGCGCGTGAGACGCAACACCCGCACGAGATGATCGCGGGTACGGGCATCGAGTTTCTCGCCGAGTTCGCGCGGGGCACGCAGCACCCCGAGCGCCAGAAACGCGGCGTCGACCAGATTCTGACAGTGAGGCCGCAGCAGCTTCTCAAAATTTCCGTAATCCGGCGATGCGGGGTCGAGTTGAGCGCTCATCAATCCGCGCGCGAGTTCACGCGCCCGATGCTGTTCCTCCGCCTCGACCGGATCGACCGCCTCGTGTTCCAGCCACGGGGCGATGCCGCAGAGCAACCGGCCGGCAGCCTCGAAGCAGGTGTAGGGACGCATGTTCGCTTCCGGATGCCCCTCGACCGTCATGGTCTCCCGGAGCGCGCCCTGCGCCCCGGCCTCAAGCACCGGACGCGACAGCCGGAGAAGCGTGGAGAGAAATTCACTGCGGTTCATGTTTCCAATCTCCTTGTATTCAACAAAAATCGATATATTCCATCGCGCATCTGGCCGGTTTCCCGATCAGGCCGATCCGAAGCAGATTCGAGAGTTTGAGCTTGCGCCGCTCGGCGATGATCCGATCTGCGTAAACCGGCCCGATGCCGGGAATCCGCAGCAGCGCCTCGCGGTCGGCGCGGTTGATCTTCACGGGGAAGAATTCGGGGTGGAGTTCGGCCCAGCGCCGTTTCGGGTCGCACTCGAGATCGAGATTTCCATCCGGACCGAACGTGATCTCCTCCGGTTCGAACCGGTATTTGCGCAACAGAAAATCAACCTGATAGAGCCGATGTTCGCGGGTTAAACGCTCATGGTTCGAGAGCACAAGTTTCAGAGTCTCAGGGCGCGGCGCCAGCGGAATGTCCCTGCCGGGCTGGAACGCGGAAAAGTAGACCCGGTTGAAGTTCAACCGCCTGTAAATCGCCCCCGTATAACGCACGATCTCGCGGTCGCTCTCGTCGGCCGCGCCGACGATGAACTGCGTCGTGCACTTCACGCGCGCATGCGGACCGTCTTTTTGCGTCTGTTCGGAGAGATAACGCAGCACCCGGACGATGTCGTTCTCAAAATTCTTGTAGCGCGAGAGCTGCCGGAAATAACGCTCCCCCGGAGTCTCAATGTTCAATGAAACCGCACTGGCCAGCTCCAGCGCCCGCGTGACCGCCGCCTCGGAAGCGCCGGGGATGATCTTCAAATGGATGTAGCCGCGATAACGGTACTTGCGGCGCAGTATCTCCGCCGCCGCGGTCAGCCGCTCCATCGTCCGGTCTGCCGTGCCGATGATGCCGGAGGAGAGAAAAAGCCCGAAAAGTCGCCGGCGGCTCATTTGCTCCATAAAGAGTTTCGCGATCTCATCCGGCAGCAGGGTGCAGCGCCTTGCGTTTCCGTCGTGACGCAGCGGGCAGTAGCGGCAGTCGCTCGAGCAGGCGTTCGAGAGCAGCGTCTTCATCATGACGCCGGTACCGCCCGCCGCGAGCGTGACCGGATAGAGCCAGCTCCCGTCCAACCGGCGTTTCCGGTGTTCGTCTTTGCCGGTCGCGCAGGCGCAGGCGAGATCGAAGCGGGAGTCATCCGCAAGGTGTGCGAGTTTCTCAAGAGCATCCATAATGCGGGTAATATACGTTTGCGAAGTCGGAAATCAAGTCCGGAACTCCGGAAAAACTCGATTTGATTTCCGCGGTTCACCGTGCTATATTTATTCCGGATGTCAATATATTACGGAAACCCCAATCGCGTCGGGAGGTGAATCATGTTCAAGTGGCTGTTGGCGGGAATCGTCGTCTTGTCCCAGGGGGTTGCGGCGGATACGGGCATCGCCCCGTTCAGGTTCGGTGAGCTTGAGGTGATTGCGATTCAGGATGCCGCTTCGACGATGCGGCGCGACCTCTTTCCGGGAATCCCGGAGGAGGAGTTTCTCAAACTGGCCGGCGGCCCGCAGGCGCCCGCGTCCGTCAACGTCTATCTGCTGCGGAGCGGGGGAAAACTTATTCTGCTCGACACCGGATACGGCGGCGAACGCGGTTCTCTGCTCAAAAAGCTCGAAGCACTCAAGATTTCCCCGGATCAGATCGACGCCGTGCTGCTCACGCACATGCATGGCGACCACATCGGCGGACTGCTGACCGAACAGGGCAACGCGGTTTTTCCCAAGGCGACCATACACGTCTCCGAACCGGAGCACGACTACTGGCAGAGCGGCGCGGCCGGAGCACGCGGAGAACTTGCGCGCAAGGTACTCAAAGTTTATATGGGACGAATCCAGACGTTCCGGTTCGACGACGAGGTGTTTCCCGGAATCCGGGCGCTGGACGCCTCCGGCCACACGCCGGGACACACGGTGTTTGAGACGCCGTCGCTGCTGATCGTCGGCGATCTGCTGCATGCGGCGGCGATTCAGTTTCCTCATCCGAATTTCAGTGCGACCTACGACATCGATCCGGTAAAGGCGTGCCGCGCCCGGAAGAAGTTCTTTGAACTGGCTGCCGCCGCTTCAAAGCCGATCGCCGGCATGCACCTGCCGACTCCAGGAATCGGCAGAATCGTTTCATCTGGAGACGGTTACCGCTTCGAGCCGCAGAAACCGGCCGAACGTTGAGTACCGCCGGAGACATCCCTTGAGGGGAATCGTATCCCGGATGTTTTCATCTCTTTGCGATGCGACGGCACGCAACGGTTCGCCGCCGCTCCTGCACACGGCAGCGTCACAGCGGTTGTGATCGATTCCGAAACGGAGTCACTCTTCCTGCCTGCGGAGCAATATCACGACCAGCAGCGCCGCAGCGCCGGCGAGAAAGAAGCGGGGAACGTTTGCGCCGGCAAAGAACGCCGTTCCAAGCAGAAAAGCGCCGAGTATCCGCGACAATCCGCACCCGCCGTAGAACAAAGTTCCACTGAACGCCATTGCCATGGTTTTGTTTCCGGGACGGGCCAGATTCATCATTTCCGCCGAGGCGATCACCGAAATCGCCGCGGTGGCGAAGCTGTGTACCGCAAGGATCAGCCCGCACAGAAAAAGCGGGAATGCCTCCCCCGTGCGGATTGTTGAGAGAAGCAACGCCGCGGCGATGTAGGCGGCATGAAGCATCACCAGCAGCCGCTGCGAAGCGATTCGCCTGAGCAGATGCGGCATTGCCCGATAGCCGGCCAGCATTCCCGCAAGACTCGCCGCCGAGAAGAGAATCAGAATGTTGTCCGGCACCCCCAGGACGTTTTTCAGATAGAGCAACGCCGCCGGAACCGTCGCGTAACCGAAGAGATTCAGCCCGAAAAGATAGAGCGAAAAATTCCGCAGCGGGCGGTTGACCAGGGCGAGTCTTAATCCGGAGACAATCCCGGGGATCTCCTTTTCCGGAATCGAACAGGGCGGAATCCGGCGAATCCAGAAGAGCCGTCCGCAAAACAGGACTCCCGAAACAAAAAGGATGATCTGCAATCGCCAGATCGCAGGATTTTTTCCGGCTGCAATCGCCGCAAGGCAGAGAAAAACCACGCCGCTGAGCTGATGACAGAATCTCATCCGGCTTAGAAAAGCGGCGCGGCGACACGGCGGAAGAAAACTCTCAAGCAATGGAAACCAGGTGGCGATGAATCCGGTCAAACAGAAAGCCGTGAGGGAGATCGCACCGATCAGCACCGGCATCGCGGCCGGCCCGAACCACGGCGCCGCCACAGCGATAAAGTAGAAGCACGAAGCTGCCGCACAGGCGATGTTGAGCAGCCGTCTGCCGCCGCACCGCACAGCCAGAGCCGCCATGGGAATCAACAGCAACCCGTTGAACAGCGGCAAAAGCGAGGTTGTGAGCATGGCCAGTTCGTCGCCGGCCCCGAGACCGGCGGCAAAAAGCAGAATCACCGCGCTGTCGGTGAGCGCGACTTCACCGGTGAACCCACAGCAGGAGGAGAGGATTGCTTTCCACTCCGATTTCCGTTGTTCGTTCATGATTTCATCCGGATGGAGCCGTTTTCCACGAGCCGAACTTCGATCAAGGTGTGAATCGGAGTGCGTTTTTTCATCATCGGCCGGTTGGTGATATAGTACTCCGCCCACTCCAGAAGATCCTGGGAACGGAAGCCGATGCAGTCAAAGTTGTACTCCAGATGGGCGAATCGCTGATCGAGCGGATGATCGAAAGTCAGCACGCCGATTCCGGAATAGCGTTCCGGCTCCGGCTCGAGCAGTTCGCGGCGATAGCAGTCCGCAAACTCCCCGGCGAGGAAGAGAATGCTGTCGGGAAACCGGTCGACGGAATCGAAGTAGCTCCGCAGAAGCGGTGCGGTCTGTTCCGTTCTGCGCTCATGAATGAAGTCGATCCGGCAATCGGGGTCGAGGAATCGCATTTCACCGCAGAACGCCTTGCATCGCTCCATGCGGGTCGGATGCCGCTCCGCGAGATGAATTGCAATGTGGCGATGGCGATGGCGGGCCAGATGACGGGCGGCGAGTTCTCCGCCCCGGGTGTTGTCCGGCGAGAGCGTGACGTCGGCATTGCTCCGGGTCGAGAGCGTCACCGTATACAGATCCGGATTAACGCGGCGCGCCTCATCGATGATCGTGCTGTCCGGAACCGAAATGAATACCGCGACGTCGCTGACGGCAGCCATGTCGAGAAATCCCGTCCGCGCGGTGCGGTAACAGGTCCGGCTGCAATGAAAACCAAGCTCCCGGATGTTGTTCAGCAGCTTTTCTCCGTAATGAGACAAGTAGGGGTGATCGATGAAATCGAAAAGCACCTTGAACCGCTTTCCGCGCCGGTGGGTGAAAAAGCCGCAGCGATTGAGCGCGTCAGTGACCCGCTCCCGGGTCTCCCGGCTGACACACGGATCGAGATTGACCACCCGGTAGATCGTCATGGGGCTCAAGCCCAGTTCACGGGCGATCTCCCGGAAATTGACATTGAGACTCCCGATTCTGCGTTCCATTGTCATCACCTGCGGCATCCGTTCCGGAAGATTTCCGCCAGGTGCGAAGAGAGGATCTCCCGATTGTCATCATCGACCAGGCTGAAACGGTTGCCGTCGTTCGGTGTGCTCAGGTAGTTCCATGCGCACCAGGGAAGATCGTGTTCCTCCAGCAGTCCGATCAGATCACTCATCCAGTTTTCCCGGTACTCCAGACGGCAGTGACGGATGGTACCGAACTCGCCGCACCAGAGAGGCGTTTCGGGGCGTTCCCGTTGAAAATCGAACACGGGGCGCAGCTCTCCGGCAAGGTAGGCGCGGTCGATCCGGTCGTATCCGTCATACCGGGCAGGGTCGTCGCCGACGAGTTCCCGATATTCCCGATAAGGGCCGACGTCGCCCGGATAACGCATTTTGCGGTTGTAGTAGAGCGGTCCCGCTTGAAGCACCCCCTGCTGATGCGTGAATTCAAACGGTTCGTAGAAATGAAATGCGCAGGCGATCGCCGGATCATCGAATCGCGGCAACGCGGAAAGTGTCCGGGGGGCATTCCAGCAGGTGCTTCCCACGATGATCCATCGCCCGGAATTCACTTTCCGGATCGCTTCAATCGTGCGGAGCGCGAGATTGTTCCACAGTTCCGGCGGAACGTCGCGCACCTCATTGAGCAGTTCAAACGCAACGGAATCCCTCTGATGCCACCGTCGTTCCAGCTCCAGCCACAGAGCGATGAAACGCTTCTGGAGCGCCTCATCCTCCAGCAGCGAAACCGGTTCGGAGATGTCGCAGTAGTTGCCGATTACCTTGTGGAGATTCAACACGACATGCAGATGATATTTTCCGCACCAGTCGAGAAACTCCTCGATCTTCCGGAAAACCGGTTCCCGCCAGATTCCCGGAGAGGATTCCAGTACGATCTGATCGAATCCGAGCCGGATGTGATCCATTCCCCAGGAGGCGATCCGCCGGATGTCATCCTCGGTGATGTAGCTCTCAAAGTGTTCCAGATCTCCAACCGTGATCGTATGACGCCACGCTTCCGGAAGCACATGAAATCGCTTGTAATTGGTCAGCCAGCCGCCGATTCCCATTCCGCGGCGGAATCCGGCAAAGGGGTTGTTCTTTTTCATCCGTGCACCTTTCCGTTTTTATCTTAACATAAAAGAGAAAAAGGCGATTTGCAAAGGGAAAAACAGGAATAAAATGTGAAACATGTAACAATCCGGAACCATGCAGACACACCACGCCATCCGGTCTCCAGCCGGGCTGAACAGCGGAAAGTTCAATCAGGCCGACGGGTAACGATCCCGATTCCGCGTCAAAACGCCTCTGCGTTCCTTTCTGTCTCCCGGTAAATTTCGAGATCTTCGGGCGAAAAGCAGCAGAAGATCACTGTTTCCGGCAGTGCGCCGCACCAGTTGCGGACCGTGGTCAGTGCGATTTTGGCGGCTTCGCGTTTCGGAAAACGATAGACGCCCGTCGAAATCGCCGGGAACGCGACGGAACGGCAGGAGTTCTCCTCCGCGAGGCGCAAACTGTTCCGGTAACAGGATGCGAGCAGCTCCGCTTCGCGGTGATTTCCGCCGTTCCAGACCGGCCCCGGCGTGTGAATCACAAACCGGCACGGCAGCCGGAATCCCGGCGTGATGACCGCCTCCCCCGTCCGGCAGCCGCCGAACGGACGGCACGCCTCGACGAGTTCCGGACCGGCGGCTCGGTGAATCGCACCGTCCACGCCGCCACCTCCGAGCAGCGAACAGTTCGCCGCATTCACAATCGCATCGACCTCGAGTTTCGTGATGTCTCCCTGAATGAATTCCAGTCGCATATCTCCTCCCAGGTGTGTTTCCGTTACAATATCATCGAAATCGCCGAAACGCAAGAAGCCCCCCCTTGCATTCGGTCCGGAAGACGGTATATTATCCCCCCGAAACGTCACAGCGTCCCAAAGTCGAAAGTCTGATCATGCACAACTCATTTTTCACCGCGATCTCCCCGCAGAAACGGCGGATCGTCCTGCTCGCAATCATCTATGCCGGATTCATCAGTCTCGGTCTGCCGGATACGATCCTCGGCGTCGCCTGGGACGCGATGCGCGCCGAACTCGGCCAGCCGGTCGACCACGCGGGGCTCATCGCTACACTGCTGACCATCTGCTCGGCGATTTCGGCGTTCGGCAGCGGAGCGATCCTGCGACTGACCGGAACGGGGAAACTGCTCGCGATCTGTGCGTTCGTCACGGGACTTTCTCTGCTGGGTTACGCGCTTACGCCCGCATTCTGGCTGCTGCTGGTCTTTGCCGTTCCGCTCGGATTCGGCCAGGGGGCGGTCGACACCGGAATGAACTTCTATGTGGCGAAACACTACACGAGCCGCGACATGAACTGGCTCCACTGCTGCTGGGGCATCGGTGCGACGGCAGGTCCGATGTTCGCCACGGCGGTCATCGCCGCCGGCTGGAGCTGGCGCGGCGCCTATGCGGGAGTCTCGGCCGTGCAGCTCATCACGCTCGGCGCGCTCTTTGCTCTTTCGCTGCCGCTCTGGCGGGAAAACGGAGGCTCTTCCGGGGAAAATGAAAGCGTGGAGACGATTCACGGCAAAGCCGAGTGGAGATCGTTCCGCTTTCTCTGCTGCCCGGCCATGATGTTTTTCTACTGTGCGGCGGAGGTTTCGATGGGACTCTGGAGTTATCAGTTTCTCATCACCTGCCGCGGCGTCTCCGGAGAAACCGCAGGTTATGCCGTAGTCGGTTACTGGGGGATGCTCTCGGCGGGGAGATTTCTCATCGGATTTGTGGCAAACCGTCTCGGCAACAGCCGTCAGATCCGATACAGCATGATGCTGGCCGCGGCCGGGGCGGTGCTCATGCTGATTCCGGGGTGCATTCCGCTCACGATTGCGGCGGTCGGCCTGGTCGGATTCGCATTCGCGTCGTTCTATCCGGCGATGATGCACGCCGCGCCGCACCGGTTCGATGACGCCACGGCCGCGGCGGTGATCGGCTGTCAGGGCGGCGGCGCGATGCTCGGGACCGCGCTCTGCCCGGCGGCGTTCGGCTTTCTCGCGGCGCGGACCACTTTTGGCTTGCTCCCGTGGATGGTGATCGCCATCGCCGCGCTGATTCTCCTGCTTGAATTCAAGGTGGATGGAGTTCGGGGTGGACGCCTCGCGGACGATACCGGTCCGGCGTCCCGACCGGAATGACGGGAGAAGCGGGGCGAAACGCAAACTTGCGCAATCAAGCTTGTTCCCGGAGGGATCGCATGACCAGCCCTCCCCCGTTTGATCGTCAGACCGCTCCGGTTGGAACTTCGCTCTGACGGTTCACCCGCGGAGCTCGATCTTCAGCGATTACGGCAGCAGTTCCACGTCGAAAAGCGGATTTCTGCCGATCGTGGTCCGCCAGTTCCCGGCCGCTTTCGGCGCGGGCAGAGAATCGGACTGCGCCGGTTTGAGTTCGACTCCGTTGAGCGTGGCGGTCACTTTCCCATCGGAGAAACGCATCTCCAGAGTCTGCCACAGATCGCGCGACACCGTTCCGAGCGGGAATTCGACGCTCTCTTCTCCATTGGCGACCTTGACAGACCCCGCCCCTTTCCGCGTCACAGCCTGAATCGAAAACGCTCCGTTCCGCAAAAGCGTACTGCTCGACTCCGCTTCCGCCAACCGGAAGAGGATTCGCGCGCCGCGCGGCGCAGCCTGCGGCCGCCCGAGATCGACGGTCACGAGATCCGCGTCGGACCAGACGCCCCAGCGCCCCGGCACCGGACCGGCGGTTCGGATCAGCGTCGGATGGTAGAAGACTTTGCGGGCAAAAGGCGACAATTTCTCCAGATCGACCGCGGTTCCCGGACCGGCCGTGATCTCGAATTTCCATCCGGCCGGCACCGCCCCGAGATCGGCCGAGGCATCCGGCTCGTCAAAATAGAGAATCCCCCTGTCCCGCGCCATGCTCTTCTCTTCGAGCTGAAACGTGTCGCTCACACCGGCCTGCTCCAGCGACTCGGCACGCACGCCGCCATCTCCGGCGATGATGCCGGTGTGCGGATTCTCCGGGTCGTTCCCGATTTCGAGATTGGCGTAGAATTCGATGAGACTGCCGCGCCATTCGGGCAGTTTGTGCATCCGGTCGACGGCGAAGATGTTGTTGAAGAACCGGAAGTTGACAAAGTCGCGAACGGCCCGGCCGACCACCGGCTGCGGCGTCGTGAAGAGATTTCCGAACGGCCAGATCAGCGTGTTGTTGAACGCGAGAAATCCCGGATCCGGCGCCATCACAAACCGCTTGGAGACGCGCGCCGCGATCTGTTCGACCTCGATGCCGCCCATTTCCGGACGCTTCCAGTTGCTCCCGGAAACCCCGATCTTGAAGACTCCCGGCCGGAACGACTTCGGATTCAACCCGTCCGCAAGCTGTTTGAATCCGGGCGTGCAGGTCACGATATTGCGATAAATGTAAACCGGTCCGGGCCACGGCCGACCGCCGAGCGGCTGCCAGGAGAGCGGTTCAAACACATCCTCGAAACGGTTGTTGAAAATCCGGACGTCGCTCGCATGGTTTTCCGTCTCGATCGCATTGTCGACGATTCGCCGGAAAGAATTTCCATAGATCTGCAGATGTTTCGCCCAGTCGACGCACCAGCAGGAGAGCCCCTCGAACGAATTTTCGATCACGTTGTTCCGCACATGCCAGTTTGCGGCGACGCCGCCGACGATGCCGGTTTCGTAATTCTTCATCTTGTCCGTATCGACGTTGGCTCCCCCTTTCCGGGCCCAGAAATAGAAAAAATGTTTTTTCTGGATATCGGTTTTTCCCCATTTGGCGATCGTGTCGAGCACATCGTCATAGGCTGCGGCCTGATCGTAGTGGCAATTCTCCACAAAAACCGCAGCCGCATCGTTGAATCCCCACACCCCGGCGCGGCAGCCCTTGAAAAAGCTATCACGCACCACCACGTTGCTGCCGCCTGTGACCACTCCGGCCGATCCGGGAGTCTCAAAGGTGAAACCCGACAGAACCACATGAACCGGCCTCCGCGGCGAGATGAAGAAATTCGCATCTTTCTTCTGATAAATATGATGCCCGTTGTAACCCGGTGCGAACGGCGGCGAAACCGCGATCAGGTGATCATTCGGATCGGTCGACCGGAACCGCCCGGCCGGAAGCCGCACGTAAAGTTTTTTCGCCGCCTCATCAAAATAGAATCCGTTTTCGGGAGCGGGATAACCTTTTTTGACCAGAAAGCTCTTCAATCCCTCCATCGTCGTATAGGGATAGAGATCGATCTCGGAACAGAGCACCCGGGAGGGAGCGCGATCACAGAGAGCGCTGTAAATGCCGAGCTCCCCGTCCACGAGTTCAAAGCGGACCTTTTTCTCCCGGATCGCCCGGTCGGCGGCGGTCAGAATCACACTGCCCGATCCGCCTGCGGCCGTGAACGTGATCGGCTGCGCAGCCGTTCCGCAGCGCGCAAGTTCAACCGTCTCAAAATAGACTCCCGGCGCAATCCGCACCGTATCGCCGGGATTGACCTGATCGGCCGCCCGCTGAATCGTGCGCAGCGGCTTCTCCGGCGACAGCCCGTCATTCCGGTCGTCCCCGGCCGAACCGTCCACGTACCGGGTCACCGGAGCCGGATTGGCGGCCGCGCCGCTGCCGCCTCCGGCAATTCCAAGTTCTTCATCCGACAGCGCGTCTTTCCAGACCGTGACGCCTCCGATCCGGGTGCCGGCCGGAGCGAGCATGGAACAGTTTTTGCTGTTGTTGCGGCGGCCGCCGATCCCGAGCAGTCCGTCACCCGCCTCAGGAATGATCGCCTCGACTCCGGGGCACTCCGCCTGTCCGAGATAGAGCACCCCGCCGGTCTGATGATCGAGCACTGCGAGCGTCAGCATCTCCGCCGGAGAGAAACGCAGAATGCACACGTACCACCGCCCGGCTTTCAGTTCCGGCGCATTTTTTCCGAACACCGTCCGGATCGAGTCCCGGTGTCCGGCGGAAACCTGTCCCGTCGGTTTGTTGCCGTCGAGCTCATACGGATTTTTCGAGCCGAACCCCATCTCGAAACCGCGCCGTCCGTCCTCCGTGCGGTGTCGCGAAATGACCGCCCCCGTCGGCGAAACCGGATACTGAATCAGCACCCGGACCGTCTGGGCGCCCGCCTGAGGAAACCGGATCGCCAGCATCGTCTTTCCGTCGAGCACGATCACCGGTTTCCGGAGCGTTTCATCCTGCACAACCGGCAGCGGACGCTTTGCAATCGAACCGTCCGATTGAAACTGCCGGAACTGAGCATCGGAAGCCGAGCCCGGCTTCTGCCAGTCGAACGCGGGCGGGGTCACCGCGCCCGCCGAAAAAAGTACAACGGCAAACAACAGAAGAGAAATGGCTGCTTTCATGGGATTTCAACCTCCTTACCAGCGATCCGCGTCATGCCAGAACGGGAACGGCAGATTTTTTGCCGCGGTACTCCCCGTCTGAATTGCAAGCAGTTCCGCATGATTCATCCGGGCGACGTGCCCGTCTACGAAAGCGATGTTTGCGCCGTTGTTGTGTCGCCGGGGAATGTAGCTGCCGTCATAGATGTTGACCGGACGCGAAATTCTGCGATCGAACGCTCCCGTGATACTCGTACTGGAACACTCCGCAATCAGCATACGCTGCGACGGGGATTTGACCCGGGCGAGTTTCCCGTAGCGGGCATTCGGAGCGCCGCCCGTGGCGGAGAGCTGATAGTTCAGATAGCAGTTCATCGAATAACTCGCATTCGGGAAATTCTCGTCGTTCGGCGAAGTCACACCATCCCCGTCCCGCCGCCCGGACGGACAAACCGCAATCTTGAGAACGTCGGACGTGGTGAGCAGATCAATATCGACCGTTGCCCCCCCGTTGATGTACGGCAGAATCGTATGACGATCGCGCGGCGAATAGATCGGACCGAAAAAGTATCTCGTATAATACTCGTCCTCCGTCGAACCGATGATCCGTCCCCAGCCGTCGAACGTATCCGAATAGAAAGCCATCCCCAGATTCAACTGTTTCAGGTTTGACGTGCAGCTGGTCGATTTCGCCCGCTCCCGCGCCTGATTCAGCGCAGGCAGCAGCATCGCGGCCAGAATTGCGATAATCGCAATTACAACGAGGAGCTCGATGAGGGTGAAATTCATCCTTTTCTTCATAATGCCCATTCCTTGTTTGACGTTGAACTGAGGTCAGAGGGAAATGATTCCTGTTTGCAACGCGAGAAATTCCGCGCCGATTTCCGGTGGTAATCGGCCGCGGTAGACTCCCCGATCCAGAGGATCTCTTCCGGAGCGAGATCTTCCAGCTCAAACCGGTAGTGAAGCCGTCCGGGATCGGAATGGATCCCCAGATAGTGCTCGAAGATTCGACTGGCCAGCGGCATAAGGTCGGGAGTGTTCACCACCGTGATCGACGGCGTGTTGGTGCGGGCCTGCTCGGGACTCCCGAACGAAACCACCGCAATATCCTCCGGCACCCGGATTCCATGATCGGCGAGAGCGCGGATCAAACCGCGGGCCGGTTCAACCGAAGTGCAGAAAATCGCGTCCGCCCCTGCCAACTCCCCTTCCCGAATCAACCGATCGGCGTAATCGATCGCGTGAGCGAGAGATGTCTCCGGCGGCGTAACCCGGTCGTCCCAGACCCGGCCGGTACAGCCGTATCTGGCCAGAGCACGTTCCCACGGCAACTGGCGCGGCGATGGATGCGTGAGACGGGGCTCCACCGTGAAAAAATCGATCCGCCGGCAGCCGCGCCGATGGAGAAACTCCACCAGATTGCCGATCGCCTCGATGTTGATGCCGTCGAAACAGCGGATGCCGTAACCGGTCAGATCGGTAAAAAGCGAAACAACCCGGTCACTCCGGCGGCGGAGCTTTTCCAGCAGCAGCGGGTGCAACGGGGTAACGTGAAAGAATATCACATCGAAATTCTGGTCGAGAGTCTCGAACACCACCGCATCGTCACTGTAGTTGTAAGGAATGTCCTGATAACTGCATCCGTATCGGTGCGCGGCCCCCGAAATGGCTTTGCGCCATTTGTCGTTCAGCGAGATCCCGCTGTGGTGCAGATAGGCAACGCGCAGTTTCGGAGTGTCCCCGAACGCCCCGGGAACCTCCAGCCTCCCGTTCGACCCCTGGACAACGACCCCGTCATCAACCAGTTTCCGCATCGCCTGCCGGGTCGTCATGTAACTGGTCTCGAACTCCTGCATCAGCTTCGGAGCTCCCGGCAATGCCCCGGAAAGGTAGTCTCCATGCACGATCCGGCGTCGGAGCACCTCCGCGATCTGAACATATTTGGGAGTTCCCACGTTTCCCGCCATCTCTGTTTACAGTTTTATATCTAGATAGTTTTCTGTATATATTATACCAAAATTATCGCCGCAAGTCAAGAGGGCAACCGGGAAAAAGAGAAAAAAAGAGGAGTGGAAGCATCGGACACGCTCCACTCCCCGCGGTATTCTGATCGACTCAAGCAGCCGGCCGGTTGGCCGAGGGAAATTTCCGGCGCTCGGCCGGAGTGCGGCCGGTCACATGCCCCCGCGTCATCCAGCCGGAATTGCGCACGGAAATCAGGCAGTACGGCGCCAGCCAGAAGAGAAAGAACAGCTTGTAAAACGCAAACGTATAGGCGAAAACCGCCTCGCTGTTTCCGCGCCGCGTGCAGTAGACAAACGCGGGGATGGAAGACCATCCGACCAGTCCGAGCACAATCGCCTGCAGAAACTCCACCGGTGCGGCAAACGCCGCCCCGATCGTCAGCGGCAGCAGCAGAAACGGCACGAAAATCCAGATGGTGTGCACCAGCAGATTCAACTGGATTCCAAGCTGGAACCAGTTCAGTTTGCGGAATGCGAAGCGGTACATCGAACAGGTTTCGCGCACATCCCCGCGCCCCCAGCGCAGCAGCATGCCGCAGGTCGTGCGGTAATCGGCCGGCAGCGTCGTATAGGCGATCGCATTCCGCTGAAAGACGATCCGCTGCTCCTCCTCCAGCAGAAACGTCGCCAGCGCCCGGTCCTCGGCGATGCCCGCCGGCGCCCCGAGAAACGTCTGATCCACCCAGCGGTCGAGAACCGGCAGCAGCGCCGCGCGACGGTAGGCGCTCAGTGCTCCGGGCGTACAGAAAACCGACCCGAGTACGCTCTGCGCCGAGCGCATGATCTCAAAGCCGAACACGAAATTCACATCCATCATCCGCGGCAGGATGCCGTCGTCGAGATTCAGCGTCCGGATATTTCCCGCCACTCCGGCAATCCTCGGGTCTCGGAACGGGGAGTTGAGAATGCGCAATGCGTCCGGCGCCACAACCGAATCGCTGTCGACCGTCACGATCACTTCCGTATCCGACCGCCGGATTCCCTCGTAGAGCGCCCGCCGCTTGCCGCCGTTCTTCTCGAGCCGGACCGCCTGGATTCTCCCTCCGGAACGGGCACTGGCGAACTGAATCCACGACCAGGTGTCATCCTCGCTGCCGTCATCGATGGCGAGAACATGGAGTTTCTCGGCCGGATAATCCGCAACCAGTATGCTGTCGAGCGCACGCAGCACGGCTTTCCCCTCGTTGTAGGCGGGCACGATCACCGTGCAGCTCGGCAGCTCCGCGTTCGAGCAGGTCCGCCGCGGCCGGTAGCAGACATAGGCCAGAATCAGTAGAAACGCATAATATCCGACGTTCACCCCGAGCAGTGCCGCCCCGAACGTCGTGAAATAACGGAGCGAAAGCACCGTGCTCAAATCTTCCAGAGAAAAATGGAACAGCGTCGTCACAAACACCGCCGCGACAAACACCACCGTCCCGTATTTGATCAGCGTCGTCGTCCGCCGTTTTCCACCTGATGAAAATAACCGTTCCTCCACGGCCGCCATACCCCAGTCCCAGCCCTGATACCTGACACAATCCATTAGTATATTTTCTCAATATACCACATGAACATTGCCGATAGATTGCCGGAACATTGCAAAAAGTTAATGTTTGCGATTTTTCACTCTCACGCGATTTACGGGGAACCCTCTTTCGATTGAAAAAATTCCGGCGATCGGTTATATTGATGAGTTTCAAGAATACAGAGAGAACTTGATGAGGCAATTTGTCGCAAAACTTTTTCCGTTCCGTAAGAGTCTGATCCCGGTGGTCGCGGCAGCTCTGACAGCAGCGGGAGGGCTGTCCTGGATTTTCAGCTGCCCCGGAGATTACGTCGAGCCCGGCATCTGGTGGAAGCTCGGTGCGGCGGGGCTGCTGTATTCGTCGGCGCTTTCGGCGCAACTGCTGCTCGGCCGGCGGCCGGGCAGATTTGTCTATTTTGCGTTTCCGCCTCTGCTGGCTGTGGCCGAAGCGCTGAATTTCGCACCGCCGGATCGCTTCTATGCGTCGCAGCAGCTCGGGTTCTCGCTGTTGCTGGCGGGGTGGTGCTGGTGTCTGGACACGGCGGTCGGGGAGTTCGCCGCCCGGCGATTCCGACGTCTGGCGGCGCTGCCGACGGTTGGAATCGCCGGGGCGCTCTATCTGCTGCCGCTGACCGTTCTCGTGTGGCGTCTCGTCTCGGGGCGGAAGTTCACGGCCGACTCGATTCAGGCGGTTTATCAGACGAATCTCGCGGAGGGAGTCCACTACTTCTTCACCGATCCGGCCTGTCCGCTGCTGCTCCTGCTCGCGGCGGCGGCGGCAACGGGGATCGTTCTGCTCAACCGGCTCGGCGCCCCCGCTCCGGCGCCGGTCCCGGTGTCCGTGGTCTGCGCGGTGGTGCTGCTCGCGTTCTTCCCCGGAGTCTGGACGGAGCTTGCCGGCCTCGAATCGCTGAACCGGACCAAGGTGCTGTTCACCGACAGTCTGGAATACTTCAACGTGATCGAACGTTATGCCGCTGGCGAGGACGCCAGAAAAGCCGAGACCGCACTTCACGTGACTCCCGGCAGCGGCGACGACGGCATCTACGTGCTGATCCTCGGGGAATCACACAGCCGTCTCCGGTCGAGCGCCTACGGATACGAGCGGGACACCACACCGTTTCTGCGTCGCGCCGCGGAGGCGGCGGACTGCATCCTCCTGCGCAATGCGTATGCCTGTCACACCCAGACCATGCAGGTACTTGCAATGCTGCTGACGGCCCGCAATCAGTACGGGGAGAGTGAAGAGGATTCGGCGCACCCGAGTCTCTTCGACGCGGCGAATTACTGCTCCTATGAAACGATCTTCCTGAGCAACCAATATCCGGGCGGCCGGTTCGACTCCCCGGTCGCGGCACTCGCCTCCGGCGCGAAACGGCGGATCTGGCTCAATACGATGGAGGATTTTCTGCTCTGGCGCGCCCGGCCGGACGGGGCTCTGCTCAAACACCTGCCGCCGCTGCTCGAGGGGAAACGCACGCTCGTCGTGCTGCACTTCATGGGCAGTCACGGGCCTTATCACCAGCGTTACCCGGAGGGATTTGCCGCGGAGCTCGACTGGCACGCCTACGACAAAAGCGTTCTCTACACGGACACCCTGCTCGAAAAGCTGATCGATTCGTTCCGGAAAAATCCGCGAGTCCGGGCGGCGGTCTACGTCTCGGATCACTCCGAAATTCCAGGCGTCGGCCACGCCGCCGACCTCTTCGAGCCGGAGATGGCGGCGATTCCGATGCTGCTCTATCTCTCGGAGGAGCTGCGCCGGGAGCGGCCGGAACTCGAAGCGGTGCTGCGAAATCACGCGCAGCGGATCTTCACGAATGATCTGACCTTCGACCTGATGCTCGATTTGATGGGCATCCGCAACCGCTTTTCGCCGCCGGAACTGCGGATTGCCCGCCCGGAATACGCCTTGACTCCGGAGCGGGCGATGACGCTGCAGGGGAGAGTTCCGCTGGCCTCTCCCCCCGTCGTCGCCTCCGGGACGGCCGTTCAGAAGCGCAGCGAGAGCACGCCTGAAAGCGGCACCCGGACTCGGGCGAGACCCGACTCCGGAACTCCGGCTTCCCCGGCACGTCCGGTCGTGTCGAACACCTCGGCCGAGACGGGACGCGAGGCGAGATCGAGCACCAGCTCCTCCGCACCGGAAGCGTTGACCACCAGACACCGCCGCCCCGGGATACAGTCGACCGGAACGGTCATGCCGGGATTGTAAACCGCCACGATCTGTTCGTCGGCGCCGTCGGCGATGACGATCGGATAGTTCAGCATCGGATGCAGCGGCCGCAGCGTGCCGTGCATGAGCGTCTCGCGGTGGCGACTCCAGAAGTCGAGCCAGAACCGCAGCATCTCCCGATGGCGTTCCGGCAGGGACTCGAGCCGCACAGAGATCTGCGGCACCGAGAAGAGGATGTTCAGGAACTGCAGAGCAGCCGACTCTGCGGAGTCGGCACTGTTCCATTCGAGCATGTCGGAGTGGACCGCCGTCGCCCCGGAACTCAGCCGCAGATCGATCGTGCGAACCCGGTTGGAAAGCACGTCCGCGGGGCAGTCGCCAGCGCGGAACATGCTGCCGTACTTGCGGATCGCCGGACCGATGTACGCCTGGCGGAACTCGATGAGAATTCCCGGCTTGATCCGGTTCAGGTGCGCCATCGTCTCCGAGAGCAGCCGGTCGACCGCCTCGGGCAGCGACTTGATGTCGCGTCCGGCGTAGTTCTCACTGACGGCCGGATCCTCGCCGTCGAAGCGGAACATGTCGATGAAGTCGAGCTTGAATCCGTCGATGTCCCACTCGCGAAGCGCGTTTTCGTAGATGGAGATCAGAAATGCGCGGACTTCCGGGAAACGCGGATCGAGCACATAGGTGTCGAGCCGGTCAACCCGGGCGAGAAATTTGCCGCGGAAACGCTCCAGATTCCGGCTCTTCTTCCCGATAAACGGCACCGAATACCAGACCAGATACTTCATGCCGAGCTCGTGAACTTTCGCAACATGAGCGCGCATGTCGGGGAAGCGGTTCTTCGAGATCTCCCAGTCGCCGCAATAGGCGTAACCGCGGTTGCAGTCATCGGTCTGCCAGCCGTCGTCGACGATGATTCCTTTCATCCCGCAGGCGGCGGCGAGACGGCACTCGGCCTCGAGTTCCCGGTCGAACAGATTCTGGTGGAAGCTGTACCAGCTCGAATAAACCGGATCGAACGCGGCAGCGGGAACCGCGGCGGGGGTGCATTCGGGAAAGGTTTCATACCAGCGGAACGTCTGGCGCAGAACCTCGGCGTAGAAAAGATGCCGGGTGTCGAGGCGCAGCACGGTCTCATAGGACGAAAGCGGCGCCTCGGGAACGGAAAAGAGTTCGATCGAGCAGGCGATCTCATTGGCCTCCTCGCAGACTCCAGCCTTGATTTTGACGGTCCGCAACGCCTCCGAGAGCGCGAAAGTCAGGCGGTTCTCCCCATCGAGAGCGCCGAGCTGGACCGCGGGAACCTGATACGCCAGAGACGATTCCAGCGGCGCGCCCCAGTCCGGCGGAATGTTGCGTTGAAACGTCGCGGCCGTATGCCAGCGGAACTGCATATCGAGCTGAGGCACCCGCCATTCGAGCCGCACGTTCGGCGGATCGGACAACTCCGGCGCGCGGAACGCGAAGTGAACCAGTTCCACCCCCGGTTCCGGGGACTCTTTCGTGCACGCCAGATTCCAGTTGCGCAGCTCTCCCGCGATCCGGATCTCGCCGATCATGGTTGCAAATTTCATAAAAACTCCATTTTTAAGGGATTGCAGAAACATTTTCCAAGTCAGAGCTCATCCGGGGCAGAGCGTTGATCCCGTCCCCGGAGCCGGGCGATGTCACTCTCGAGCCGGCCCAGCCGAATGAAAATCGAACGGATCACATCGGAATTTTCCCCGGGAGCGGAGGCGGGGAGCGTTTTCTTTTCCGCTGCGATTTTCCTGAGTTGGCCGCGCAGCTCGGCAGCGCTTTTTTCCAGCGCGGCGACCCGGTCGGAGAGAGCGGTGAAATCGGCGGGATCGACCGTCGGAACCACCTCGACCGCGTTGATCTCCTCCGCCGGCATCGACTCCAGCAGACAGATCCACGCCAGCAAATTCACGACAACCATGAGCAGCACCAGCGCCGTGAGAATGCGAACCGTGCGGTTCCCTCCGACCCGGCCGACCACTGTCGCCTCGGCACCGTTGAACGACCGTCCGCAGGAGAGACACTCGAAAATGCCTCCGCGTTCCCGTTCGTCGACGGTGTAATGCCGGTGGCAGTGCGGACACTCCAGTTTCAAAAGAGCCATATCTTATTTTCCTTTCCTGTGCGCCGTTCCCGGCAATTCCAGCACGTAGAGTGCGTGCGGCATATCCATATCGTAATAGTGTTTCACAAAGATCCGCTCGACTTTCATGCCGAGAGACTCCGCAACGCGGCGGGAGGGCGCGTTGTTGACCCGGACACACGCGACAAGACGGGGCGTGCCAAGCACGTTGAACGCATAATCCCGACAGCCCGCCGCCGCCTCGCGCGCATACCCGCGATGCCAGAATCTCCGCTTGAAGAGGTAACCGACCTCGAGCTCCCGCGTATTTTCGACATTCTGGATCGTGAGTCCGCACATGCCGAGCCATGCTCCGCTCTCCCGGCAGATCACCGCCCAGAGGCCGTGACCGTCCTGCTCGTAGCGCCGCAACTGCCGGTCGAGCCACGCATCGACCTCCCCGCTGGAAAAGGCGTGTTCATAGGCGTACATCGCCTCGGGATCCTGCAGGATTTCAGCCATGTCGGTCCGATCATCACGCACGATCTCGCGCAACATAAGGCGCGGCGTGTTCAGAATCACATTCATATTCCGCTCCGGAAAGTTGTGTATCTTGCGGTCTGCATTGATTGAACTCATCTGTTTTCCGTCATTTTATTTGTAACATAGCGCCGCTTTCCGGACAATGCAAGAAAATCGGGTGCAGGCTTGTAAAAACTTTGTCCGGGGTGTATACTATATCTGTAAAAATCACCGAGGAGACCCCCATGCCTGCATACAATCCCGGCGCGCTCGTGCTCTACCATGCGAAGAGCGCGACCGTCACCGCCGTCAACAAAGAGAAGATCGAGATCCGCATCGAGGGCGGTGACACGAAGTCCGTCCGCCCGAAAGACATTGAGTTTCTCCATCCGGGACCGGTGCGTTCGCTGCCGCCGGCCGCGCTCCCCGCTCCAGACGCACAGGAGCTCTCCGCGCTCATGGAGGGCGAGACGCTCCCGTTCGGAGATTTTGCGGAGCTCGCATACGGGACCCGCAGTCCCGAGGCGTACTACTCGGCATGGATGCTGCTGCAGGAGGGGATCTATTTCACCGGCTCGATCGAAACCGGTGTGACGGCCCGGAGTCAGGAGGAGATCGCCGAGTCGCTCGCGGCACTCCGGGAGAAAGAGGCCAGACAGCTCCGGCGGGCGGAACTCCTCGAACGGATCCGCGGCGGCGCGCTGCTGCCGGAAGATCTCCCGGCCATGCGCGAGATCGAGCAGGTCGCTCTCGGAGAGACCGCCTCGAGCCGTCTGCTCCGAGAACTCGGCATCGAAGCCGTTCCGCCGAAAGCGCACGAGCTGCTGCTCAAACTCGGCGTCTGGGATCTCTTTGTCGATCCGTGGCCCGCGCGCATGGGAGTGAATCTCGAAACTCCGGAGATCGAGCTCGGCGCCCTCCCCCCGGAGCCGCGCACCGACCTCACGCATCTCGCGGCGCTCGCGATCGACGACGAAGGCAGCAACGACCCCGATGATGCAATCAGTTACGAAGATGGAGTGCTCTGGGTGCACGTGGCCGATCCCGCCGCTCTCGTCACTCCGGGATCACCCGCCGACGACGAGGCGATGAACCGCGGCGAAAATCTCTATCTGCCGGAGAAAATCGTTCCGATGCTCCCGGCCGGGGCGACGACGCTCTTCGGCCTCGGACTCCAGCCGGTGAGTCCGGCGATCTCGTTTGCGATCCGCATCGCGGAAGACGGCAGCGCAACGCTCGAAAAGATGGTGCTCTCCACCGTCCGCGTCGAGCGGCTGACCTACGGCGGCGCGGCCGCGCACTGGGAGGAGTCCCCGCTGCGCGAACTGCGTCCGATGCTCGAACGCTTCAAGGCACGGCGCAAAGCGGACGGAGCGCTGTTCATCGACCTGCCGGAAGTCAAGATCCGGGTGGAAAACCGGGAAGTGAAGATCACCCCGCTCGGAATCACCCCCGAACGCGAACTCGTCGCCAATGCGATGCTCGCGGCCGGATCGGCCGCAGCGAAATACGCCGTCGAACATGACTTGCCTCTCCCGTTTGCGACTCAGGTTCCGCCCGAACCGGAGGAGTCCGCCGCGACGGGAACGGGAATCGCCGCGATGTTCGCGCTGCGCCGCAGCTGTCCGCCGAGCGTGGTGAGCACAAGCGCCGCGCCGCACGCGGGACTCGGCCTCGACTGTTATGCGAGGGTGACCAGTCCGTTGCGCCGCTACGGGGATCTGCTCGCGCACCAGCAGCTGCGCCGCGTCATCAAAGGTGAAGAGCCGCTGACGGCGGAGTATCTCGAAGCGCGTCTCGCGGTCTCCGAGCGCGAGGCGCTGACCCGCCGCCGGCTCGAACGGCAGGCGAACGAATTCTGGACGCAGGTGTTCCTCGCGCAGCAGCCGGAGTACCGGACCGATGCGATTCCGGTCCTGCGGCAGGATGAACGGCTGACCTATCTCATCCCGGAACTCGCCTTTGAGTTCAAGAACCGGTTCGGCGGAAAAATCACGCTCGGAGAACCCGTTCCGGTTCAGCTGACCCGCTCCGACCCGGCCGCAGGGAGCACGAATTTCCGCATTCTCTGAAACGCGGTTCGGAAATCGGCAAAATCCTGTGAATGCAATACATTTCCGGTGGAAAAATCCATACACCCGTGTTATCTTATACCGGAACAACAGGGAACGCATATGAACGAAACAGACAGTGATTTCGATCTTTTCAGCTACGCCGAATCCGTGAGGGAACAGCAGCTCGCGGAAACGGAAAAAGAACGGCAGCAGCCTGCCGAAACCGCACCGGAGTTTGAACCGGAACCGGAGTTGAAACCGAAGCCGGAGCCGGAAAACGCCGCGACTGCGGAAGAGCCGGAAGCCGCCGCGCCGGAACCGGCGAAAGTGCCCCCGCCGAAAGCGCTGACCCGAAATGATTTTCATCAGCTTTGCGTCGGATTTCTCGCGTCGCTCTCGCCGGACGCGATTGCGACTTCAGTGCCGGTGCGCCAGATCAAATACCAGGTGACGGCCGCCGGATTCTGGCTCGGCGGGAACACCCGGAACCGGGAGGTGGTCCGCACGGCAGCGGTCGTGTTCTTCGATCAGACCGACAACTGTTTCTGCGACTGCGTCGACCAGAAAGCGCTGCTCGAAGCGATCCACGATCTGCGCGGTGAAAAGGAGAAACTCGAAGCGGAAATCCGCGCAACGGAACCGGAACTCGCTTCGACGAACGATCTCTTCAGCGAATTCCGTTCCTGGGATTACGCCTCGAGCCGGAACAGCGCCTACCAGAAACTGCGCCGGAAACTCGAGAAACTTCAGCACACGCTGCATCAGGGCAGCCGCCTCGAACACATTCGCAGCGCCGGCGCCGCCGATCTCTGCTATCTGGCGGTTCCGGCCGGGCTGATCGCTCCGGACGAAATCGCCGCCGGCTGGGGACTGGTCTACCTGAACGCCGACCGCAGTTTCACGCTCGTGCGGGAAGCGGAACTCCAGGGCGAAGTCGATCCGCATAACCGGCAGCTGCTCGCCCGCAACATCGCCGTCGCGGCGACTTCGGCGGTGCTCTTTGCCGCGGGAGTCGATCATCATGGGGAGAACGTCAGCTTCCGCAAACAGCCGCGTCGCCGCCGTCCTCAGTGAGCGTCTGTCCGCTCAACGAAAAAGCGCCCTTTTGACGGGGCGCTTTTTTCATTCCGGGATCGGAGAAAGGGTTTGAATCTCATTCCGCCGCAGGCTCTACGACTTCGAGAGGCGGGTTTTCGCCATTGTACTTCAGGAACTCGGCCCGCAGGACACGGACGTAGCGGGCATTGACGGAAACCTCCTCGAGGCTGCCGCGCATGCTGCCGTAATTCATATCGACATCGTCCTGAATCTGCCGCCAGTTGCTCGCATTGCCGTCGTAACTGCCGGCGGTGTTGAAACGCGGCTCCATGCTGCGCGATTCCGATTTCGGCACGACCTCCTGCCCGGTAATCAGAACCGCATCCGCACCGCGTGCGCCGGCTTCGCGCTTGAGTTTGTCGAGCAGCCGGTCGCGACTCACATCCCGATAGTCCCCGGAGGCGGTCGCCTCGCCGAGCACGCGGTAGGCGCGGCGGATCCTCGCGGCATCGGTGAACACCGTGACCTCTTCCGTCTCCGGAGCCGCACTTTCCCCCTTGTACTCGAAGTTCACGCACCCGGCCAGAAGCAGCGTCAGGGCGAATAACAAAAGATCCCGTTTCATCATGATGGCACCATCTCCCCGTTTTTGTTTCATAAGTTAGCCGGTGAACGCGGATTTTTCAAATCAAATCGCGAAATAAGATTGATTTTACCGGAGCGACGCATTATTTTAAATAAGACAAACTTTGCGGAGTCTTTCCGCCTGATATGGGACATGTGGACATACAACAATTTTCCGGAGCTATGAAAATGATGAATTTCGCAGGAGTTTATACCGCGCTCGTGACACCGTTCCGCAATGGAGAGGTCGACTATGAGGCGCTGAAGAAGCTGGTAGAACTCCAGATCGCAGGCAACGTAAGCGGTATCGTCCCGGTCGGCACCACCGGTGAATCCCCGACCCTGAGCCCGGAAGAGCATCTGAAAGTCATCGAGACCGTCGTTGAGGTTTCCGCCGGCCGCTGCCAGGTGATCGCCGGGACCGGCGCGAACTCCACGCAGGAGGCGGTCTATCTCACGGCCGAGGCGAAAGCGATCGGCGCGGACGCCTCGCTGCAGGTGACGCCCTACTACAACAAGCCGACGCAGGAGGGGCTCTACCGCCACTTCTCGACGGTCGCGGACAAGGTCGGGCTGCCGATCGTGCTCTACAACGTGCCGGGGCGCAGCGGAGTCCCGATCGCGGAAACGACCGTCGCACGCCTCGCGAAGAATCCGGTGATCCGGGCGGTCAAAGAGGCGGCCGGGAGCGTCGACCGCGTTTCGACGATTCTCGATCTCTGCGACATCACAGTGCTCTCGGGCGACGATTCTCTGACGCTGCCGATGATCGCGGTCGGCGCGAAAGGGATCATCAGCGTCACCTCGAACATCGTTCCCGGCGAGATGAGCGCGATGGTCAAGGCCGCGCTCGCGGGGGATTTCGCGAAAGCGCTCGAATACCACCGCAAATATTACCCGTTCTTCCGCGATCAGTTCATTGAAACCAATCCGATTCCGATCAAGGCCGCGATGGCGATGGTCGGTCTCATGGCCGAGGAGTACCGGTTGCCGTTGTGCGAACTCTCCCCGGAACATCGCGAAAAGCTCGCCGCTACCATGAAGCGCTGCGGCATGCTCTGATCGAACAACCACTGCCATGCGTCCGCACTCTTTCCGCGTGAAAGAGTGCGGATTTTTTGATGTTCAAAAGAGAAATGCCGCTTCCGGAAACCACAGCGTTGAGACGCATACGGTCAGATTCATAACACCGTGCATCAACATCGCGCTCAGAAGATTGCCCCGAACCAGATAAATCACCTGAAACGTCAGCCCCATCACAAACAGTGCGGGAATCCCGAGCAGAAAGAAGTGGATGAGAGAAAAAATCAGCGAACACAGCAGAACCGACGAAACCGCCCCCAGCGGTCGCAACAGTCCATAGAGAACGCGGCGAAAGAAGATCTCCTCGGAAATCGGCGCGCAGATGACCGTGCCGAATACCAGCCCGGCCTGCGCCACGGGTCCCGCCCCGGCCATGATCCTGACGAGATCCTGCTTTTCCTCGTAGGAGATTCCGAGCCACTCGAGCAGCGCCTGCCAGCCGGCCGTGACGCTGTTTCCGACCAGCAGAATCGCCGCCATGCCAACCACCACAGCCAGGAAGTCGCCGCATCTGAGCGGACGGATGCCGAGTTTGGCGGAAAACTCCCCTTTCGGCGGGAACAAGCCCAGAACCACCAGCAGAAAAACCGAAGCAGCCACTCCCTGGCCGATCGACATCACCGCCATCGGCATGGCCGGATCCCCCAGCGGGATCAGACTTCCGAGCAGGGATCCGCCCATGGCGCCCAGCAACGCCGCTCCGAACCCTCCGAAAAGGGCAAAAAGCAGAATCGGCCAGTCGAGTTCACACCGCCACGGGATTTGACCAAGCCGGTGGAAAATGTGGCCAGACCGGATCACGCACCGGCCTCCAGGATGATTTCGCGTTCCGTATCGGAGAGGTGCCGGATCCGCACGACCCTCATTCCAGGCGGCAGGATGTCGGCAATGCGCTCCGGCCACTCGACGAGAGCGACCGACTCCGGATCGTTGAGAAATTCGTCCACCCCGAACGCGAGCGCCGAGGCGGAATTCCCGATCCGGTAGAGGTCAAGGTGATAAAGCATTCCCCTCCCCACCGGCAGCGGATACTCCTGTACGATCGTGTAGGTCGGACTCGACACCGGTTCCGTGATTCCGAGTCCGCGCGCGAAACCGCGCGAAAACACGGTTTTCCCTGCCCCGAGGTCTCCCTCGAGCGCGATGACCGTTCCGCGCGGGAGTTCCCGCGCGAGAGCAACGGCAAACGCTTCGGTCTCATCTTCGGAATGGCTGATGATTTTCTTTTCAATGTTCATAACCGTACTTCCCGTTTACGGACAACGGGTTACCATCAGGATCGGTCACGTCCGGCGAGCCGGACTCCACAACGCCGATCCGGGTCAGTTGCCCGAAATTCCAGTTCTGTTCAAGTTCTCCGGCCCGCTCCGGCGAAACCGTGAAGAGCAATTCATAATCCTCGCCGTCGGTGAGCGCGCCATTGCAGTCGGCACCCTGCCGCAGCGGCAGTTTCGCCGGATCGACGAGCAGCCGGACGCCGGACGATTCGGCCAGGCGGCGCGCATCGAGCAGAAGCCCGTCCGACACGTCGAGCATCGCCGAAGCGTAATGCCTTTCGGCCAGGAATCTTCCCTCGGCGAGACGGGGCGAAAAGTCAAGATGATGACCGCTCGCAAGCGAATTGCCGAGTTCACCCGTGACATAAAGCCAGTCCCCCGGGGACGCTCCGCTTCGACGCACGACTTCGCCGCGCCGCACCATTCCGAGAATGGTCAACGTGGCGACCTCCCCCTCGACCGGCAGCGAGGCGATGTCCCCGCCGACCACCGAAACCCCGTATTCGCGCCCACAGTCGGAAACGCCGCGACAGAACTCGAGAACCCAGTCGGACGCCCGCCCCGAAGAGGCGACCGTCAACAAAGCCCAGAACGGATAACCGCCCATCGCGGCGATGTCGCTCAGATTCCGGCAGAGCAGCTTCCGCCCGGCCTGCCGCGGCGGAGTCGATTCCCGGAAATAATGAACCCCGCCGATAAGCTGATCGACGGCCGCCAGCAGCAGCCCGTCCGAACTCCATTCGAGCGCGGCACAATCATCACCCGGGCCGACGACGACCGATCCGGCCTGCGGCAGGGTCGGGAGCAGTTGTCTCAAGATTTCCAGTTCATCCGGCATGATGTTCAATATACCTCCTCCCGGGGCGGAAGTCAACTTGAAATGGCGATGAATCCCGGGTATATTAATAAGAGAGTGTTTTTTTGCCGGTTATTGATCTATTTTATTCATCGGAGTTGTCATGTGCGGGATTGCCGGAATCGTCAACCACCGCGGCGATCCCGCCGCTGGTGAAATCATCGCGGCGATGAACGCCGCACTCGTTCACCGCGGTCCCGACGCCTCGGGGATTTACCTTGACGAGCAGGTCGCGTTCGGCCATCGGCGGCTGTCGATCCTCGACCTGGAAAACGGCACTCAACCGTTCAAGAACGAGGACGGCAGCGTCATAGCGGTTTTCAATGGCGAGATCTACAACTTCCGCAGATTGCGGGATGAACTCACGGCTCGCGGTCACACATTCCGTTCCGCCACCGACACCGAAGTGATCGTCCATCTCTACGAAGAGCTCGGCGGAGAGTGCGTGCGGCTGCTTGAGGGGATGTTTGCATTCGCCGTCTACAATGCGAAGACCCGGCGGCTGCTGCTCGCCCGCGACCGGCTCGGTCAGAAACCGCTGCTCTACTTCATGACGAACGGGACACTGGTTTTCGCCAGCGAATTCTCCGCGCTCAAATGTCATCCGAAAATGCCGACGGAACTCGACGTGAACGCCGTGAGCGACTACCTGAGTTTCCAGTACATTCCGGGGCCGGGGACCATCTACCGCAACGTCCATAAACTTGCGCCGGGACATCAGCTTGAATTCCGATTGAACGAGGGGACGACTTCCATCCGCAGCTACTGGCATCTCGATCACTCGCTGAAGCTGACCGAGCCGTTCGACGAAGCCGCCCGGACTCTGCGCGGATTGGTTGAAAAATCGGTCGAACGCCGCCTCATGGCGGATGTGCCGGTCGGAACTTTCCTCTCCGGCGGCATCGATTCGACGATCATCACGGCGATCGCGGCATCGAAACGACTTCCGGAGAAAACAAACGCCTATACCATCGGATTCAACGAAACGAAATACGATGAACGCACATTCGCCGCCCGGGCCGCTTCGGCGATCAACCAGCGGACCGGCGGAGGAATCGTCCATATGGAGCGGGTCGTAAATCCGGGAGATTTCACGCTGCTGGAGAAACTCTGCGCCCATTGCGGCGAACCTTATGCGGACGCCTCGATCCTGCCGACGGCGCGTCTGTCGGAATTTGCCGCGTCCGGAGTCAAGGTTGCGCTCTCCGGCGACGGTGCGGATGAAATCTTCTGCGGTTACGAACGGTATCTTGCGCTTCGCTGGGCGTCCCGCTTCTCGCTGCTGCCGGGTTTCCTGCAGCGGCCGCTGCTCAAAGCGGCAAGCGGCCTGATTCCAGACGGGGGGGAGCGTACTCTTTCCGGGCGGCTGCGCCGCTTTCTCCGGGTTATGGCCGCGACGAAAGAGCAGCGTTATTTCACGCTGCTGGACCGGTGCGGCGCGTCGCTCAAACAGACGTTGTTCGGGGAAAAACTCCGGGCGGCGGCAAACCGCAACTCCGCAGAACTTTTCGATGCTCTCCAATGGGAGCTGACCTCGGTGAATCAAATTGAGCGGCTCTCGGAAATCGACATGCACACCTATCTGCCGGGCGACATTCTCACGAAAGTGGACATCGCCTCGATGATGTATTCGCTTGAAGTGCGGTCTCCATTTCTCGATCGGGAGGTCGTGGAATTCGCGGCCCGGCTGCCGCTCTCCTACAAATTGCGCGGCACGAAACGCAAACGCATTCTGTGCGAAGCGTTCAAGGATGTGCTGCCGCGTGAAATCAGCGGACGAGCCAAAAAAGGATTCGGAGTCCCGGTTGCTGCGTGGCTTCGCCGCGACTGGCGCAGTGCGGCGGAACAGGCACTGTTCGACGGGAAACTCTGCAATGGAGAATACTTCCGGCGCGAAACGGTTGAAAGCCTCTGGAAAGAACATCTTTCCGGGAAGCGCGATTACAGTTATCTGCTGTGGAATCTTCTGATTTTCTCGCTGTTTCTGGAACGCAACTGACTAACGAAGAGGAGAAACGATCATGATACAGGAAAAGCTCGTCATCGTCGGCAGCGGGCCGGCGGGTTACACTGCCGCGATTTATGCAGCGCGCGCGAATCTGAATCCGCTTATTCTGGCCGGATCGGTTCCGGGGGGGCTGCTGACTCAGACCACGCATGTGGAGAACTTCCCGGGCTTTCCCGAGGGGATTACGGGCTACGACCTGGTAATGGGAATGCAGCAGCAGGCGGAGCGGTTCGGTGCCCGGGTCGAGTATGATGAAATCGTTGAATTTCAACTTACGGACGGGGGGATTCAAACGCTGAAACTCTCCTCCGGCGAAACGATTGAAACGGAAGCGCTGATTCTCGCGACCGGTGCGAGCCCGCGTTATCTTGGAATTCCGTCCGAAGAACGGCTGCGGAACAAGGGGGTTTCCGCCTGTGCGACCTGCGACGGGGCTTTCTACAAGGATGTTCCGGTAGCGGTGCTTGGCGGAGGCGATTCCGCGATGGAGGAGGCGACGTTTCTCACGCACTTTGCGAGCAGGGTGTATGTGGTGCATCGGCGTGACGAGCTGCGTGCGTCGCCGATCATGGCGGAACGGGCGAAAGCGAATCCGAAGATCGAATTCGTCTGGTCGAGTGAAGTCGAAGAGATCCTCGGCGAGAACAAGGTGACGGGATTGCGTATTCGGAACAACAAGACCGGCGAAGTCTCGGAACTTGCGTGCAACGCGGTTTTTGTCGCGCTCGGCCACGTGCCGAACACGGGACTCTTCAAGGCGTTCATCGACACGGACGCCGCGGGCTATGTGGTTCTCAAGGGGGATACTTCGATGACGAAACTTGCAGGAGTTTTCGCTGCGGGAGACTGTGCAGATCCGCGCTATCGCCAGGCGATTTCCGCTGCGGGGATGGGTTGCAAAGCGGGAATTGACGCGGAGCGCTACCTTGAATCCCGCCATCGGCATTGAGAAATCAGGAAACGATCAAGCGGCGACTCTCTTTTGAGGGTCGCCTTTTTTTTGCGAGTGCGCTCGACTTTCTCCGGCTGTTTTTCTCCCCTTTCGGGCATGAGAGCCGGGTTCAAATCGAGTGCCGACTCTCCGAATGCGGTTATTTCCCGGCCGTTATCCGCTTGTCGAGGCAGTACAATGCAATTTTTTTATTTCCGATCCTAAAATCAATCCGATACTTGACGAAATAAACTTGTGGCAGTATTTTTCTATTGCGGTATTTTGGATGCGAAACAACGGATTATATGAGAGGGACGAGTATGAAACGGATCAATCTCTTAAGCCTGGCCGTGATTATGATGAGTCTTGGAACGGGGTGCTCGTTTTTTGGCAACAAAACTCAGGAGATCACCGTTAACGTAAGTCCAGCCGATGCACATGTACTGATCAACGGAGAAACTTATACTCCGCCGGTAAAGATGATGGTTCCCACAACAAAGTCATTGACAATAACTGCGATAAAACCAGGTTACGTGAGCCAGACTGTATACACGAGAAGAAGCCTGAGCAAGCTCGGAATATTGGATCTGGTGGGGCTCTTTACAATCTTGGTCCCGGGAATCGGATTTGTCTCTGATGGAGCTTACGAAATCACCAATCCGCACATCTATTTTCAACTGAGAAAATTACCGCCGGAAGAACTCTCGCAGGAAAACTGAACAGGGATCAAAGGAATCACTGCGGTCAGCTCCGAAAGCTGGATGACTTAACCTTTTCATTGGGTTTCGTCTGATAACGTCCCAGGTGAATAAACCGCTGCAATGGCGGAAAGGTTGCTCCGCACGCGGAGCAACTCACTTGCCGGAACGGCATTTGAATTCCGAACCGGTTCGAATACGACGTTCAAAGCTGCCGTTTAAACGAAAATGACCATGATCGCAACATTTCAAGGCATCCAGCCTGCCGTGAAAAGGTCGTTGGATCGAGATTTCCTGAACCATCCGTAAAATCATCTTCAACAGTTCGGCGAAAGCCTTGTGTTCGTACACATCAGCCGATTGGTTACAAGTTCGTCCAGAGAAAAACCGGTTTCCGATTGACAAAACGGCAAGTCCATGCTACTTATAATTTTACCCTGCATCTGCGTTTCCTTTATCTGGGATTTTGAGCAAACCCAAAATAAAGAGCAGATGCCCCGCTGTCAAACAACACGTCCCATCACAAAATCGGGGACATTGTCAAATAATTTTACTGGCAAAAATATTTGACAATCCAGCCGCGGATCTATTTTTATCTTAAGGCAACCAACTGAAAACCAAATGGTTGCCATAAAGAACCTGCTTTTTTTTCAGTGATATTGAATCCGTCAAAACAGCTCACCGGGGAGTAATCTATTTTGCAACTAAACTCCATCAGAAACTTCTAATCGCCGCCTTGCCGAGCTGTTCGCCGGTCGGAAGTTCAATGGGGAAGCGCTTTCCGCCGATCGTGACCGTAACCGAGGTCAGATTGCGGTTCATGAGAGCATCGGCGACAGTCAATTCCACTTTCTTGTCCGCAAATTTCGCAATAAGGGTACAAGGTGCCGAAACCCTTATCGTTCCGTGCGCCGTTTTCAGTTCTGCGGCACTGTCGTAAAAGAGCGCCTGAATCGTTTCGCCGAGTTGTGCGGCCTGAAGATGCTCCGTATTGGAGAGAATCGTCGGCAGCACCTCCGGAATCGTTCCGTTGCACGAGACGATATAGGCATAGGTTCCATTTTTCACGTCTCGGCCGTGGTCAATCCACATCGTAAAGAGTTCGGTTTCTGTTTCCTCCACGTTGGCGGGAAGATTGGAAAGCTGTTTCCAGGCCGTCGTGCGTTTCCGAACTTCGTGCGAGATTTTTCCGGTGGTCGCGTTCGGCAGAACGCCATAGACGAATCCGTTGTTGGCAAGCCATTCAACGCCGTGTTTCCGGATCGGCCGCATTTCGTCACCACGCTTCAAGGTCTGTTCGACTGTGGTGAAGATGTTACCCTCATATTCAGGCGCGAGGTTTTCGATCCCCGCTCCCAGTGCCAGAAACAGGTCGCCGAAGAAAAAATATCCCTTGTTCGCACGCAGTTTGAGAATTTCCGGATTCTCCTCGCGCCGCTTCGGATCGTCGACCGTTTCACAGTTCACCTTGTCGAAGAGGAAGCCCGCAACCGCATCCCCGTCCGGCGCGACCGCACCTCCCGCGAACTCCCCTCGAGAACCGTAACCGCGCCAGTTCTCCACCGGGTAAAGTGTCTTCACCTGCCGTGCAGTGACGCCGGGCAGCATGGTCAGCTCCGCGGCGCCGAGCGCCCGGGCGCTTTCGCCGCCCTCGCGTTCAAAAAGCGTCTGGCCGTCACAGCTGAAGAGGTTGAATCCGTTGAAATGCCCCGCGTAATAACTCTCGAGACCATGAGTTCTGCTGGAAACCATATTCACGAAGACGTAATAGTCCGGATTTTTGCGGATCAGGTCGTCGTTGTTGAAAAAGTAGCGAGTCCCGTGGTAATTCCCGGCCGGGTAATCCATCATGAAAAGATTTTTCGCTTTCGCCTCGCTGCGGAACTGATCGAGTTCCGCGCACTGTTCCGGCGTCAGGCGGTCGCGGAAGTTGCGATTCAGATTGTCTGCGAGCGTAAGGGATGGAATCTGGCGCTTGTTTGCGTAATCGGGTCGCGCATTGCCGCGCTCAAGCACCGGCGGAATCGTCCCCTTGTAGAAGTAAAACGCCGAACCGCGGAGAAAATGGAAGATCGTCTCCACTGCCCGGGCATCCAGAGCTGAAGCCCATGGCGTATTTTTAAGTTTAACGATGATATTCAGAGAACCGTTCGTGCCGTGGATCGGATACCCCCAGATCAGACACTGGCGGCCATGTCCCCAGCCAGCACCGTCGGCGGTAAATCCCTCGATCCAGAATGCTTCGTCATAGGTGTTCTGCGACACGCAGGAGATGCTTTTGTTGACCACTTCGCCCAGCACGTCGATCATTTCCGGCGATTCGTTGACGAGAGCCGCTTCGAGCAGCGGGCGATAGGCGGTGGCGTTGCCTCCGACCCACCAGACGTGCTTGCGGAAACGCTCCACGTCGACGATTTTCCGGTCGGTCGCATCGCCGCGCATGGGTTGACTCCACGCCTGAAACGCGATTTTCCGCAATGCTTCGGCCACCTCAGGATATTGTCCCGACTCCATGTCTCCGAGCATCGCCAGGTAGATCCAGACCGCCGCTTTCGGCATTGCAAAGCAGGAACCGTGGAACCGCCCGCTGCGAATCCGGTCTCCACGGTCGAGTTCGATCTGCGAATAGTTCAGCACCCCCCGGTAAAGTTTCCGTTTTGCCTCCGAATGTTCGGCTTCCGGGATTTTCCCGTCGCGCAGATCAAGCGCGATTCGCACGAGCCGGTCGAATGCCGTTGAGAGCATGTTCAGAATCGGTGTTTGAAACTTTGAGTAGTCATATCTGGGTTCGCCCCGGTGGTTTGTCCGGTAATCCGCTTCCTGTTCGCTCAGGTCGCGGAAAGAGCCGTTTTCGTCCAGCAGTTTAAGCAGTTCCGTGCCGGAACGTTTATCGCTCAAGTTCAACCACGGCGTGGTTTTCGAGAACTCCTGCCGCATCCTGGTGATCGATTCCCGTTTTTCGGCGAGAGAATCCCCTCCCACCAGTAATCCTGCACACACCATCAGCCCTGTCACTCCGATTCTTTTCATGTTTTTACTCCCTGCATGGATGGATGATATTTTGATTCCGATATTTCGCAATCCTGCCGACCATCAGACCGGCGGGGTGTAGGCGTCATCTCCGCCGAGCGCTTTCCAGCGCAGGTAGACCCAGCAAAGCGCCCCCAGTCCGATGGAGGTGAAGAGAAAGTCCCAGGCGTAAATGTATTGATAACCAAACTGATCGATGAACCACCCTCCGCCGGAATTCGCCGCGACCAGCATCAGCGCGCAAACCATCGCCGATGCCGAGGAGAACTGCCCGTAACGGTCGTGCGGAACAAGCATGACGTAGAGCGGCAGGGAACTCGCCGTCTGAAGCATGTAGACCAGGGCCAGCAGAATCGCCACAACTGAGAACGAAAGATAGTCGTGAACCCAGAAGAAGCCGATGACGTTCGCGATGATGATGAGCACACTTCCGGCCATGTAGATCCGGATCGGGTGAAATTTGTCAACCAGAATTCCGGTCAGAAAAAAGAGCGGGATTGTGATTCCGGTTGCCGCTGCCGTGATGAAGCCGTACTGCTTGAGCGTCATCTGCAGTTCCGCAGTTGCGAAAAGCAGATTGAATACCGTGCGGCAGACCATTGACGCCTGATTCAACGCCATCGCCAGAAAGAAAACGAGAAAGAATGGGATGCAGAAACATTCTCGCGTATACTGCATGATGATTCCAACCGGGCCGCGTGTGCGGATCTTCTCCGGCGGCGGATAATTCCCCTCTTTCACATTCACACACATCAAACTGAAAGAGACCAGGTAGATAAGCGCGACAATCGTGAAAATCCACGGAAGATGTTCATCCGCATGCGGCAGCACTGCAAGATTGAATACGAATCCCGCACATGTCCCGACCACCCGGAAGAGCGCCATGAACCGGCCGAGGAACTGTTTCGGCACCACATCCGCGAAAAGATAGTAGAAAATGGATGCGATGAAGAGATTGAACACCTGATACGCGACAGAGAGCAGCGTGATGAGGACGATGATCGTTCCTGCCGGACTTTCGTCCCCGTTGTGGAAGAGCCCGTGAAACCAGGCGCCGATCGAATCGCTCCAGCCGAGCAGAATCAGAAAAAGCGTGACGAAAGGAGTCGCCCCCAGCAGAAAGGGAATCCGCCGCCCGAGTTTTGTGCGTGTGCGGTCGCTGGCCGTGCTGACGATCGGATTGATGATGAAATTCAACAGTGACGGGATGCTTCCAACCAGAAGTCCGATGACCGTGTTGCTCGCGCCATGTCCTTTGAGCATCAACGGAAGCAGCGTCGGCGTGAGCGTCTCCATCATCCAGAAGCAGAAGTCGCCCCAGAGCATCCAGACGAAGAGAGTCACGAGCGCCGCTTTTGTGTAACTCAATGTCCCGACGTGGCAGCGCCCGTTTTCATCCCAGGCCGTTCGGGTTGTGATCGAATTTCTCATATTACCGCGTCGAAAACACACCGCTGCTGAAGTCCCCCGCCGGAATCACACCACCGGTCAATTTGCGTTCGTCAAATTTTCCATTCTTTAAAATGGGAACGCTATATTGTGAAGTTACCGCCTCACCTATTGTGGAGGAACGCACATGTCCATCCAGAAAGCAGATATTACCGGTTTTGCCGTGAAATACAGAAAAATTACCACTCCCGGCATTCTGGAGACCGTCGATGACCCCATAAGGTGCGTTCCAACTGATTCGATAGGCTTCCGCAAGCATGATCGACCGGGAAGGAACCCGAATTTGCGTAGTTGGTGTGAGATATGGCACATCTGCACCAACAGGAACTGCATAAGTTCCTTTGACATCTATGGCAGTTCCTTTGACTCTTATGCATGCCGGGCAGATTCCGATTTTTCGGGCGAGACGACTGGCATCGGTGTCTCCGGTGAACCCGGGAACTCCGCCTTCTTTAAACAGTTGAAACCAGGCATTCTTGTAGCTGGAGATTGGAGGGCCCATCAATCTTCCTCCATTGGTATCCATATACTGGATCTGGAAGAGGCCAAGCTGTTTCAGCCGAGAGACACACTCCGTGTTGTATGCTCTCGCCCGAGCCTGATTCAGCGCCGGCAGCAGCATTGAGGCGAGAATCGCGATGATCGCGATTACAACAAGCAATTCGATCAATGTAAAGCAATTACCAGCTTTCCGCACGAAATGGATTCTGTTTTTCATCATCTTGTCTCCTTGTTTTTTTGGGGATGCCAGTTGCGAGTTGAAGTATGATTCCACATATGTCGGGCGAGGCAGAATCAGTCGGGGAGCGGTCAACAAGATGCCAGGAGCGGTTTCTTCAGAGGCCGCTCGAACCGCCCGAACTCCAGTTTCGTACATTCCGATGTCGATCCCGGCCGGAACCGGGAACACCTGTTTCATGTAATAGGGATTCAGATCCGTCGAAATGATCGCGACGTCCGCCGGATCGATCAATTCCGCAGCCAGAGCCCGGTAGAGCGGCAGAAGCAGTGCGTCACCGCTGCAGAAGATGCCAAGTTCCGACAACCGGCATCGGTGGACCGGATCACGAAAGTACTTGCGGATGGTCTGTATAACCCCGGCTCCGTTCTGCCGGGAAAATTCCACGGAGATCTTCTGGAACTTCGCTGAGTTCGGCAGTGCGGATTCAAACGCGATCCGACGTTCCAGAAAAATTCTGCGCCCGGCGCTGCCCAGAAAGAGAAAGCTCCGGCATCCCCGACGCTGCAGGTATTCCGCCGCCATCCGTCCGACCGCCGCCTGATCCGTCGTCAGATGCGGTACCGGACATTCGGGATCCGGGGAACCCATGAGCCGGATAAAATCGATTCCCAGCAGGAATCGGTAAGCCTCCATGCACGATTCGTCCGTTATGATTACGGCATAACGATCGTTGCGGCGGATGATCTCCCGCAGAAATGCCGGTTCGCCCAGACCAACGCAATAGGTAGAAAGCTGTCCACCGATCGTGTTGAGTGTATCGCTCATTCCCTTGCAGACCTCACCGTAATCGGTGACCAGCGTTCCGGCTGGTGGCGGTTCGCTGCCGATTGCAATCAATGCCACCCGCCAGCCGTTCGCCGCCGGAATCTTCCGCAATGCGGCGGATACAGTCACTTCCGCGGAGTTTTCCCGGGGGCACATTTTTGCCGCACGTTTGCGGAGTCTGCACATGATCGTTTTCCTGAAAATTATTTATATTACAGTTTTTATTTCCATGATATAATTATACTCAATTTAAATCATATTGTCAATAGCAGAATTGCATATTTTTTGAACTTTATTTTGATACAGTTTTAAATTTAATTCCGAAATCTGAATAAAAAAACAGCTTTGCCGTAAAACTTTGGAATCCCGTCTTGACATGGTTTATCGCGGGGATTATATTAACTCCAAACAGGAGAGTTTCCGCAATGATCAAACCAGCGCAAAGTGCAGATGCTCCCGATATAGAACGGCGTGGGAGAAAAGACGATTGCCGTCGTGAACTGGCCGCCAGAATTGCTGCGGACATTCGTTCAGGAAAACTCTCCGGCAAACTTCCTGGAGTGACCCGGCTGGCCGTGACCTATGGCGCGTGTCCAGCAACTGTACAGCGGGCGCTGCAACGCCTGGCAAAAGAAGAGCTCGTGGAAATCCGGCCCTGCAGCGGGACTTATGTCCGTCTGCAGCTGGAGGTCGATTTCGTCAATTTCTACCTTCGCGACATTCAGCCGCATAACATGCCGGACGCTCTTGACAATATGCTCGCCAACTACGGTCAGCTGTTCCAGGGGTTGTACGACACCCTCAAGCCAGCCGGTGTGCCGCTCTCTTTTCAGACGCTGGAACTCGGAAATCGAGAACTGCTGCGGCGTTGGAATCATCGTAACCGCCATCTTGTTGCGGTTTTGCCAGCCGGTCAGGAGAGTCTCTGCTACGATTTGTTCGCGGAATGCCGCTGGACGAGGGTTATGGGTGTACAGGACTACAACTGTCCGACCACGCACATCACCTACGACAATGCCCGGATCGGAGAGATTGCGGCCCGGGCTCTGCGGGAACGGGGATGTCGTCGTTTCGTATTCATCGGCAGCGGAACCCATCCGTTGTTCCGGCAGAGGCTTGAAACGTTCCGATCGGCTTTGGCATTGTACGGACTCTCCTCCGATCACATCGACGTAGATGTTTTCCGGATGGGCAGCGCAGAAATCATCCGGAAACTGCGGATGTTTGCCGAAGAGAACGCCGTCGGGCTGGGGGCCCGTGAGATTGGGCTCTTCTGCTGTGCCGATGCATTTCTCGCCATGTTACACCAGGCGATGACGCCGGTGGTGGATCCTGCTGCGGTCCAGATCATTTCATGCGATAACAATCCATACTTTCTCAAGGGAATTTTCCCTGTTCCCCGTGAGATTGACATCTGCACGTACGAGATCGGAGTCGCTGCGGCGCGTCACATCCTTGCCGCATCGGATGCCGCAGAAAAGACCGCTTTGATTCCGCGGCTGGTATGATTTGAAGAGTTTGTAAAAACGGGTAACACTTTTCTCCGAACAAGGAGGAAGATGTGAAATGAAAGCGGCACGGAAACTGGGCTGAATCGGAGTAAGACCCGTTATTCGGCGGCCGACAAGCTCAAGGCAGTGAAACTCTGTTTAGAAGAAAGTTATCTGGTCAGAGACATCGCGCGGGAACTCGAAATCGGGAAAAGTTCCCTCGGCAAATGGATCCGGGAATACCGGCAAAAAGGTCTGACGCTTTCACCTCTCCGCCGGAAAAAGTGCGGCGAAAGTGGAAATCCGATTCATCGTCAGATGATTGTAAACTCCATTGATCTATTGAAAAAAGCGTGCGGCTACTGTACGTTCTTGAAAGAAATCCTGACCGACGGCGGCCCGACTCCGGCGGATCGTTTTTTTGAAATCGAAACAACGGAGAAACGGCAGCTTGCGGAGAAGATTGCGGAGAACAATCTCGAACTAGCCTTGAAAGACCATGTCCGCAAACCGTTTATGATGGTTGGGCTTGTCGAGGATTCCTGTGTCTCGATTCTGGAGAAAAAGGGACAATTCGCAGTGTTGGCGGGAAAATGCGCATGAGAACGCCGGTAAGAGGAGTTTCCGTACTGTTTTCTGGAAAGCAAAGAATATATCAGGCTTTTTCGTGACGGCAGCGAATTGCATTAATCGGAGGCTTATTCCCGCGTTCACTCCGTCCTCCGGTAGCGTCGGTCAATTTGATTCATGACTCTGAAATTCTGATTTGCAATCAGAATTTTCCATGCTATCTTACGCTTATTGACAAAATATGATGAAATGTTGCATCATATTGACTGTCAATTTATTAACATGGTGAAAAGTATCACCTGTTTTTTACTGAAAAACAGAACCATTTATTCCCGCACATGACAATCACGCCCATTGACTGGACGCATGCAACAACCAGAAATTGTGCGAGCATGGCTGTAGGCGCGGGAGGAGCCTGTGGAGTGGCATTACCGTCTGCCATGGGAACATGAGCAGGACCTATTGGAGGATTTTCAGTTACATATATCGGAGAGATGCCATGGGTATTGCATGGGAGATTGTGAATATGAATAAAATATTACTACTTATTGCGTTCGTAGCAGGTATCGTTATCAATTTGTTCGGTAATGACACGCAAGAAATGTTGTTTACCTCGCCACTTATATATAAGCCCGTCATAGAAATGGCCTTGAAAAATATAAAAGAGCCATTAAGTCCACGCCGGGTAATAAAGCTTCAACCAATGAAAATTACAATGGAAATGAGTGATTTTGTGCCGGGCCAGGAGACATCTGAAGAATTTGATGAATTTCGTCAAATATCATTTAAGGAAATAGATAATATTAAAATTTTAATCTTCAAAAAGGACAATTTCGTTCATCAACTGCATGTGCTGAGAACAGAAGGAGGTCATACTTCCGTCACAAAGTACAAGCGTAATTTGACAGGGCTGTTCGCGAATCTGAATACCATGGAAAATAACGAAAAATATCTTCAGAAAACTCGCGAAATTATAATATCCCTGTTGAAGCAGGAAGATTTTTTGACTGATTTTTCATCAGGCGAACATGTTCTAACCTTTCATTTGGAACTGGCAACAGGAGTCGCCATGGGAAACGTATCTTTTTCTGATTACCCTGACAATCATTTGTTTTGTTATTATAATTTCAGCCTGGAGAACAGCGCATTGCTCAACAAACAAACCCAAGTCTTGGTTTTTGCAATTACCTTTTGGAATAAATATATCTCTCTAGCCAATCTCTTTGATGACAAAATGATGAATGGCTTTGAGTGTTATTTTTACCCCAATCAAGGGTTAAGGTTCTTGACAGAACTGAAGAATGGTAAACAGATGGATGTTACGTCATGGGACAAAAATGGTGATAATGAAAGGAAAATTCCATTTAATGAATGGACAAAAATCATCTCGAATACAAAATTGATGAAAGAATCACAGTGATTGCAGGAAAGTTATCGGCTTGTAGAAAAAAACATCATGTATGATGTCATCTTCAACAGCGGTTTTATCGGCTTTTTGATCTGGTTGTTGCCATTTGCCGCCAGTAACGGCGGGTAGTGTCCGATATTTTGCGCACATTTGTTTCTGAGCGATTACAGATGACAAACGTGAGTTGGCGCAGCCGAAGCAACCGACCGACCAGAGAGCTCCGGAGGAGCAGGTCGGTTGCGCAGGCGGAGCCTCCCG
>CALXOE010000017.1 GCA_944389935.1 uncultured Victivallis sp.
GTTTTCCCGCATCAAATGCCAGGTATCCAGATAAGAGCTGGAGTAATTCCGCGGATGCGGAAAATACGACCATAAAAACGGCACCCAGAGAGCAAAGGTTATCCATGTGTAGATTGCCACAAGACTTCTGTTGTATCTTTTCCCCACAAACGCAGAAACGATATAAAACAGAAACAGAAATAAACAGCCTGCGACAGGAGGGATAACACAACATGCAACAGCCAAACTAAACATGCCTTCCTTATAATCGCGGTAATAATATAATTGCAGCAGGTCATTCCAGTTAGAAGATATAGGTCGCCCCTTCCAATCATAACATGGTCTTAATACCCACCCCTTTCCTTCCCGTGCTCCGGTGAGTTGCGGTCCGAAAAATATCGAGAAAGTCGAATCATCCAGAGAAACCCTCCCGAACCGTTCTCTCTGCTTTGAAACAGAGTTTTGCAGCATCAGGTAAGAAAGTCCATTTCTTGAATCTTTTTCAACCCATGGAATATCTTTCAATGGTTGCTGGGAAAAGGCCTCATAAAAATTTCGGATTCCCCAGTTCCGTTCCACTGCATCTTGAACCTGCTCATTGATACATTTTCCAGAAACATCATAATGTGTAATCCGCTCAACCCAGTTGCATCCATGGTTAAAGACAATCAGATAAAGCCACAATAACAACATGATAACTGCAGGCATATTGTGTCCCGAAGATTTCATTTATCTGTCCTGACCGGAAAATTTATTACTGAAACGACAATATATCAAGTAAAAAAACTTATTGCACTGCGTTCTCTTCCTCTGCCGGAATCAGCTTCAACTTCCGGCGCTTCAGCCACCCGCGGATGTCGGACCACAGGAACCAGATGGAAATTCCGCACATGACGGCCCAGAGAATGGACGAAATCAGATAGGCCAGCAGCAAATAGGATACAGCCTTGATATCATCGGCGTACTGCCCCAGCCAGATGCCGTCCCCGAGAGAGCGGTAAGTCAATTGGGGGTTGATTTCGACAAGATTCTCTTCCGTCAGTCCCGGTGCATAAAAGAGATAGTTGAACAGGTCGACGTTGACCCGGATGTAATCATACGGGAAAAACGGCTTCTTGCTCACAAACCCGATCCCATTGTGGATGTTCCGCTCCTGCGCCTCTCCTGGAAAGAAAGTCTTGGTCAGCAGATCATCTCCGTTTTCCATCGGCAGCGCTTTCAGGAACGGCAGTTCCACAAGTGCAATGTCCGGCTGCTCATTCAAGACACGCCGCAGAACCGGCTCGTTTTCCCGCATCAAATGCCAGGTATCCTGATAAGTGCTGGAGTAATTCCGCGGATGCGGAAAATACGACCATAAGAACGGCACCCAGAGCAGAAACGTTATCAACGTACAACCTGCAACAAGAGTTCTTTTGTATCTTTCTCCCCCAAATACAGAAGCGATATAAGATAGAAACAGAAATAAACAGCCCGCAACAGGAGGGATAACACAATATCTAATTGCAAAACCAAAAAACATGTCTTCTTCATAATCGCGGTAATAATATAATTGCAACAGGTCATTCCAGTCAGAAGATACAGGTCGTCCTTTCCGATCATAAAACGGGCTTAACATCTGTGCCGTCCCTTCCCGTATTCCCGTGAGCTCCGGCCCGAAAAACACTGAAAAAGTTGAATTCTCCAGAGATACCATCCCGAACCGTTCTTTTTGCTTTGAAACGGGGTTTTGTACCATCAGGTAAAAGAGTCCATCTCCTGAATCTCTTTCAACCCACGGAATATCTTTCAATGGTTGCCGGGAAAAGGTCTCATAAAAATTCCGAATTCCCCAGTTTTGTTCCACTGCATCTTGAACCAGCTCATTGATACATTTTCCAGAAACATCATAATCGGTAATCCGATCAACCCAGCTGCATCCATGGATAAAGAAAATCAGATAAATCCACAACGACAACATGATAAGAATAGCAGCAGGCATATTTTGTCCCGAAGATTTCATTTATCAGTCTTGATCGGAAAATTTATTACTGTAACGACAATATATCAAGTAAAAAAACTTATTGCACCGCGTTCTCTTCCTCTACCGGAGTCTGCTTCAACTTCCGGCGCTTCAGCCATCCGCGGATGTCGAACCACAGAAACCAGATGGAAATTCCGCACATGACGGCCCAGAGGATATAGGAAATAAAATATGACAGCTCCAAACGGAATACAGCCTTGATATAATCGGAGTACTGCCCCAGCCAGATGCCGTTCCCGAGAGAGCGGTAAGTCAATTTCGGGTTGATTTCGACAAGATTCTCTTCCGTCAACTCCGGTGCATAAAAGAGATAGTTGAACAGATCGACGTTGACCCGGATGTAATCGTACGGGAAAAACGGCTTCTTGCTCACAAACCCGATCCCATTGTGGATGTTCCGCTCCTGCGCCTCTCCTGGAAAGAAAGTCTTGTTCAGCAGATCGCCTCCGTTTTCCATCGGCAGCGATTTCAAAAACGGCAGTTCCACAAGTGCGATGTCCGGTTGCTCATTCAGGACACGCCGCAGAACCGATTCGTTTTCCCGCATCAAATGCCAGGTATCCAGATAAGAGCTGGAGTAATTCCGCGGATGCGGAAAATGCAACCATAAAAACACCCCCCAGAGCGCGAAGGTAAACAAAGTATAGACTGCCACAACACTATTGCTCTGTGGTCCCTTGCACAAAGGCAGCAGTCCAAACATAAATATAAGAAAATAGAATACAACCGGCCCCAGAATATAAAATATTATCGAGATTCGAAACGTTGCTGCTTTTAGATCAGAAAAATTAAATAGTTTCCATTGAGCTCTGACTGGACGATTCAATCCATCATAGCGTTGTTCTAAAGTATCCGGCGGCGATTCGATCTGAAACGTGACATTATTGATGCGAGATGCGGGAGCCAATAATGCCGCAGAAACCGTCAGACCATGTATCCATACACGGGCAAATGGAATTTTCCGTTTGGATGATGCATCAATAATCGTCAAATCAACGCGGTGGTCTTCTTCACCCAGACAGGATTCATAAAAATTCCGGATTCCCCAGTTTTTTTCCACTGTATCCTGTACAATCTCGTTGATACACCATCCATATACCTTATCCAGATAAGTAACACCGATAAAAGCTCCAAACAAAATACAAAGCCACGGAAGTACCAGCAAAATACAACCGCTCCAGGGAAAAGAATCTTTATTATTCATGATCCAGTTTCACCTCATCTAACAGGAGATCGGACGGGATTGCCGAGACACTGTTTGAGTTCCGCTTCCGGTGCGTTCTCTCCGACTGTCGCTGCAGACGTAATATAGCATCTGGAACAGGAATTGCAAATCCTCCCGCCCCGGCCTGAGATGAAGAGGCAGTACTCCATTGCCGTATCCGGGCTCTTTCCTGCACAAAAACTTTGGAAAAAGACAAATTTGAGCTTGACTTTATCGTATCTCGGAGTATATTAATGAAACGTAATCCAATGGTGGTTGTAGCTCAGTTGGTTAGAGCGCCTGGTTGTGGCCCAGGAGGTCGCCGGTTCGAGTCCGGTCTACCACCCCATTCGTTGCGGGGTAGAGCAGTGGCAGCTCGTCAGGCTCATAACCTGAAGGTCGTTGGTTCGATTCCATCCCCCGCTACCATTTGACTTCTCACCGGTCGTATGACCGGTATTTTTTTGTCTCTTCGATGGCTCTCTCCTGGTTACAGCTCTGGTCCGTCGGCGAAGTTGGGAAAGAGCAACGCTTCCAGGCGGTGTCAGGAACGGGAAAATTCGGGGATGAGGAAGTTTTCCGGGAGTGTCCAGTTCCCGCGCACGAAAAGATGCTCCGATTCCGGCGCTCTCTCCCAGTGGAATTCAATCCCGAGCCGGTCGGGGCAGAACCCGAACTCCACGCGGCCGATTCCGGAGAACGGCAGCAGTCGCGCAAGCGTTTCCCAGCAGACTGGGCGGTCGGCGAAAAGCTCATGAAGTTTCAGCGTCCTCCCGCACGCCTCCGCCGCAACCGCAATCCCCGGCGCAAGAAGATAGAGTTGATCGGCAAAATCCCCGTACAGATGAAAACTGCGGAGTTCGGAATCGTTGTTGACGGCGAAGATCGAGGAGGGCTGCCGCCGGATCGAGGCGAGTTTCCGCAGCTTGTCCGGCCCGGTTTTGACCGGCTGCAATCCGGGATTGTCGACGACGGTTTCCGCCACCGGAAGAGCCATCGAGCGGGGAGTGAAACCGAATTTCAGATAGAAGTCGAGCACTCTTTTGTTCGCAAAGAGGAAAATCGGCGTGCCGGAGTAGCGACGCAGAACCCCGTTGAGCAGTCGACCCGCGTATCCTCTCCCGCGTTCAGATGGCGTGCAGGCCACCCCGTTGAGTTGGGCCGCGCGAATCTCCTTCCCCGCGATACGCAGATTCAGACGGGAGAGCCCCACGTGCGCGACCATGCGGGGGCCGTCGAAAAGCGCATAACTCTCGTATTTTTCATTCCACATCCCGAGCCGATACCAGAATTCGAGATCGAAACCGAACACCTCGCGCAACAGGGCGCTCTGCGCGGCAGCATACTCGGGATCGAAATGGTTCCGCATCCGGATGGAGAGCCGTTTCCGTTCCGCCCGCGCTTCACGGAAAAATTTCGCGAGCAGCGCCGCCGCCTCTCCGGCACAGACTCCGCCGGTCACTTCCGGGTGGAACAGCGCCCCCGGATGCGCAGGAATTCCGAATACGGAACAGCCGCCGAACCGGGGATCTGCAACCCCGTAGACGATCCGGCGAACACGCGCGTTCACGAGCGCCCCCGCGCACATCGGGCACGGCTCCTTGGTCACGTAGACCGTCACGTCTTCCATGCGCCAGTCGCCCCGGCGGTTTTCGAGTTCATGCAGCAGTTCGAGTTCGGCATGGGCTGAAGAGCTCTGTTTTTCCTCGACCCGGTTGCGGGCCGAACCGACAGCTTCGCCGCCGATGACGGCTACCGCGCCGATCGGGGTTTCCCCCGCGGCGGCGGCTTCGTGCGCAAGCGTCAGCGCCATGCGCATGAATTCGGAATCGGAATCGGTCATCGGCTTACTTTTCAATCACATCCGCGCGCAGCACGACGGTCATGTAAAGCGCAAAGACCAGACGGACGTAATGGTCGCCGTATTGATAGTTGAACGTGATGGTGCGATCGGGCCGGTCGGTCGCATCCGGTACCCCGTCACCGTAGTAGAGCAGGTCATTGATGGTTTTCGCCTCGCGCGTAAAAGTGAAGTCGACTTTCCGGATGAGGCTTTTGATCGCATCGTACTTTTCCTTGCTGTTCGGCGAAAGATCCGGGTTCTTGAGGATGGCGATCTCCTCCGGGAAGAGTTTCGGCACTTCAAGATCTTCAGAGGGGAGGCGTTTGGTCGCACATCCGGCGAGAAGCGCACAGGCGGCTCCGGCGAGAAGAAAGCGTGAGAAAATTTTCATACTAGTCCCTTTTTCGATTTGCATTTCCGTAAAAAGCGGTTATATTCTATCACATACTTCGGATTGCGGGTGTAGCAAAACGGTCATGCTCCAGCTTCCCAAGCTGGCGACGCCGGTTCGACTCCGGTCACCCGCTCCATTTTTTTTGTCTTCGTCATGCCTTTAGTATACACGTCTGAACGGCGGATTGCAAGAGAAACTCTCGTTTTTTGGGATTCTTCAGCGTTTCCCGTCACATGTTGCAGATTTTGCGCATTGGAATCCGCGCGTTCGATGAGTTTCTCCCGCTCCGTCGGCTCGCCGTGAACATCCGGCGGCTCTGTATCATGTTCCCCGGAGTCGACTCCATATTACGCTGATCGGTCGATGTCGCGGGGAAAATTGCGCCTTTTTATTGCGGATCATCGAAGAACTCAAAAAAAAACGGTTCGGCACGATTGCATTTTCTTCGGAATGGTGTATTGTAAAAGCACAATATATGGAAAATATTGATTGTTTTAACACAATATATAGTGACGAGAATGAAGATTATCAAAAGAAGCGGTGCGGAGGAGGATTTCTCCGTTGAGAAAATTCTGGTTGCTGTGACGAAAGCCAACCAGACAGTGGAATTCAAGAATGCGTTGACTGCACAGCAGATAGAAGCGATCGGAGAGTATGTCTCCGGCATCTGCAAGGCGCTCGACCGGGCGCTCTCCGTCGAGGAGATTCAGGATATCGTCGAGACCCGGATCATGCAGGCGGGCGCTTTTGAAGTCGCCAAAAAATATATCACCTACCGGTATATGCGCAATCTGGTCCGGCAGGCCAACACCACCGACAACCAGATTCTGAGCCTGCTCGAGTGCAACAACGAGGAGGTCAAGCAGGAGAATTCCAACAAGAATCCTACCATCAACAGCGTTCAGCGCGATTACATGGCCGGTGAAGTGTCCAAGGACATCTCCCGGCGGCTGCTGCTGCCGCCCGAGATCGTCGAAGCGCATGAGCAGGGATTGATCCATTTCCACGACATGGATTATTTTGCGCAGCATATGCACAACTGCGATCTGGTCAACCTGGAGGATATGCTGCAGAATGGTACCGTGATCTCCGGTACGCTGATTGAGAAACCGCACAGTTTTTCCACCGCCTGCAACATCGCAACGCAGATTATCGCGCAGGTCGCCAGCAATCAGTATGGCGGACAGAGCATCACGCTGACCCATCTTGCGCCGTTTGTCCAGGTGTCCCGCAGCCGCATTCGCGCCGAAGTTCTGGAGGAGTTTGAAATCGCCGGAGCGATGATCAGTGCCGAGCAGCTCAATGCGATCGTCGAAAAGCGTGTGCGTGACGAGATCGCCCGCGGGGTGCAGACCATCCAGTATCAGGTCGTCACCCTGATGACGACCAACGGGCAGGCGCCGTTTGTGACCGTTTTCATGTATTTGAACGAGGCGAAGAGCGAGCAGGAGAAGAAAGATCTTGCGATTATTATCGAAGAGGTTCTCAAGCAGCGTTATCAGGGGGTCAAGAACGATGCCGGCATCTACATCACCCCCGCGTTCCCGAAGTTGATCTATGTGCTCGAGGAGGACAACGTCGACGAAAACGGCGAATACTATTACCTGACCCGTCTGGCGGCGAAATGCACTGCGAAACGGCTGGTTCCCGACTACATCAGCGAAAAGAAGATGAAAGAGCTCAAAGAGGGCAACTGCTTCCCGGTGATGGGGTGCCGTTCCGCACTGACTCCGTGGCGCGACGCGAACGGGAACTACAAGTTCTACGGCCGCTTCAATCAGGGGGTGGTCACGCTGAATCTGGTGGACATCGCGCTGTCGAGCGAACGGGACATGGACCGTTTCTGGAAGATCTTCGACGAGCGGCTCGAACTCTGCTACAAGGCTCTGATGTGCCGCCACAACCGGCTCAAAGGGACGCTTTCGGACGCGGCGCCGATTTTGTGGCAGCACGGTGCGATCGCCCGGCTCAAAAAAGGCGAGGTGATCGATCCGTTGCTGTACAACGGGTACTCCACGATCTCGCTGGGATACGCCGGGCTTTGCGAATGCGTCCGCTACCTGACCGGGAAAAGCCACACCGATCCGGAAGCCACTCCGCTGGCGATCCGGATCATGGAATATATGAATGCCGCCTGCAACCGCTGGAAGAAGGAGACCACGATCGGTTTTGGAATTTACGGGACTCCTCTGGAGTCGACGACATACAAATTCGCCCGCTGTCTGCAGAAGCGGTTCGGTATCATTCCCGGCGTCACCGACCGGAACTACATTACGAACAGCTATCACGTTCATGTGTCGGAGAAGATCGATGCGTTTGAGAAACTCGCATTTGAAGCGAAATTCCAGTCGCTTTCCACCGGTGGTGCGATCAGCTACGTCGAGGTGCCGAATATGCAGAACAACATCGAGGCGGTGCTGCAGGTGATCCGCTTCATCTACGACAACATCATGTATGCGGAGCTGAATACCAAGAGCGACTACTGCCAGGAGTGCGGTTTCGACGGCGAAATCGAGATCGTCAAGGATGAATCCGGCAAGCTGATCTGGCGCTGCCCGAAGTGCGGCAACACCGATCAGAGCCGGATGAACGTCGCCCGCCGCACCTGCGGCTACATCGGTACGCAATTCTGGAATCAGGGGCGCACTCAGGAGATTCGCGACCGCGTGCTCCATCTGTGACGCCTGCAGACCGGGCAGCCTGTCACTGATGTGACCAGACTCCCCGGAAAACGGAACGGGAGGAATGACGATGAATTACGGTACGATCAAATCGGTCGATATCGCCAATGGCGACGGCGTGCGGGTTTCGCTGTTCGTGTCAGGCTGTACGCACCACTGCCCCGGCTGTTTCAATCCGGAAACGTGGGACTTCAGTTACGGCGTCCCCTTTGACTGCGAAGCGGAGGCGCGCATTCTGCAGCTGCTGAATCGCTCTTTCATCAACGGTCTGTCGCTGCTGGGCGGCGAACCTTTCGAGCCGGAAAATCAGCGTGCATTGCTGCCGCTGGTCCGTCGTGTCCGTTCCGAGCTGCCGGAAAAGGATATCTGGGCTTATACCGGTTACGTTTACGAGCGCGATCTGCTGCCCGGCGGCCGTGCGCACTGCGAAGTGACGGACGAACTGCTCGATTCCCTGGCGGTGCTGGTCGACGGCCCATTCATTGAGAGCCGCAAGGATATTTCGCTGAAATTCCGCGGTTCCGGCAACCAGCGGCTGATCGACCTGGCAGCGACCCGTTGTTGCGGGGAAGTCACTTTGTTGGAGTGAGTTCCCTGCCGTTGCGCCCCCGCGGTAGCGGCGGGCGCGGCCGGCCTGAGCGTTGCCATTTCCCACGATGCGGGATGCAGAAAGAAGCTGAAAAGACACCGCCCGGATCGCCTTTCGACGACCCGGGCGGGCTTCATAATTACCTCCTCAGGCAACTCCGATATGCTCCTCTTCGACAACTGGTCCTCTCCGTTTGAAGAGGAGGCATACCGGAAAACTCCGGAATGAGAACCTCTTCCCCGGAACGGTCTGCAATTTTCCGATCGATTCCGGAAAAAACCATATTCTTTGGTGAATTGCTCAGAACCGTTGCTTTGATAAAATTATACCTCAGTTTTTGGATAAAGTCAAGTGATTACTGATAATTTTTTTTGTTTTTTTCAAAAACGGGCGGGGGATGAGCCGGGTGATGTGGTGACTCGGCTCCATTTCGGGGGAGGCTTTCGCGGAATGTTCGCGCGATGAAGCTGCCGCAGTGCGGGGATCTGTCCCGATTTCTGATTTCTTTACATGCTTTACGGAAAAACGCCGCGCCGTTCGGAGGAACGGCGCGGCGTCTGAGACGTGGAATGGGTGGAATTTACAGCATTGCGTCCGGAACCCATTGCAGCGTGTCGCCGTAAGCGACGCCGACCACCCAGTTCGGGCGCGTGCCCGGGGCGACGCGCTGAATCGTGGCGCGGAGCGTGTGCTCCCCGGCGGCGAAATCCATCGTCACTTCCTGATTCCAGGGGGCGCGGTGAAAGGACGGCGCCATGTCGCCCGGCGCGCGCCGGAATGCGAGAGCCCCGTCGATCTCGACGATCACCTGCGACTTCGTGTTGAACATCACGACGTAACGGCCCGGCTGATCGATTTTGAATCGGAAATCCAGCACGAGCTCATGCTTTTCCGGCAGCTCTTCCGGCCATTCGGCGAACGTCCCGTCAAACACGACTTCCCGTTCCGGCTCGGCTTTGCTGCGCGGCGGACGCACCACCGCACGGGCGTGCACCCGGCGCGGCTCGAAGCTCGTTGCCAGGCACGGCTCAAGCACAATGTGCTTGCTCATATCGCAGATCAGGTCCGAAAACGCATCGATGGTCGGCGGCGGCGTGATCCCCTTGATCCCCGGGCTCAGAACCATGCTCCGACCGATCGGGGCGAGCCACTTCTCCGGAATCCCGTCCGGATTCATGATTCCGAGGATCGCTCCGACCGTCGCACCCGTGCAGTCGGTGTCCTCGCCGAAGTTCACCGCATCGCAGATCGACTTGCTGAAATCGCCTTTTCCGAGCAGCAGCCCCGCGACCATGATCGGGAAATTCACTTTCACATCCGTGAAATTGTCGCTCTTGTATTTCTCCATGATCATCCGGAAGAGGTAGTCGAATTCCGGTTTTTCGTCGAACCAGCGGATCGCATCTTCAATGCCGATCCGGAGTTTTGATTCCGCCAGAATCTGCGCCTTGCCGATTTCGATGATTTTGCGAACGTCGTTTTCAACGAACGCCGCTGACTCCATCGCCGCCAGAAACACCTCCGCCCACATACCGTCCCCGGCATGGTCGACGCAGGCGTCCTCGTACGCGAATTTCGCCGCGCGTTCCGGATCTCCCGGGGCGAGGCACGCCCAGATCTCGGACCGGATCGCGCACCCCATCCCGTCGACGAACCAGTTGTCGTAGCTGCCCGAAAACGGCGGATAAATCCCGTTCTTCAAGTTGCGGATCGCCACCGCGTACTCATCCCACGGAAAGCCGACGTTCTTCAGCCACGCTTCCGCGAGCACCCGGCTGTTGACCACGGGGCGCGGATTTCCGGCGATCGTCATCGCCCAGACCACCTGCAGGTCGAGATCGTCGTTCGGCACCATCGTCTCCGGAACCGGATCGTAGAACTCCAGATGATGCGGCCCGTCCCAGCCCTCAACCGGCGCTCCGAGCGTGCCGCCGACCGCCTTGCCGAGCCAGCAGCCCAGCACTTTCTTCCTGTAAAGTTGTTCGTCCATCTTCTTCTTCCTGTCATTTGAGTGCGAGAATAACATGTTTACCTTACAACGGAATGGACTTTTTGCAACCCCGTAACGGCAAAAAAACGCAAATTTCCGACGGGGAACGCCCCGGGGTCAGCTCTTCACCTCCCGGATTTTTGCGCCGAGTCCGGAGAGTTTTTCGACGAGATTCTCGTAGCCGCGATAGATCACTTCCGCGGAATTGATCGTGCTTTCGCCGCGCGCACACAACGCGGCGATGACCATCGCCATGCCGGCGCGGATATCGGGGCTCGACATCGTCACGCCGTGCAGCTGCGCGCGCCCCGTGACGACCACGCGGTGCGGGTCGCAGACAATCGCGTTCGCTCCCATGCTGATGAGCCGGTCGGCGAAGTAGATGCGGCTCTCGAACATCTTCTCGAAGAACATTGCGCTGCCGCGGCACTGCGTCGCCGCGACGATCGTGCAGCTCATCATATCGGAGGGGTACTGCGGCCACGGCCCGTCGGAGATCTGCGGGATGTGCCCGCCGAAATCGCATTCGATCTGCGGATCCTGTTCTCCCGGCAGGAAGATGTGGCCGGGGTGAAGTTCCATGCGCAGCCCGAGCCGCTCGAACACGCGCCGCAGCATCCAGTAGTGACGCACCTGAGTCCCCTCGACGGTGATCTCACCGCCGGTCGCCGCGCCGAGCGCGAGGAAACTGCCCGCCTCGATGTGGTCGCCGACGATCGTGTGGGTGCAGCCGTGAAGTTTTTCGACGCCGTCGATCTCGATGGTGTTGCTGCCGGCGCCGTTGATTTTCGCGCCCATCGCGTTGAGCATTTCGGCGAGGTCGCGCACGTGCGGTTCCCCCGCGGCGTTGTAGAGTGTGGTGCGTCCGCGCGCGGTGGCGGCCGCGATGAGGATCTGTTCCGTCGCGGTTACGCTCGCTTCATCGAGGAAGAGTTCGCGTCCGGAGAGTCCCTCCGGCGCGTCGAAACGGTAGGTCAGATCCCCCGTCATCGCCGCACCGAGTTTGCACAGTCCGTAGAAGTGGCCGTCAAGACGGCGGCGGCCGATCACATCCCCGCCCGGCGGGTGGAGCTCCGCCTGGCCGCAGCGGGCGAGCAGCGGTGCCGCAAAGAGGATGCTCGTGCGGTTTCTCGAGCAGAGCTCACGCGAGATTTTCGTCGTGCGGACTTTCGGGCAGCGGAACACGAGCGTGTGATTTTCAAACGTGAATTCCGCACCGAGTTCGCCGGCGATGTCGAGCATCGTGCGCACGTCGAGGATGTCCGGCACATTGTGCAGCGTCGTCTCTTCGTCCGTGAGCAGAAGTGCCGCGATCATCGGCAGTGCCGCATTTTTGTTGCCGCTTATTTTCACCCGCCCGCCAATCGGGGCGGAACCCTCCACGATCAAACTCTGCATAGTTTTTCATTCTCCCTGAAGTTCATGAGGGAAGTATAGCGCCATAAACGGCGATTTCAAGCCGGATTGCACGTTTTTTTGCTCCGGAAACTTGAAAACAATCAGGATGGTTGTATGTTAAGGAGTGCCGAAAATTTTAACCATGGTAATCAAAATGAAAACTGAAGATGCAACCGCGCTCTGGCAGCAGATGTTTTCTGTCTCCGACCGCATGCGCGACATCGGATCGAGCGACTACAAGCAGCTGTTTGTGAACATGACGTTCAACCAGCTTCGGATGATCAAGATCGTCTACGTGCTCAACCGCGAATACCCCGAGGGAGTGACACTCAAAGTTCTGGCCGAATCTCTCTCGATCACGCCGGCGGCAGCCTCCGAAATGGTCGATGCGCTGGTCCGGAAAGGAATGCTTTCGCGCGAACACAACCCGCAGGATCGCCGCGCCGTCGCGATCAGTCTGGCCCCGTTCAGCCGGAAGAAATTTCAGGAGTGCGAACAGACGTTCGACCGGCTGACCACCGGTTTTCTCGAGACCCTCGACGAGGGGGAGCGTTCCGCTTTCATGGTCACGATGGCAAAATTCCACGATTTCATTTTCGGCCTCAACTGCGAACAGGAGTGACGCCCGGGGTTCGCCATGACGCGAAAGGCTCTGCAATTCGGTCGTTACGATTATGCGGCCTTTACCGGTTCCATCTGCTTTGCGCTCTGTTCTCTGTCGATTCCACTCATGATCGTCGAGATCGGCGATGCTCTTGCGTTTCCTCTCGACCGGGGTGGAATGGCTGCGGGCGGGCTTCTGCATCTCTTCCGCAGTGTGGCGATGGTCGCCGCGCTGCTGCTTTGCGGCAACATCGCCGGCAGGATCGGCAAGCGACGTTCGATGGGCGGATCTCTTCTCTGCATGGGCGCGGGGACGCTGCTGTGCGCATTCGCTCCGCAGTACTGGATGCTGATCCCGTGGTTGCTCATCGCCGGATTCGGAGAGGGGATCTGTGAGGGGATCGCCACCCCGTTCGTGCAGGATCTGCATCCGGACGCCCCTGAGCGATATGTGAACATCGCCCACTCATTCTGGTCGATCGGGATCGCCGTTGTGGTGGTCGTCGTCGGCGGACTCTGGACGCTCGGGGCGGGATGGCGCGCGATTCTCGCCGGAATCGGCATTGTGACGCTGCTGGCTTCCGCGCTCTTTCTCTGGCGGGAAAATCCCCGACGGAAGTATCCGGAGGCGGCCGGCGGCGCCGGATTCCGCGAGATTGCGCACCATGCTCTGGAGATTGCGCGGGTTCCGCGCTTCTGGCTCTGCAGTCTGGCGATGTTCTTCGGCGCGGGAGCGGAGTTCGGACTGACGTTCTGGTCGGCGGCTTACGTTCAGCTCAATTTCCAGACCGGCGCGTGGGTCGCGGGACTCGGCACCGGGGCTGTGGCATTCGGGATGTTTCTCGGGCGGAGCGGATTCGGCTTTTTCGCCCGGCCGGATTACATTCGGTATGTCCTGCTCGGCAGCGCCCTCTGCACGATCCCGGTGACGCTGCTGCTGGCGTTGCTGAAGCCGGGAATCCTGCCGCCGGCACTGGGGTTTCCGACTCTTTTTCTGCTGCTGATTCTCGCCGGAACCGGGGTCGCGACATTCTGGCCGTCGGTGCAGGTTTACGGTGTGACGACCATGCCGGAGCTCGATTCGACGATGCTTTACATCTGCTTTTCGGCGCTGGGAATTCCCGGATGCGGGATCTTTACTCTGCTGATGGGGGTGATCGGCGACCGGTACGGTCTGCGTGGCGGAATTCTGGTCATCCCTGTCTGCCTCGCGCTGTTCGCCGCTGTGATTTTTCTCGAATGCTGGGTGTTCGCGAAACGACGAAAAAACTCCGGAACTGCCTGAACAGCACATGTTCCGGAGTTCGGATCACCGCTTGAGTGCGCGGCGCATATCGAGATCGTCCTGCCGTTTGCGCAGCGTTTCGCGCTTGTCGCTGTGGGTCTTCCCCTGGCAGTAGGCGATTTCGATTTTCACGAGTCCCTGCTTCAGGTAGACTTTCAGCGGTATGAGCGTCCCCCCTTTCGTGCCGAGCCACTGAGCGAGTTTGAGGATCTCGTTTTTGTGCAGCAGCAGCCGGCGGGTCTGCTTGGCCACATGGTTGAAGCGGTTGCCGAACCCGTAGGGGGCGATGTGCATATTTTCGAGCCACGCCTGATTGTTCCGGATCGTGACATAGGAGTCGGTCATTGTGATCGACTTCGCCCGGCAGCTCTTGACCTCCGTTCCGACCAGCTGCACACCGGCCTCGAACCGTTCGATGATGTTATAGTCATGAAAGGCTTTTTTGTTGGTCGCAAGGACCGGTTCGTCCTGATTCCGTCTCGGCATGGCTCTTCTCCATTATGCTTCGGTTTCGCGCAGGAAATTCCGCGCGCGCTCTTCAAACGCCTTGCGCCGGGGCAGGTTTTTCGGCGTGAGTGAGGCGTTGAACTTCCGGAGCAGTTCGAGCTGTTCCGGCGTGAGGCCGACGGGACTCTCAACCATCACCCGCACATGCAGATCCCCGCGCGCACCGCCACGGAGCGACGGGACGCCTTTTCCCTTGAGCCGCAGCACGGTTCCGGACTGCGTCCCCGGCGGAACACGCATTTTGGTCTTTCCGGTCAAGCTCGGAACTTCGACCGTCCCGCCGGCGACAGCGGCTTCATAGGAAATCGGAACCTCGCATTTGAGATCATTTTCGTTGCGCTGGAAGACCGCGCTCGGCCGGACGTGAATCACGACATAGAGGTCGCCCGGAGCGCCGCCGCGCAGTCCGTCCTCTCCCTTGCCTGCTACCCGCATCTGCGAACCGGTGTCGACTCCGGGTTGAATGCGCAGCGAGAACGACTTCTCCTGACGGATTCTCCCCTGGCCGTGACATTTGTGGCACGGTTTCTCGATGATCTGACCGGTCCCCTGGCATTTCGGGCACGGTTGCTGAATGCTGAAAAATCCCTGCGAAACATTGAGCCGGCCGCGCCCGCCGCACTGGGGGCACGTCTTGCGGCCGGTCCCGGGTTCGCATCCGCTGCCGGAGCAGTCGGGACACTCGACCAGCCGGGGGACCGTGAGTCGTTTTTCAGCACCGTAAACCGCGTCCTCAAAGTCGATTTCAAGGTCGTAACGCAGGTCGTTGCCGCGCATGGGGCCATTCGGGTCGCGCCGCCGCCGACCGCCGCCACCTCCTCCGAAGAGATCCTCGAACGAGAAACCGCCGCCGCCGCCACCGCCGCCGAAGAACTGGCTGAAGATGTCCTGGGCGTTGAAATCCGGACCGGCGCCGCCGTTCTGGCTGCTGGTGTAGGCATCGTGGCCGAACTGGTCGTACTTGCGCCGTTTTTCAGGATCGCTCAGCGTCTCGTAAGCGAGCGAAACCTCCTTGAATTTCTCTTCGGCCTCCTTGTTGCCCGGATTCTTGTCGGGATGGTATTTGATCGCAAGTTTGCGATACGCCTTTTTAAGGTCGTCGGCCGTGGCGTTGCGGTCGACTCCAAGAGTTTGATAAAAATCTTGAGCCATAATCTCTTATGCCTCCTTTGCGTCGGGTGCTTCCGCCGGCGCTGCCGTCTGCGGTCCGGAAGAGACGACCACTTTCGCCGGACGCAGCAGCCGCTCGCCGAAGCGGTAGCCGCCGCTCCACTCCTTGAGGATGGTCCCCTCCGGGACTTCGTCGGATGCTTCCCGCGCGACCGCTTCGTGGATGGTCGGATCGAACGGCTTGCCTACGGTTTCGATGCGGGTTACGCCGGACTCTTCAAACGCTTTCAGGTACTGATCGATGATCATCGCGAGTCCCTGCCGGATCTGTTCGATCTTGTCGGACTTCTCCGCCGCCTGACGCGCCATCATAAGATAGTCGTAGACCGTGATGAACGGTTCGAGCGCATTGGCTGCGCCGTAGATGCGGGCGTCATTGATGTCCTTGGCGCTCCGTTTACGGAAATTCTGATAATCCGCCTGAAGATAGATCAGTTTTTCCTGTACGGACGCAAGTTCGGTTTTCAGGGCATCGATCTCTTTTTTCACCGGATCCTCCTGCTGCCCGGAGGCAGACTGCGCATTGGTGTTCTGCTGTGTAACGGCTGGTTCCTCCGCGGCTTCGTTCGAGGCGGGGGCTTCCCCTTGATTCTGTTCCTGATGTTTGTGACTCATATCTGTAAAAACTCCTTTAACTGACTGGATGAATTTATAATATAAGGGAAAAGCGTCGGAAATCAATAGGAGTGATTAACAATTTTCACGATTTCACGAACTCTGACGCGGTTTTCGGGAGGAAGTTTTTCCGGTTTTTTTCAAAATGAGGCTTGTTATTTCCGCGAAATCTTTTACTTTAATACAGCCAACGTTGCGCAGTTATAAAAATTGGAGGTGTTGCAGTGGTGATACTTGGAGTGATCATTCTTGCGGTGGTCGTCGTCGCGGTGCTGATTGTGGTCGGCATGTACAATAAGCTGGTTCGCCTGAAGAAACAGGTGAGCAACGCCTGGTCGCAGATCGATGTTCAACTCAAGCGCCGGTGCGACCTGATCCCGAATCTCGTCGAGACGGTCAAGGGATATGCCGGTCACGAGAGTTCCGTCTTTGAGAAGGTCACGCAGGCCCGTTCCAACGCGCTTGCGGCGACCGGAACCGGCGAAAAGATCGCCGCTGAAACCGAGCTGACCGGTGTTCTGCGCGGGTTGATGGTCCAGGTCGAAGCCTATCCGCAACTCAAGGCGAATGAGAATTTCCTGCATCTGCAGGAGGAACTCACTTCGACTGAGAACAAAATCTCGTTTGCGCGTCAGCACTACAACGACACCGCGACGAACTACAATACCGCAATCGCGCTCTTCCCGACGAACATCATCGCCGGGATGTTCCGGTTTTCCGAAGCCGATCTCTGGCAGATCGTCGATTCGGCCGATCGCGAAGTTCCGCAGGTGAAGTTCTGACATGAGCTCCAGAAAGACCTTTCAGCAGCTGATCGCATCGAACAAGCGCAACAGCTGGTTTCTGATTGCGGGGATGTTTCTGCTGCTCGTTACGCTCGGGGTGGTGTTCGGCGGAGCTTACGGAAGCTGGCCGGTCGGGCTTCTGATCGCGGCGGGGACGGCGCTTGTCGTCTTTCTCTTCTCCTGGTTCGCGGGGAGCGGGACGCTGCTCGCGATCAGCGGCGCGCATGAGATCGCGAAAGAGGATGATCCGCAGCTCTTCAACGTGGTCGAGGAGATGTCGATCGCGGCCGGAATCCCGATGCCGCGGGTTTTCGTCATCAACACGAGTGCGATGAACGCTTTCGCCACCGGCGTCGATCCCGCTCATGCGGCGGTCGCGGTGACGGACGGACTGCGGCGCAAACTCAACCGCGACGAGCTGCAGGGGGTCATTGCGCATGAGATCGGCCATATTCGGAACTTCGATATCCGCTATACGATGCTGATGGCGGTGATGGCCGGTGCGATCGTGCTTCTGGCGGATCTCTTTCTGCGTTCGACTTTCTTTGCGGGCGGCCGCCGGCGCGGCAGCCGGAACGACGGCGGAGCCCAGGCGATCCTGCTGCTGATCGGGATCGTTCTCGCGATTCTGACCCCGGTTGTTACGACGCTCATTCAAATGGCGATGAGTCGCCAGCGGGAGTATCTTGCGGATGCCTCTGCCGTGGAGTTCACGCGCAATCCGGACGGGTTGGCCAGTGCGCTTGCGAAACTCGCGGGGGACGATGTCCGGTACGAGGCGAACCGCGCGGTCGCTCCGCTCTACATTGTGAATCCGGAATTGAAACTGCGCGGGGGCGCGGACAACTGGTTCTCAACCCATCCGCCGATCGTCGAGCGGATCAAGCGCCTGCGGGCGCTCGTCGGCTGAAAAGAACCGGATCAATCGCATCAAAAAAGGCTGCCGCATACCCGTGAGGTTTTGCGGCAGCCTGTTTTGTGATTTGTCGTCAGGCGTTTGCAAGTGCCTGGTCGAAGTCGGCCTTGATGTCTTCGATGTTCTCGATTCCGACCGAGAGCCTGATCATGTCCGGTGAGACGCCGGCCGCCTTGAGCTCCTCGTCCGTGAGCTGGCGGTGGGTCATGCTGGCCGGATGCAGCACGCTCGTGCGCACATCCGCGACGTGGACCACAATGGCCGCGAGTTTGAGGGAATTCATCACCCGTTCGCCGGCCTCCTTGCCACCTTTGACGCCGAAGCAGATCACGCCGGAACACCCTTTCGGCAGATACTTCTTCGCAAGCTCATGCTGACTGCTCGAGGGGAGGCCGGGGTAGTTGACCCAGCTGACTTTCGGATGATTTTCAAGGAATTCGGCCATCGCCTGGGCGTTTTCGCAATGGCGCTGCATGCGCACGTGCAGCGTTTCGAGTCCGAGGTTGGCGAGCAGCGCGTTGAACGGCGCCATGGGAACTCCCATGTCGCGGATGAATTGTACGCGCAGTTTCACCGAGTAGGGGGCCTCCTTGAAACTGTCCACATAGACCAGGCCGTGATAGGCCGGATCGGGTTCGGTGAAGTCGGGGAATTTTCCGTTGCTCCAGTTGAAGCCGCCCTTTTCGATGATGATTCCGCCGATCGCCATAGCGTGTCCGTCGGTGTACTTGCTGGTCGAGTGGGTCACGATATCCGCGCCGAACTCGAACGGACGGCAGAGATACGGCGTCGGGAACGTGTTGTCGACAATGAGCGGAATGCCCGCCTCATGCGCGATTGCGGCGAACCGTTCGATGTCGAGCACGATGAGTGCCGGATTGGCGAGCGTCTCTGAGAAAATCGCCTTGGTATTGGGCCGGATCGCCGCGCGGACCGTGTCCGAATCGGCATCGGGCTGCACGAACGTGACGTCGATCCCGAGTTTCTGGAACGTGTTGGTGAACAGCGAAACCGTTCCGCCGTAGAGACTCGCGACTGCGACGAAGTGGTCGCCCGCCTGGGCGAGATTGAGGATCGAGAGCATCGAGGCGGTCTGCCCGGCGCTGACCGCGACGGCGGCGACACCGCCCTCGAGTGCGGCCATTTTGCGTTCAAAGGCGTCGACGGTCGGATTCGCGAGCCGGGTGTAGAAGAATCCCTCGCGTTTGAGGTCGAAGAGATCGGCTACGCTCTGGGCGTCGTCGTACTTGTAAGTGGTGCTCTGATAGAGCGGCAGTACGCGCGGGTCGCCGTTGCCGGGCTGATAACCGGCCTGGACCGCGCGGGTCTCAAGTTTCCAGTTCTGATTCATGATGGAGTATTCCTTGTGTTGACTTTTTCTGTGATCGCCGGTTCGGTTTCCGGTACGGCGCGCATCGTTTGAGGCTTGCGCGATGAATATAATCGTTGAAAACCGAATTTACAAGCGCCAACCGGTTGCTTTTTGGCGGAAAACGGTGTACATTAATCGACCGTGAACGTAATGAGGAACAGAAACGGGCTGATTGCGGAATTTCCCGGGCGGGATGGGTTCTGCGATCCGTTCAGAACACGACAGGGGCTGTTGGCACAGAGATGAGTGCGGAAGAAGTTTTCGAGCGGGAAATCACCGTGGGCAACACCATGGGGCTGCATGCGCGCCCTGCCGCCCAGCTGGTTCGGATCGCTTCGTCGTTCGATGCGTCCATGAGTGTCGAGAAAGTCGGCGACGGGGAGGACGGCGAGGCGGATTGCCGCAGTGTGCTCTCGCTTCTGATGCTTGCGGCCGGGAAAGGCACCCGGCTGATTCTCCGTACATCGGGGCCGCAGGCCGAGGCCGCGTTCAAGGCCGCGGTGAAATTTTTCGAGTCGAATTTCGGCGAAGACGAGTAGGCAGAGGAGCTGGCGGAGAAAGATGGCACTCCCGACACAGACGATTCAGGCGATCGCGGTTTCTCCGGGGATCGCAATCGGACGCACGGCGCGGATCACCGGTCCGACCGGCAGTCTGGAACCGGAACCGCATAAGATCACCGAGGATGAGATCCCCGCGGAACTCTCCCGCTACAACGCCGCACTGGCGCTGACGCGGAAGCAGCTTGTGGAACTCCGGCAGGAGGTCCGCAACAAACTTCGTTCTCAGGATGCCGAGATTTTCGACGCGCACATCATGCTTGTCGATGACCGCACGTTCAGCGCCGAAGTGGAGAAAGGAATCCGCGAAAAACTTTTCGCGGCAGAATACGCGCTCTACCTTGCAAGCGAACATTTTGCAAACGTGTTTGCCGAGATGCCGGATGAATATCTGCGCGAGCGTGCCGCCGATATCCGCGACGTCTCCTCCCGGATTCTCTCCAATCTGACGAACATCCACGTTCACGGGCATGAGATCGACATGGATGACCGGAGGATCATTGTCGCTCATACGCTCTCTCCCTCGGAGACTGCGGGGCTTGAAACGGGAAAGGTGCTCGGTTTCGCGGTCGCGACCGGCAGCGCCACGAGTCATACGGCGATTCTCGCGCGATCGATGGGACTTCCGGCGATCGTCGGGATTCCGCCGGAACTGCCGGAACAGCTTTCCGCGGAAGACAAGCTCATCATCGACGGTTTCAGCGGAAAACTGGTCATCAATCCCGATGCCCGCACCGAAGAGGCCTACCGGCTCAAAAAAGCCGAAGCCGGTCAGATCAGAAGCCGGCTCGAAAGCGAAAACGAACTGCGGCCGGAGACGACCGACGGTTTCATCGTGCAGCTCGCGGCGAACCTCGACTCTCCGGAGAAAGTCGAAGAGGTCAGGCGCTGCGGTGCGAGCGGCATCGGGCTTTTCCGGACGGAATACCTCTTTATGAACCGGCCGGGGCTGCCGGGGGAGGAGGAGCAGTTCGAGGTCTATAAGAAACTTCTTGTCGAGTGCGACAATGCGCCGCTCATTGTGCGGACGCTCGATGTCGGCGGGGACAAGTTCAACACGAACATCTACCGGGCGAGCGAGCAGAATCCGTTTCTCGGTCTGCGCGGAATCCGGCTCTGCCTGCACGAACGGCGGGATATTCTTGAGACACAGCTGCGCGCGCTGCTGCGGGCGGGTGTGTTCGGAAATCTGAAAGTGATGCTGCCGATGGTCAGCAGCGTCCGCGAAGTGATCGAGGTGCGTTCCATCCTGGAGCAGCTGCAGCAGCAGCTCGACGCCGAGGGGAAAGAGCATGTGTCAAATCTTTCGCTCGGAGTCATGATCGAGACGCCGGCCGCGGCGCTGATGGCGGACAGATTCGCTCCGATGGTCGATTTCTTCAGCATCGGCACGAACGATCTTGTGCAGTACACGATGGCGATCGACCGCGGGAACGAGCGGGTGGCTTATCTGTACCGTCCGTCGCACCCGGCGATTCTGGAGCTGATCCGTCTCTGCGTGGAGGCGGCCCAGCGGCACAACATCTGGGTCAGCGTCTGCGGCCAGGTTGCGGCGGATGTGTATATGGTGCCGCTGCTGGTCGGACTCGGGGTGCACGAGCTGAGCATGTCTCCCGCCTCGGTGGCGGTGGTGCGGCGCGTGATTCGCAGCATGTCGATGTATGAGATGGAGCAGGCCGCGCAGGCTGCGCTCAACTGCTCGAATGCGACGGATGCGCTGGCGGTTTCGGAGGCGCTGATCAATCTGCGCGCCCCCGAGGTGGTGAATATCTGAGAAACGATTGGTATGATGGACAATAACGGGAAAGAACTGTTCAAGACGATTTATCTCTCCGGCCCGATCATGGATGAACATGAGGGAGTCGCGCGTGAATGGCGGGAGTCTGCGAAACGGCTTTTCGCAGGAAAGTACCGGCTGCTCGATCCGATGCGTCGGAAATTTGTCGATCGCGAGGTCGACAGCGCGAACGAGATTGTGGAGTTTGACCTGCTGGACGTGCGCAATGCGGACATCATTCTGGTGAATTACAGCCGTCCGAGCATCGGGACGAGCATGGAAGTGTTCTATGCGTCCCATGTGCTGGGGAAATTTGTGGTGGCGTTTTCCCCGTACGAATATCGGGAGTGCAGTCCGTGGATGGTGCGCTACTGTACGAAGATTCTGGGATCGCTCGAGGAAGCGGTGGAGTATATCAGCACCCATTTTTCCCGGGATATGGAATAGAGGAGTCGATTCATGTGTGGAATCATCGGATATACGGGGCATTCCGCTGCCGCCCCGATTTTGCTCGACGGGTTGCGGCGTCTGGAGTACCGCGGCTACGACTCTGCGGGACTGGCACTGGTCGGCGCCGGAACTCTTACTGAGATCAAGGAGGTCGGCAAAGTCGCGCGCCTGGAGGAGGCCTGTGCCGGCTTTCCGGAACTTGAAAACGACGTTTGCTGCGGCATTGCGCATACGAGATGGGCGACACACGGTGTCCCCTCGGCGGTCAATGCTCATCCGCACTGCGATGAGAAGTATGAGTTCGCGATTGTGCACAACGGCATCGTCGAGAACCATCACGAACTGCGGGCGCATCTGGAGAAGAAAGGGTATCATTTCCGTTCCAGCACGGATTCCGAGGTGATCGTGCATCTGATAGCGGAGGCTTATGAGGGGGATCTGTTGTCGGCGACGGCGGCGGCGGTCCGCCAGCTTTCGGGAACTTACGGGATCGCGGTTGTTTCGAGCCGGCATCCCGGGTTGATCGTGGCGGCACGAAAAGGCAGTCCGCTGGTGATCGGTCTGGGCGAGGGGGAGAATCTGATCGCCAGCGATATTTCCGCGCTGCTGCCCCGCACGCGCAAGGTCATTTATCTCAACGACGGCGACATCGCCGCGATCCGGCCGGACGGCATCGATCTGCGGGATGTCTCGAATGTTCCGGTCGAGCGCGAGGTCGCGAAGATCGACTGGGACGCTGCGGCGGCGGAGAAGGGGAATTTCCCGCACTTCATGCTCAAGGAGATCTTCGAGCAGCCGGAGACCGTTGAAAACGCGATCCGCGGGCGGCTCAATCTCGAGATGGGTAACGCGGTTCTGAACGGGCTGGAGCTCTCCCCGCGCGATCTCGCGCAGATTTCGCGGATCGTGATCGCCGGATGCGGCAGCAGCATGCACGCGGGGATGGTGGGGGAGTATTATTTCGAGGACATCGCCGGAATCTCGACCTCGGTTGAGCAGGCGGCGGAGTTCCGCTACCGCAATCCGATCATCGAACCGAATACGCTGGTGATTCCGATCAGCCAGTCCGGCGAGACGGCCGACACGATCGCTGCGGTCCGGGAGGCGGTCGGCAAGGGGGCGCTGGTCACGGCGCTCTGCAACGTGGTCGGTTCGACGATCGCGCGGGAGGCGGGGAGGGGGGTCTACCTCCACGCCGGGCCCGAAATCAGTGTGGCGTCGACGAAAGCGTTTTCGAGTCAGGTGGCGGTGCTGCTGCTGATGGCGCTGCTGCTCGGGCGGAACCGGCGGCTGAGCCGCAGCGAAGGCAGTGAGCTTGCGCGGGAGATCGAACAGGCGCCGGAGCTGATCCGGCAGGTGCTCGCACAGGCGGAGACGATCCGCGCGATTGCGAAGCGGTACGCGGCATTCGACGATTTCTTCTACATCGGGCGCGGCTGCCTCTATCCGACGGCGCTCGAGGGGGCGCTGAAGCTCAAGGAGATCAGTTACGTCCATGCCGAGGGGTATCATGCTGCCGAGCTGAAGCACGGCCCGATCGCGCTGCTCGATGAACGGCATCCGGTGCTGGCTCTGGCGAACGACATCCCGGGGCGGGAGAAGATTCTCGGGAACATCCAGGAGTGCCGGGCGCGGCGCGCGCCGGTTGTGGCGGTTGCGACCGTCGGAGACCGGGAGGTGGAGCAGTTGACCGATGATGTGATTTTCGTTCCGGCGTGTTCGCGCTTCATTGCGCCGCTGCCGACGGCGGTGGCGCTTCAGTTGTTCGCCTACTTTATCGCGGTGGAACGGGGTTGTGAGATCGACCAGCCGCGCAATCTTGCAAAGAGTGTAACGGTGGAATAATCATGTTTCGTTTTTTCTACAATCTGTTCATGCCGATCGGCTTTCTGTTTTACGTGCCGGGATTGTATCTGAAATACCGGAACCGTCCGGGCTGGAAAGACACGTTTTCCGAACGGTTCGGCTGCTTTTCTGCGGAGCGGATCCGGGAGCTGGAGGCGTTTCACGGGGCGGTCTGGATTCACGCGGTGAGCGTCGGCGAGGCGGTTGTGGCATTGTCGCTGCTGCGTTCATGGCGGGCGGCGCATCCGGAGCGGAAGTTCATTTTGTCGACGACGACGACGACGGGTCAGGAACTCGTGCGCAATCAGGCGCCGGAAAATACGGCGGTGATCTTCTGCCCGATCGATTTTCTCTGGATGGTTCGGAAGACGCTGAAGATCCTGCAGCCGTCGATGCTGGTGATCTTCGAGACGGAGATCTGGCCGAACCTTGTGGCCGAGACGCGCCGCCGCGGAATCCCGGTCACGCTGGTGAACGGGCGCATGTCGGATCACTCGGTGCGGGGATACCGCAAAATCCGTTTCTTTTTCGGGCCGCTGCTGCGGATGTTCAATCTGATTTCGGTTCAGACCGACGCGGATGCGGAGCGGTTTCGTTCGGTTTCGCCTGGGGCGAACGTGGTCGTCGCGGGGAATCTGAAATTCGATCAGAAAGCGCCCGCCGACCTGCCGGATGCGGGTTACGAGGCGTGTTTCGGTCCGGGAAAACACCTGATTTTGCTGGCTGCCTCCACGCATCCTGGCGAAGAGGAGCTTGTTGCCGAGACTTTTCTGCGGTTGCGCAAAGAGATTCCGGACCTGAAACTCGTGCTGGTTCCGCGCCATGTCGAACGGGCGGACGATATTGCCGCGATGCTTAAAAAGCTCGGATTGAGTTTTGTTCGCCGCAGTGCGGGGGGCGCCGGCGGAGAAACGGTCGATGTCCTGCTGGCGGATACGACCGGAGAGATGCTGAAGCTCATGAACGGCGCCGATCTCGTGATTATGGGCAAGAGCCTTGCGGGGCACGACGAGGGACACAACCTCATCGAACCGGCATTGCTCGGCAAGCCGATCGTGACGGGGCATGTGCTGCGTAATTTCCGCTTTATTCTGAAAGTGCTGCTGCAGGAGAACGCGGTGGCGACCGTGACCGGAGACGGGGAACTTTACGGGCAGCTGCACCGGCTGCTGACCGACGAGACGCTGCGGCGTGAACTCGGTGAGCGGGCCGGTAAGGCGATTCGGCGCCACGCGGGTGCCGCCGACCGCACGATCGAGGCGCTCGAGAAGCTGCTCGCGGAACACGGTGGAAAGTAATGGAATGAAATAAATGGGCGCGGAACCGGATTCCCCCCGAATTGAGTGGACAGAAAAAGGAGTTGCGATGAATACGATGACTCAGCCGGCACAGGCGAAAGCCGGAATCATCACAGAGGCGATGCGGCGCGTGGCGGAACTGGAACAGCTCCCGGCGGAGAAGATCCGCGAGGGAGTCGCTGCGGGGACGATCGTCATTCCCGCGAACATCAACCATAAGAATCTCAATCCGATCGGAATCGGCCGGATGTTGAAGACGAAGATCAATGCGAACATCGGGAACTCCGCCGTCGCGAGCTGTCCGCGGCAGGAGCTTGAGAAGCTCGAATATTCGGTGAAATTCGGAGCCGACACGGTCATGGACCTGAGCACGGGCGGGAACATCAACGAGATCCGGCGCTCGATCATCGGGCACAGTCCGATTCCGGTCGGGACGGTGCCGCTCTACGAGGTGCTTGCGCGGTGCGAAACGGTCGAGAACATGACCGAGGAGCTGATTCTTCAGGTCATGGAGGAGCAGGCGGAGCAGGGGGTCGACTACATGACGATCCACGCTGGGCTGCTGCGGGCGCAGGTTCCGGCCGCGAAGAAGCGGCTGTTGCGGATCGTGAGCCGCGGCGGTTCGATCCTCGCGGCGTGGATGAGCCGGTTTGAGAAAGAGAATCCGTTCTACACGGCGTTCGATCGAATTCTCGAAATCTGCCGCCGTTACGACGTGACGCTCTCTCTCGGCGACGGCATGCGTCCGGGGTGTCTGGCCGACGCGAGCGACGAGGCGCAGTTTGCGGAGCTCGACGTGCTCGGCGAACTTGTGCGCCGCTGCCGTGCCGCCGACGTGCAGGCGATGGTCGAGGGACCGGGGCACATTCCGTTCAACGAAGTGGCGATGAATATGAAGCGCGAACAGGAGCGGTGCGATGATGCGCCGTTTTACGTGCTCGGACCGGTGGTGATCGACTGCGCGCCGGGATATGATCACATCACGAGCGCGATCGGCGCGACGATGGCGGCCTATTCGGGTGCGGCGATGCTCTGCTACGTGACGCCGAAAGAGCATCTCGGTCTGCCGAACGCGCGTGATGTGCGCGACGGGGTGGTCGCCTATAAGATCGCGGCTCACGCGGCGGACGTGGCGCTCGGCAAACCGGGCGCGCGCGACCGGGACGATGCGATCAGCCGCGCGCGGGCGGAGTTCGACTGGGAGAAGCAGTTTGAGTATGCACTCGATCCGGAGAAAGCGCGCGAACTGCGCGCCGAGGCGCTGGCGGAACGAGATCTGCCGCCGGATCACGGTCACGGAGACGAGCGGTTCTGCACGATGTGCGGACCGAATTTCTGTTCGATCCGGATCAGCAAGGGGTTGTGAGACCGGGCCGGGCGGAGGAGCGTGTTCCTCCCGGTTCAGTCCATGTGGAAAATTTCGGTCAGCGGGGTGAATACCGGGGAGTTGTCCGGATGGACCTCCATCAGGTCGCGGTTGAAAGCCCACCACCGCTTGACGATATCGAGTTCGCCCATCCGGTCGGCGGTGTTGTCCGGGGTGAGGCGGCGGAACGCGAAGAGCGTGAGGGTCTCTTCGTCGAAGAAGATGGTGTAGTCCGATATGCCGCAGTCGGAATGGGCCTTGACGAGTTCCGGCCAGATTTCGTCATGGCGTTTGCGGTATTCGTCGATGCAGCCGGGTTTGAGTTTCATTTTGAATGCGTCGCGGATCATGATGGGCGGCCTCCTTTTTTTGGGTGTTAATGTGGCACGAAAAGCGGGAAATGCAAGCGGAGAATAGCGGTTTTTACGGAGAAACGATGTTAACGTTGGCCCGAAACATTCATGCGCTGCTCGATAAGAGCGCGGAGGAGGAACTGCGGACACTTCTGGCGGGAGCGGAACACTCGTTTCCGTTCGATCCGGTGTCCGTTCATAAACTCGGCCGGAGTGCGGTGCTGATCGCGGGCTCCCCCGGGGACCGGCGGCTGCTCGTGGTGGCGGACTGCGGCAAACGGCTGCCGGACGGATTCGAGGGAGAACGCTTTGCGCTCGATGATGGCGGCGTGTTGTTATGCTGCGGATTTTCCGCGGCGAATGCGGCGGCTCTGCGACGCCATTTCCCGTGGTGCACGCCGAAAGTAGTTCCGAAAACGGGTCGGACGGCAGGATTTGCATTCGGAGCCGGGGCGCGCGGACGGCTGGAAGCCGTGCGGGAAGCGGGTTGTTTCCCGGTGATCTCGGGGTGGCCGGATGAGGTGGTGTTTTTTCTGTTCGCCTCGGATTTCCGGGACGGGTACGCGGTGAACGGCGGTTGTGCCTCAACTCCGGCGGAGGCGGAGCGGCTTTTCCGGTCCGGTGCGACGCTGGCGTTGCTGCGGCCCTGCGGGGGAGGCGGCATGGAGGCGGATTATGCGGGAAAGCGGTTTGTCATCGGATCTGGAGTCGAGGTGTTCGACGGTGACACGGCGGCACGCTGTTGTGTCTCCTGCGGCGGTCTCGCGGATTTTGCCGCAAAACTGGGGGGAGGCGAACGGCGATGCTCTCTCGGAATCGCGCTCGACGGGGAGGAGAAGCCAACCCGTCCGGAGGAACATCTGTTTGTCGTGAGAGAGATGCGGAAGCGGAATGTGGACTTCGCGATTTTGTTTCCGCGCTGGCCGGAGGAGTCGGCGGCGTTCGGGGAGTTGCTGCGCCGTCATGCCGCGATAGCGCGCACATTCGGCGGATATCGGATTTCGATTCCGCTGGACCGGATTGCTGACGGCATGCACGGTGCGCTCCGGCAACTGGAGGATGGAATCGTTCATCTGGAGCTCGGAGAGGCCTCCGGGACGGATTTTACGAACCATTTCCACGGTTCGGGCTTGAAAGAAACGTAAATGGATGTAATATTAGAGGATAAACGCATTTTCAACAACAACCTTGTAAGGAGAAAACATGAGTTTGAATTTCATCATGGCTGACGCCGCCGCCCCGAATACCATCACCATCGGACCCGGAGCCCCGCAGGGAGCCGGCAACGCCGCGCAGCAGTCGACGGCGCAGGTCGGGCAGGCTGTCCAGCAGGTTGCCGAGCCGGTGCAGCAGAAGCCTGCCGAACAGCAGAGCATGCCGTTCTGGTCCAACCCGATCATTCTGATGCTCGTGGTGCTCGGCGTGATGTTCTTCTTCACGTTCCGTTCGCAGAAGAAGCAGCAGCAGAAGCGCCAGCAGATGCTCGACACCATCGCGAAAGGGACGCGCGTCATGCTGAACACCGGCATGTTCGGCACGGTCGTCGAGGTTCGCGAAAAGAGCTATATGGTGGAAATCGCCGACAAGGTCGTTGTGGAAGTGATCAAGAACGGCGTGGCCGAGCCGGTCACTGAAACCGCTGCTCCGGCCGAGAAAAAATAACGACGGAAACAGGACGAACGGGAATGAACAAGAGACCGTTGATTTTGCGGACGCTCATCGTGCTGGTGGTCGTGGGGGTGTTCGCCTCCGCGATTCACCCGCTGTTCGAGCGGGATTATTATGAAACGTTCCTCGGGTTGCTGGTCAAGCCGGCGGATCCGGAAGAGGCGAAGAAAGTTCAGGCGGATGCCGAGAAACTCGTGAAAGAGGCGGAGGCGCTGCGCAAAGCCGATCCGAATCTCTTCCAGTCGCAGGCGCTGCTGAAAGCCGCCGATGATTCCGGCGTGGATCTGACCAAAATGGTCAAGGGCAGTGATCTGGAAGACAACCGCGACGTGATGAGCGTGATCCGCAAGCATGCGTCGAGTTCGATCCGTCTGGGACTCGATCTGAACGGCGGTGTGGAGTTTATCCTCCAGCTTGTGCCGGACGAGGATCTCAGCAAGGAGCTTGGCGGAGAGCAGACTGAGGCGGAGAAGCAGAGTGCGGCGGAACGGCAGACCAACTTCGACCGCTATCGTGACATTGCCATTGAGACGCTTCGCAAGCGTCTTGAGGGGCAGAAGATCTTCGAGGCCGAGATCGCTCCGAGCGGTGACTCGTACGTTTCTCTGCGCGCGCCGGTCGTGGCGAAGGATGAGAAGGTCAAGCTCATGAACCTCATCAAGATGAGTGCGAAACTGAACTTCCGCATGGTGCATGAGAACAACGCACAGCTCGTGAGCGGCATCACGCCGGAGAACGAGAAGAACTTTGTTCCGCCGTTCGGTTACGAACTTATGAAAACCAGTGAGTTCCGTCCCGGACAGGCGCCGCTCGTGACCTATTACGTGGTTGAAAAGATGCCGAAGATGACCGGCAAGGACATCGTCAGCGCCCATGCGAACAAGGATCAGTTCGGGCAGCGGATGATCATGCTGGCGTTCAACTCGCGCGGCGCTGCGCAGTTCGCCGAAGTGACCCGGGAGAACATCGGCCGCTCGATGGCGATCGTGCTCGACGGCCAGCTCTACTGCGCGCCGCGGATCAACGATGCGATCACGGGCGGCAGCGCCCAGATCACCGGCCGCTTCTCGGAGGAGGAGTGCAAGAGCATCGCCGATGCGCTGGTTTCCGGCAGCTTCCCGTTCCAGATCAAGATCGACGCGGTGTTCGACACCGACCCGAAACTCGGGGCCGCGAATGTTGCGAACGGCATCTGGGTGGGCGTGATTTCGCTGCTGGCCGTGGCGGCATTCATGTGCATCTACTATCGGCTTTCCGGATTTATCGCGGTGTGCGCGCTCGCGCTCAACATCGTGCTTGTGCTTGGTGCGCTTGCGGCGTTCAACGCGACGCTGACGCTGCCCGGTATTGCGGGTATTGTGTTGACGATCGGTATGGCGGTCGACGCGAACGTGCTGGTGTTCGAGCGAATCCGCGAGGAGCTTGCCGCCGGCAAAAATCTGCGGACGGCGGTCGATCTCGGCTACAGCCGGGCGTTTTCGGCGGTGTTCGATGCGAACATCACGACGCTGATCACCGCGATCATTCTGATGTACGTCGGCACGGGCGCGGTCAAGGGATTTGCCGTGACGCTGTCGATCGGTATTCTTTCGAGCTTGTTCACGGCGCTCTTCGTGACGCGGCTGATCTTCGACTACCTCTTCGCCTACACAAAACTTCAGAAACTCACGATGATGCAGTTCTTCAAGAATGCGCATTACGACTTCCGGGCGATGCGCGGAAAGGTGTTTGCGCTCTCGGGGATTCTGATCGTCGCTTCGTTTGTGCTCTTTGCGGTGCTCGGGCGCGGGATGCTCGGGATCGACTTCACCGGCGGTACGCAGGTGTCGTTCAACTATGTCGAGCAGATTCCGCAGGAGCAGATCGAAAAGGCGCTCGCCGCCGCGGGATATGAGGGGACAGTCACCTACAAATACAATGCGATCGACGGTGCGCAGGAGATGGAGATTCTCGTGCGCGGCGATCAGACCGGGCGGATCGACTCCACGGCCAGCCCGAAAGATCTTCTGTTGAAGCTGCTGAACGAGAAGTTCCCGCAGGCGCAGTTCTCAGGCGGGCTCGAATCGAGCGTCGGCGGTCTGATCGGCCGGGAGTTCACCAAGGCGGCGTTCATCGCGATCGGGCTCTCGATCATCGGCATCGGGATCTATATTTCGCTGCGGTACGAGTTCACCTATGCGCTGTCGAGTATTCTCGCGCTGGCGCATGACGTGATCATCTCGCTGGGGATCTTCCTTGCGACGGGGCGGACGGTGTCGCTGACGGTGGTGGCCGCGCTGCTGACCGTGATCGGCTATTCGATCAACGATACGGTGGTCATCTTCGACCGCATCCGCGAGAACCGGAATCTCGGGACGTGCAAGACGTTCGACGAGAATGTGAATCTCTCGGTCAACCAGACGTTGAACCGGACGATTCTGACGAGCTTGACCACATTCATCGTGGTGTTCGTGCTGTTCCTCGGAGCGGGTGCGGCGATCAACGACTTCGTGCTCATCATGATGCTCGGCATTGTGATCGGCACCTATTCGTCGATCTGCATCTCGCCGCAGCTGGTTTCGCTGTGGCACGCGAAAGAACCCGCCGCGAACAACAACAATGTGAAAGCGGTGAAAAACTCCGAGCCGAAGAAAGCGGCCGGGGAAAGCAAATAATCCGATTGAAATTCGGATGGAGCAGCCGGCTTGTTTCTGAATCAGGCCGGCTTTTTTGACGAAACGGAAGAAAGAAAAAGGTTGAGACAATATGTTCGGTAATCTGGGCGAACTTGCGAAAATGATGTCCAAGGCGAAAGACATCCAGGCGAATCTGAAGAAATTCAAGGAGGAGATGCCGACGATGGAGTTCTCCGCGTCGAGTCCCGGCTGCCAGGTGCGGGTGACGGTGACGGGGGATTTCCGGGTGAAAGAGGTCAACATTTCCGACGAGGCGCTGAAAGACCGCGCTGCGCTCGAAGAACAGATTCTGGTTGCGACGAATTCAGCGCTCGCCGCTGCGAAAGCGACTGCGCAGGAGAAGATGAACGAAGTGACCGGCGGACTCGGCGTCAATCTGCCGGGGATTTTCTGACGGACGGGGGACGGTGTGATGCACTATCCCGAGGCGATGGAGTCGTTGATCGCGGCGCTGAAACAGCTGCCCGGCATCGGGCGGCGCGGCGCTGAGCGTCTGGCGTTGTCGCTTCTGGAGTGGGAACCGGAAAAACTCGAGTTTCTCGGAACACTGCTCGGGACGCTGCCGCAGACGGTCGGAACGTGTCCGGAATGCGGGGCGTTGGCCGATGCCGGGCAGCTCTGTGCGGTCTGTCGCGAACCGCAGCGCGATCCGGGGATCGTCTGCGTGGTTGAGACGATGGCGCAGATGTTTGCGATCGAGTCGAGCGGAAACTTCCGCGGCCGTTACCATGTGCTCGGCGGGCGGATTTCGCCGATGGAGGCGGAGACCGGTGCCGGACTGAATCTGCCGCGGTTGCTCGAGCGCGCCCGTTCCGGGAGTGTTCGCGAGGTGATTCTCGCATTGAGCAGCGATGTGGAAGGGCGGGCGACGGCGGTTTACATCGCCGGATTGCTGCGCGAACTGCCGGTACGGGTTACGCAGCCCGCGCTCGGGCTGCCGGCCGGAGCGAATCTCTCGTATGCGGATGGTGCGACGATTACGGCCGCGCTTTCCGGTCGGACCGAGGTGAAGTGATGGCGGATACGAAAAAAGTGACCAGTTACGTCTGCACAGTGACGGAGGAGCAGGCCGAGGCGCTGCGGATTCTGCTTGAGGGGCGCGGCTGGAGTTTCTCGGAACAGCCCTACGCCCGCTGGAAAGCCGTGCGGGAGAAGACGAATGTTGTCGCGTACAACTCCGGGAAATTGACCGTGCAGGGCGGCGGGACGGCGGATTTCGTGATGTTTACGCTGGAACCGGAGATTCTGCACACATTCGGTTTCGGATACGGGGAGGAGCCGAAAGTTCCGGAGGTGATCGATCCGCACGGCGGAGTGGATGAGAGCGGCAAGGGAGACTTTTTCGGACCGCTCTGTATCGCGGGAGTCTATGCGGATTCCGTGACCGGACCGAAGCTGCGCGAGATCGGCTGCTGTGACTCGAAGCTGATCAAGAGTTCCAGGAAGATCATGGAACTTGCCGCGAAGATCCGCGAAACCGTCGGCGACGGCTGGACGGTCGTAACGCTCGGACCGCAGGCATACAATCGGCTCTACGCGAAGATCGGAAACTTGAACCGGCTGCTGGCCTGGGGACATGCGCGGGTGATCGAAAATCTTCTGGAAAAAGTTCCGACATGCCCTCGTATGCTCTCGGACAAGTTCGGAGATGAACGGCTGATTCAGCGTGCACTGCTCACACGCGGGCGCGAGATCCGGCTCGATCAGCAGGTTCGGGCCGAGAGTGACGTCGCCGTTGCGGCGGCGAGCATTCTTTCGCGCGAACAGTTTCTGAAAGGAATGGCGAAACTCGGCGCCGAACTCGGAGAAGAGCTGCCGCGCGGCGCCGGGCCGCTGGTTCTGGAGACCGGGAGACGGTTGGTGAAGCGCTACGGCGCGTCGGTATTGGAACGCTGCGCCAAACAGCATTTTAAAACCTGTAACGAATTGACCGGTACTCCGGTCGGGGAGGATGAAACATGGAAGTGAACGATTTTTTCAAAACAGCTGACGGCCGGATTGCGAAACTTTACCGGCTGCGGAATAAATCCGGATTTGAGGTGGATATCACCGATTTCGGCGGGACGCTGGTCAGCATCCGGACGCCGGACCGGAACGGGAAAAGCGTTGACGTGCTGCTCGGGTTTGGCAATCCGGCGGATTATGTGGAGAACGATCCGTTTTTCGGCGCGGTGATCGGGCGCGTTGCGAACCGGATCGGCGGCGGGCGCTTCACGTTCGACGGGAAAGAGTACCGTCTGGCGTTGAACGATAGCAACGGGCTCAATACGCTGCACGGCGGCGACTGCTGGGGACGGAGATTCTGGAAAGCGGAACCGATCGATGACACGACTCTGGCGCTGCGTCTGCACAGCCCCGACGGTGATGCCGGTTTCCCCGGGGCGGTGGAGGCGACACTGGTCTACATGGTGACGGAGGCGAACGAACTGATTCTCGACTACACCGCCACCTCCGACCGTCCGACCGTTGTGAGCATGACGAACCATGCGTATTTCAACCTCGCCGGAGAGTCGGCGGGGAACTGTCTCGATCACCGCATTCAGCTGAAAGCCGACCGTCGCACGGAAATCGGGGCGGATATGGCTCCGACGGGGAACTGCCCGACCGTGGCGGGAACTCCCTACGACCTGAACAGCGGCAAAAGTTTCCGCGAGATTCTCGAGGCGCTTCCGAACGGATTTGACGACAACTTCATCCTTTCGGATGTCGACGGCGTCATGAAACGTGACGTTGTGGTCGCGAGTGCCGACTCGACCGGAATCGAACTGCGGGTCGCCACGAGCGCGCCGGGGATTCAGTTCTATATGGGATATTTTCTCAACGGAAGCGCGATCGGCAAGAACGGGAAAGGCTATCCGCAGTTCAGCGCGTTCTGCCTCGAGGCGCAGCGCTGGCCCGACGCGGTCAACCATCCCGACTTCCCGAGTATGCGGCTCGAACCGGGCCGGCCCTACAAACAGACGACGGTCTACCAGTTCGGAATCGCGAAGTAATGGGTGTGGAAATCGAACGCAAGTTTCTGCTCGCCTCGGACGGATGGCGCTCCGGGGCGGACGGGGGCGTGCGGATGGTTCAGGGATATTTCGAGCGGACGCCAAACGGGCCGACCGTGCGGGTCCGGATCGCCGGGTCGCGGGCTTTTCTGACGGTCAAGGGGGCGGCGAAGAATTTTTCCCGCAGTGAATTCGAGTATGAGATTCCGGTTGCGGACGCCGAGGCGATGCTGCGCGAATTCTGTGCGGACCGGCTCGTTGAAAAGATCCGTTACCACGTCTCCTTTTCCGGGGCGGTCTGGGAGGTGGACGAATATTTCGGCGGAAATGAGGGGCTTTTCACGGCCGAGCTTGAGCTCGAGTCGGAGGATGCCGCACTCGTTTTTCCGCCGTGGCTCGGGCGCGAGGTGACGGGAGACCGTCGCTACACGAACGGCTCGTTGAGCATAAATCCCTACCGGAACTGGGCGGATTCCGTCAAATAATTTCGATTTCGACTCCGAATGTGTCGGCGACCTTGCGAATCGTCCCGGCATGATGGCCGACGCCGAGTGCAAAGTGGTGAGTCGGGCCCGCCGCGGCCCAGCGTTTCAGGAATGTGCGCACGTCCGGCGGGAATTTTCCATGGGTATTGGTGTTGCCCGTAGGCGGAATCGGGCCGTCGATCGATTCCCCCTCGGCTGCGATGAATTTGAATTTTCCCCGCGCATTTACGCTGATGCTGAGCATCGTGATCGGGCCGGTTTGGATGTTGAATTCGACGCCGGCGCCTGACCCGGGTTTGCCGTGATATTTTTTGAGGCTGCGGATGACGGGGCGTCCGTTTGCGATATTCAGATGGTGCGGCCCGTCGTGACCGACGAGGACCGTGTCCCGTGCAAAGTCGATGGGGTGAAACTCCGCGAAAGAGCCGCCGATTTCGAGCCGGTCCATGATCAGCATCGCAATGCAGGTTTTGATGTCGAATTCTCCGCACATCGGAAAACCCGCCGCCGTGAGGAGCGAATTCCCGACGATGAAGTTCGTCACGATCCGACGCAGCAGCGAACCGGGTTCGGCTTCGTAGTAGTAGGCGAGTCCGTCGAGTTTTTTCGCCTCGACGTAGCGTTCGAGGGTGACGGCGACGACCGCTGCGGTTTCCAGATCGGCTTCGGTCAATTTTTCGGTCAGCGGATCCGAAACCGGATCGGGGGTGTCGAAGAAGGAGAGAATGCGCCTCTTCATCTCCGCAACTTCCACTCCCGCCGGATCGATTCCGCGGTAAATCGGCAGAAGTTCATCGGCTTCGCATTGTACGACGTGTGCGCCGAATGCGGCGGTGACGGCGGCGGGATCGGTCTGCATGTCGAGCATTGCCTCGAGCACATGTCCCATGTGTCCGAGCCGCGCGCGGCGCAGATCGTGCAGCACGTGAGCCACGCGGCACCATTCGGCGAGCTCCGCGTCGGCGACGGGGTCGTTTTCAAGCATGCCGAGAATAACCGGAGGTGGCTGTTTGCCCATGCGCACCGCGACTCCGGTGAATTCCGGAATCGAGCAGAGATCGTCGTTGCAGAGCTGCATGCGGGTGTTCGCGTGCTCGTAATCGAGCGCGGAAAGCGGCTGAAGCGCAACGAGGATCACGGGAATCTGCATGCGACGCGCGATCATGCCGTATGTCGCGCTCGTCGCATAGGTCAGCATGTCGACAAAGAGGATATCGAGGTCGGCGGCCTCGATCCGCGGGAGCGCTTCCGCAGCCCGCTCGGCGTTGTCGATCATACCGAAATCGAAGAGTTCAAGATGGTGGGAGGCGAGTTTGCGTTTGAGCGTCTCCTTTTTGGCGAGCAGCTCTTCGAGCAGTCCCGGGAATTGTTTCCAGTAGGTGTCGAGTCCGACGCCGAAGATTCCGGCCCGGGCGGTGAGCGGTTTGCGTCTTTCGATGATCATTCCGTCTCCTTTCCGATGTTGTGCAGGTTTTCTCATACTGTAATTCCGTTTCTCTCTCCGGCAAGGCGGCGTTTTTCCGGGGGGCGGAATTTTTATGAAACGTCAATCCTGTCCAAAGGCATTCGCTCCCGCACCTCGGGATCCTGTTCCGGTGCAGCAATGGCGTTGTAAAATTATTATTTAATTTTACATTCAGATTTGACACGATCTTTTTCATTGAAAGATAACATTTTACCTGAAAATAAAATTTGACATTTCCGTTGCAAGGCACTATATTTATAATAGTTTCAAAAGTGCCACCAGAGGTTCTTTTGGGATTCCTGGTGATTGCTTTGATTGTTGTTTTATGTGAATATACTTGATTGGAAACTACTTAGCGGATAATCAATGTATATGCTCCGAGCCGGGACGCGGAGCAGAGTCGAAAGATTGCCAACCAAAAGCGGAGGTGTATGATGGCAGGAAAGAGCATGACGAAATCGAACCGCCCGGCCAGGCGCCGGGTGACCTTCCTTCTGGAAGACGAGCCGGGAAAGGTTGTCGCCGTGGCAGGCAGCTTCAATGAATGGCTGCCGGACAAGCAGCTTGTCGACAAGAACGGCGACGGGATCTATACCGGGATGATGATGCTTGAGCCGGGAGTTTATGAGTATAAATTCGTTGTGAACGGCGAGTGGCGGCTGGATGACCGGAATCCGAATTTCAAACCGAATGATGTCGGTTCCCTGAACAGCGTGCTGGTCGTCGAAGAGAAGTAACCTCCTGTTTGTTTGACCGGGGATTTTGTCCGGTGCGGCGTTTTGCGCCAGCCGGGAACCGTGGTGGCCGTTTCGGCTTGCGGGATGGCTGTCGGTTTTTTGTTTTTTTGAATTGGAAAGGCTGAACATCATGGACGTACAATTATACAATGTCGGACCGCGCATTCCCGAAGAGCTGAATTTTCTGGAAACGCTTTCCGACAACATCTGGTGGTGCTGGCATCCGATGGCGATCGAGCTGTTCGTGCGCATCAACCCGAATTTGTGGCGCGAACTCGGCGGCAATGCCAAGCTGTTTCTGCGGACCGTGCCGCAGTCGCGGCTCGAGGAGCTTGCGCGCGATCCGGTTTATCGTCGTCATCTGCGTGTCGTTCAGGCGGATTTTGAGCGGCAGGTACAGAAAGACAAGGAGACGAAGAAACGCGATATCGCCTATTTTTCGCTGGAATTCGGCATCCACGAAAGCGTTCCGATTTTTTCCGGCGGTCTCGGCGTTCTCGCCGGAGACCACCTGAAAGCGGCGAGCGACCTTTCTCTGCCTCTGGTTGCGGTAGGTCTGCTCTATCGTCAGGGATACTTTACCCAGGTCCTCGACCGGAACGGCTGGCAGATCGAACATTATCCGGTTTCGGAGATTCACAATCTGCCGCTGGTGCGCGCCCGGGACAAGGAGGGGAACGGGATCACCATCAGCATTCCTCTGATTGACCGGCAGCTCTTCGCGGCGGTCTGGGTGCTCTGGGTCGGCAATGTGCCGCTCGTGCTGCTCGATACGGAAATTCCGGAGAATCCGCCGGATCTGCGCGAGGTTTCGTGGCGGCTTTACGGTGGTGACAAGCGCATGCGGCTGCATCAGGAGCTGCTGCTCGGAATCGGCGGCTTCAAGGCGCTGCTGGCGATGGGGTATGAGCCTTCGGTCTGCCACATGAACGAGGGGCATGCCGGTTTTCTGTCGCTGGCGCGTATTTCGCACCTGGTCAACGACTTCGGCTACGATCCGAATGTCGCGCTCGAAACGGTCTGGCGTTCCAACGTCTTTACGACGCATACGCCGGTTCCGGCCGGCAACGAGGTGTTCGACATCGGGTTGCTGCGTCCGTATCTGAACGTTTTCGCCGCGGAGGCGCATCTCGACGTGAACCGCGTGATCCGCTGGGGTATTCCGATCAACGACCGCAACCACGCCAGCGAGATGTCGATGACGGTGTTCGGGCTGCGGCTCGCGGATTACAGCAACGGCGTGAGCAAGCTGCACGGCGAGGTCGCCCGGGAGATGTGGAAGAATCTCTGGCCGCAGCGTTCGGTTTCCGAGATTCCGATCAAGCACATCACCAATGGCGTGCATATCGCGTCGTGGGTGTCGTCGCGACTCTGGGGACTTTACGAGCGCTATCTCACGCCGAAATGGGCGCACAATCCGCCGCTCGATCAGCTCGTCGAGGGGATCAATACGCTGCCGGATGAGGAGCTCTGGATGGCGCATGAACTCTGCCGTCAGTCTCTCGTCCGCCGGGCCCGCAAGCTCATTCAGAGCAATGTGCGGTATCTCTCCGGACATGGCAAGGAGGCGGATCTTGCGAAGAATGCGCTTTCGCCAGATATTCTGACCATCGGTTTCGCCCGTCGGTTCGCGACTTACAAACGCGGCACGCTGCTGCTGCGCAATCCGGATCGGCTGCTCGCGCTGTTGAAAGATACGGTGCGTCCCGTGCAGTTCATCTTCGCCGGCAAGGCGCATCCCGCCGACGATGCCGGGAAGAAACTCATTCAGGAGCTTGTGCAGTTTGCCGAGTCCCACGGCGTGCAGGATCGCCTTGTGTTTCTGGAAAATTACGACATCGGCATGGCGCGCAGTCTCACGCAGGGCGTGGACGTCTGGCTCAATACGCCGCGCCGCCCGCAGGAAGCGAGCGGAACATCCGGCATGAAAGCCGCCATCAACGGTGTGATCAACTGCAGCATTCTCGACGGCTGGTGGGCCGAGGCCTACAACGGCGAGAACGGCTGGGCGATCGAGGGCAACGACTACTACACCGAGGATGAGGATCGCGATAACTACGAGTCGCAGTTGCTCTTCAATCTGCTTGAAAATGAGATCATTCCGTGCTTCTATGAACGGTCGAACGGGGATCTTCCGGTGCGTTGGATCAAACGGATGAAGGCATCGATTGTGACCGGGCTTGGAAAGTTTTCGAGCGAGCGCATGGTCGAGGAGTACAGACGTTTCTTCTACGAGCCGGCCGAGGCTTCCTACCGCAAGCTCACCGTCGACGATGCCGCCTGCGCGAAAGCACTTGTTGCGGAAAAAGAGCGTCTGGTCGAGGCGTTCGATGGCGGGAAACTCTATATCGAACGTCCGACCGTGGACGGGAACAACCTCACGGATATGCACGTCGGAGACAAATTCAAGGTTTCCACGCAGGTCTATCTCGCGGGGCTGCGCCCGGACGAGGTCGAAGTCGAAGCCTATTACGGTACGGTCAACGTCCACAACGAGATCATCGAGAGTGGAGCTGAGAAGATGGACATGGTCGAGGAGTTGCCGGATAACAATTACCGGTTCTCCTGTGAGATCGTCTGCCAGGCGGCGGGCCGGTTCGGACTGACCGCCCGGATCAAGGCGGCGGGACATGACTGGGACAACAGCGTTCCCGGTTTCATGTGCTGGCCGCGGTAAGTGGGAGTATGCGATCGGGGAGGGCGGAGAAATTCTCCGGCCTCCCCGTGTTGACCTGTTTTTCAGGAGAGGAGACCGATAGATATGAGAAGAGCTTTTCAAGCATCGCCGACCATTCTGGTCGTGACGCCGGAGATCACCTATCTTCCGGAAGGGATGGGCAATATGGCCAATACCCTGCATGCGAAGGCGGGCGGTCTCGCGGATGTTTCGGCGTCTCTGGTTGGCGCATTGTACCGCCAGGGGGCCGACGTTCACGTTGCGCTGCCGCATTACCGGAAGATGTTCCATGTGGATGTGGGCAAACTCATCAGCGATGAGTTGCGCGTCTATATGAGCCATTTGCACAACAGCCGGATTCACCTGGCGGAGGATCGGATTTTCTACTACCGTGATTCGGTGTACAGCAGTTATTCGCAGGACAGCTTTCTGCAGGCGATGGCGTTTCAGCGGGAAGTGATCAACAACATCATTCCGGATGTGAAGCCGGATCTGATCCACTGCAACGACTGGATGACCGGGCTGATCCCGGCGGCGGCCCGCCGCATGGGGATTCCGTGTTTGTTCACGGTGCACAACATCCACACCTACAAGGCGACGCTCGCACAGATCGAGGATCGCGGCATCGACGCGGCTCCTTTCTGGCAGAATCTCTACTACGAAAGGCCTCCGTACAACTATGAAGAGAGCCGTTCCAACAATCCGGTCGATATGCTCGCTTCCGGGATTTTCGCCGCACACTTCATCAATACGGTCAGTCCGACTTTCCTGAAAGAGGTTGTGGAGGGGCGGCATTCGTTCGTTCCTGCGAACATCCGCACCGAGATGGCCAACAAGTATCATGCGGGCTGCGCTTCCGGCATCTTGAATTCGCCGGATGAGAACAGTACGCCGGAGAGCGATCCCTACATCGAAATGAAATACGATGCCGAGACGCATGTGAAAGCCAAACAGGTCAATAAAATCGCGTTTCAGTCGCGCACGGGACTCCGGGTTGATCAGAATGCGCCGCTCTTTTTCTGGCCGTCGCGTCTGGATCCGATGCAGAAAGGGTGTTCGCTGTTGACGGACATTCTCTATCAGGTGGTTCACAAGTACTGGGATCAGGGGTTGCAGATTGCGGTGGTTGCGAACGGCAGTTATCAGCCGATTTTCCGGAACATCGTTGCGCAGCATGACTTCTACGACCGGGTGCTGGTCTGCGATTTCGACGAGGGACTTTCGCACCTGGCGTTCGCGGCGAGTGACTTCATTCTGATGCCGTCGCTCTTCGAGCCGTGCGGACTGCCGCAGATGACCAGTCAGTATTTCGGGAGTCTGCCGGTCGTTCATGATACGGGCGGGCTGCATGACACGGTCGAGCGCATGAACGTCGAACAGCACACCGGAAACGGTTTCCCGTTCGAGACTTATGATGACGGCGGACTCATGTGGGCGATGGACGAGGCGATGCGCTTCTGGGCGTTGCCGGCGGAGGTCAAGGAGCGGGAGATCTCCCGCGTGATGCGCGAGTCGAAACTTCGTTTCAATCACGATGTGACTGCGCAGGAGTATATCCGGATCTACGAGAACATGCTGGCGCGTCCGCTGGTTCAGCATTGAGAACGAAAGGGGTTCGCGCGATGAAGAACGGTTTCGTCCGTTTGAGCAACGCACCCGTTCCATTGGCGGACGATCCGTACCTCGCGCCGTATCGTGGCGTCCTCGAGGAGCGGAACCGGCGTATGGAACGCATGGCGCGGCGTCTGACCGGCGGGGAGGGAAGTCTGGCCGATTTCGCCTCCGGGCACGAGTATTTCGGGCTGCACCGGATCGAATCCGGGTGGGTATTCCGCGAATGGGCGCCGAATGCGGTGCGGATCGCGGTTCGCGGCGACTTCAACAACTGGGAGGATCGTCCCGAATTCGAGATGAAGCCGCTGGAGCATGGATGCTGGGAGTTGAAACTCCCGGCAGGCGCGCTGCATCACGGCGACCACTATCTGCTGAAGATGGAGTGGAACGGCGGTTCGGGTGACCGCGTGCCTGCTTATGCGCGCTGTGTGGTGCAGGATCCGGTGACGAATCTCTTTTCGGCGCAGGTTTACGCGCCGGAGCGTCCCTATGCGTTCCGGAATCCGGTTCCGCCGCCTCCGGCCATGCCGCTCATTTACGAGTCGCACGTCGGCATGGCGCAGGAGGAGCCGAAAGTCGGCAGTTTTGTCGAGTTCCGCACAAAGACGTTGCCGCGCATTGCGGCGGCGGGCTACAACACCGTGCAGCTCATGGCGATCATGGGGCATCCGTATTACGGGAGTTTCGGCTATCACGTTGCGAACTTCTTCGCCGTGGCGAGCCGGTTCGGGACGCCGGACGAGTTCAAGGAGCTGGTCGACGCCGCTCACGGACTTGGATTGCGGGTCATCATCGACCTGGTGCATTCGCATGCGACCCGGAACGAGGTCGAGGGGCTTGGACGCTATGATGGAACCCGAACGGCGTTTTTCCACGAGGGGGCGCGAGGAGAGCATTCGGCGTGGGATTCGCTGCTGTTCGATTACGCGAAGCCGGAAGTGCTGCATTTTCTGCTGTCGAACTGCCGCTATTATCTCGATGAGTTTCATATCGACGGTTTCCGGTTCGACGGAGTGACGAGCATGATGTATCTGCAGCACGGGCTCGGCAAGGCGTTTACGTCGTATGCGGACTACTTCGGTCCTGAGGTCGACGAGGATGCGGTCTGTTACCTCGGGCTCGCGAACCGCGTGATCCACGCGGTGCGTCCGGATGCGATGACCGTCGCGGAGGATGTGAGCGGCATGCCGGGGTTGGCGGCCTCTCAGAATCAGCCAGGCGGAATCGGTTTCGACTATCGCATGGCGATGGGGGTGACGGATATGTGGTTCAAGCTCTTCGACATACCGGACGAGTCGTGGCCGATCGGCTGGATGTACCACGAGCTGTGCAACCGCCGTCGCGACGAAAAATCGGTCAGCTATGCGGAGTGCCACGACCAGGCGATCGTCGGCGGCAAGAGTGCGATCTTCCGCCTCGCGGACGCGGCGATGTACGACGCGATGCACGTCGGTTCTCAGAATCTCGAGATCGACCGCGCGGTCGCGCTGCACAAGATGATGCGTCTCGCGACGCTCGGAACGGCCGGGCACGCTTATTTGAACTTCATGGGCAACGAGTTCGGCCATCCGGAGTGGATCGACTTTCCACGCGAGGGAAACCACTGGTCGATGATGCACGCGCGGCGGCAGTGGTCGCTTGCGGACGATCCGAAGCTGCGGTTTCATTTTCTCGCCGACTTCGACCGGGCGATGTTGAAGCTCGTGACGGAGCGGCCGGATTTTTCCGCGTGCGTGCCGCAGCTGGTCCGGCTCGATGAATCGGCGAAGATCGTGGTGTTTGAGCGCGATGATCTTTACTTCTGCTTCAACTTCCACCCGGACAACTCCTGTTTCGACTACGGATTTGAGGTGCGCGGCGGCGTTTACCGGGCGGTGCTCGACTCCGACGCGGCGGAGTTCGGCGGGTTCGCGCTGCGGACGCCGGGGGAGGAGCATTTCCCGGTCGATTCACAGCTCAGACTCTATCTGCCGTGCCGGACTGCGCTCGTTCTCGCGCGGCGTGACCACTGAGTGCGGAAAGCGGTTTGCATTTTCCGGAAAACGTGATAGATTCCCTCTGTGCATCCATTCGATCACGGAGGGAATTTTATGATGAAATCGACTTTGCTTTTTTCTTCGCTGCTTCTGCCGTTCTGCTTTGCCGGGTGTGCCGGGACGAATACTCTGAATCAGGATATGGCGGTTGCGGAAGCCGCATGTGCCGATGCTGCATTCGGCAGCGGCGCGTTTCCGGCGCTTGCGGCGGACACTGCTGGTTATATGCGGAACGCCATTCCTGTTGCCAAAGCGGCTCGCGGAGCTGCCGCCAACCGCTTCGAGGCTCAGCCGGGGCGGAAGGTGAGTTACACCGTGACGCTCGCGATGAGCGTGGACGACCTCGCCGGAACGTTGCGGAAGATCGAGGCGATGGTCAAGGAGTCCGGCGGTTATGTGCAGGAGTCGAACGACCACGGCGGCGTGCTGCGCATTCCGGTCGCGAAGGCCGAGGAACTGCTTTCAAAGATTGAAGCGTGCGGTTCGGTCAACAGCCGCAGCATTGTCGGCTCCGACGTGACCGCGCAGGTCGTCGATGTGGAGATCCGGCTTGAGAATCTCCGGAAGATGCGCACCCGGCTTCTGGCGCTGCTCGAAAAGGCGGAGAAAGTCGAGGATGCGCTGAAAGTCGAACAGGAGCTGAACCGGGTCGTGACTGACATCGAGCGGTACGAAGCACAGCTCGCCGGCTTGAACAACCGGATCGATTATGTGACGCTGACCTTGCGCCTGAACCAGACGCAGCCGATCGTGTTCGTGCCGCAGCTGCCGGTTCCGTGGATGGGCGAACTCGGGGATGGCGGGAGCGGGCTGCCGCGGCCGAACGGCTGTGCGGAACTGCCGTTTGGACTTGAGATTCCGGACGGTTTTGCCGTACTGTCCTCCACGCGCAAGGACGATTTCCGGCAGCTCTGGGCCGTGAGTGCGGACGACTGCGTGCTGCGGTTGACCCGGCGGCCGGGACTGGAGGGGGCGAACCTCGACTTCTGGCGGGTGCTCGCGCGCCGCTCGCTCGCGGACGTGAACCGTTTTACGGATCTCAAGGAGGAGGCCGTTACGCTTCCTGACGGCACGGAAGCCGTGATGTTCGAGGCGAAACGCAGCTCCGACGGTTACTGGCTCTGCCTCATGTATCCGCAGAACTCCTGCTGTTTCATTCCGGGTGACCGCGAAGTGTGCCTGATCGAATTCTGGGGCCCGGCCAAATCGTTCGGCGAACGGCTCGAGGCGGTGAAAACCGCGACGCAGAGTTTCGATTTCTGACGCGGGGTTACGGTTCCGGCGGCAGGTATTTCGCGACGGTCCGGCGGTCGAGTTTGAGCTGTTCGGCCGCCTTGACACAGCTCCCGGCGCGGCGGTGGACGAGGCCCACATAGGTGCGCAGAAGCTCGTCCGCGCTTAACGTGCAGCGGGAGAGAAGCCGTTCGAGCTCCGGGCTTTCCGCGTTTTCCGCTGATTCCGCGGGGGGCGCGGGGGTGTAGCTGCCGCGGATGACGAGATTGCGGACGCACTGTTCGAGCTCGCGCACGTTGCCCGGCCATGGATACTCCGCGCCGAGGTTGCGGATGATCCACGCCATCGCTTCCGGGAGAAACCGTTTCGCCTCTTCTGCTCCGAGCAGCCGCGCGGCGAGGATGTCCACGAATTTCTCGAGTTCGGCCGGAGAGCCGCCGGTGAGGTCGCGCAGCGGAACGGTTTCGATCGTGTCGCTGCAGAGCCGGTAATAGAGGTCGTTCCGGAACTTTCCCTCACGGCATGCCCGGGCGAGATCGCGGTTCGTGGCGGCGATGATCTTCCCGGAGAACTCGCGTTCGGCGTTGTCGCCGAGCCGCTGGAAACGGCGGGTCTGGAGCACGCGCAGAAGTTTGACCTGCACTTCGGCGTTGATTTCACCGATCTCATCGAGCAGGACCGCGTCGGAGGGGTCGCACGCTTCGAGGTAGCCGACCCGGTCCGAGAGCGCCCCGGTGTAGGCTCCCTTGCGGTGGCCGAAGAGTTCCGATTCGAGCATCGTCTGCGGCAGCGCCGAGAGGTGGACGGGCCGGAAACAGCCAGGATAGGCGGTGCGGAAGCGGCGGCTGCGCGCGTCGAATGGAATGTACTGCGAAAGCGCAATCGCCCGCGCGACGAGCTCCTTGCCGGTTCCCGACTCCCCCGTGATGAGCGTGTTGATCTCCTGCATCCGGTTGTAGAGTGCGCGGTGGTAGCGGTAGATGTCAACCGTGAAGAGCGACTGCCACACTTCCGCACGCAGTTTTCCCGCCGCGAGCGTTCCGCCGATCAGGAAGTCGAAGATGTGGTGGAACGCGCGGTGGATCTGAAAGTAGATCGCAAACGTCCGCTCCGGCTCGTAACTGCACTGAAGCCGCCTCCCGGGGCGGTTCAGGAAGTAGTCGAAGTCCGCCGCAAAGTCGTCATAGCACGCGAAACGGGTTTCGTTCGGGGAGCCGAGCATCTGCGCGGTCATCGGAATTCGATGTTTCTCGAACAGATGATAGATCACGACCGGTTCGGCCACGTCGAGTGCGGCGCTGTCGAGTTTCACGCCGGGCAGTTCCGTGCGGCGACGCAGTTCGTTTGCCCAGTATTTGGCCAGTCCTGCAAGTTCCGTGACGTCCTCGCGGGTGCCGCGGGTGCCGTCGTGCATGTTCCATACGCGCCGCTCGGGGGCGGGGGGGCGGCCGAGAATGATCTCTTCGAGCTCGAGCCGTTCCGGCGTGAAAGGGTTCGTGTAGTTGAGTTTTCCGAGCGCCCGCAGCAGCGGCGCCTCCTGTTCCGTGAATAGTTTCATGTCGCTCTCCCGGTTTCGGAATTACTATAACTGTTGTACATGAAATGTCAATCGCGGTGCATGAAATGTTTGCGATTTCAGATTTGATGATTTGGATTCATTTTTTATGCAATCGATTGATCTGTAATTGGTTGACTTGTCTTGTCATCGTTCGGCATGCCTTTTGCTGATGAGTTTCCGGAACGAGATTTCTTGAGAAAGGAGAACCCTATGAAACGATCATTCGGAAGAAAGCCGGTCGTGACGCCGTTTGCCGCGATGTCTGCCGCACTGTTTTTCATCTTGCCGCCCTATGGGTTTGCCACGCACTGGTACGGGGCGGCGCTGCTCGCGCTGACGATGCTGCCCGCCTGCGGGATGGCGCTGCTGCTGAGCTGTTTCGGACGGCCGGGTCTGACGCCGTTCCGGCGGTATCTGCCGACGGCGGCGGGAGTTGTTGCGCTCTTTTTCGCATACGAAGCCGTTGAGGATGCCGGTACGTTCTGGAGTTCCGCATTTCTTGCGACTGCTCCGTTCGGTGTCGCGCTGACCGTCATGCCGGGAATCTACTATCTGATCTATCGGTTCGACGCACTCGTCGCCGCGCTGAGAATCCGGCGAAAATACGGTTTGACGCATTGAAAAACGAGAGAGGGCGCGCTATATTAGTTTGATAACCTTTCTCATTTTAAAAAAAGGATGTTTCAATCATGGATTTCAATGACGGCGCCTGGCGCACGGAAGTGAACGTCAGGGATTTTATTCAGCTCAACTATACGCCTTACGATGGCGATCGCGAATTTCTTGCGCCGCCGACCGCGCGGACGCTGCGGCTCTGGGAGGAGCTCTCGGAGCGGATGAAGCTGGAGCGTGAACGCAACGGCGTTTATGACATCGACGAAAAGACGATTTCAACGATCACATCGCACGAGGCCGGCTACATCGACCGGGAGCTCGAGACGATCGTCGGACTCCAGACCGACGAGCCGCTCAAGCGCGCGATCATGCCGTTCGGCGGCATCCGGCTCATTCACACCGAGTTGGAAGCCTACGGACGGAAGATGGATCCGACGGTCGAACATGTGTTCCGCTACCGCAAGACTCACAACGACGGCGTCTTCGACGTCTACACCGACGAGATGAAGCGGGTGCGCCACGCGGGTGTGATTACGGGGCTGCCCGACTCCTACGGGCGCGGCCGCATCATCGGAGACTACCGCCGGGTGCCGCTCTACGGAGTGGACTTTCTCATCGAGGAGAAGAAGCGCGCAAAACGCGAGATGGTCTTCGACGTGATGGATTCCGATCTGATCCGCAAGCGCGAGGAAGTCGCCGAGCAGATCAAAGCGCTGGGGGAACTCAAGGAGATGGCGTTGAAGTACGGTTTCGACATCTCCCGCCCCGCTCAGGATACGAAAGAGGCGATTCAGTGGCTCTATTTCGCCTACCTTGCGGCGGTCAAGGAACAGAACGGTGCGGCGATGTCGATCGGGCGGATCTCGACTTTTCTCGACTGCTACGCCGAACGCGACCTTGCGAGCGGAAAATATACGGAGTCAGAGATTCAGGAGTTTGTCGACCACTTCATCATGAAGCTGCGGATCGTGCGGTTTCTGCGCACGCCCGCCTACGACGAGCTCTTCAGCGGCGATCCGACCTGGGTGACCGAGTCGGTCGGCGGGATGTCGCTTGACGGGCGGCACATGGTGACGAAGATGAGTTACCGTTTCCTGCACACGCTCGTGAATCTCGGCCCGGCGCCGGAGCCGAACCTCACGGTGCTCTGGAGTGCGCGTCTGCCGGAGAACTTCAAACGTTTCTGCGCGGATATCTCGATTCAGACCTCGTCGATCCAGTACGAAAACGACGATCTCATGCGGGTCAAGTTCGGCGACGATTACGGCATCGCGTGCTGCGTCTCGGCGATGCGGATCGGCAAGCAGATGCAGTTCTTCGGCGCGCGCTGCAATCTGGCCAAGGCGTTGCTCTACGCGATCAACGGCGGACGCGACGTGAAGTGCAACAACGAACAGATCGGACCGGCGATCCCGTTCCTCGGAAACTGCGAATACCTCGACTACAACGAGGTCATGCGGAACTTCGAGGAGATCACCGACTGGCTCGCGAAACTCTACATCGACACGCTGAATATCATCCACTACATGCACGACAAATACTGCTACGAGCGGATCGAAATGGCGCTGCACGACGAGGAGATCGTCCGCACCATGGCCGGCGGCATTGCGGGGCTCTCGGTGCTGGCCGACAGCTTGTCGGCGATCAAATACGCGAAAGTGAAACCGGTCATGAACGAGGCCGGTCTGGTCAGCGAGTTCATCACCGAGGGGGATTTCCCGAAGTTCGGCAACAACGACGACCGGGTTGATTCGATCGCAGTGGAAATCGTCAAATCGTTCCAGCGGAAGCTCGCGCGCCACAAGACCTACCGGAACTCGAAGCCTACCATGTCGATCCTGACCATCACGAGCAACGTGATGTACGGCAAGAAAACCGCTTCGACCCCGGACGGCCGCAAGTCGGGCGAACCGTTCGCGCCGGGCGCGAATCCGATGCACGGGCGCGATGTGAATGGTGCGGTCGCCTCTTTGAAGTCGGTTGCGAAACTTCCCTACGACTACGCCGAGGACGGAATCAGCAACACGTTTTCGATCGTGCCGGGTTCGCTCGGGAAAACTCCGGAAGAGAAGCGTGAGAATCTGATTACGCTGCTCGACGGTTATTTCGCCGAGCGCGGGCACCATCTGAATGTGAACGTGCTGCATCGCGAGATGCTGCTCGACGCGATGGATCATCCGGAGAAGTATCCGCAGCTCACGATCCGGGTTTCCGGCTACGCCGTGAACTTCATCCGGTTGACCCGCGAGCAGCAGCTCGACGTGGTGAACCGCACGTTCCACAACCGGCTTTGAGGAGCGGGGAGAGACCGTGCAGGAGATTTACGGCAGAATTCATTCGCTCGAGAGCTTCGGTACGCTCGACGGCCCCGGGGTGCGGTTCGTCGTGTTTCTGCAGGGGTGTCCGCTGCGTTGCCGCTACTGTCACAACCCCGATACGCAGCCGTTCGACGGCGGACGGGAGGTCACGGTTTCGGAACTGATGCGGCAGATCGAATCGTGCCGGAACTTCATCCGCTCCGGCGGCGTGACGCTCTCGGGCGGGGAGCCGCTCGCGCAGCCGGAGTTCGCGCGCGAACTCCTGATGCGCTGCCGGGCGGCGGGTTTCCACACCGCGCTCGACACCTCGGGCGCATATGCGCTGCCGCACTCGCGGAGCGTGATCGAGGCGGCCGATCTGCTGCTGCTCGACATCAAGGCGTTTGATTCGGAACTCTGCCGGAAGCTCACCGGCGCGGATAACTCGAACGCACTTGCGACGCTGGACGATTGCGAAGCGAACGGCAAGCCGGTCTGGATTCGGCATGTGCTGGTTCCGGGTTACACGCTCGATCCGGAACAGCTCGAAGCACTTGCCGCATATCTCGCGCCGTTCCGCTGCGTGGAGCGCGTCGAATTGCTGCCGTTTCACCGCCTGGCGGAATTCAAATGGCGGGCGCTCGGAGTCAAGGATCCGCTCGCGGGTGTGCCGGAACCTGTTGAATCCGAAATAAAAACCGCCGCGGAAATCTTCTCCGCGGCCGGTTTGACGGTAGTCGTCTGAAGTGTTCCGGTTACGGAATCCGCATCTCGGCGACGCGGGCTTCCAGCTCGGAACAGTTTTCGAGATAGAACGCCGCGTGTTCGAGGTTGCGGAAATTCTGTTCGGGCGTGATATCCCGGGGGACACCTCCGAGCGGCTTGAGCAGAGCTGTTTCAAAGATCAGCAGCGGCTTTCCCGGCAGTCGACGGATTGCCGCCATGACTTCCGGCCAGTTCAGCAGTCCGAGTCCCGGGAGCCAGTGCGCTTCGTCGACTCCGTCGTAATCGGAGAGGTGGAACGTGCGAATTCTCGCGCTGAGCTGTTCGATGAATTCCGGAACGCGGGCCATTCCTCCATCATAAGTTAAGTGGTTGACGTCGAAGCAGATTCCGACAGATTCCGGCATGCCGTCAGTCAGGGCGAGCATCTCCTCCGGGGTGTTTCCGATGCAGGTACGCGGCAGCAGTTCGACGTTGAGAGAGGCTCCGTTTTCCGCAGCGGCGCGGCCGAGTGCCGCGACGACGGACCGGGTATTCTGCAGCAGTTCGGCGCGTGTCTCCGGGGCGTTTGGTTCGATGCTCGCGTGGAACGTGTAGTTCGGCGACTTAAACGGTGCGGTGAGCCGGATGAATCCGGCCAGATACTCTGCGATTTCTCTGCGCTCTTTTTCGCCAGCGGGAAACGGAAACAGCTCGAACGGGCAGAACGGAACGTGGATCGAGGAGACGGTGATTCCGCGGAGCAGGTCATCGCTCCGGCAGAGTTCGGTGAGATCTTTCGTCTCCTGTGGCGTCAGATACTCTCCGCAGGAGAGCTCGATGCGGCGGAACTTACTTTCGGCCAGAGCCTTGCGCCATTCCCTGGTTAGGATGCGCGCCGCACTGACGGAAACAGCATACTCGTACATGATATCCCTCTGTATAATGGTTGATGCGGATCATCCGCAAAATAGTATATCACCGGTTTCGAGTCGAAACAAGCCTTTTGGGATAAAATTTTTCCGGATCGGCACGTAAGATTTTTCCGTGAGGTCCGCATTGGTTCGCAAAGCTGAAACCCACAACATTTCACCGGAGGCGGAATGGAAAGAGTCATCACTGTCAAGGGTGTCGGAAATGCGTCGATTCAACCGGATACCATCCTGTTGAAAATCGAACTGGAAACCAGCCATTCCGATTATCAGAAGAGTCTCGACATCGTCATGGAAAAACAGCAGCGGGTGATCGACGCCGTCATTCAGGCCGGGTTCCGGGCGGAAGAGCTCAAAACCGCAAGTTTCAACATCGAAACCGAGTATCAGGAGAGACGGCGCAACGGCAACGATCGGAACGTACCGGTCAGCTGGCATTGCGAACAGCAGCTGAAACTCGCTTTCCCCATCGACCGGGAACGGTTCAGCCGCGTGATGCAGTGTCTCGCGGAATCGAATGCGGAGTGCAGTTTGAATATCCAATACACCCTCTCCGACCCGGGGCGCCTGCAGCCCATGCTGATCGAAAGCGCCGCCGCAAACGCCCGGAAAAAAGCCCTCGCATTATGCGCCGCTCAGGGAGTGAAACTCGGAGAACTTCTCCGGATCGACTGCGACTGGCAGGAGATCAGCATCTCGTCCGGCAGCCGCTTTTCGCGCGATGCATTCGCGCCGGTTCTGGCCTGTGCAATAGCGAAATTTTCCCCGGAGGAGATCCACGCCGGCGATACCGCGACATTCATCTGGGCGATTGAGTCCGATCCGGGAAATCCCTGATCCCTGTCCGATACCCATCATGGAAAGAAATAATCATTTTACTGATAGGAGGTTGCAATGAGTTCGGAAAGCAATACGGGAATCATCGTTGTTCTGCTGATCATCATCATTTGTGTGATATGTGGCCTTTGAATGGTCGGCAGACCGCCGTTTTTTTTCTGTCATGGGAGGTTTATTGGCTGGGGAAGCTGTTCCGCTCCAGGATTCCGATTGCGTTTATCCGGGACTCGTTCCCATCGATTCTGTTTCCGATCATCCTCTATTATTCCACGATCGGCGTGATGAAAATCGCCGGTTTTCTGCCGGAAAACCGGTTTTCACTCCGGATCGGCGGGGTTCATGTTCTCGGATCGATTCTGCTGCCGGAGGTGATTTGCCCGTTTCTCTCGGCGCGGTATACGGGGGATCCCGGCGATTGCCTCGGCAGCTGTATCGGCTGGCTGCTGCTGTGGTTCATCGAGTCCCGCCGCCGGAACGACGAATTCCAGGAAAATTGGTGGTCTCCGGGGTGGAAAAAATGACAGGCCGGGTCTATTTTAACGTTCCGGATAACATGCCGCCCGCGGATGGAGTGTGTTCGGGCGGAACAGGAGCTGGAGGTGGATATGTTGAGACGGAAATGGTTGTTTGCCCCGATTATGTTCTGCTGCTGCGCCGGACTCTCCGCCGGTTCGGCGCTGGAACTCGATCCGAACATGAAACTCAAACCCGCGAATGCCGACGGTCTGAAATTCCTGCTCCCTGCGGAGAAGCCGTTGCGGCTGACCGGATTCTGCTGGTACGACCGCGATCATGTCTACCGGCGGCTGCCGCTGCGGCCGGACGGGAAATTCAGCGTGGGGGTTGAGGAGCTCTCCTGGAACACCGCCGGCGGGCAGGTCGCTTTCCGCTCCGACACCGGACGGATCGTCCTCAGGGTGAAGATGCGTTCCAACGATGTGATGTACCACATGGCGCAGACCGGCACCGCGGGATTCGACCTTTACGCCGGTGCCGCTCCCGGGGAGTTGCGTTTTTTCGGTGTGACCGGTTTCTCCCCCGGGGCGCGTGAGTATACCGCTTCGCTGTTTCAGGGATCGCGCCGGATGCGTGACTTCACGATCCATTTTCCGCTTTACGCGGGGGTCGAACAGGTGTTCATCGGCGTCGATGCCGATGCGAAAGTGGAGGCCCCCTCCGCATGGGAGGATGACCGCCCGATCATCGTCTACGGTACGTCGATCACGCAGGGAGGATGTGCCTCGCGTCCCGGCATGGCGTACACGAATCTGCTGAGTCGCCGCCTGAACCGGCCGGTGGTGAACCTCGGATTTTCCGGCAACGGCAAGGGCGAGCCGGAAGTCGCCGCCGAAATTGCGAAAATTCCCGATCCGGCGTTGATCGTGCTCGATTATGAGGCGAATGTTCCGGCGGCGGGTCCGATGCGCGAAACGCTCGCGCCTTTCATCCGGATTCTGCGGGAAAAGCATCCTGCCGTTCCGATCCTGGTCATGACCAAGATCCGTTACGCCGAAGAGGGGCGTGACCGGAAGCGGGGGGACGATCTGCCGCGTCCGGATTTTGCCGTCGCGACCCGGAACGTGCAGCGGGAAACGGTCGAGGAACTTAAGAAAACCGATCCCAATCTTTACTTTCTCGCTGGTGACGATCTGCTCGGGGAGGATTTCGACGAGTGCTGCGTGGACGGCGTTCATCCGACGGATCTCGGTTTCTACCGCATGGCGGAAAAACTTGAGCCCGTCTTTCGCGATATCCTCAGCCGCTGAGCCGGTTTCCGGCTGCGGAGCAGGACCTCTGCGGAAAAAAAAGACCGGGGGGCAGGCACAGAACCTCCTCCCCGGTTTTTTTTCTGGATTTTTCGGAGTGTCCGGATTCACTCCCCCGGATCGGGCGGCCGGTAATCCGCGTCCCCGCCGCAGGCGAGATAGCCGCGGAACACCTGCCACAGCGCGATGACGCTCAATGCCGTAATGACCGTGCCGAAGAGAAAGACGCAGCGGTAATCCCGCCCGAGCCGGTCCAGCAGCCAGCCGAAGAACGGTCCGAGAATCACGTTGGCGATCGCCAGCAGCATGGCGAATGCGGAGTTGAACTGCGCGAAGAGTTCCCGGGGGAACAGCTTCTGCCCGAGCGAGGCCGAGAGTGTGAAGAAACATCCCGAAATCACCCCGTGAATCACCAGCAGCACCCCGAATGAGACATCCCCCGTGACCGTGAACCACCCCGCGATCATCGTCAGCAGATAGAGCACCTGAGCCGCCAGACTCGTGCGCAGTGGATGAAACCGGTCCGCGAGCATCCCGAGAAAGTAGCTCATCACCAGAGAGATCGCATAGGTGAGCGTGATCAGCAGCCCGTACCGGTGCATATCCATGTTCAGGCTTTTCGCGTAGAAGATCGAGAAAATATTGAACGGCGCCGCCGCCAGATAACTGAACACCAGCGCCACGATCACCCACCGGTAATAGGAGATCGAAAAACTCTGCCGGAAGTAGGTGATGACCGGCTGGAACACCGTGTTCTTGACCCCGACGGGGGCGGCGGCCGGCGCGACCGGCGGATAGTCCCCCTCTTTCACTTTCAAGCACAGCGAGAGCAGACCGACGCCGTAGAACAGGCCGACCCCGACGAAGATATAGAGCGGAAACTCCTCCACCAGCCCGAGCAGGAAAGCGTTGAACAGCATCCCCGCAACCAGGCTGACCGCGCGGAAGAGCGCGAAGAATCTCCCCAGCAGCTCCGATGGTACCACATCGTTGACGAGTGCCCCCGACAGCGAACCCGCGAGCGTAGTGCCGAAGTCCAGGAACACCCAGAAGATCCCGAAGAAAATCAGTCCAGACGTGTGCAGACTCAGGTGCTCCGGGCCGATCAGCCGGGAGAGCCACTCACCGAGCAGCGGCGTGAAGCCGAGTCCGATCAGACCGACCACGATGAACGGCGTCGTGAAGAGCAGGAACGGAATGCGCCGTCCCCACCTGCCGCGATGGCGGTCGGAAATGTAGCTGATGATCGGGCACAGAAAGATATTCGTGAAATTCGGAAATGCGACGATAATGAGCGTGTAGACCAGATCCGATACCCCGAACATCCGGATCAGCAGTGTCGCGGACGGGCCGACCGCCCGGTCTTTCATCGCCCAGGTGAAATCGCCCCACAGGAGCCAGAAGAAGAGCCAGGCCAGTCCGGCGGCAGTGTAGACCAGTGTTCCGTTCCGCCAGACTTTGACTCCGTTAATGGTCGTATGAGTCGTCACGCTTCTCCTCCGTCTTTCCGCGGAACGATCCGGTAGGAGCTGCCGGACTCGACCGGCAGTTCAATGACGCCCGATTCCGGAGTTACGGTCACGATGCGGAGAGTCTTGCCGTCGCGCAGAATCGTGTATGGTCCGGGGAGCAGGTCCGTGAGCAGCGCGTGATGTTCTCCCCCGGCGGGGACGGTGAATTCCACCGGTTCGGCGGAGGATGATCCGCTTCTGGAGAAGGTCACGATCCGGCCGGCTGTTTTCACGCCGAGCCAGGCGTCGGATTCAAAGAGTTCCACCGGATACTTCGGCGCGGTCGGTTCTCCGATCTGCATCACATGCAGGAAACGGTCCTCCGCCGCCGGGGTTTTCGGGGAGATCATCGTGCGCCAGCCGCGGCTGAGCATCCGGTTGCGCGGGGGCATCTCCACTTTTTCCCGGAAGAACTCCATGGCTTTGCCGTCTCCGGCGGTGGTGATTTCGACATTGTCCGCTTTCGGCAGCACTCGCGTGACGAAGAGTTCTCCCGGTTTTCCGCCCGGGAGCGCATGTTCCACACGGATGGTGGTTTCCCGGATTTCCGGCTGTGCGATCGTGTTGAGCAGGAAATATTTCCGGAATTCCGGCCGGGTCGAGACCACATGGTCGTAGACGATCAGCATCGCGGGCGTCTCCGGGCGGTCGAGCCGGGTGAAGACGAAACTGCGTTCATACGCCTTGACCTTGTGTGAACTGTAAGCCGTTGCGAGATCGCCTTTGATATGGCTGAAGAGCGGGCGGTCGGCATCCGGACCGACGTAAGTCGCGACATTGCGTCCCGCGTTGTGGATCTCCGGATGGTCGAGAACCTGCTGAATCGTCCACGGCATCGTCTTGATGAACCGCTGGCCGCCGTCGTTGCCGGGCACGCTGAACTTTTCGTCCGGATCGTAAATCAGCATCGCATTGTGCGGAATGGTCCGCTTGGCGAACGTGAAATCGTAGTGCCCGCCCCAGTGACCGTATACGCCGATGTCCACCGCCAGCGGTGCGCGGTAGAAGATCTGGAACGCGCCCGCGTCCATATGCTGGTGATCGTGCCGGTTGTAGTGACCGCTCTTCATCTCGACCACGGCGGTGCGGGAGTCCGGTCCGAACTCCCAGCCCGTCCGCGCGATGAGCGACGCAAGCGGCTCGGTGAACACGCGCGTCAGCGGCAGTTTTTCAAAATCCGCCGAGGCAGCCACTTCCGGACGGTTGAAGAGCAGAAACTGCACCGGCATGGTTCTGGAGCTCCACGCCAGGCCGTTCTGGCGCAGAAATTCGCTTTTCAGGAGCGGATCTCCGGTGTAGGAAAACATGCTCAGCAGAGTTTCCCCGTAGCGGAACGGTTTCCCGTGCTCGAAGAACACGTCCGTGTCGTCGAACATCTCCCAATCCGGCAGCATCATGTAAATCCAGAAATACGGGACTTTCGCAAAGTCCGCGGAGAAGATATCCTTTCCAGTCATGGCCCGGAAGATCAGCGCCAGATTCATGTCCCAGCTGAACCGGTAGGGACCGTAGTTGCTCCCCTGCGTGTGGCGTCCGGACCGGTATTCGTAGTTATGGGCCGGAACCATCTCCTCGAAGATCCGGTAGGCGCACAGCCGGTACGGTTCCGGATCTTCGTCGTACACGGCGATCGCCATCGACAGAAAATCGCGGGAGAGCTGCGCCTCATTGCCGTGACCGTTGATGACCGACTGGCGGAACGGCGGCCAGCCGATCTCGGTATCGCGCCCGAGTTTGAGCATGCCGGTGCGCAACTCCTGCTTTTCCGCGTCGGAGAGCAGCGGATAACACCAGTCATACACTTCGGCCGTGACGAAAATCGTGTGTCCGACCAGCCGCGTCACATCCATCAAATTGTCGAAATCCACCTGCTGCAGATAAGCCTTGACCGCCTCAACCGCTTCGCGGCCGCGACGGGAATCGCCGGAGAGCGCGTACAGGAATGCGCGCGCTTCGATCTGCAGGAGATAGTTCCGGTCGTAGACCGTGACCCCGTCTTTCTGAGGAAGTTGCAGCGGCGCGGAGGCAAGCTCCCGGATTTTCTGTGCTGCGGGAGCATTTTCCGGGTGTTCCATGTTTTCGCGGACTTTCGGAAGATTTTCCGGGGTCAGGAGCACCCGGGGGTGGCTCGCCGGCGGCGTGATTTCCGGCCGGTAGGTGACGGCGGCCGCCGGCACCGGCGGATTTCCCGGCATCGGTTCGAGCACCATGTAGTCGAGCGTGATCGATTCCGGCAGCGTGACTTTCAGCGTATGCGTCCCCTCCGTGAGCGTCAGGCGCATGAGCCGCTCCCAGTCGATGTCGCGCCCGCGGGCGGGAAACACGACCCGGCGGCGCGGCGGTTCCCCGTCCAGGCTGAATTTCGCGTAGATGGCAACGTCCCGGCTCGGGGAGGCGGCATTGCTGCAGAGCTGGTAATCTCCGGCGCGGTCGACGCGGAACGTGAACGCAAGTTCCCCGTTCTCCTCGAGCGGGCGGAGGCCGTGGCCGTCGGAAAAGGCCTTGTTGCGCACCTCCTCGAACTTCTCCGCATCGTATCGGGCGGCGGAAGCCTGAAGCGAAATTCTCTGTGCCGGTTTCGGCGGCAGCGGATCGCCGCTGATCCGGCAGGAGGCGACTTTCATCCGGGCGTTTTCCGTATACGCCTGGACGGTTCCGGTCAGCGTCGTATCGGTTTTTTTGAGTTCAAAGCGCAGTTCCGCAAGCAGTTTTCCCGTGGTGTCGAACACTCTGCCGTCGGCGCCGGCGGCGTCGGCGGCGAGCTGCAGAACATACGGTCTGCCCGTCTCCCAGCGCAGTTCGGAGTTGCTGCGCACGGTCATGTTCGCCAGATCATTCTGGGCGTGGTATTTCCCGTCCTTGATGAGCAGCAGTTCCAGAAAGTGCAGCGACTGCTTGGAGTCGGGGCGCTGCGCGAGATGGAAGCGCCAGCCGTTCTTCCGGTCGGCGGAACCGATCCAGATTCCGCCAAGTTTATACTGATTCGGCTGGCCGGACTCCGGAGTGACGGTGACTTCGGCGCGGGCGGTGACCGATTTTTCCGCCGGAGTTTTGCCGAGAGTCGCATATTGTCTGCCGGTCAACGTCACGGGGCAGGTCGCCGCAGGAGCGTCCAGCACAGGTTTCGTCTCTTTTCCGGCATTGGGTTTCGCCTCTTTTCCGGCATTGGGTTTCGTCTCTTTCCCGGGAACGGGCGGCATCGATTCTCCGCTGATCCGGCAGGAGGTCAACTCCATTTTTGCATTTTCGGTACGCGCCTGAACGGTTCCGGTCAGCGGAGTGCCCGGAGTTTTGAGTTCAAAGCGCAGTTCCGCAAGCAGTTTGCCGGATGGATCGAGCACCCTGCCGTCGGCACCGCTGCCGTCCACGGCAAGCTGTAGAAAATACCGTTTCCCCGTCTCCCAGCGCAGTTCGGTGTTGTTATGGACGGTCATTCTGGCCAGGTCGTTCTGGGCGTGGTACTTGCCGTCTTTGATGAGCAGCAGTTCCACAAAGTGCTTCGCCGGTTTGGAGTCCGGCCGTTTGGCGAGGTGAAAATACCAGCCGTTCTTCCGGTCGGCGGAGCCGATCCAGACCCCGCCGAGTTTGTACAAATTCGGCATCCCCGGGGCCGGCGTGACGGCGACTTCCGCACGCACGGTCGCCGGTTGTCCGGAGGGAGTCTCCTGAAGCGTCACATACTTTCTGCCGTTCAAGGTCTGCGGAAGTGCCGCTGCGGAGAGTCCGAACGCGGCGAGAACAGCTCCGAGAATCAAACGTTTCTTCATCTTGAATATCCCCTCAATATCCCAGATAGAACCGGGTGGACCTCTTGTCGCTCCAGTCGAACTTCGGCATGTACCCGCGGATGGCGCTGGCGTGGCCGTCGAGCCAGCCGATCACCCGGTTGTCGCCGTGCGGATTCGGCATTTTATAGACGCCGTCGCTGGAGACGTCGTTGACTCCCATCAGCGCGAAGCGGGCCAGTTCCCAGTAGCCGTCGCTGAAATGGAATGTCGAGGAGGGGTAGCGGAAACGGGCGCTTTTTCCGGTCACCTTGTTGAAATAACCGGCGATGATGACCTTGAATCCGGTCGCCTCCTCCCCGTCGGTGGAACGGTTGATGCCGTATCCTCCATGGATGTTGCCAACTCTCCCCCAGCCCAGCTCATCGTAACGTTCACGCGGGGTGCCGGGGCATTCGTAGATTTTCGGGTAGTAGATGGTGTCTCCCTCGCGGAGTCCGGCATCCTGGAGTTCAGGCATGCCGAGGTACGGCCCGAGCAGATTCCGCCAGCTCCAGATCGGCGCCCACCTCGTGCCGTAAACCGCGAACACCATATTGTCGTTGTGGTCGCCCGCATAATTGACCGCCGCGGTGGTGATCTGCTTCATGTTGTTGATGCAGCCGCTCTGTTTTGCGGCGATCCGCGCCTGATTCAGCGCCGGCAGCAGCATCGAGGCCAGAATCGCGATGATCGCAATCACAACTAATACTACTTGTTAAATATACTTTTATTTTGTATATTATGGCCAAATACGATGTAGATTTGAAGAATCTGACAATGAAAAAGGCAGATTCAAAAACATTGCCGAACTTGCCAATGTGCTCGGAATCGACTCCGGAGCAGTGGCACGGACAATCCGCCAGACTTTGCTTCCCCCGAAAATCATCCACAAGATCATTGCCGGAGAAGTAAACTTATCGCAGGAACAGTATCGCCAGAGTTTCCCGGATTCCTGGGAGGAACAGGAGAGAAAATCTTTCTGAAAGAAATCTGACATCTACACTACAAATCAAATAAATCCGGGATATCAGCCAGCTTCTCATTACGCAACTGCGCATTCGTTTTCTTCTGCGGAATTGGACGTTTTTTCTTCTTGGGCTTCCATTGAAGCAGACGTTCCAATTCCGCTTCCCAATGTTGCAACTGCAGCCGGGTCATTTGGGCATTCTGATCGAATTCCGACTTGATCTCTTTGGCTATCTGTTTCCGCTTCTGTTCCGTCCATGAAG
>CALXOE010000018.1 GCA_944389935.1 uncultured Victivallis sp.
AATCCATTTTGCGCCTTCCCATGATCTGCTCCCGAATGACTGATTTGACTTAAAATAACTCGTCTGTCGGGAATTGGTAGCGTATATGGTAAAAAACGGCAACGATTGTTGCCGTTTTGAGCTTAAAAATGGTGGTGGGAGATGGATTCGAACCATCGAAAGCGGTGCTAGCAGATTTACAGTCTGCCCCCTTTGGCCACTCGGGAATCCCACCAGTGGAGCGGGTAACGGGGGTCGAACCCGTATAACCAGCTTGGAAGGCTGGTGCACAGCCGTTATGCCATACCCGCATAACATCGACCCGGCCGTCGCCGAACCGAAAATATTGGTGCCGTCGGAGGGAGTTGAACCCTCACTCCGGTGAAGGAACTAGGACCTGAACCTAGCGCGTCTGCCATTCCGCCACGACGGCTTTTCCAATCAACTTCATCGAACTTTGCGCTCATCACGTCCCGCTCGATGTTGCCTAATGTACACGCCTTTTTTCAAAATGCAAACCCCGTTTCATAGAAAAAATGAAAAAAAAATCATTTCCGCTTGGACATATCCCCTTTTCGGCGCTATTGTATAAAATGAATTCATTTTGGAAAGAGAAACATGGGTGTAAAAAATTGGAAACTTGCCGGGAATAATCTGGACAGCACCATCGACGCGATTCAGCGAAAATACGCTCTGCCGCGCCTGATCGCACTCTTCTTTGCTTCGCGCGGCATCGAAGACGTCCAGGATTTTCTGAATCCGCGCCTGTCAAACCTCAGCGATCCTTACCGCTTTCCCCGTATCCGGGACGCGGCAAAACGACTCTGGGAGGCCATCGCTCACAAGGAAACCATCCTGATCCACGGCGATTATGACACCGACGGCATCACCGCCAGTGCCCTCCTTGCGCTCGTGCTCAGGCAGAATGGAGCGAATGTCCACTCGTTCATCCCCCACCGGTTCGATGATGGATACGGGTTCACCCCGGAGTCACTGCAGAAAGCCCTCGATACCTACGGCCCCGCCAGCGTCCTCGTCACCGTCGACTGCGGCATCACGAGCTGCGACGCCGTCAATGAAGCGGTACGCCGCGGCATCGATGTCATCGTTACCGACCATCACGAGGCCGGTCCGCAGCTCCCGGACGCCATTGCGATCGTCAATCCGAAAGTCTATCCCGAACTCGAGGACCTGCAACTCCTCGCCGGCGCCGGTGCCGCATTCAAACTCTCGCACGCTTTCATCAAGTATGGGCGTGAGAACAATCTCGGCGGATTCCAGACCCGACTCGAGGAGGTCCTCGACTACGTTGCCCTCGGCACCGTCGCCGATATCGTTCCGCTGCTCGGGGAAAACCGGATCATGGTCAAGTACGGCATCGAAGCGCTCCGACGCCAGATCCGTCCCGGCGTCCGCGCTCTGATCGAGAGTTCCCGGCTGCGGTCTGAACTGACCCCTGCTGATATCACATTCCGCATGGCCCCGCGCATCAATGCCGCCGGCCGGGTCGGGGATGCGAATGTCGCCCTGCAGCTCCTCGAATCCGAGCACATCGTCGAGGCATATCACTGCGCCTCTCAGCTCGAGACGTTCAATCGCATCCGGCAGGAGAAAGAGCAGGAGATCTATCAGGAGGCATGCGAGCAGATCGAACGCAATCTCGCATGGCAGAGCGAATACTCTCTGCTCGTCGCCGGACGTGACTGGCATCAGGGGGTGATCGGAATCGTCGCCTCACGCCTCGCACGCGATTACAACCGCCCCACCATCGTCCTGACCATTCAGGGAGATGTCGCCTACGGGTCGGGCCGCAGCGTCGCGTGTTTGAATCTCGTGGAAGTGCTCAGCCATACCGCCGGTCTGCTCGATCGGTACGGCGGCCACCCGATGGCGGTCGGCATCGGCCTCAAGGCAGACCGGATCGCCGACTTCTTCGAGGCGATGGACCGCGAGGTGCGTAAACAGATCTCCACAGCTGATCTCGAGGATTTTATCCGCTATGACGGAGAAGCACAGCTTCATGAACTCACACCGGAATTTTTCCGCTATCTGGCGATGCTTTCTCCGTTCGGCCACAGCAACGTCAAACCGATCTACCGGTTCAACGAGGTGCAGGTCGTTCGCTGCTCGACGGTCGGAGGATCTCACACGCGCGGGATTGTTCGCAGCCGGACCGGGCAGAGCGATTTTATCGCGTTCAACCGTCACTGTTCTCAGTTCCACGGGAAGACGCTCGATATTCTTGCCACGCCGCAGATGAATGTCCATCAAGGAGTTGAGACTCCTCAGCTGAACATTATCGACATCCGGGACGTCTACTGAATATCGCCCCCGGGCGGGGATTTGCGGCAGGCGCCGGGCGGGAGTCCGGCGCGCCGCCGGAACATGCGGGAGAACTGCAGCGGATCCGGATAGCCGCACCGGGCGCCGATCTCCTTGATGCTCAGACTGCTGTCGCGCAGCAGATGGCGGGCCAGCTCGATCCGCGCGTCGATCAGACAGCGGATCGGTGCCGTTCCGAAGTATTTCCGGAATCGAGCCGCGAATGCCGGTTTCGACAGGTTCATGCGGGCAGCGAGTGTTTCGAGGTCCCACTGCCGTTCCGGTGTTGAGACGATGCTCCGCCGCAGTTCGAGCCACGGTTCCGGGATGCGCCGCTCTGTGCCGCCGCCTGTTCTCCGGGCGATCTCCAGAAACAGGGACCCCAGGTGATTGTGCAGCAGCCGCGCGTCGGGCGGAAATTCTCCCGTGATCTCCCGGTACACGAGCGCCAGATAGGATTCAAACAGCCGAAAGTCGTGCCATTCCAGGCAGAACTCCTCCTCCAATCCGGCCGAGGCAAGGAGAGGCGATATCTCACTGCCGTGGAAGTGAATCCAGCTGTGAAGCCAGGTTTCCCCCGGATTGCCGTACCAGTGTCCGGCTCCCTCGCGCCAGAGTTTCAGGACCGGACCGCGGGTCATTGATTCCGTCGAGCCGAGCCGCAGCCGGACCGGACTGTAAAACAGCATCAGCAAGCGGTCGCCCGTGCCGCCGGGACGGTTCACCAGGCACGGCGGCATCTCCTCGCGGACTGCGCATCCCGAGACGATCACGGGGCCGCGCCGCGGCGGATTTTCCTGGTGCAGAATGCGGAAATTCATTGTTTCTGCCATTCTTTCAATCGTTTTTGCCATATGAGACCGCTCATTTCTGTGGTATAATATAACCGTTCCCATCGGAAATGCCAATTTAACCAGGAGGTCTTCCATGTTCGGCACATTCGATTCTCTGATGAACTTCTCGAACGCCCGCACCCGCGTGATCACGGCGGAAAACGTCTACGGCGAACCCGGCCGGGGCGGCATGGCCGAGGTCAGCGACATCCCGCAGCCCGAGGTGGCCCGGATCGGCCAGCTCTGGGAAAACAACCGGTGCGCCCGCGAACTCGGGCAGAAGTGGAAAGTGCGTCCCTGCATCACACTCGCGCCGGGATCGGTCAACACGCTGATGGACGTCGATGGTCCCGGCTGCATCCGGCATATCTGGATCACCGTCAACGGAAAATACCTGCGCGATCTGGTGCTGCGCATGTACTGGAATGGGGAAAGTGTTCCGAGCGTGGAAGTTCCGGTCGGTGACTTCTTCTGCAACGCCTGCAAACATACGACCGAAGTCCGGGCGATTCCGATCAGCGTCAATCCGACCAACGGCATGAACTGCTATTTCCCGATGCCGTTTGCAACCCATGCGAGGATCACGATTGAAAATCTTGCGGAAGAAGAGGTTAAGGGGGTCTACTATGCGATCAGCTTCGAGGAGCTCGACGCCCCGGTCGGCGACTGTTGTTTTCATGCGCGTTTCAACCGGACGAATCCGCTCGTCTACGGTGACGATTATGTGATTCTCGACGGCGTCGAGGGGAGGGGGAACTTTGCCGGATGTTATCTCACCTGGCAGCAGAACAACGACGGCTGGTGGGGTGAGGGCGAGGTCAAGATGTTCATCGACGGGGATACGGAGTTCCCGACCGTCTGCGGCACCGGAACGGAGGATTACTTCGGCGGCGCATGGTGTTTCCAAAAGACGTTCAGTTCCCCGTTCCTCGGATATCCGTTCGGGGGCGAGAACCGGACCGGCGCGCGTCACAGCCTTTACCGGTTTCATCTGCTCGATCCGGTCCGCTTCCGTGAAAAGCTGAAAGTCACGATCCAGGCGATCGGCTGGCGTTCGGACGGCCGCTATCTGCCGTTGCAGGATGACATCTCATCGGTTGCGTATTTCTACCAGAGTGAGCCGCACAAGCCGTTCCCGGCGCTGCCGGACCGTAACGGGCTTGAGATTATTTAAATATTTTTATGGGAATGAGTTAATCTGTCGCTGATGTGAAGTCGGTGATAAAAAAGAGTGCGGGAAAGATGGTATCTCCCCCGCACTCTTTTTCATTTACAGCTGCCGGGCAAGTTCCGCAACCGAGGCGGAGGCTTTGAACGGCATCAGCAGGAAGCTGAACCGGTGGCATCCACTGTGAATGCGATATTTCGGAAGCGCATCTTCGCCGCAGCTGTTGGTGCCGAGTCCGCGCTGACCAAGATCGAGATTGAAGAACGTCTCCGATCTCGCCTCAAGTTCGCTGGTGTGATTGGCCGCAAGGAAATCCGCCGGCGTAAAGTGCAAGGCTGAACACTCCATCCACTGCGGCGCCACAGCGAGCAGTCCCGCTTCACCGTTGTCAACGGCTGCGAAACGGACCGCGGTGTGGTTTCCGCACTCCTGGGGAAGAATGTACGGAGTATACTGTTCGGAAATCGTTTGCCGGTAGAGTGATACGATGCTTCCGGCATGGCGGTCGCAGTAGTTTTCCATCGGGCCGTTTCCAAAGTAGGTGAAGTTCTCGAAGCCTTGCGGCAATGCGATGGTCCAGCCGAGCCGCGGCAGATCGTCGAGTTCAGCCGGAACATCGAATTCCAGATTTACGGCCAGCGCTCCGGTCGGAAGCAGCACGAGGTTGCGCCGAACCGTGAGAACCGCCTTGTTCTTTGCGGCATAGGCCGTTTCCGAGTTGATCTCGAGCGTTCCGTTCTTCATGCGGAAATCCGCGGCTGTATCGCGCCGTTCCAGGATGTCGAGACCGTAGACCTCAAGCCAGCGGTAGCCATTCTTGCGTTCATCCGTATGGATGAAGCAGCGGATGGCGTCGTTGTCGGTCGCTCCCCGCATAAACTGTTCCGCCGGAGAGGTTTCCATGAGCTCAACTCCACGGTATTTCCAGGAAACCGGCAGTCCCGCAGCGTCGAACATGAGCTCGGAGTCACCTGTGGTGAACATGCAACCGTCCTGACGGATCTCATGTTCCGGGAGCGCCGCGGTCGCGCCGAGCGGAGGCGGAAGTTCGAGCTTGAACTGTTCGCTGCCAACCTCGTAATTCGCCTTTGCCCAGAGTGTTGCGGATTTCTGTTTCGCCGTGACGATGACGAATGCCTCCTGATTGCGTCCGAGTCGCGGCAGCTTCCAGTTGATCCGGAACTGTCCGGAGGTTTGCGGCGCCACCTCGGGCATCTCGAGCGTGCCGCGGTCGGTCACCTTGCCGTCAACCTCGATCCGGTACGAGAATACGAGGTCGTCGAGCGTCTTGAAATAGTGGTAGTTCACCAATTCAAAGAGACCCGAAGAGAGCTCGACTGCACGGATCGTGAACGGTTTCGCCAGATATTTGAACTCGTACATCGACGGGTGCGGCACCCGGTTCGGCCAGATCATGCCGTTGCAGCAGAAATCGAAGTCATTCGGGAAATCTCCGAAGTCGCCGCCGTAAGCGTAGAATTTCTTCCCGTTCTCATCGTGTTTTTCGATCCCCTGGTCGACCCAGTCCCAGATGAAACCGCCCTGAATGCGCCGTTCGCGGCGGAAGAGTTCAAAGTAGTGCACGAGCGAGCCGTTGCTGTTGCCCATCGCATGCGTGTATTCACACATGATGAAAGGACGCGGATCGTTGCCCGCCAGGTACTTGGCGACAGATTCAAATGAGGGGTACATCGGACAGATCGAATCCGAGATGTCGGCATTCAGACCCATGATCGTCTCCCATTCGGACCATCCATCCTTTCTATCCCAGATATGCTTGCGCATCGCTCCCTCATAATGGATGAGACGGGTCGGGTCGTAACGGCGGATCCAACCGGCCATCGCGCCGAAGTTCGAGCCGATGCCGGATTCGTTGCCGAGTGACCACTCGAAGACGCACGGGTGGTTCTTGTCGCGCACGACCATGCGGGTCACACGCTCCATCATCGCGGGCAGCCACTCCGGATCGTCCGTGACGAAGTCGTAGAATGCGTGGCATTCGATGTTCGTCTCGTCGATGACATAGAGTCCGTACCGGTCGCAGAGCGAACAGAAACGCGGATCGTTCGGGTAGTGGCAGGTGCGTACCGCGTTGAAGTTGAACGATTTCATCAGTTCCACATCACGTCGCATCACCTCGAACGGTACGGTTTTGCCGTGGACCGGATCGAAATCGTGGCGGTTCACGCCGAGGAACTTCACCGGCTGTCCGTTGATGAGGATGTTTCCCCCCTTGAGTTCAACGGATTTGAACCCGATATCGCACCCGGTCGATTCGACGACCCGCTTCTCCGGATCGAGCAGCGTCACCGTCAGCCGGTAGAGGTTCGGCGTCTCGGCCGACCAGAGCGCGGGCGCGGGAACGCTGATGCGGGCAAAACCAACCGGGACTCCCTGATTGGCAATGATTTCAATGATCTCAGGCTTCGCGAGGACCATTTTGTTCTTCGCGTCGTAAAGTCGGACGGCGGCGGTGTAGCCCTGCGGGTGGATGTCGGTCGAGAATCCCGCGTCGACCGTCACTTCAAGGATGCCGTCGGTGTAGTTGTTCTCGAGTTTCGTCTTTGCGAAAACATCGCGGATGAACTCTTTCCCGGTGTGGTAAAGATAGACGTCGCGGTAGATGCCCGCCATCCACCAGTGATCCTGGTCCTCAAGCACGCTGCCGTCAGACCAGCGCAAAACGATGACTGCAAGTGTGTTATCCCCAGTTCGGACGAACGGCGTCACATCGAATTCCACGCAGGTGCGGGAGTCTTTCGCCATGCCGACCTCCTCGCCGTTCACGAAGACGAAGAAGCAGCTCTCGACGCCGCTGAAATGAAGCACGAACCGCCGACCCGCAAGCGACTCGTCAATCCGGAACGTGCGGCGATAGACGCCGGTCGGATTCTCCTGCGGCACGAACGGCGGCTGCTGCGGCCACGGCATCTGGACATTCGTGTAGTGGGGTTTGTCATACCCCTGCATGGTCCAGTTGCCCGGGACGGTGATCGAGTCCCAGTTCGCGTCGTCGCAGGTTTCGGCGGTGCACCCGGGATCGACCTCTTCAGGGCGGGTGTGGTATTGAAACTTCCACTCTCCGTTCAGGTTCAGGATCTGCGGGCAGTCGAACGGCTCGAACGACGGTTTCCGCGCTTCCCGTTCTGAGGAGAACGGGAAAAGCGTCGAACGGCTGCGAAGGCGGTTTACGCCTGTGCACAGCGGGTTTTCCCAGAGCCGGACCGACTTGCAATCGAAAAGTTTCATGGTATATTCCTTATGTTTTGGTGAAAACCGGAGCATGTTTCTGTTTTAAGATAACACGCTTTTCGAGGAATGAAAGCAAAACAGGATACGATCTTTGGGGAAGTTGAATATGTTTTCCGGTAATTTTCCAGCGCCATTCACGATTTACCGTTCTGTCGGGGTGGCCGGCGAGCGGATCGGCATCGGCGTGATCGATAAGTCCGGTATCACGGCGGACTACGTAAATCGCGCGCATCCGGAGTATGTGATCGTGCTCCTGCTGCGCGGGCGCGGCGTCTACCGTACCTGCGGAGGCGAGTCGTATGCGTTGTCGGCAGGATCGGTGTTTCAGCGTTTCCGCGGGGTGCCGCATACGACGGAGATCGACCCGGCGAGCAGCTATCTGGAGTGTTTTCTGGAACTTGGAGCGTCGGTTGCGAATCTCCTTGCCGGATACGGCGTTGCCGATCCCGCGAAACCGGTGCTCAAAACCGCCGTGACCGCCGTTCTTGCGGAACGTTTTTCGGAATTGAGTGACAGTTTCCGCACTGCATCGGACTCCGAACTGCTGTGCCGGATTCCCGATGTTGTGGCGCTCGCATGGAGCTGCCTCTGCGGCGGCATGCGGCCGCAGGACCGCGCCGGAGAGTCGCGCCGGGAGCTGATTGCGGCCGCGTGCGAATTTCTCGGCCGGGATTTCCGGAAAACCGCTGATCTTGCCGAATTCTGCCGCCGCCGGGGATGCGGTTATGAGAATTTCCGCAAGCTGTTCCGGGCGGAGCTCGGAATCTCCCCGCACCGTTACCGGATCCGCAGACGGCTTGATGCGGCGTGTGCATTGCTTCTCCGGCCGGAGTTGACCATTTCCGAGATTTCGGATATGCTCGGATATGCTTCCCCCTATGAATTTTCCGCGCAGTTCAAACGTTATATGGGGTGCCCCCCGTCCGGCTACCGGCAGTGATCGACGGATCTGCGGGACACGGAAACTTGTCGAAATACCATTTGTTTGCAGAACTGGAGACACGATGAGAAAAGTGGAAGAGTTTGACTGGAAGAGCGTCGCCGCCCGCTGGGAGGCCTGGCATCGCGGAGAGAGCAGGGGGCCGGTGTTCCAGGTCCCGGTCGCGCCGCCCGCGGGGAGCGTGAAGCGGCCGCACCACTATCTTTCGCAATATGATTTTTCGATTCCGGCGTCGGAGATTCTCGATGAGATCGAGAATTATCTCGCGCACTGCACCTATGTTGCGGAGTCGTATCCGTCGGTATGGCTCAATTTCGGCCCGGGCGTGCTGGCCGCGATGATCGGCGGAGAGGCGCACAACGGCATCGACACCGTCTGGTTCACGCCGGGGAAGTGGAGCGGCATGACGCCGGACCGGATTCGTCCGCGCCTCGAGCGGGATTCGCCGTGGTTCCGCCGGATCGAGGAGTTTCTCTTCGCGGCGCGGGAGCGGCACGGGAGATTTCACATCGGCTGTACCGACCTCGGGGGAACGCTCGACGTGGTCAGTTCGCTGATTCCGGGCGAGGAGCTCCTTTATGCGCTGTACGACTGTCCGCAGGAGGTCCGGCGCATCTCGGAGGAGGTGCAGCAGGCGTGGTTCGAGGCGTTCGACTGTTTCAGCGGGATTCTGCCGGAGAATCACGGGTACAGCGCCTGGGACGGGGTGTTTTCGACCCAGCCTTACTACATGCTGCAGTGTGACTTCTGTTATATGATCTCACCGGAGATGTTCGGGCAGTTCGTGCTGCCGGACCTGCGCCGGAGCTGCCGCCGGATCGCGCGCAGTTTCTACCATCTTGACGGGAAAGGGGAGTTGCCGCATCTGCCGCAGATTCTGAAGATCGAGGAGCTTGAGGGGGTTCAATGGGTCTGCGGCGCCGGGGGCGGCGAGTTGCTCGACTGGGTCGACGTCTACCGGCAGATCGCCGCGGCGGGGAAGAAGATCTGGATCTCTCCCGGCGGGAACTTCGAGGCGGCCGCGCAGCTGATCGACGAGATCGGAAAGCCGGAGCTCTTTGTGATTTCCGGCTCGGTCCCCGCGGAGCGGGAGGAGGATCTGCGCAGCTTCGCCGCTTCGTTCCGGCGCTGAATCCCGCGGTTTTTTTGCGGTTTGCGATATACTTTTTTCGATTTTGCACTATATTATAAAGATCGAGGAAAGGATCGCAACGTATGTTCGAAAAAATCGAAATCCGCGGTGCGTCGCAGCATAATCTGAAGAATGTCGATGTGACGATTCCGCGCAATGAACTGGTCGTCATCACCGGGCTCTCCGGTTCCGGGAAATCGTCACTTGCATTTGATACACTCTACGCCGAGGGGCAGCGGCGCTATGTCGAGAGTCTCTCGGCTTATGCGCGGCAGTTCCTCGACCGCATGCAGAAGCCGAAAGTTGAGCACATTGCCGGTCTTTCGCCCGCCATCGCGATCGAGCAGCGCACCGCCGGAGGAACGCCGCGTTCAACCGTCGCGACCGTGACCGAGATCTACGACTATCTTCGGCTGCTCTATGCGCATGTCGGGATTCCGCATTGCCCGAAGTGCGGGAGGGTTCTCGCTTCGCAATCTGCCGAAGCCATTGCCGGACAACTTCTTGCGCTGCGCCCAGGAAACCGGATGATGATTCTCGCTCCGTTCGTGAGCGGCCGGAAAGGGGAACACCGCGATGTGCTCGAGAAGATCCGCTCCGCCGGATTCGTCCGGGTCAGAATCGATGGAAAAATCGTGGAAATCGATGATCCGGAAGAGGTTCCGTCTCTTGAGAAAAACCTTCGCCACACGATTGAAGCGGTGGTCGACCGGCTGATCACCGGAAAGGCCGACCGTTCGCGGCTTACCGATTCCGTTGAACTGGCGCTGCGCCACGGGAACGGCACGCTGACCGTTCTGCTCGAAGCTCCGCGGGACGGGGAAGCGCCGGAGTTCGCCGAGGAGTCGTTCAGCGAGAATCTCGCCTGTGTTCACTGCGGCATTTCGTGCGGGGAGCTGCTGCCGCGGAACTTCTCGTTCAACTCGCCTTACGGGGCGTGCCCGCACTGCAACGGGCTGGGGATTCAACAGGTGATGGATCCGCTCAAAGTGATTCCCGATCCGTCGCTCTCGATCAAGAACGGGGCGATTCCGGGGTGGCGGCGCGGCCCGCGGCATTTGATCATCTACTATAACCTGCTGCTGCGCAAGCTCGCCGAGTGGTTGAACGAGCCCGCGATGCTGACGACGCCGTTCCGTGACCTGCCGGAGAAAGTCCGCCATGTCATTCTCTACGGCAGCGGGCAGGATCCGCTCGAATTCGACTACTGGATGCACGGTCGCAAGTTCCACTGGAGCAAGCCGTTCGAGGGGGTGCTCGAGAATCTGCGCCGCCGCATGGAGGAGACGGAATCCGATTCCGTACGGGAGCGCCTCAGCGAATATCTGAGTCCGCGCGAGTGTCCCGTGTGCCACGGGGCGCGACTCAATCCGGTGAGTCTGGCCGTGACGGTCGGCGGTCTCGGGCTGCACGAGTTCAATGCGCTTTCGGTCGAAGCCGCGCGCGATTTCGTGACGAATCTGAAACTCGAGGGAGAGCATGCTGCGATCGCGGGTGATATCCTCAAGGAGATCCGGAGCCGTCTGACCTTTCTCTCGGACGTCGGGCTCAACTATCTGACGCTGAACCGGGTATCGAGCACGCTCTCGGGCGGGGAAGCGCAGCGGATCCGGCTTGCGACGCAGCTCGGATGCGGATTGGTCGGGGTGCTTTACATCCTCGACGAGCCGTCGATCGGGCTTCATCAGCGCGACAACGACCGATTGCTCGATACGCTTGAAAAACTGCGCGACATCGGCAACACGGTGCTCGTGGTTGAACACGATCTCGACACGATCCGGCGGGCCGATTACGTGCTCGACCTCGGGCCGGGGGCGGGGGTGCACGGCGGCGAACTCGTCGCCTGCGGTCGGCCGGAGAAGATTCCGTCTTTCCCGCGCTCGCTGACCGGGGACTTCCTGGCGGGACGCCGCTCCATCGCAGTTCCGGAGACACGCAACAAAGGAAATGGCAAGAAGTTGCGTATCGTTGGAGCCGCGCTCAACAATCTGAAGAAAATCGACGTGGAGATCCCGCTCGGAACGTTCACCTGCGTGACCGGCGTCTCGGGGTCGGGGAAGAGTTCGCTCATCAACGGGATTCTCGTGCGGGCACTGAATGCGCATCAGGGGATTCAGGATCTTCCGCCCGGGAAACATGCGGCGATCGAGGGGCTGGAATATGTGGACAAGGCGATCGTGATCGACCAGAGCCCGATCGGCCGCACGCCGCGCTCGAATCCGGCGACCTACACCGAGGCATTCGGTGCGATCCGCAAGCTCTTCTCCGAACTGCCGGAGTCGAAAGTGCGCGGCTACGGGCCGGGCCGGTTCAGTTTCAACGTGAAAGGCGGGCGCTGCGAAGAGTGCCGCGGCGACGGCATCAAGAAGATCGAGATGCAGTTTCTCTCGGACGTTTACGTCGAGTGTTCCGCCTGCGGCGGGCGGCGGTTCAACCAGGAGACGCTCGGCGTCCACTACAAGAAGAAGAACATCGCCGATGTTCTTGATATGACGGTGAATCAGGCGGTGGAATTCTTCAGCGCGGTTCCGTCTCTCGCGCGCAAATTCAAGACGCTGCAGGAGGTCGGACTCGGCTACATCACGCTCGGACAGCCCGCGACGACGCTCTCGGGCGGAGAGGCGCAGCGGGTTAAACTCGCTGCGGAACTTGCACGGATTCCACGCGGCCATACGGTCTACATCCTCGACGAACCGACCACGGGGCTGCATCTCGCGGACATCGATCAACTGCTCAAGGTGCTCTGCCGTCTGCGCGACATGGGCAACACCGTCATCGTGATCGAGCATAATCTCGACGTGATCAAAACGGCGGACCACATCATCGACATGGGACCGGAGGGAGGAGACCATGGCGGGCGGGTCATCGCCAGCGGTACGCCGGAGGAGGTCGCGAGGGTAAAACGCTCTCACACCGGGCGGTATCTGAAGCCTTACCTCGGAATCGGGAAGTGATTCTGCGTTTTTTTCGGGGTGTCGGCCGGGAGACGGCTTGCATTTTGAGCTCACGATGGTATATTCAGCCTCAGTGGTGGATTCCGGCAGGAGCCGTACCCGGGTGGGGCGTAGCTCCAGGTCTCCGTTTTATCAGTAAAAGAAGGATCAGGGAAATGAAGAAAAAAATCGCGTTTCTGTTTGCTCTGGCAGGCGTGGCCGTCCTGTTCGCCGGCTGTTCGTCGCTGCAGACTGCCGACTCGTCGAAATTCAACGGGCAGAAGATCACCGCTTCCGGAACGGGGGTGGCGCACATCTCCGGTTACAGCAGCGGGCTCTATTTGCTGTGGATTCCGCTTATCGTCGGTTCGACCGAGAATCCGGGAACCATCGCGTTCGGCGAGGACTCCTGCAATGTGACCGCGGTGACGGAGATGGTTACGGGTCAGGCGAAAGCGATGCGTGCATCTGAAACGGTCGATCTCGTTTCGTCGGCGGGCAGCACGAACATTCCGGTTCCGTTCCCGTTTATCCTCTACTGGAAGACGGTCACGGTCTCCGGCAACGCGGTGAAGTAAGCGCTTCCGGCATGCATAACATTAAATTTACAGGAATGTACTCATGAAAAAGATTGCACTTTTCCTTTCTGTTGCTGCCGTTGCTCTGCTGTTTGCGGGTTGCGCCAGCGTTGAAGCGGTTCAGAATCCGAATTTGAACGGTCAGCGGGTTTCGCTCTCCGGAACGCCGGTTGCGCATTTGAACGCGCAGAACTGGGGAATCTACCTCTTTTCGATTCCGCTCTTTGCCGGTTCGACCGAGAACCCGGGCAGCATTGCCGTGCTCGAGGATACGGTGAACGTCGAGTCGATGATTCCGATGGTCACGGCGAAGAGTCGGGAGCTCAAGGCGAGCCGGACGCTCGACCTCGCGTCGCAGTATTCGGTCGGCGGGTTCATCTTCTACACCCGTTCGATCAACGTCTCCGCGAACGCCGTGAAGTAAGACTCCGGAATTCCGGATGGAAAGCCGCTCTCTCCGGGGGGCGGTTTTTTTTATTTTCAACTGTTGCATTCGGGCGGATGACCCGGTATATTACCACGATTTCAGGTAACGGAGACGGAGACGGGAATGGCTGTGGCGAAAGTGATCGTCGACCTTGCACTGGACAAGGAGTTCGACTACGAGATTCCGGCGGAACTCGAGGGGCGGGTCAAGGTCGGCACGATGGTGTCGGTCCCTTTCGGCCGCTCCCGGCGGGACGGTTATGTGCTCAGCCTGGCCGATGCGAGCGATTACGCCGGGAAACTCAAGCCGATTCTCGGAATCTGCGGCGACCGGGCGCATGTGCCGGAACAGCTTGTGACGCTCGGCCGCTGGATGGCCGATTACTATTGCTGCAGCCAGGAACAGGCGATCCGCACGCTGCTGCCGGCCGCGGTGCGCAGCGGCAAAGTCAAGCCGAAAAAACGGAAACTTTACCGGATCGCCGACCGCGAGGCCGCCTCGACTTTCGTGGCGGTCAACGCCGCGAAACCATCGGCCGCGCTGCGGGTCGATCTGCTCAAATCGCTGCTTTCGGACGGCGCTCAGACGATCGAATCGCTGAAAATGTCGGTTCCGGCATTCTCGAACTCCTCCTTGCAGACGCTGGTCCGGAAAGGGCTCGTCGAGACGGTGGAGGAGCTCGTGCGGCGCGATGCGTTCGGGGCGGGACAGGTGATTCCGACCACTGCGCTCAAGCCGTCGCCCGATCAGGCGAAAGCGCTTGCGACGATCCGGCAGATGCTCGACAGGGAAACGGCTGGTCATGTTCTGCTGCTGCTCGGTGTGACCAATTCCGGCAAAACTGAAGTTTACCTGCAGTCGATCGCAATGGCGTTGGAGCGCGGGAAATCTTCGATCGTGCTTGTGCCGGAGATCTCGCTCACTCCGCAGACGGTTCGCCGATTCCGGGCGCGGTTCGGCGATGCGGTGAGCATTCTGCACAGCCGACTCTCCGACGGGGAGCGGTTCGACGAGTGGAACCGGATCAACGACGGCGAAGTGAAGATCGCGGTCGGCGCGCGGTCGGCGTTGTTTGCGCCGTTCCGCGACCTCGGGCTCATCATTGTCGACGAGGAGCACGAGTCGAGTTACAAACAATCCGAGGCGCCGCGCTACTCCGCGCGCGATGTCGCCGTCATGCGCGGCAAGCTCGAGGGGGCGGCGGTCATCCTCGGTTCGGCGACCCCCTCGGCCGAGAGCATGTACAATGCTGAAACCGGGAAATTCCTGCTCGCCCGCATGGCCGCACAGGTCGACAACAAACTCCCTCCGCACATCCGCATCGTCGATCAGCGGCTCGACGGGCCTCCGGAGCCGGGCAAGAGCACGTTCTTCTCGCGTATGCTGATCGAGGCGGTGCGCGACCGGATGAACCGCGGGGAGCAGAGCATCCTCTTTCTGAACCGGCGCGGTTATGCGCGGGTCATGATTTGCGGGGAGTGCGGCTTTGAAGCGCGCTGCCCGGACTGTTCCGTGAGTTACACCTATTCAAAGCAGCGGGAACTGCTGAGCTGCCACTTGTGCGGCGGGGTGATCCCTGCCTACAAGGTGTGTCCGCAGTGCGGGTCGGAGAAGATCCGCTATGCCGGAGTCGGAACGGAGAAGATCGAGGCGGTCGCCGGAGCGGTATTTCACCCGGCCCGGATTGCGCGCATGGATTCCGACACGATGCGCGGCGCCGATGACTATGAGATTGTGCTCGAGCGGTTCCGCCGCGGCGAACTTGATATTCTCATCGGCACGCAGATGATCGCCAAGGGGCTGCACTTCCCGAACGTGACGCTGGTCGGAATCATCAATGCCGACCTCGGGCTCACGATGCCGGACTTCCGGGCGAACGAGCGGACGTTTCAGTTGATTACGCAGGTTGCGGGCCGGGCGGGGCGCGGCGACATCCGGGGCGAGGTCATCATCCAGACGCACAATCCGGAAAACGAGACGATCCTTTACGCCGCAAACCGCGATTACGACGGGTTTTCCAAGTTCGATCTCGAGTTCCGCGAGCTGCTGGACTATCCCCCCTACACGCATCTCATCACGGTGTTTTTCCGCGGGGAGGACGAGTCGAAGCTCGCGGAGTATGCGTCCGCGTTCACGGCCGAGGTGAATCATTACGTTCACGACGAGATCCGGATCGCCGGCCCGTCGCCTGCGCCGATCGAGCGGATCAAGGGGAAATTCCGCTACATGCTCGTGATTCGCGGCCGCAGGATGAAGATCCTCAAGCAGGCGCTGCGCGTGCTCGCATTGCACCGGCCCGTCCCGAAAGGGATCGACGTCTACGTCGATGTCGACGCCCAGTCGCTGTTATGAGGGGGAGTGTATTATGGATACGGTAACGATTCCTCCTCAACGCCGCCTCCTCGGACGGTTTGCTCCGAGTCCGACCGGGCCGCTGCACCTCGGGAACGCGATGACGTTTCTGGTTGCGTGGCTCTGTGTGCGCAGCCGGGGAGGGCGGATTCTCATGCGGATCGAGGACATCGAGGGACACGGGCGCGATCCCGCCGTGATCGACGGCAACTGCCGCGATCTGCGCCGCCTCGGGCTCGACTGGGATGAGGGGTACGGCGTCGGCGGCCCGCATGAACCCTACCGCCAGAGCGGGCGCAGCGCGCTGTACCGCGCTTCGCTCGACCGGCTGCTCGAACAGAAGCTCGTCTATCCGTGCATCTGTTCCCGGCGCGACGTGCAGCGCATGGGGGCGGCTCCGCACGCGGGGGATTTTCACCCGTACGACGGACGCTGCCGCGGGCGCTTCCGCTCTTATGACGAGGCGAGGCGGGTGCTTGAGGGGAGCGGGCGACTCCCCGCGTGGAGATTCCGGGTGCCGGCAGGGGAGATCGTGTTCCGGGACCGGCTCTGCGGCGAACAGCGCGTGAATCTCGCGGAGACCTACGGCGACTTCCCGATCGCGCGCCATCCGGACGGCATCGGTTACCAGCTTGCAGTCGTGGCGGATGACATCGACATGGCTGTGACGCAGATCGTGCGCGGCGGAGATCTTCTTGCCTGCACGCCGTGGCAGATCCTGCTGTGGAAAGCGCTCGCGCCGGAGCGGCCGCTGCCGGAGTACTGCCATCTGCCGGTCGTGGTCGATTCCGACGGAAAGCGGCTCGCGAAACGGACCGGCGGACTCACGCTCGACGCGCTCTTCTCGGCCGGAGTGCGTCCGGAGCGGATTCTCGGACTGCTCGCTTACTGGGGCGGCTGGGCCGAGTTCGGCGAGGAGTTGAGTGTCGACGCGATTCTGCCGCGCTTCCGGCTCGATACGCTTTCCGATCGCCGTCCGACGCTCGATGAGAAAGCTCTGAAGTTTCTGCTCCCCTGAGTGTTAAAGCATCTTTCCCATCGCGTCGACGATGATGGAGATCTCCTCCGGCGGCGTGACGAAAGGCGGCATCGTGTAGAGCCACGGACCGAACGGCCGCAGCCAGACGCCGGTTTCCCGCACGAGTTTCTGAACCCGTTCGGGGGAGGGGGGCGTCTTGAGTTCGACGACGCCGATCGCGCCGAGCACGCGCACGTCCGTGACGTTCGGATGTTCCCGGTACGGTGCGAGTTCGCGCTTGAGCTGTGACTCGATCGCATCGACTTTCGCTTTCCAGTCATACGAATCGAAAAGCCGCAGCGAGGCGACGCCCGCCGCGCAGGCGACCGGATTGGCCATGAATGTCGGTCCGTGCATGAATTTTCCGGGCGGTGTTGCGCAGATGGTCTCCGCAACCTGTTCCGAGGCGATCGCCGCCGCGAGCGTGATCGATCCGCCGGTCAACCCTTTCCCGACGCACATGATGTCCGGCGTGACTCCCGCATATTCGCACGCGAAGTAGCGGCCGATCCGTCCGAACCCGGTTGCGATTTCGTCGATTGCGAGCAGGATTCCGCGTTCGCTGCACGCCTCGCGCAGCTTTTTCATATACATCGGGTGGTAGAACCACATTGCGTTCCCGCCCTGAAAGACCGGTTCGATAAAGACCGCGGCGATCTCGTCACCATGCCGGTCGAGCAGCTCCTCCATCGGCTTGAACTCCGACTCATCCCATTCGCCGTCGAACGGAATGCGCGGCTTCGGCAGGAAGAAATTCTGCTGCAGATAGCCGTGAAACACCTGGTGCATTCCCTCCGGGTCGCAGAGCGCCATCGCTCCGGCGGTGTCGCCGTGGTATCCGCCGCGCAGCGCCGCGAGCCGGCAGCGTCGCGGATGTCCCGCCGCGAACTGATACTGCACGGCCATCTTGGCGGCGCATTCAACCGCGACGGAACCGGAATCGGCAAAGAAGATCTTGTTCACGCCCGCCGGGGTGTGTTTGACGAGCTCGGCGGCCAGTTCGATGGCCGGTTCGTGCGTGAAACCCGCGAACATGACCTGAGCGAACTTCTCCGCCTGCGCGCGGATCGCCGCGACGATGGCCGGATGGTTGTGGCCGTGCGCCATGCACCACCAGCTCGAGATTCCGTCGATGAGTTCCAACCCGTCGTCGAGCCGGATGTGCGTTCCGTGTGCCGCAACCGCGAGATTCACCGGCGGCGGAGCGGAAATCGACGCATAGGGATGCCAGAGATGACTGCGATCGACGGCGAGCAGTTCTTCGCGGTTCATTTCGTCGCCTCCGGGGTGAAGATCGCGGAGAAATCGACCTCCGGCAGCGGTTCATGCACTTCGGGCAGGTCGACGACCGTCTCCGGCATTCCGTGCCGTTTCAGGTACTTGCGGATCATGCGCGGGGAGTCCCCGTCGATGATCGGATCGGCTTTCGGAAAGCGGTTGTAGACGACTCCGGCGATGCGCATGTTCCGGTTCGCCGCCGCCTCGATCGAGAGGATCGTGTGGTTCAGACTTCCGAGCCGCCCCGAGGTGACGAGAATCAGCGGACAGCCGAGCTCCGCCGCGAAGTCGATGGTCAGCAGATCCTCAGTCAGCGGAACCGCGAGTCCGCCCGCCCCCTCGAGCAGCACGAACTCATAGCGGTTCGACACCTCCGCGACGGCGCGGCGGATCGCGTCGAGGTCAAGTTCGCGTCCCTCGAGTTTCGCCGCGAGGTGGGGCGACGAGGGGAAACGGAAGATCTGCGGCGCGGTCAGCCCCGCCTCGTCCTCCGGAAAGCGGGGGACGTTCATCATCGCGCGGTGCTTGTCGAGATCCTCGGAGAATCCGTCGTTGCCGGTCTGGACGAGTTTCATGGTAATGACCCGCTTCCCGCGGGCATGGAGGTCGCGCGCCATCATGCCGACCGCGACGCTTTTGCCGATGTCGGTATCGATTCCTGAGATGAAATATACGCTCATGTTGTCAGCTTCTTTCCCGCCACGAGGGCGATCGGATGATAGGTCAGCGGCACGTTTCCGTTCGACAGCCGGAAACGGTCCGTGTAGGTTTCAGAGAATTCCGCCAGGGTGCGGCGGCTCCACGGACGGCCCGCGGAGACGGCGGTCACGCCGGTCTCTTTCAAACTCCGCAGTGCCGCGAGCGGAGAATCGAACTCCTGCACGATGAGTTCCTCGTGCGAGGCTATGACATGCAATCCGTTCGATTCCAGGATGTTGACGAGTTCCGCCGCCGTCCGGTACGGCAGTCCGTTTCCGGTCAGGCTCGAGAGTTCGTGCAGCGTCTCCGGCCCGAATGTCGTGAATGCGAGATAACCGCCGTTGCGCAGCTTTTCCGCGACCCGGCCGAAGAATTGTTCCGGTTCGGCGAGCCATTGAAACACCGCATTCGAGAGAAAGAGATCCGACTCCGGCAGTTCGATCGTTTCGATGTCGCCGCAGAGAAATTCCGCATTCGCCCGGCCGCGGTGAAACGCCTCGCACTCCGGAACGAGGTCGATGAGTGTGAGGTGTGCGAAGTCGAACCGTTCCGCGATACGGTCGGTCAGAATCCCCGCCCCGCACCCGAGCTCCGTGATCATCTCGAACTGCCGCTCAAGCGTGGCGGCTGCGAAGAGGTCGAGCAATGTTCCGGCCATATCGCGCTGGACTGTCGCGGCGCGGTTGTAGGTCTCGAGACTGCGTTGGAAACGCTGTCGGACCGCATTTTTATCGATCGCGCCCGGCATCGATGATCTCCTCGAACGAGTGAATCTCCCCGAACGGAAAGTGCGGGGCATCCGGTTTTTCCGTGACGGCAACGGACTCTCCCGCCCAGAATTTCCGCTGCGCCGCGGCCGGGATGATCCGGTCACGCCCCGAAATCCACGCCCGCCGGAACGGATTGACCGGAACGGGGGATGACTCGATATGTTTTTGCAGGGAAACGAGTTCCTCCTGCTGCGACTCCGGCGTTCTCCGCGGCTGCCGGAATGGTGCGCTGCCGGCGAGCCGCCGGTAGAATCGTTCCCTCGCGCGTTCGTCTCCCCAGTGTTCGGCAGTTCCGGCGAAGATGGCCGGATCGATCCCGAACTCCGCGTCGACCGGACGCAGCGTCCCGTTGAACGCCGTCGCCGTCTCGAAGCGGTACGGCCTGTTTTCGAGCAGTTCCGCCGCAACCCGCACGCCGAGCGACCACGCCGCGAGGTGCAGCTCCTCATAACCCGCGAGTTCCGGCAGCGGTTCGAGATGGGTGTAGTCGCAGACGGTCAGAACGTCGACTCCGGAGGTCTCCCATCCCTCGAAGAGCGTGTCGTCCATGCTCCAGCCGTTGAAGAAGAGCAGGACTCTTCTGCCGTCTCCGGTGCGATGAAGCCACGAGAGTTTCAAATCAACCTCCGGAGTTGCTCGATCGACTCCTCCGGCAGCGCCGCCGAAAGCGAAAAACGCAGCCTGGCTCCGTTCGGCGGAACCGTCGGCGGACGGATCGCAAAAACAAGAAACCCGTTCTCGAGGAAGTAGTTCGCTTTTTCGACCGCCTCCCGGTCGCCCCCGATCCGGAACGGCACGATCTGCGAGTCGCCCGCGATGGTGTTCGCCCCGAAAGCCTGACGCAGCGTCTCGCCCATGCGGCGCAGTTTCGCGCGTTCGGCGTCCATCTCCGCGCAGCGGTCGAGCACGAAGCAGCTCCAGTTCAGCACCGCCGGCGGCAGTCCCGTCGTGAAGATGAGCGGCCGCATGTGATTGATGAGGTATGTCCGGGTTTCCGGCGCCATGATCGCATAGGCCCCGGTCGATCCGAACGCCTTGCCGAACGTCCCGATGAGCACATCGATTTCATCCGCGATGCCGAGTTCCGCCGCGAGACCCGTCCCTTTCGGACCGCGCACTCCGACCGAGTGCGCTTCATCCACGACAAGAATGCAGTCGTACAGCTTCTTGAGTTCGACGAGGCGGCGCAGATCGGCCGTGTCGCCGTCCATGCTGAAGACCGATTCGGTCACGAGGAAGACTCTCCGGTAATCCGCCCGCTTCTGCCTGAGAATCGCTTCGAGCCGGTCGCAGTCGAGATGCGGATACCGGCGGAACTCCGCATCCGCGAGACGCATTCCATCGATGATGCTCGCATGGTTCAGCTTGTCCGAGAGAATCAGGTCCTCTTTCGACGCGAGCGCTGGCAATATCCCGATGTTCGCATGGTAGCCGCTGTTGAAGACGAGCGCGGCACGGTGATTGTAACGTTCCGAGAGTTTCGCTTCGAGCCGCGTGTAGGCGGGCGTGTTGCCGGTCAGCAGCCGGCTCGAGGCGCTTGAGAGTGCGAGTTCGGGTGTCGCGGTGTCGGGGTATTCCGCATAGAATCTCTTCCGCAGTTCCGCGTCCGCCGCGATGCCCATGTAGTCGTTGCTCGAAAAATTCCAGTACGTTCTGCCGTCGCAGCGGCAGAGGCCGTGTCCCTCCGGCGCGATCTCGCGCAGGATGCGCAGACGTCCGCCCGATTCAAGCTGCGCCGCGTCGGCGGCGAGTTCTTCCCGGAATCCCATCTTCATTCCTCCTCAGAACCGGTTCAGCTGTTCGATGAATTTCACATCATCCTCGAAGCTGCGGCCGCGGGTTGTGAGGTAGCCGCCGGTGATCATGCTGTTGAGTCCGGAGAGCATCAGAAGTCCCTGGAAATCCTTCATGACCGTCTCGCGTCCAGCGGCGAACTTGATCATCTTCGTCGGGTTCACGATCCGGAAAATCGCAAATGCTTTCGCGACGTCTGCGGGGGCCATGATCTCACGTCCTTCGAGCGGCGTTCCCTTGATCGGCAGCAGCACGTTCAGGGGAGACCCCTCCACGTCGAGTTCGCGGATCGCAAACGCCATATCGACACGATCCTCCCAGTTCTCCCCGAGTCCGAAGATGCCGCCGGTGCAGTTGGTCACGCCGAACTCCTGCAGATAGCGGATCGTCGCGATCTTCTCCTCAATCGTGTGCGTGTCGGAGATCAGTTCCGCATAGCGCTTCGGACTGGTCTGCAGGTTCATGTTGTACCGCCAGGCGTGATGTTCCGCGAGCAGCTTCGCGGTTTCGCGCGAGAGGATGCCGATCGAGACGCAGATCTTCAGATCCGGCAGCTCCCGGTGCAGCAGATCGAGCGTATCGAGAATCTTCCGGAATTCCGGCGTCGGGGTCTTATATCCGAAACCGCTCGTGACGTACCCGAATGCGCGCACGCCGTTTTCATACGCGCGGCGCGCGGCCTCGAGCACCTGTTCCGCCGGCAGCAGATCGTAGGTTTCGATTCCGGTGTTGTGATGTCCGCTCTGCGCGCAGAAACGGCAGTTCTGCGAACAGACTCCGGACTTGGCATTCAAAATGGAGCACGGCGTGATCTCGCGCGCGAATTTCCGGCGCACCTTGTTCGCCAGTGAAATCAGGTCGAGGATCTCTTCCCCCTCGATCTTTTCGGCGATTTCGAGCGCCTCCGCGCGGGTCAGCGCGCCGCCGTCGAGCACCTTGTAGGCATTTTCTATGATCGGATTCAGCACTGGATTCACCTTTATCGTTGTTGGTATTCTGATTAATATAGCACCGCCCGGCGAAAAAATCGAGTCGGATTCCTTGCAATCCGGTCGAACGGGTGTATTTTATATTATGTTAACCCATTTAACAAAGTAATGCGGGAGGCGCGTCAACTATGGATAAAGTCAGGATCGGCATCATCGGCGTCGGCAATATGGGTTCGGCGCACATCACGAACGTACAGAATGTTCCGGAGGCGGTTCTGGCCGCCATCTGCGACCGCGACCGGGAGCGCGCGGACCGGATGGCGAAGAAGGCGCCGAAAGATTGCCGGGTGTTTTATTCGGTGGATGATCTGCTGAACTCCGGCACGGTTGACGCAGTCATCATCTCGGTGCCGCACTACGACCATACGCCGATTGCGATTCAGGCGTTCGAGAAAGGGATTCACGTACTGTGCGAGAAGCCGGTTGCCGTGACCAAGAGTCTTGCGCAGAAGATGATCGACGCGCATGCGAAACATCCCGAGCTGCGGTTTGCGCTGATGTTCAATCAGCGTACGCGACAGGCGCATAAGAAGATCAAGCAGATGATCGACAACGGCGAATTCGGCCGGATCGTCCGCGTGAACTGGACGGTGACGGACTGGTTCCGTTCGCAGAGCTATTACGACAGCGGCTCGTGGCGGGCGACCTGGGCGGGCGAGGGCGGCGGCGTGCTGCTGAATCAGTGCCCGCACCATCTCGATCTGTTCCAGTGGTTTTTCGGGTTGCCGGTGAAAGTGCGCAGCACGGTTTCGATCGGGAAATACCATGAGATCGAGGTCGAGGACGATGTGAACACCTATTGTGAATTTGCGGATGGTTCGACGGGCAACTTCATCACTTCGACCGGCGAATTCCCCGGCACCAACCGGCTTGAGATCTCCGGCACCCGCGGCCGCATGGTGTTTGAGGACGGCGTGATCCGGTTCAAGCGGACCGAGGTCGATGTGAACGAGTTCTGCCGCACGACTCCGGAGTCGTTCCCGAGCATGGATATGTGGGAAGTCGTTGTTCCGACCCGCAAGGATACCGGCCATGAGCACCAGGATGTGATCGAGGCGTTCGTGAAAGCGGTGCTCGATCCGAAAGCGGAACTCGTCGCTCGCGGCGAAGAGGGAATCCGTTCGGTCGAATTCGGCAACGCGATGCTCTACTCCGGACTTAAAGGCGAAGAGGTTTCCATTCCGATGGATACCGGGAAGTTCGATGCGATGCTGCACGAACTCATCAAGAACTCCAAGTACGAGAAGCGCGAGGTCAAAGAGGCCATCGTCGATATGGGCAACTCGTTCTGATGCGCCGTGCGGAACGGGAAATCACGGATGCTGCCGCCCTGGCCGGGATTCTCGGCCGGGCGGGTTATGCCGTACTCGCGTTTCTCGACGGCGGAACGCCCGCTCTGGTGCCGGTTTCGTTCGGATTCCGGCAGGAGGAGGACGGGCGTTTTGTCTTCTACTTCCACTCGGCGGTCGAGGGGCACAAGATCGACTGTCTGCGCGAGGATTCGCGGGTTTCGCTCTGTGCCGTCGGGGACAACCGGATCGAACTCGGGACTCCCGTTTGCCGCTCGACCTGCCGCTATGAGAGCGTGATCGCGACCGGGCGGATCGAATTCGTCACCGCGCCGGAAGCGAAGAGACGCGCGCTCGACTGCCTCATGAATCACTGCGGCGCCCCCGGCTCATTCGATTACCCCGAGCCGATGCTCGAGCGTACCGCGATCCTGCGGCTCGTTGCGGAAACCATCTCCGGCAAGAGCAATTTCTCCCCTGCGCCGCGGGCATGACCGGAATGGAAAAAGCCGCCCCCCGCCGGGACGGCTGATTGCCGGGAGTCTGAAAACCGTGTTTACCGACTCGAGTCCAGCGCAAAAATGAGCATGACGATGTAGAAAGACCAGGTGATGAGGTAAACGGCCGCGCCGCAGATCGCTCCGGCAAGAGTCCAGTTTCTGGCCTGTCTGGCGACATTTTGCGCTTCGGCGACGTTACCGGCGGCCGCCAGGGCGCTGACCCGGGCCGCGTAGATAAGCGCCACGATGCCGAAAGGCATACAGCAGAGAATCGTCACGAGAATCGCGGGTACCAGCCAGGAGTTGATCGTCTGCGCCTGCGCTTCGGCGGGAGCGGCAGGCGAATGTTTGCAAAACGGACAGTGTGGGGAATTATCCGGAATCTCTTTCCCGCATTGCGTACAGAACATGTGTGACACCTTTCCTGTTTGGCCCGCCGGGGCGGTCGCCGATTATTCGTTCAGCGTGGCGATGGAGCCAGCCACCACCATCAGCAAAATCAGCAGAATACACCCGCCGCCCATGATGATTCCGACCCATGCGTGGATGGCGCCTCTGGCCTCCGGGTGCTGTTTCGCATAGCGCAGCCCGAGAATTCCAGTGATGAGAGCCGGAATCGCGGTGATTCCGCAGACCGGTGAGAAGATGCCGAGATAATAGGCCCAGAGCGCCAGCGTGTTGCGCGGGATCAATATCCCCAGTCCGCTGTCGTCGTTGACCACCACGACCGTTTGAGACCCGATCGCGCTGCCGCATTTCGGACAGAAACGGCTGCCGTCCTGTACCTGGGTCCCGCACTTTTGGCAGAACATATTTCGTGTTTCTCCCTGTCTGATTGATTATTCGCGGACGAATTCGACCGGCAGGTTCGGGTTGCTGCCGCGGGTGACGGAGATCATCTGCTCACCGCCGCGATCCGTGTCGTACAGCACGACGAGCCGATTCAGCCCCTTGCGGGTGACGATGGGGGTCGGCAGTGTCCGGTCCTCGACTTTCTTCCCGTTCAGAAAGACACCTTTCACGTTGTTTTTCGGAACATGGAGTTTCCAGGTGTCGATGACGGCGTCGGCTCGGAACGTCAGCGCGACGGCGATCTGCTGTTTCTCTTTCTTCGGAATCTTCACGATATAGGGCAGAGCCCATTTGCCCGAAGCGAGCGGCGACCAGCTCGAGAGTGTCTCTTCCGGATTCGATGCCGCTGCGAGCAGCTGCTCGGTGAACTGTTCCGGCGGAAGCGGACCGAGCGCGAGCGCCGTATCGCGCGGAACCGCCTCGGCGAACTGCGGAATCTCGGTTTTCGTGCAGACCCAGAGCCGCTGCGGTTTCCCGTCGATCTCGAAGTTCACCTCGGCCGCGGCGAAGAGCGGCCCGCACTGGTAGAGCGCCGTACGGCGGTGTTCCGGGAAATAGTGCGAAACCGTCCGCGTGACCTCCGGATTGATCATCTCAAGATCGTTGCGCGGCACCCGCTCGTCGCAGGTGAAGAGCAGCGGCAGGCGGAACGCCACGGTCACATTCGTCAGCGGCAGCCGCCCCCGGTTCGAAATCGTGAGAATGACGCCGGGCTCTTCGTCTTCGACGTTCATTACGAGCGACGCCTCGAGAAACGGAAACTTCTTCGACGGCAGCACCCGGGCGCCGTCGCTGGTGATCATGTCGATCTGCTCCGGCATCCGCAGTGTGTGCGGGAGTTTTACCATGGTCCGCCCGTCGGCCGTGGCGGGGGTGACTTTCGCCCAGAGCGGCGTATCGGATCCGAGCGCCGCCGGAGTCGGTCCGGTCAGCTTGAAGATGGCGTTCGCGCCCTCGACGCGCTTTTCCACACGGGTATGAAGCTGCGCATACCGGTAGGCGTTGTATTCGTTTTCATTGCAGTACCACCAGTCGGGACGGTTCGCGTACTTCGCGAAGATCTTGTCGAGCGTCTCGAATCCGGCATCGTCCTGCCAGGTGTGGAGTCCGAGCGTGGCGTGGCGGACTTCACCGGGCTTCATGTTTTTCGTCCGTTCGGCGATGGCGCGGTCGAATGTCTCAGCCGAGGGGGTGCGGTCGTTGATGCCGAAGAGGCGGCTCGTCCCCCAGCTCCCCTCGGGCATGCCGTACTCCTTTTCGAGATTCTGATGATATTCGGGGGAGCCGAGTTCGCCGGAGCGGTAGAGCGCCTCGCCGATGCGCAGCGGCGAGAGCGAGTCGGTCGCATTTTTGTAGGCGCAGTAGGGGAGCACGAACGAGTTGATCGTCTGGTTGCTGCGGGTTTCATACTCGACCCGGTTCTGCAGGATCTGCCGGGCGACTTCGTTCGGAATCAGCGTCGCGAGATTCCGGTGGTTCAGCGTGTGGTTGCCGATCGAATGCCCTTTCCGGATCAGCTGCGGCAGCACGTCCGAATAGAAACCTTTCCGGCTCGTCGAGCAGAGATAGAACGTCGCCTTGAATCCATGTTTCGCGAGAAGCTCGGCCATGCGGACGTGATTCGGGTTGCTGTCGTCCCAGCGGGTCGAGAATGCGAAACTCTTCCCCTCGGGCAGCGGCAGCAATTCAAGTTTCGCCGCTTTCGCCGTTTCCTCATTCGGGAATGTGAGTTTGACTTCGCGCTCGTACTCCGGCAGAGAGAGCGGATTGGCCGAGAGGGCGAGTGTCGCGGTCAGCAGTGACGACAGCAGAGTAAATTTCAGGCGCATGGAATCGATCTCCTTCCTTAAGTTCCACTGGAATGATGCCCCTATAAGATAGCATGACTCATTCTGACAGGCAAGGGGATTTTTTTCCGTGACATTCGTTTTTTTTTCTGCACGATCCCGGGAAATCCGCGCGGCGGACGCATTTGCGGAACTTCTCTTCCGGTTTCCGGCCTCCGTTTTTTCAGCCCAGTTGTTTTTTCAGAGTCCGGTAAAGCTCGTCCGCGTGCTTGCGACCGTTGTCCGAGGCCATTTTCGCAAACTTCATGGCCAGTTTCAAGTTGACTCTCCGATAGTCCCAGTTCAAATAAAGCCGCGCGAGGAGATATTGGAACTCCGCGCCCAGCTTCGGGGCTTCGCAGGCCAGCGCATCGTCCGGGCAACCCAGATAAAAGGCTTCGGTAAACAGATTCATGGCCCGGTTCTTCGCGCTCGAATCGGCCGCTCCGGCGAGCAGACTTCTGCCTTTTTCAAACCGTTCCAGGCTGGTCAGCGTTTTTCGTCCGGTTTCGGTCGCATGGTCAACGGCTTTCGGCTCATCCTGCGGGTAGGCGTTCCGGGTGTCGGCGGCCGGAACCTCCGCATTTTTTTTCGGTGAGCGCGGGGCGGAAACGGCGCCTCCTGTCACTATGGCGGAAATATCTTCCGGCGTCAGGAATTCCCCGGTCGGTAATTCCGCAATATTATATCCGGAAACGGTTTCTCTGATTTTATCTTCGGGAAGCACGATTCCATGGGGGGCGTCTGCAGGAATGAAGCAGAACATATGCCCCTCCGGGATGGCATCGACAAGGTACATCGGCTTTTCCCAGGAACCGTCTTTGAGTTTGGCCAGGCGCAATGCCGTCGGCATCGATTCATTCCAGTCGTGTTCAAAGATCATGCAGCTTTCCAGCAGGGATATGTTGTCCGGAACGAGCCGGGCCCGGCAGCTCTCGAAGTTCGGAAACCAGTTCCGGATGGTCTCGAGGATCGACTCCGTTACGGAATGCTTCGGGTCATATACGACGAGCCAGTTCCCTCTGCCGCTGAAGCATATCGCAGTAAAACCGCCCTCATCGTTTTTGCAGTGGGGACAGACGGCTCGATTGAATGAAAGATTCTCAATGGTGTTGACTGCCTCCGGATTGTTTTCCCAATCCACCAGGGCGTGGATGGTGATCGGGAATAACTTCCCGCATTTCGAGCAACGGATGGTATTTTCTGTTTTCTCTCTCATTTTATCGTCCTTGCACATCGCTTCAATCGCCTTGAATGGTAACTGCGGATTTTTACTTCCGGCAATCTGTTCGTAAAAAAAATCTTAGGGTATTGTATGATACCCCGGAATTTCCCGATTGCAAATCACAATGCAGGATTTGTCTGCAACCGGATCTTTCGATTCATCTCGAATAGAATTCGAGAACCCCCTGGATGAAAGCGATGGGGAAGAAGACCAGAAACGCTCCCACTCCCCAGAGCAGCAGAATCCAGCCGATGTGAATGATCGTGAACTCTCTCCTCCGGAATGCGGAAATCACATCGAGCAGCATCCAGTACCAGAATTTCAGAAACTGCAGATAGATAAATCCCCAGATGAGCCCGAGGAGCAGAATGAAAAGCAACATGTGACCTCCCGGTTTTTCGTTGATGATGCGGGGAACCGTCCGAGTCGAACTTCATCGCGGATCAGGACTCACCCGCCGATTTCGGCACAGGAGAACTCTCCCCCGGAGAAAACAAGTGTCCGCTTCCGCGCCGCGGCGTTGTCGATCAACAGCTCCGCCAGCGGCAGCGCCGCGAACTCCTCAAGCAGCGTTGCGATCGGCCGGGCCCCCTCATTCCGCTCCGCCGTGCGCCTCACAAGTTCGCGCCGGGCGGTGGAATCGAGCGTGACCGTAAAGCCGTGTTCCCGGGCTTTGCGCTGGAGCAGTTCAAATTTCGCATCGACGATTTTCCCGAGATTTTCGGATGAGAGCGGGGCGAAAGAGACGGCCGCCGTCAAGCGGGAACGAAATTCCGGCGCGAACTGTTTCGTGAGATCCGGTTTTTCCGGCCGTTTCTCCTCTGTTCCACCGAAGCCGAGAGGCGCGACGCCCCCGGTTTTGACGTTGCCGGTCATAATCAGATAGAGCTGCCGGCAATCCGCTGTCCTGCCGCGGCTGTCGGTCAGAGTTCCGCCGTCCATGACCTGCAGCAGCAGCTGGTGAATGCGGCGATGCGCCTTTTCGATCTCGTCGAGCAGCAGCACGCAGTGCGGATTCTCCCGGATTGCGTTGACCAGCAATCCGCCATCCTCACAGCCGACCAGTCCCGGCGCGGCCCCGATCAGCCGCGACGCGGTGCTCTCGTCGGCATATTCGGTCATGTCGAACTTCACGAGCGGAATTCCGAGGGTTCGGGCGAGGCACCGTGCGAGTTCGGTCTTGCCCACGCCGGTCGACCCGTTGAAGAAAAACGCCCCCCGCGTTCCGGAACGGAACGATGAAAAACCGGATTCCGCGAGCTTGACTGCGCGGCAGAGCACTTCGATGGCGGCATCCTGCCCGAAAATCGTCGCTTTGAGCTCAGATTCCAGTCGTCTCAGCGGCGCAAAGCGATCGGCGGCGGCATGGGGCAGGTGCGGAAGTCCTGCCATCCGGGCAACGACGGATTCGAGATTCTCCTGCGTAAGCTCCGTTCCCGGATTCTCCCCCCGGAGCAGCAGCTCGGCTCCCGCCTCGTCCAGTACGTCGAACACCTTGTCCGGCAGGCGGCGCTGCGGCAGAAACGCGCAGGCCAGATCCAGCGCGGAGCGGAGAATCGAATCCGGAAACACCACATGATAATGCTCTTCCAGAGCGGGACGGCTATTCTGCAGCATCTCCAGGCACGCCTCCCGGGTCGGTTCGAGTACCGTGATCGGGATGAAACGCCGCTCCATGGCGCCGTCTGCCTCAATGAATTTCCGGTACTCATCCGCCGTTGTCGCTCCGATGAATCGCAATGCTCCCGAGGCGAGTTCCGGTTTCAGGATGTTTCCCGCGGTCAGCGCGTCCCCGGTGTTGGTCCCGGAGGTCAGCAGCGCATGCAGTTCATCGACGAACAGCACGGCGTCCGGATCCTGCCGGACCGCATTGATGACGGTCCGGAGCCGCCCCTCGTACTGGCCGCGATAACTCGCTCCCGCAATCAGATTCCCGGTGTTGAGGGAGTAGATTTTCGTCGAGCGGAAAGCCGGAGGAACATCTCCGGCGGCGATCCGGCAGGCGAGCGCCTCCACCACCGCCGTTTTGCCGACACCGGGCTGTCCGACCAGAACGGGACAGCATTTCTTCCGCCTTGCGAGGGAGCGAAGCAGGATATCGGTTTCGGCCCGGCGGCCGCAGACGACCTGAGTCGGATGTTTTTCAGCCAGCGAAACCAGTTCAACCGTAAACTGTTTCAATGCTTTATCGGCACTCTCCGGCAGATGCCGGTTCGGGATCTGCACCGATTCTTCCGGGACAGACGCCTGTTCCGTGTAATCATGACTCTGCAGAATGTTCCGGAGCAGCGGCGAACCCGCCTGATACAGAGCCTGAACCAGATGATCGGGCCGCGGCAGGGCGATTTCTTCCTCCCGGAACAGACGGTTGGCACTGAGGATCAGAGATGCGAAGAGTTGCGGTCGCAGCCTGGGCCTCTTTCCCGATCCCCGGTGCTGCAGGGAAAGCTCCTGCGTCTCGGCGTGCAACCGCTCTTTCAAACGATCGGGGGAGGAGAACAGTTGCCAGACCGAATCAAATCGGAGCAGCGAAAGGAGAATATGCCATTCGGTCACTTCGTCGCAATTATCTTTCTGTGCCATCTCCGCGGCTTTTTCAAAGATTTCGAGAATCTTCGGGTCTCTGTACCATCGTTGTTTCATCCTGCACCTCCTGTATTTTTTTGTCACGTTGATCAAGATACATGCCGGTCCGGGACATCTAATGTCCATCGATCGCACAGAAGCGGGACTCCCCGGTTTTCGGCGGCGCCCGGCCGAATGATGTCGGACAAAAGATGTCCCGGTCGTCGTCGTATCTTAAAAAACGAAAACCAGCGCCACGGAACAGGCGCAGTCGAAGACGAGGCTTTTGTCCGACTGCGTCAGAGCTCCTTGAAACCGCGCGGCAGAACGAGCCGTGCCGATACCGGGGAGCCGTGTCAGTCGAACAGCCCGGACGCCGTCACCGACGGCGGTTTGCAGAACGGAAACGAAAAAACGCAAGCAGGAGGAGGAATCAATGTGGATCTTCAGTAAATACGGATTCTTTTCGATCGTCAGAACGAGAGAACAGCGCCATCCCGACGAGGATTTCATGATCCGCGCGAGAGTTCAGACCCATCTTGAGACGCTCAAACGTCTGGCGGAACTCCCCGCGCCGGTGATTCGGACCAGCGATTCGGATTATGAGTTCCGGCTCGTGGTTTCGGAGGAGGAGTATCGCAAGGTCATGACTCTTCTGGAGGAGTCGGTCGATTATCCGAACTTCAAGAATGCCTGCTTCGAGTATGACGGGCAGGACTCATTCTGGCATCGGGCGCTGCATGAGGTCTGGGAAGTCATGGTTCGGCTGCAGTTTCGTGAATCCCGCTTTTTATAACAGGAGGGCATACAATGGACAATTTCACCTTTCTCCCGAAGAATGAACTCGAACAGGCGTTTTTTGATTGCGACCTGCCGCGGATCCATGCTCTGATCGGCCAGGGAAAACGCCTGAATGGCTATGAGGCTTTTCTCTGGGCGCATGAACATCCGGCGGAATTTTCCGACGAAACCCTTGCGGAACTCCTGCAGGCGGCACTTCCTCCCGAGGTTTACCGTTATGCTCATGCTTTTGCCGAGACGGTCTGGAATGAGGACAGCCGCCGCACTTTCTGCCGCAACATGATTGACTATCTCATCGTCAAATACTCCTGCGAGGAACTCTTCGAGGTCAGCTCGGAATCGGAGTCCGACCACGAGCCGCTCAAGAACGTGCTGGAGAACCTGACTCCGGAGGGGAAGCTTGAGAGCGCCATTCTGGCACAGGATTATGACTTCGCGGTCCAGTGCATTGCGGACGGCTTCCAGCTTGAACGTCCCGATCTCCTTGCCACCCGGGAGTTTTTTGATTCTCCGATTGGGGTGGCCGCGCTGGTGGTTCAGGTGGCGATGACGTATCCATTGCGGAAGCGTGCGTTCGCGTTTCTCCACGCCCATTATCCGGAATCCGAAGTAATCTGGCTGCTTCAGGAAATCATGGCAGAGCCGGCCTCCGAGTTGTCCGGGGAGGAACGGAAGCTGTTCGACGCCGCTGCGGCTCGGGACGATGTGGAACTCCAGCGTCTGATTCAGGAGGAATCCCTTTCGTTTCACCAGGTCCCGACCGAACTGTTTCTTCTGCTCCCCGAGTTGAAGAAAAGAACCGTTTTTCTGCTCTTTTACGGGGGATTCAACTACCTGGCGAAAGCGCGGGCGCTGCAATTTCTGTTTGCGGAGAGCGAACAGCCGGACAAGCTGCGGAGTCTCGGATACAAGCGGATTCTCATGTACACGAATCTGCTCATCCATATTCTGCAGCAGAAGATCGCTCCGGAGGATGCGGAGAGGATCGACGGGGATTGGTATCCGATGGGCGGAACCATCGCCGATGGGTACGATCCGAAGAACCCCTGCTTCACTTATTCCTACTATTACGACCCCCGGTTTCTCTACAGGCCGGCATCGTATTCGGACAGATATGAGGAGCCGGTTCACGATGTCGATCCCGATTCGCAGGATTGACCAAAGGTTTCAACCGGATGAGACCGCCCCCTCTCTTCAGGCGCGGGGAGGGGTATCAGATTCCGGGGTATTTCTCCCACCACTCTCTGGTGGCGTCGCCATACCTCGGATCCCCGTCAAATCTCTGAAAGAGATCGTCGGCCATCCGGCTGACGATCCCGTATTCCTGCAGATTCCGCCGCCACGACTCCGGAATGGCCTCTTCGCCGTTGATGAGGCCGAGGATATTGCCGGTGATTGCGCCGGTGGAATCGCTGTCTCCCGTGATGTTCACGGCAGCGAGCACTCCCTTTTCAAACTCTCGTTGATGGTTCCAGGCACAGTGAACACTGATGGCGAGCGCTTCCTCCGCAACCCATCCTTCGCCAAGTTCGGCAACCGTGCGTGCCGTCCGGGCAGTCTGCAGAGCCGCGAGGGTTTCGGCCGTCCCGTCCTGCGTTTGCAGATGCTTTTCCACCAGAGCGAGGGATTCTTCCAGGTCTTTCTCCTCCAGAAGATACGCAATCAGCATGGCGAACGCCCCTCCGGCGGTGATTCCGGTCGGGTGGCCGTGGGTGATCGCGGAAAATTTGCAGCCGTTCTCGTATGCCTCTTCCGGGTGGAGCAGGATTCCGACCGGCGCCATGCGCATGACTGTTCCGCATCCCTTGCTGTTGTTGCGGGCTCTGCAGTCGCAGGGGATATTTTCGAGCGCGTGAATGCAGGTCATGCCGGGAGCACGTCGCCGATGGAGCTGTTTTTCTCGAATGAGCCACCCCGTGTCAAGGTCGGCCTGGTCGGAAAAAAACATACCATCCTGCGTCTTCAGCCAGCGCTGATACGCATTTTTCACGACTGCGACCGGATCACAGATCCCTCTGCCGTTGAGTCGGACGATCGCCCGCAGCAGCCCCTCGGCAGTGAAGAGCGTCATCTGTGTATCGTCGGTAACAGCCCCGGTCCCGTCGCCGAATTCAACATATCCGGTCACGCCGTCGCCGCCATAATTCCGGAGAATCGCGTCCCGGTTCAGAAATTCAACCGGAGCTCCGAGCGCGTCGCCGACCGCTCCGCCGATCAGACAGCCGCGAATGGCATCGAGCCGGCGTGAGTCGCTCGGCGGGAGATCGGACTTCTTCCTGTTTCCATCACAGTTTTCGGACGATGATTTCATTGTTTTGGCTCCTTAGTCTATTATTTATATTATACATTACCTCCGTTTCAGAAAAATACAAGTTTTGATCCGCAGTAGAGTGCGGTTCGACGAGATGGGTGCTGTGGGGGCTGGGGAGGCGCGGACATCCGGTCCGCGGGATCGCGGGGAAAAGACGCTCCGCTTGCGGGACGAATCAGGGAAATCGCTGTAAGTGTCGGAAAAATAAAACGGCCCGTTGCATGAATCAACGGACCGTCGAAATATCCGGCTCCCGCGGCTTATTCGTCCCGGGAGCGGCGGAATGGAGGAGCTTCAGCGAACGGTGAAGTGAATCCGGAAGCTCTTTCCATCTGGGTAGGAGAAAAGCACCGTCGTGGTTCCCCGCGCCATGCCTTTGAGCTCGATCTCGGCCTGGTCGCGGCGGAACGGCCAGACTCCGTCCCGGTCGTGCTCCATCTCGACGCGGCAGATCGCCGGATCATAACTCGTAATCGTCCAGTAACGTCCCTGGTCGGCATCCTCTTCGAGTTTGAAGTCGAGATCACCGCCGAGCGGAATCGTCGCCTGGCAGACGGTCGAACCGATTTCGCCGAGCGTGTAGGTTTTCTCGTGGATCAGCGACGGCAGCGCAACCGCCGGTGGAATCGTCTGCGGAAGTTCCTGTGCCACGGGTTGAGCCGGGACCGGCGCCACGGGTTGAGCCGGGACCTGCGCCACGGGTTGAGCCGGAACCTGCGTCTGCGGCTGCGCCGGGACAGTGGCATAACGCTTGAATTCGGCTTCCACATCAGCGAACGCAATCGTGGAGCCCGGATTCGCGGAGAGAATGACCTGAACGAACTTCACTTCTGGTTCCGGGAACGAGAAGACGGTTTTCGCCGTGCTCCACCAGTTGGTGGCGTTGTAGGACCGGGTTCTGGTGAAAAGAGGTTTCCGATCCGCGCCGTACGCGGCGATGCCGATCGTCGCGACTCCATTCCCCTTAAGTTCCGTTTCCAGCTTGACGGCATTGCCGAAAACCGGCTGCAAATCCGAGGCAACGGTTTTACCGTTCCGGGCGCCGGCCGTGACTTCGATGGCGAACTCATCGTAATCCTCTCCGACGATCATCCGGGTCGATCCCTCTCCGGGGGAAACGCTCCAGCCCGGTGCCTGCGGGGCATTCACCGCAGCGCCGCGGAAGTCGCCGTTGATTCTCAGATCGTAATCCTCATCCGCTGAAGCCCAGCAGAGACAAAGCAGACTCACAAGAGTTGTGGATAAAAGTTTATTCATGGCATCTCCTTTTTTTGATAATGATTCCTGAATTTCAGGAAAAAAATACAGCTTTTCCAAATATAGCACCATTTTTTTTAAATGCAAGTGCAGTGGAAGCCATAGACGCAATATAGCAAAAAAAAGAGAGGGGGGCAAACAACAACTCCCCTCTCTCATCGCCTGTCATGGATACGCTCTATTCCGCCCGCATGGAGACGGATTCCAGCAGAACCCCGAATGGATCGGCGGTTTCCGCCAGACTCTGCAAATGGAGATAGCAGACGGCGTTGTCCGTCGCGGTTTGCGCGGAAGTTTGCAGTACCTCCTCTCCGTTGAGCAGGCAGATCGCTTTCCCCGCCTCCTGGTTCCAGCGGATGCGCAGTTCCGCCCATTCGCCGGGCTTGAATGCAGGAACTTCATTGAGCCGTCCCGCGTCATCGAGGTCGAATCGGAATGCGGCAAAGTGTTCCGCCACCGGATCTGACGGGTTGAACCAGCGGTCGGTCAACAGGATGCGGACTCCGGCGGAGTTGCGTTCCAGCCGCAGTTTCAACGTCAGTTCCCCCTGCTGCGCGGCCGGAAAATTCCAGACCGCCCCCTCTTTTTCACTCAGCAGACGGCTGTCGGGATGACGCCCGATCTGGAGCACCTCGCGAGGAATCCCGTCCGGATGCGGAATCAACGCCGCTCCCTGGCGACGATTGAAGGAACAGTGACCCGTAATTCCCCTGTAATTGCCGTATATACTCCGGTAATACAACTGCAGCGACCAGTTGTCAAGCCCTTTTACGAAATCGTCGGAACGTTCCCGGTCATAGAGAAAATCAAGGTCGAAAATAACGAACTTCCGGCAGCGTGCATGCTGACCGAATGCGATGATCACCTTGTTTTCCGGCAGTTCGATCAACTCGTTCTGGTGGACGCTCTTGTCGATCGAGTCAAAGGAACCGCCGCTGCTGCGGAAGTCGCCGTCGTTGCGGCATTCGTTCAGATGAATTTCACGGAATCCGATCCAGCTGCGTCCGCCGTCTTCGGAAATCGCCGCGTGCAGTGCGTCGCGGTTCGTGAACACGTCCTCGCTCAGGCCGTCGATCTCATGCTGCTGCAGAATCGGCTGCTGACGGTGGTCGGTTTCCGGCAGCGGTGTGGTGTTGTTCCAGACCGCCACCATGCGTCCGTCGGAGAGCGTCACCAGATTCGGCATGGTCGCCACACTGTAGAAAGGAGAGGGTTCCGGCGCGCTCCAGGTGTCGCCAGCGTCCCTTGAGAACATCCAGTAATGTTTGTCCTGCGAGGTGCGGAGCAGCATGATGAGCTCGCCCGACGGCGTCTCCGCAACGACCGGCTCGGAACCCGGTTGCCGCCAGCGGTATCCCTTGTGCGGCCAGGCGATTTCGTGCAGCGGGGGGTACGGCAGAATCTGCCGTGTCCAGCTGGCTCCGTCGTCATCGGAGATCAATACCCCCGGATGCAGAAATCCGTCTTCGCACCAGTACTGGAATGTCTGAACCCACCGTTTCCGGTTTCGCAAGGCCAGCGGCTGCCGCTGTATATGCAGCACTTCCGGACAGATTCTGGTCATGCGGAACGGTCCTTCCGGAGTGGCTGCACGGAAACACCAGACTCCCTCTTCCGGACATTGTTCCGTCGCATCGTAAAAGGCGTCCAGATCAATGATCTCGCTGTTCGGATCCTGCCTTTTGCAGTACAGGATCGTGATATACTCCCCGCTCCAGGGACTCTTTACCATGGCGCCGACGGTCGGAGATGTCAAAATCTCCTCGCGCCAGTTGAGGCCGCAGTCATCGCTTTTGGCAACCAGACGGGTGAGCGAAATTTTTCCGTTTTCACGGAAAGCGCGCATTCCGTAATGGCGCAGTTCGCCATCCGGCATCTTCATGAAATCACGGTGAGGATTGGCGGGGGGAACCCCCGTTACAACCGGTGCGTGGATGGTGCGGAAAAACGGTGTGATCTGCATCATGGTTCCTTTTCGTTTTGTGCTGAGATGGTTACTTTTTTCCGATCAGCCGCCGGGTGGCGGCCGCGAGAATGCTCACGTCGCTGCCGATCGCCTTCCAGTTCATGAAACGGTCGCTCCAGAACGGACCGGCGCAGAATCCTCCGAGCAGCACTCCGGCTGCGAGCGTTTTTTCCCGAACGAGATCGATTGCATCGGAGACCTCCGGATCGTCGAAACAACCGGTTTTTCCGTAGGAGGCCGAGAGATCACAGGGACCGAGGCAGACTCCTCCGATTCCTTCGACTTTCAGAATGTCGTCGATATTGCGAACGGCTTCACGGTGCTCGATCTGCACGAAGACCCGCGGTTCTTGCCGGGAAAGTTCCAGATATCCGGCGAGCGGATCGCGGTCATAACCGGTGGCGCGCCGCGTTGCAAAGCCGCGCTCGCCGCCGTCGACCGGATACCGGCAGGCGCGGACGGCCGCCTCCGCATCCCGGGCGTTGTTCACCATCGGCACAATCACCGCTGCTGGAGCCAGATCAAGTACCGGTTTGAGCAGATAAGGCAGATTCCAGGCCACCCGTACGAAAGGGGCGCAATTCGTGCCGCGGAGTGCCATGACGTGGTGCATCGCATCGACGATGGTCAGAGGCGAATGCTCCATGTCGATCCAGACAAAGTCGCAGCCGCAGTCCGCAGCGAGTTCCGAAATCGACGCGTCGTGCGACGTGATGACGATTCCGGTCGCGGTTTTCCCCGAATCAGTGACGGAAAGAAAGTGTTCCAGATTGTTGATTTTCATGTTGTTACTCCTGATGTTCCTGTGCAGTGATTCTCCCGGTGTGGCGGGAGAGGATTTCGGCGAGGGTTTCGGCTTTTTTTGCGACGATCGCGTCGATCATCTGCTGGTGTTCCGAGGCGGAAAATGCGACCGCGTCACTGTCACGGAACGGGGGGCGCAACCGCTCTTCAAACTGCAGCGAAACGATCTCCGCAAAGAGTTTGATCAGGCGGTTACCCGCGGTATCGAAGAGCATTCGATGAAACTCCAGATCGATTTCATCCGCCTGGCGCGGCGTTGAGCGGGCAGCCAGCATCTGCCGGTTCAAACTGGTCAGTTCATCGATTCGCTGCGGCGTCGCGAACTGCACCACCGCCGGGGCGATCGCCGATTCGAGCATTTTCCGGCAGGAGTTGACCTCCGTTACTCCGCAGTTCAGCAGCCGCAGCTGAAACGAGAAATCCAGGGCGATTTCCTCCGATGTCGGCAGCCGCAGAACCGTTCCGCGGCTGGTCCGTCGTTCCAGCAGTCCCCGGCTTACGCAGCAGGCGATCGCTTCCCGCATCGTCCCGCGCGAAACTCCGAAATGCGTTGCAAGTTCCTGCTCCCCCGGAATCCGGTCTCCCGGGCGGTATTTCCCCCGGATCAGGTAGTTTTCAAAACGTCTGAGCAGTTCGATTCCGGCCATAATGATCTCCTTTGTTCGACATGAATATATACTTTGTTAAACAAATTGCAAGCACTGTTTCGAATGTTTTTTGTTTTTTTCACGGGGGGAGAGAATTGCAATTGCTCAAGGGGCATGTTATGTTACCGGGTCAGAAGCGGAACCGGATGAAAACGGGGCCGCCGGGAAAGAGTGAGCGGAGTTTCCGGCATGTGGAATTTTTTGGGCGGGAAAGGGCGGTTTGACGGCAAACCGTCGTGGAGTGTGAGCGGTCCGGCGGCGATGCTTTATGGTGGAATCGGCTGCTATTTCATCTACGCGACGATCCGTTATCTGACGGCGGAAGACGGGGGCGCTTACACATCGCTCTTCTGGGTGATTCACGGCCCGATCCACGAGATCGGCCACTTCTTTTTTTCTTCGGGCCGTTTCCCGCTGACGATCCATCTGCTTGCCGGGACGTTGTTTCAGGTTCTTGCCCCGGTTGTCGGAGCGATTCAGTTCGCCTGGCGCGGAGAGTACCCTCCTTTGGCGGTGATGCTTGGATGGTTCGGGTTTTCCGTACTGGATGTTTCCGTCTACATGGCGGACGCGCGACGACTGGAACTGACTCTCGTGTCGCCTTTCGCAGGGGAGGGGGAAACGATTCACGACTGGAACTGGCTCTTCGACCGTTTCGGCTGTCTGAGTTGTGCGGAGGGAATCGCCGCCGTCACGGCGTCTTTCGGCTATTTGTGCTGTTTTCTTTCCATATTCGGAATCGCATGGATGGTGCTGCGCGGGCTTCGCCGGCGGGCGGCTGCGGACGGGGAAGACGAGCGGTTTTGACGTTCTCCCCCGGGAGCGGCGGAAGACGGGTCAGCACTTGACGGCGCCTTTGATGAAGCCGTTCCGGTGCAGCTCCATGTCCTCCATGCCTTTGTCGAACTCTTCCAGGGAATAGATGTGATTCGTCACGCCCGTGAACTTCCAGATTCCGCGCGAGAGCAGCTTCATGATCCGGCCGCAGAGTCCGGCTTCGTACATGATCCGGCGCTCGTGGCAGTTGATCGTATCCATCGCCTTGAAATTCCAGAGCTTGTAATCGATCGTGCGCAGAGAGTCATTGTGGTAGCCGCCGATTCCCATCCTGCCGTGGGCGCAGACCATTTCGCCCGCGAGTTTCAATCCGCTTTCAGTTCCTGTGAACTCCATCACGTTCGGAAATCCGATCCCGAAAATGTCGGTCTTATGGCCGTCGCGTTTCAGGTCGGGCGCGCCGATCGCTTTCCAGTCGAGAATGTACTCTTCCGGAAGTTCCCCGGGCAGATAGACCTCCGTCGCTCCGAAACGGAGCGCGTTGTCCAGCGCCTCCCGGCGGAGATCCACTCCGATGATGTCGCCGTATCCCATCGCCTTGAAGAGCGAGATCATCCCGAGCCCCATGTAGCCGCAGCCGACGACCGCGACGGAATCCCCCAGCGTCGTGAGCGGCATCTTGACCGCCGCGCTCAGGAGGCAGGCGAGCGGTTCGACGATCGCGTCCTCGTCTTTGAGGTTGTCCGGCACGTGAACGACTTTCTCCGGCTCCATGACGATGAATTCGCGCAGGCCGCCGCCGCCGAGGCCGGTGACCCGGTCTCCCTCCCGGAATCCGGTGACGTTCCGGCCGCAGCGGGCGACCACGCCGACCGATTCATGGCCGAAGAGTTCCCCCGGCTGGGCGATGGTCCAGGGATACCACTCCGAATGGCACATCCCGGTGTAGGTGACTCTCACGAGCAGCTGGTTGTCGTTGATTTCCGGAACCGGAACGTCCACGACTTTGCTTTTGCGCGGTCCGACCATGACGACTTGTTTCATTTTGATCTCCTGATTGCTGGGGGGTATGTCAGACAGTTTCCACGAATACCGGGGCTCCGGTTGCGGCGGAGCGGTAGGCGGCATCGATGATCTTCATGAGTTTGACCGCGTCATCGGGCGTATTGAGCGGTTCGGCTTCGCCTTTCAGGACGCGGATGAAATTTTCGGCGGATTCGATTCGCCCCATCGATTCTTCTCTGGCGAATTCGATTTCGCGGTTGACCGGTCTGGCTCCATCCTGCCAGTAGAGTTCGCACAGATCCCGGGTCGTTGTTTCATCGCCGTCGACCTCGAACGTTCGATGGAGCATTCCCCCGGCCCGGGTCCCCTGAAAGGAGACGGAGATCTCTTCCGCCCGGATCATCTCCGCCCAGGAGCAGCGCAGCGTCAGCACCTGTCCGGTTTTGAAACGGACGAATCCGTGGCAGGCGTTTTCCACATCGGTGATGCCGTCCATCCGGGCCGCACCCCACGGCCCCCTGAAATCCGGGTTCGAGATGAAGTCGTCAAAGGTTTGGGCCAGCACGCAGTCCGGCTCGGGCTCTCCGAGGAAGCAGAGCGCCAGATCCAGCATGTGAAGCAGATCGATCAGCGGCCCGCCGCCCGCGAGCTCCCGGGTGGTGAACCAGCCGCCGAATCCCGGTATGCCGGTTCGCCGGATCCAGACCGCCTGAGCGGAATTGACGCGCCCCGCCTTGCCCGCTTTCAGGAAATCGACGATCGCGCGCACATCGGCCCGGGCGCGGTTGTTCAGATTGAACATTAACGTCCTGTCCGCACTGCGGGCGGCGTCGCGCATCGCCACGGTTTCCTCCGCGGTGATGGCGGGAGGTTTTTCACAGAAAACATGGACTCCGGCCGCGAGCGCCTCCAACGTCATCGGAGCATGAAAACGGTTCGGAGTCAGAATGATAACCGCATCAACCAGCCCGGACGCAAGCATTGCGGTCAGGTCGGGGAAGAACCGGGCATTGAGCTTTTGCGCCAGAGGGCGCCCGCTCTCTTCGTTCCGGTCGGTGACGGCGGTAATCGCCGCTCCCGCGTTCCGGCAGCCGGCAATGTGGTATTGCGCCATGCTGCCGGCCCCGACCAGACCCACCCTCACTGTCATTGCGGAATCCTCCCTGCCGGATTTCGGCGGTTGATTTTTTTCTTGCTATTATTATATTACATCGAAAAGAAACATTCAACCGCAAATCAGGAAAGAAACTATGCGTTTTCAATCAAAAAGCGGTGCAATTCCGGAGTCGGAATCGAAATTCGCCCCCATTCGTCTGTCGTCGGACTTTCCGGTTTCGGAAGTGGACGTGAATATCCGGGGGGAGGTTTCGGATGTTCCGCCGCACATTCACGACTGTCTCGAGCTGGAATTCTGCTATTCGGGGGAGGGGCTTTTTCTTGTGGAGGATAAAATCCTGCCGTTTCGGGCGGGGAATGCGGTTCTCATCAACAACCGGGAAGTGCATGTCATGATGAGCAGTCCGGGCGGGAAGACCCGCTGGATGTTTCTGAATCTCGATCCGGCGGCACTGCTTGCGGGTTACGTCAACGAGCGGGATGAACGGCTCGAGACGGCGTCGTTCTGCGGGGAGTCGTTTCCGAATGTGATCGACGAGGCGCGTTTTCCCGGCGTCGCCCCGCTGATCCGGGCGATTGTCGAGGCGCGTCTGAACGAGCCGGCGGGATTCGCTTCGGAAATCCGGGCATTGGTCATCCGGAATGGAATACGGGAATCGGTTTTGTGCAGGAGGAGCGTCGCAACATCATCGAGACCGCGCTGAACGTCGCGGCCGAGGAGAAGTTCCCGATCTTTTTCATGGATGAGGTCGCGTTCCGCGGTGGCAGTCCGGCGCAGAAGATCGATGTGTCGATCCGGCGGATCACCGAATTCATCAAAAAATACGGTTCTCATCCCGGTTTTTACAAAATCGACGGCAAGCCGGTCTACTATTTTCAGACATTCGGCTGGGAGATTTCGGCGCAGGAGCTCGAGCGCATGTGCGCGGAAGTCGATCGTGCCACGGGCGGGGTCTGCTGGGCGATGTTCGGGCCGGTGGCGAAATTCGGCGTTGTCCCGCAGCTGTCGATGATCATCGACGGCGCAAACATTCATCGGCGCAACCGCACCACGCGGGAATGGATGCTCAAGGAGCAGGATCCCGCGGTGATTTTTGCAAACGGCCGCAAATTCGGAAAGAAGATCACGGATATGCAGTATCCGAAATTCGACGGGACCGGGCAGCCCTGGCGCCAGACCGGAGTCGCGCAGTACGGCATGGACGGGCGGACGCTGGAAACCACGCTTCTGGACAGCCTGAAGTCAAAGCCCGACTTCATCATGCTTTCAAGCTGGAACGACTGGGAGGAGGGGGCGAACTTCGAGCCCGGCTGGGATGTCGACGGGTTTGCGGGCGACCCGTACACCTATTGCAAAGTGATCGCCCATCTCAAAGGAATCGAATTCGTGCCGCCGCCGCCCCCGCCGAAAGAGGCGGTGCACCCGACCATCTGGGAGAAGCTCGGTTACGGCGACGGCGCCGGCCCGCTGATCGAACGCATCGAGCGTACGCATGTCCGGGGCGGGTCGCTGATCGTGACGGTGCGGGACAGCGCCGGAGAGGTGACCGGTCTCGAGGTCGTTCCGGAGGGGGATCTCTTCTGGAAAGCCCCCCGGGGCGCGGGCGAAAAGGCTTCGGGATCGCTTGAGGCTCCGCCGCTTCCGGCGGGCGTGCAGCTCGCGAACGTGTTCGGTTTTACGCCGGGATACGCGGTTCCGCTGCTGGAGCCGAATGTCGAGTTCAAGTTGCCGGCCGGCACGGAACTGCCGGAGCAGTTCGCCGTCGGCGTCGCCTGGGCTTTCAATCCGGAGAAGCCGCTGCAGAGCGTGAAAACCGTTCTCAGAAACCGGGAACCGGTGCTGCTGCGCGAACCGAAAGGGAACGTTCAGCCGGAGATGACGCTGGATTTCACCGCATCCCCCCGTTCCTCCGCGCTGCCGTCGGAGAACTGGAACGGCTGGCAGACCGCGGTCGCAGTCGTGCCGCGTCCGGCTGATCTCTCGCAGCCGTTGAAGCTGCAGGCGGGCGGAGCCCGGCTTGGACAGATCTCGCTGCTCGGAGCTCCCCGGGAGGAGCGGGTCATCACCCGCGCGGAGAACGTCGACGCCGATGGGAAGATCAAACGCTTTTACATCACTCTTCCGGATGAGACCATCACTACGCCAGGAGCCCATTTCTTCTGGCTGCGCGCCCGCGATGCCGCCGGAAACTGGGGCAGTCCGGTGCTTTACGCCGCTCCGAATTACGAGTTTTTCGACCGGTCGGGAGGCAATGCCGCCCTCCGGGAGCCGGAACTGGAAATCCCCGGCGCGGTCATCGCCGACAACTGCGCGCGTTCCGACGCCTGGCGCGGAGGCGGCGTCGAAGTGGAGAAGTCGAGCTGAAACAGCTCTCCGGACGGCTGCGGCTGGGCAATACGCTGATTCACCGGGATCTGACTCCGACGTTGACGCAGGGGCGTTTCCGGCTCTCGTTCGATGTGAGTCACAGCAGCTATCAGCGCAAGATCATCGTCTGGCTCACCGATAAGGCCGGGATACGGGGGTACGGCGTCGCCTGGGATTCGGTCAATCCGGATCAGGCCGGCGGTACCGGCATGGTGCAGATCGTCAAACTCAACGGAGATCAACCCCTCGACTGGGGGAACGGCGGTACGGTTCTGGCGGAGGGCCCGTCCGGTCATCCGGCGCTCTCGGATGTCCCGCCCGTTTCGAGTTTCAGCTGGCGGACGGGGTGCTGACGGTCCGCGTGGACGGGAAGACGGCCGTTTCCGCCCGCGATGCGGAGTTCAGGCAGTTCGACCGGCTCTATCTGCGCGGAAACGACAGTCAGAGCGTCGACCGTCTGATTCTGCTGCCTTGAGCTCCCGGCGGGAGGGTTTCCCCGCCGCGCGGGAAGTTCAAATGAAAAAAACGGTCGAATTTTCACCGATTCGGCCGTTTTCTTATTTGCATTTTACGGAAAGGGTTGCTATTTTACCCGACGGAAGCGAAAAAGCGTATTTAACACTTGGGAGGGAACCATGCAGCTTGATCCGACCAACCTTATGGACGAACTCGAAGAACATATGATGAAGACGGAAGAGTCTCTCATCGGTAATTTCAAAACCATCCGCACGGGGAAAGCGTCTCCGTCGCTGGTTGAAAACATCACGGTCGAGTATTACGGCACCCCGACCCGGCTCAAGGAACTCGCCGGAATCACCACGCCCGAACCGCGGCTGCTCGTGATCCAGCCGTGGGACAAGAGTTCGCTGGGTGCGGTCGAGAAAGCGATTCTCGCTTCGAATATCGGAATCACGCCGATGAATGACGGAACGCACATCAAACTGCCGATTCCGGAGCTCAGCCAGGATCGCCGCGTCGCGCTCGCGAAACAGGCGAAAGGATTCGTGGAAGAGGCGAAGGTCGCGCTGCGCAACATCCGCCGGGACGGCAACGAAGTCGCCAAGAAGGCCCAGAAAGACGGGGTCTTTACCGAAGATGAACTCAAGAAGATGCTCGACGATATCCAGAAGCTCACCGACCGTTACATCGCTTCTCTCGACAAAGAGCTTGCGAACAAGGAAAAGGAGCTCATGACCGTCTGATGGCGGAATCTTCGTCCAACCAGCGTGCCGCTGCCGGGATTCGTTCCGGCCGCGGTTTTTTGCTGATTCTCGGCGGGATCGCGGGGTGCGCGCTGCTGCTGCGGCTCGGGGTCTGGGCTGAACTCGGCGCGATGAACGGCGGGCACAACAGCGTTTACACTCCGTCGGTATTTACGGATCTGGCGACCTACATGAAGCTCGGGCGGGAGATCGCCGCGGGGGAATATTCCGGTCCGTTCTACTATCAGCCGTTCTACTATGCGGTGTTTCTGCCGGTCTGCTACTGGCTGTCGGGCGGCTCGACCGGGTTTGTGATTTTCATCCAGTCTCTGCTCGGGGCGGGGACGAGCTGGTTTGCAGGACTTGCCGCGGCGCGGCTTTTCGGCCGGACGGCGGGAATGGTGGCGGCGGGGTTCGTCGCGATTTCCACGCCGCTGCTGCTGTACACGCCGTTCCATCAGAATGAGACGCTGCAGGCGTTCAACCTGACACTGCTCTTTTATCTGTCGCTGCGCGCGTGTGAATGCTGGACTCTCCGGCGGTGGAGCGCAGTCGGTCTCGTCGCCGGAATCGCGATTCTCACGCGCGGGAATATCGTGCTGTTCCTCCCGGGAATCGTCGCTGCGGCGGCCTGGTCCGGTTTGCGGCGGAAAGTCCGGTTACCGCGCGTTGCCGCGGGATGCGCGCTGCTGCTGGCGGCTGCATATCTCGTGCAGATGCCGTTCATCATTCACAACACATGCGAAACCGGGAAGCTCTCCGGCCCCTCGACTGCGGCGGACGCGGTGCTCGCGCTCGGGAATTCGCCGGAGGCCCCCGCGGGCGGACGCAATCCCGGCCTGCCGGCCGGACCGATGGAGTACCCTGAAGCGTACAGTCGGATGATGGCGCTTGCCGGAGAGGGCGTGAGTGTTCCTGAGCAGATGTTCGAGATGATGTGCCGGGAGCCGGGGGCGTTTTTTGAACTGCAGTTCCGGAAGCTGCTGCTCTTCTGGGATTACCGGGAGATTCCGAACAACGTTTCGCTCTACGGGGAGGGCGAGGCGAGTCGGATTCTGCGCTGGCTGCTGCCGGGGCGGAGTCTCGTGCTGCTGCCGTTCGGGCTGGCCGGTCTCGTGCTGGCGGTGGTGCGGGCGTATCGGCGGAGAGAGGTCAAACTCTGGCTGCTCATCTATTTTGTGGCGATCTACTGGGCGGCGACGGCGCTCTTTTACATTCTGTCGCGATTCCGGGCGCCGATTCTGCCGCTGGTCGCGGTGGCGGCCGGTGGATTCGCCGCATGGTTTCTGCGGCGCTGGAGACACGCGCCGGAAAAGCGGCGGCAGCTTCTGCTCTACGGGGGAGGGGTGTTCATCGCGATGTTCTGGATCGTGAGTTCGAGTTACGACTTCTATCGGACCCGTCTGGAGTCGTCGCTCGCGCGCTGGTTCCGTCCGGACGGGGTTGAGGTGAAGTTCGGCGGCACGCCCTACCGGCTTGACCACGGACCGATGACGTTCGGCGGCTGGGAGATGGTCGAGATGAAACCCGGGTTGAAACTCGATAAACAGTTTGCGAACTTCACTGCTCCTGGCGAAGTGGAGTGGACCGTTCTGACCGGAAAACCGGGGCGGATCCGCTATCGGGTGAACGGGGTTCTGCGGACGTATCAGGCGGAGAAGCCCGGATTCGTAAAGCTGCGTTTCCCGGTGACTCCGCGAAATGGCGGATTTTCGATCGAAATCGTCGGATTCACGGGGGAACACTGGCTGTTTTACGATGCGCAGCGCGACTACGGGCGGTCTGAACTGGGGGGCGCGCCGCTCGCGGGAGAGTGGATCATGCGTCTTTATGAGACCTCCGGAACCTGATTCTCCGCCGGGAGGCAAAGAAAATGCGTTTTTTTCCGTTTTGGGATTTGACAAATCACAAAGAGTCAATATAGTACCGGAGGAACTGACCCTAAGAAGGAGGCTGTGGTATGGCTACAATTTGTCCCTATTGCAATATTGAAGTTAGCGAGAGCGCGATTGAGGCCGAGGACGGCTGCTGTCCCGAATGCGGTTCTGTCATCAGCGCGTCCTCGTCGTTCCTCGGAGAGGATCCGGATTATGATGACGAGCTCGAGAACGACGATCTCTATGATGAGTTCGATGATGACGATGATATCTTCGATCGCGGCGACTTCGATGACGATGCGTTTGACGATGAGGATCTTGACGAGGAATTCGACGACGAGGAATTCGACGACGAGGAAGAGGAGGAGTTCTGATTCCCCGCTCTCAGAGCCGCCCCGGTTTCGGAGGCGGCTTTTTTTCTGCTGAAAAAAAGGCGGAGCGGCTTGCAATCCCCGGAATGCGGTTCTATATTGCGAAAATGGCAAATGGTCCGGATGTGCCCGGAGACGGGCCGGTTCGAGTGGAACTGGAGTCACCCGCAGGTCGTCAGAGGCTGCTCCGGCGTCGCGGACCGTAAGGGAAAGCAGGTAAAACAATGGCAGAAGTGATTCTGGAGCACGTCTACAAGATCTACGACGGCACGGTGACCGCCGTGCGGGATGTCAATCTCGAGATCCGCGACCGCGAGTTCATGGTTCTCGTCGGCCCCTCGGGCTGCGGGAAGTCGACTACGCTGCGCATGGTCGCCGGACTTGAGGACATCTCGAAAGGAACGATCAAAATCGGGGACCGGGTGGTCAACAACGTCGCGCCGAAAGACCGCGACATTGCGATGGTGTTTCAGAACTACGCGCTTTATCCGCACATGTCGGTTTACGACAATATGGCGTTCGGTCTGAAGCTGCGCAACTTCTCCAAGGAGGATATCCAGTACCGCGTGATGGAAGCGGCGAAGATTCTGGGGCTTGAGGAGTATCTCGACCGTCGTCCGAAACAGCTCTCCGGCGGTCAGCGCCAGCGCGTGGCGGTCGGCCGCGCGATCGTGCGCAAGCCGAAAGCGTTTCTCTTCGACGAGCCGCTGTCGAACCTCGACGCGAAGATGCGCGTTCAGATGCGCACCGAGATCTCGAAACTGCACCAGCACCTCGAGAGCACGATGATCTACGTGACGCACGACCAGACGGAGGCCATGACCATGGGCGACCGCATCTGCGTCATGAAAGACGGTGTGATTCAGCAGGTGGCCGAACCGATTGAACTCTACGACAATCCGTGCAACAAGTTCGTGGCCGGATTCATCGGAACGCCGCCGATGAACTTCTTCGACGGCGTCATCGTGAAGAAAGACGGCAAACTCTGTTTCGTCGAACCCGGTTTTGAATTCGCCATTCCGGAAGAGTGGAAAGCCAAACTCGAGCCTTACGTCGACAAGAAAGTCACGTTCGGTGTCCGGCCGGAAGACATCGGCACCGATGAGGCCGAACGGACTCCGGGCATGCCGCGTGTGAATGCGAAGATCGAAGTGGTCGAGCCGATGGGCTCGGAAACCTACGTCTATTTGAACACGGGGGAGAATACGTTCATCGCACGCGTCGATCCGCACAAGCGTCTGCGGGTTGGAGAGCTCGAAAGTCTGGCGGTGCTGCTGCCGAAAGCCCACGTTTTCGATGGGGAAACTGAAAAAGCCATCATCTGAGCATCGCCGGAGGGGCGGAGCCGGTTCGCGGAGAAAAGAGTTCCGGTTTCGCTTTTTCGGAGAGAGTTCCACATCTGTCGCGGCCTGACCGGGATTGTAATGGAATTTCCTCCCGGTGCATGATCTGCGGATACGGCCATCCGGGCCGTATCCTCTCTTTTTGAAAACTGTTTCCGGTAAAATTATGAGAAGAGAACTGCTTCATCGTCAATACCGCAACCGCGGTCCGCTGCAGAACTACATCAGCTTCTATTCCGAATGGAAAGGGCGCTTTGTGCTGGTCTGGATCATGTATCTGGTGAAAGCCGCGCCGGTCTTTCTGATTCCGATTTTGACGGCGGAGGTGATCAACCTCATCACGAACCGGACGCTGCCGCAGGAGCAGATTTTCGGACGGTTGTGGGAGATCCTGGCGATCGGCTTTGTGGTGATCGTGCAGAATATCCCGACACACATGCTCTACGTGCGGCTGATGAGTGTGCCGTGCCGGGCGGTGGAGATGAGTCTGCGTTCGGCGCTCTGCACGCGGCTTCAGCATCTGTCGATTCCGTACCATACGCAGACGAAGATCGGGTCGCTGCAGAACAAGGTCACGCGCGATGTCGAGAGCATCGAGAACATGACCCGGATGCTGCTCGACACGGCGCCGCACATCATCTGTACGGTGGTGATCGCGGTGATCGTCACGCTGTTCAAGGCGCCGATCTTCGTGCTGTTCTATCTGGCGGCGGTGCCGCTGGCGGTGGTGCTCTTCGTGGCGATCCGCAAACGAATCCGGGACAGCAACCGGGCTTTCCGGCAGAGCATCGAGGACATGTCCGGCCGCGTGACCGAGATGATCCGGCTGATTCCGATCACGCGCGCGCACCACGTCGAAGACATCGAGATCGACCGGGTCAACCGGAAACTCGATCAGATCCGCCACACGGGACTGCAGGTTGACCTCATCAACTCGATCTTCGGGTCGGTGAACTGGGTGCTGCTGATGCTGTTCAATCTGTGCACGCTGATCTTCATCGCATTCCTCTATCAGAAAGAGTGGCTCAAGATCGGGGTCGGCGACATTGTGCTGCTGACCGGCTACTTCAGCTCGATCACGACGATGGTGATGCAGGCGATGAACTGCATTCCGGCGATCACGAAAGGGCTCGAGTCGGTCCGTTCTGTCGGCGAAGTGCTGGAGTGTCCGGATATCGAGCTCAACGAAAACAAGCCGCAGGTGACGGAGGTGAAAGGCGATTTCGTTTTCGAGAACGTCTGTTTTTCATACCCCGGCAACGACAAGCATGCGCTGGAAAACATCAATCTGCATGTGCGGGAGGGGGAGACCATCGCGCTGGTCGGCTCTTCCGGTGCCGGGAAGTCGACGATGGCACATCTCGTGATCGGGTTTGTGCGTCCCACGAGCGGGCGGCTGCTGCTGGACGGGCGGGATATGAATACGCTTGATTTGCGCAGTTACCGGACGTTCATCTCGGTTGTGACGCAGGAGACGCTGCTCTTTGACGGGACGATCCGCGAGAACATCTGCTACGGGGTTCAGCCGACGGAGTTCGAGCTTATGGACGCGGTCCGCAGTGCGGATTTGATGGACTTCATCGATACGCTGCCGGAGGGGCTCGATACGCAGGTGCGGGAGAACGGGGCGCGTCTCTCCGGCGGCCAGAAACAGAGGATTGCGATTGCGCGGGCGCTGCTGCGCAATCCGCGTGTGCTGATTCTCGACGAGGCGACCAGCGCGCTCGACGTCGAATCCGAGAGCCAGATCAAGAGTGCTCTCGATCATCTGGTCAAGGGGCGTACGACCTTCATCGTGGCGCACCGTCTTTCGACCGTCCGCGACGCGGATCGCATTGTGGTGATGCAGAACGGCCGGATCGCCGAGATCGGAAATCATCGGGAGCTTGTTGCACTCAATGGAATTTATGCGGAGATGAACCGCAAATTTACCGCCGCTCAATAGCGGCAGAATGGAGAAGAAATCATGAAAAAACGTCTGCGTAAGAAAACCCACCGCGGGGAGTTCCGGGAACTTGGATTTGTCCTGACCGCCGAGTACGAGGAGAAGCCGGATATGGAGTCGCTCTGCAACTTTGCCGATCAGTTGATGGACAAGTTTGAAGAGCTCGGGATGGATGTGTCGGGATATTTTGATTTCAGTGATTTCGATGTGCTGCTCAACACCGGGCGTCCGGGTACGGATGAGGAGAATCGCCGGAATCAGGCGGTCGAGTTCGTCAAGGGGCTGCCGGGAATCCGGAACGTCGAGGCGGGGGAACTCGTCGACGCCTGGCACAACAATCTGTAACCGGAATCGAGATTTCCGCCGGGGCTGAAAATGGCTCCGGCTTTTTTTTTGACCGAAAATCCTGCCGAATGGATTTGCTATTTCCCCGGTACGGCGTTACTGTATGGACGGGAGGGGGGGGCGGAAAAGATGAGACGCGGTTGGATTGCCATCGGAATTCTGCTTTTATCCGCGGCGCTGTTTTCCGCGGGGCTCGTGCGCAAACTCGCGAGTCTGCGGGGGAGTGAGCCGTCGTCGGAACGCATCATCGCGGTGATTCCGAAAGCGGTGGAGAACTCCTGGTGGAATCAGGTTCGTCTCGGCGCGCTCGCGGGGGCCCAGGGAACGCCGTACCGGGTGGTATGGAACGGTCCGGCCCTGGAGAGTGATCATATCAGCCAGATCATCTTTCTCGAGCATGCGCTCGCGCGTCGTTCCGCCGCGGTCGTGATTGCGCCGAACGACTCTCTGGCATTGAGCCGTCCGGTCGAAGAGGCGGCTGCCCGGATTCCATGTGTATTGATCGATTCTCCGCTTGCGGAAACGGGGCAGCTCCCGCTGGTCGCGACGGACAACTATCGGGCGGGGGAGCTTGCGGCCCGGCTTCTGGCCACGGCGATCGACGGCAGAGGAAAGGTTCTGGTCATCAATCATCTGAGAAATTCCGAGTCGACCGAGGAACGGGCGCGGGGATTCGCCGCGGCCATGGCGGACGACTATCCGGAAATCCGGGTTGTGCAGTCGCCCTATGCCGAAACCTCTCTGATGGATTACCGGGCGCAGACGGCCGAACTTCTGGCCCGCCATCCGGATACCGCAGCCGTATTTGCGGTCAATCTCGAGACTTCGGAGGGGGTCTGCCGGGCCTTGCAGAGAGAGTACCATGCCCGGAAAGTGAAATTCGTCGGATTTGATTCTTCCGCATTGCTGGTCGGGAGTCTGGCTGACGGCGGGATTGAGGCGCTGATCGTGCAGAATCCGTTCGAGATCGGCCGCCGCGGTGTCCGCCGCGCGCTCGATGCACTCGAAAATCGCCAGGGCGAGGTGTTTACGGCGATTCCGGTGTTTGTCGTGACCCGGAGGAATCTCGAGCGGATGAAACGAAAATTTCCGGCGGCACTGGGGTTGTGAGATGTACGGATTTGAGATGGTTGACATATCGAAACGGTTCGGTGCGGTCTGTGCGCTGCGCGACGTTTCGTTTGCCGCGCGCCCCGGAACGGTGCATGCGCTCTGCGGGGAGAACGGCGCCGGCAAATCGGTGCTCTCGAAAATTCTCGCGGGGGTCTACCGCCCCGATTCCGGACGGATCGAGGTGCAGGGGAGGGAGGTCGCGTTTTCGTCACCGGCGGAGGCGGTTCGCGCGGGGATTTCGATGCTGTATCAGGAGTCCGATCTCGCGCCGGATCTGACGGTTGCGGAAAACATCTTTCTCGGGGCGGAGCGGCTGCTCGGCGGGAAAATTCCCCGGATGCTCGACTCGGAGCGGATGCGCCATGAGACCGATGACATGATCGACAGTCACGGCTTCATGCTCAAGCCCGATACGATCGTCGCGGAGCTGACGCCGGCGAAACGGCAGCAGGTTGAAGTGCTGAAAGCCCTGAACCGCCGCGCGCAGGTCCTGATCATGGACGAGCCGACCGCGTCGCTCTCCCCGCGCGAGACGCAGGAGCTGTTCGCGATCATCCGGGGATTGCGCAACTCCGGAATGACGATCGTGTACATCTCGCACCGGCTCGACGAAGTCCTGAGAATTGCCGACGAGGTGACGGTTCTGCGCGACGGCGTGAACGTCTATTCGGGGGCTCGATCGGCGGTGAATGCGGACCGGGTGGTCCGGTTGATGACCGGGAGCGCTCCGGAGGAGCTGTTCCCGGAGCGGAACAACATTCCCGGGGAGGTGTTTTTCGAGGCGAGGGAGATCTCCGACCGGGCCGGGCGGGTTCGCAAGGTGTCGTTCCGGCTGCATCGCGGCGAAATCGTCGGACTGGCCGGTCTGGTCGGTTCGGGGCGGAGTGAAACCGCGGAGCTGATCACCGGGGCGACACCGCTTGCGGAGGGGGAATTCTTTCTCGACGGGAACAAAGTGGCGCTCGATTCGCCGGTTGGTGCCGTTGCGCACCGGATCGCGCTGGTTCCGGACGATCGTTCTTACAGCGGAATCATCCCATCGCTGTCGGGGGCGGCGAATCTGCTTCTGCCGAATTACCGGAGGTTCGGAATGCGCTGCTGGATTCCCCGCCGCCGGGAGCTGCGTCTGGGGGAGGGGATCGGGAGATACCTCCGGCTGGAGTGGCCGTCGCCGCGGACACCCGCCGGTCGCCTGCCGGCCGGTACGATGCGCAAGATTCTGATCGGGCGCTGGCTGATGTCGGATATCCGGCTTCTGGTGCTGGATGAGCCGACGCGCGGGGTCGACGTCGAATCGCGCCGGGAGATTTACGAGTTGATGACCCATTTTGTGCGGCGTGGACGGACGATTCTGCTGATTTCCTCGAATCTGTCGGAACTGTTCGGCATGACTGACCGGATTCTCGTCATGCGCAACGGCAGGATGGTCGGGGATCTGAAAACGAAAGAGGTCTCGCGCGAAGAGGTCATGGGACTCGCCGCAGTGGATGGATTGTAAGGCAGGGAGAAAACGGATGAGGACGCAGAACGATCAATCATACAACCGGGGCAGGGGAGAATGAAATTTTACAGCAGACAACTGTTTCCATTTTGCGCGCTGGTGTTCGTGTTCGCGCTGTTCAGTGCGCTGGCGCCGGAGCGTTTTCTGGCGCTCCGGAATCTGGTGAACATCCTGCGGGTGTCGTCGGTGACGGGAATCGCCGCAGTGGGAATGACGTTCGTGATCATCATCGGCGGAATCGATCTCTCGGTAGGGGCGATGCTGTCGCTGTCGGCGATGGTGACGGCCGTGTCGATGTTGCTTTTCTCGGGAGCGGACATGGCGATGATTGCGAACGGCGAATATGTTTCGCTGGGGCTTCTGCCGATGCTGGGCGGGGCGCTCTGCGGAATTGCCGTAGCGGGTTTCTGCGGATTTCTGAACGGGGAGCTGATCGCGCGGCTGAAAATCGCTCCGTTCCTCGCAACTCTCGGGACGATGGTGGTGTTTCGCGGCGGTTCGCTGCTCATCAATGACGGCCGCCCGGCGATGACCTCCGACTGCAACTGGCTCGATGTCGGGAACGTGCTCGGAATTCCCGCGGCTGTGGTGCTGTTTTTCGCCGTGTTGCTGGCCGGGGGATTCCTGCTGCAGTATACGACGTTCGGGCGGTATATCCGGGCGCTCGGCTCGAGTCCGAGGACCGCGCTGCATGTCGGGATCGACATCACCCGTTTGCGGGTTGTGGTTTACACGCTCTGCGGCGTGCTGGTCGGTGTCGCCGGGCTGATCCGGATGAGCCGCGCGAGCGGAGCGTATCCGTTTTCGGCGGGGATCGGGCTGGAGCTCGATGTGATTGCCGCGGTGCTGATCGGCGGAGCCTCTCCCTCGGGCGGACGCGGCACGATGGCGGGCAGTCTCATCGGGGTGCTGCTGGTCGGCGTACTGCGCAGTGGAATGACGATGCTGGACATCTCGATCTACTGGCAGATGGTGACGGTCGGCGTTCTGGTGCTCGCGGCGCTGGCGGGAGACCGATGGGAGTCGCAGCACGCCGACATCGCCCGGGAAAATACCGGAAACTGATCGGGTTCTCCCGGGAGATCCGGAGACTATTTCCGCAGAAGTTGCCGAATTGCCGGTTCGAGCTTTTCCGCCATGCGGTAGAATCCCAGATCGGTCGGATGAACACCGTCCACGGAACATTCGTCGAAATCCGCTCCGAGCAGGTCGTCCCCGGACAGGAAGTGGAGATTGGCGTCTTCTCGACTGAGCTTTTCAAATGCAGCGTGTTCCTCCGCCTGGATTGCCTGAACTGATTTCGGGCGGGGAAGATCGTTTCCCCGTTCGAGATCGCGCCCCTCGTATGCGTAACGCACCTTGCTCAGAATCAGAATCGGCACGTCCGGATGGTTTTTCCGCAGAATGCCGATGAACGGGGTGAGGGTATTCCGCATCCGTTTTGCCTGGTGGACATTCGCCTCGTAATCGAGTATGAAGCAGGCAGGATTTTCTATTTTTGCGATTTCGGCGGCGACTTCCGGTTCGCCTTTGCCGTTGCCCGAAAATCCGAGATTGACCACCGGGCGATTCAGGCGGCGGCTCAGCAGGTTGGTGTAGGCCATGCCGGGGCGGGAGGCACATCCTCCCTGTGTGATGGAAGTTCCGTAGATCACGATCGGACGATCGTCTTCCCAGGCGGGCGGGGCTTCCACTTCCGCATCGGCGTCGACACCGATGAACACCTGGTCAACTCCGGCATACAAGGGGAAGTTGATCGTGAAGTCGCGCATGCGGCGTTCCCCCTGAAAGAGCCGGGCCGTATACTCTTTCGCGCCTGCCGGGAAGCGGGTGACCCCGAAAAAACGCTGTCTGCCGGGGGGGCCGGCATAGAGATCGAATCCGGCGGTTCCGGTCTGGGCCATGTGATACATGACGTTGTTGGAACGCATTTTCACTTTCAGAACGATCCGGCCGGTATCGGAGCGGAACGCAACCTGTCCTCCGGCGGTGTTCCACGCGAGCAGTTCCACGCCGCGGCTGAGTTTCCCGTCCGGTCTGAGCGGCAGTCGCCGGTAGACATGATCCGTGTCGTACCAGCAGAAGCCGCTTAAACGCAACGGCTTTTCCGCCGGGATCAGATATTTCAGGCCGTCGGTGTTTTCCGGTTTGAGTTTCATATTCGGGTCGAGGTCGAGCGCGGACTCCGCCGCGAACAGACTTATGCCGCAGAAAAGCGCCGCGACGACGCTTCCGAACAGTGCGTTCAACGGATTGAATTTCATCGCGTGACTCCCGGGTCAGAATGCGGTGTAGAATTTTCCGCGCACCGAATAGGGGAGGGCGAACCCGTCATCTTCCCGGATCTGCGCCACGCTCTTGCGGACGACGTGACCGTCGGAAAGCAGATAGTTCACCGCGTTGTCATGTCGGGGGTCGACGAGTGCATAGGTCGCACCGCCGTTCATGTCGCGTCCGTCTCTGCGGATGATGGCTTTTTCGTGGTTGTAGGTGTCGATCATGTAACCGTACTGGGCCGCGCCGCCGCCGTAAACTCCGTTCCAGCGTTTCAGCACGGCCGAATCTCCCAGAACGATGCCGCCGTTGCCGCGGATGTACCGGGAGGCGACCGTGAATTTCACGGGATGGCGCAAATTGGCGCTGGAACGGTCGGTCGTGAGCCCCCACAAATAGTAGTTCAGCCCGTAACCGATGCTGCGGTTGCCCGTCGAGCCTGATTCGGTCCACTCGCAGCGGCTCTCCAGCGGGCAGAAGAACAGCTGTTTCTGCTGCAGATACGCCTCCTGCATCAGATGTGCCCAGTCACGGACATTGGAGCCGGAGCCGCCGTTTGCGTTGACTCGAACCGGGGCCACCCAGTCGGCGTTGTCCGTGATGTACATGTGGAACGCAAGTCCCTGTTGTTTGAGATTGTTGCGGCAGGTTGCGTCTTTGCCCCGGGTTTCCGCTTTCGCCAGCGCCGGCAGCAGCATCGCCAGAAGAACTGCGATGATCGCTACAACAACAAGGAGTTCGATCAATGTAAATTTCTGAAGTTTCATAGGAAATCCTTTACTTTGCAAGTTCAAGCGGACTGACCGAAACATACCAGTAGCCGCGGATGGAGAAAGGAATCGCGTATTTTTCATCGGGGTCGATCAATGCCGTCGCCGGGACCTGGTCGACATGGCCGTCGTGGTAGACGTTGTTGACGGCCTCCCGGTGCCGGGGTTTAAACAGAGCGATGGCCGATCCGGGTCCGGTGTAGACGTGGTGATTGAGGACCGTTTCATAGGGGCTGAGCATGTAACCGTATTGGGCGGAATCGGCTTCGGTTTTCGGGGCGGAGTCGGAGAACATGATGATGCCTTTGCCGCCGCCGAGTCTGGCCGCATCTGCCAGATCGCTCATTCTGGCCGGCTGCCGGAGATTGCTTTTGTCGGTCGAGGGGCCCAGACCGTAGGCGAAATAATTCAAGCCGTAGCTTACGGAACGGTTTCCGGTCAGTTTTTCCTCGACCCAGTCGTTCGGGCCGCTCTCTTTTTCGACCGGGCAGAAGTAGAGAGCGCGGGCGGGGGCGTAGACGGAAAGTGCGTGCGTCCAGTCCACCACATCGCTGGCGGAGCTGTCGTTCAAGCGCGCGGGACACGCCCAGCCGTCGTTGTCGCGGGAATAGAAGTTCATCGCCTGATGGAGCTGACGCAGCTGACTCTTGCAGACCGTGTCCCGCGCCTTTTCCCGCGCCATCCCGAGTGCCGGCATCAGGAGTCCGGCCAGAATTGCGATGATCGCAATGACAATGAGAAGTTCGACTAATGTAAAACGACGTTTCTTCATTTCATCTCTTTTCCTTTATTTGTTGGAGTAACTGACGCTTTCGCCGCAATCGATCACGCGGATCGGCGTGGCGAGCCCGGCGTCGGTGATACGTTTGAAAACCGTGGCCCAGGGATCGCGTCCCGAGACCTTGTGTTTGAGTTCGTGCTCGTGCCCGATGAGAGCGAGCTTCGGTTGACCCGCCTTGAGACAGGGGGCGAATCCGGACCAGCTGTTGACCAGCATCACATCCGGTTTGATCCGGGCTTTTTCAAGCAGCTCATAGGGTTGCGGGTTCTGATTGTCGCCGTTGTGGGCGACGGTGATGCCGTCTGCGGTGACGACGTAGACGCAGCAGGGGACTTCCTGATTGGGGATCTCCTGATAGCCGGGGAACGCCCGGACGAGCAGCCCGTCGACTTTCACGGCCTTTCCGAATCGTCCGTACAGATTGCGCAGGTGGGGATC
>CALXOE010000019.1 GCA_944389935.1 uncultured Victivallis sp.
AGGGGAATTATGCTTCGAATATAAGAAAAACTGGAAAAAAGTTACAAAAGAGGCTTGACAAAACCTAACATGGAAGGTGATGAGGTCGAACCCGTCAATTTTGTCCGGCTGGGTGAACGTGATGTTTTCGCTGACATTCTGCCGGCGGGGCTCTGCTATCTGAATTGCTCCATCAGCTCAACGGGATCGAAGTCGGTATGAATCGATGGCCGGGAAGAACAGAGCTTGGTTTTGATCCGCAACCATCTTCCCCATGCGACCAGCACGCCTGCGGAACTTCTATTCCATGCGCTGAATTTTCAGAAGAAGCTTCGGAGAGAACAAGCCGCGAAAAAGCTGTTGACAGGGGCTCCTGTGGTGGAGATTCTCAAACTTTCCGGCGGTCAGGACAATGCGGCTGCCGAAGTGTAAGTCCCGCCTCTGGCGCGAACTAGCGGCGGGACGCGCGGAACGCGGCGGGCGGTGTCCCGTAGAAGCGTTTGAATGTGCGGGAAAAGTGGAAGCGGTCCCGGACGCCGATCTCGGCGATGATCTCGTCGATGCCGAGATCGGTGGATTCAAGCAGCCGTGCCGCCTGGATGTAGCGCAGATTCAGCAGATACCGGTGCGGCGTGCATCCCGTGACTTCGCGAAAACGCCGGATGAACGCATTCGGGGCGAATCCGGTGCGCGCCGCCAATGCCGGAATATCGAGTTCGCGTGCCGTATGACTGCGCATCCAGTCGCAGACGCGCGTGATGCGGCGGTCCCGGTCTAGTTCGCACAGCGCCTCGGGGGGCAGCCGCGTGAGGGACACTGCGACAAGCGCAAGGGCCACAAGATCGAGCCGCCCGGAGTCCCGGTTGCCTGCGGCGAGCTGACTGGCCTCTTCCAGCAGTCCCCGGAGTTCCGGAGTCAGGTCGAGCCGGTTGAGTCTTGCATCAGGACTCCCGAAGAGCGAGGCGGCTTCAAAGTGGATGTAGAGCTGATTGACCGTCGCTCCATCCCAGAACGTATAGAGTTCCGGAAACGGCGGCAGCACGTAGAGCGCGTCAGGCAGGAGTTCGATCTTTCTTCCGTTCAGAATCACCCCCGCGCCCGGAGCGTCATTCCAGTACAGCCGCCAGAATCCGCCGCTCAGCAGAAAGCCGTTCCAGAATTCCCGGAGCGGGAGGATTCGCACCTCTTCGAGCTGAATCTGCCTGTCGGAAAATGACGGCATGTTTGTTTTATTCATATCTCATTCCACTTTATTCATCGAGCGAATGTTGCAAAAAGTCATGAAATATCGTAAAATATAATCGACCGCCCGATTTTTTTCAAACGGCAAAGGAGACGAAAAGATGGGAAAAGGCGATACGAGATGGTTCGTGCATGACCGGTTCGGGATGTTCATTCACTGGGGACTCTATTCGCTTCCGGCGCGGCATGAGTGGGTGCGCCATGCCGAACGGATTCCGAATGAGGCTTACGAGATCTACTTCGAGATGTTCAATCCCGATCTGTTCGATCCGAAAGCGTGGGCGAAGGCTGCGCGCGAGGCGGGGATGAAATATTTCGTCATCACGACCAAACACCACGAGGGGTTCTGCCTCTGGGATACGAAATACACCGATTACAAGGTGACGAACACGCCCGTCGGTCGTGACCTTCTGCGCGAGATCGTCGACGCATTCCGGGGGGAGGGGCTGAAAGTGGGATTCTACTATTCGCTGCTCGACTGGCATCATCCGGATTTCACGATCGACCGGATTCACCCGCTGCGGGATCTTCCGCCGGAGGAGATCGCGAAACTCAATTCGACACGGGACATGAAGCGGTATGCACAGTACATGCGCGACCAGGTGACGGAGCTGTTGACGAACTACGGCAAGGTGGAGATCATCTGGTTCGATTTCTCCTACCCCGGCGAGAACGGCAAGGGGCGCGACGACTGGGAGTCGGAGAAGCTGTACGAACTCGTCCACCGGCTTCAGCCCGGGATCATCGTCGACAACCGGCTCGATCTGCCCGGCTCCGGCGACATCGAGACGCCCGAACAGTTCACGCCCGACAAAGGCATGGTGGACGCGCAGGGGAATCCGGTGGTCTGGGAGGGGTGTCAGACGTTTTCGGGTTCATGGGGATATTTCCGCGACGAGATGAGCTGGAAGATTCCGCGCATGTGCATTGAGATGCTGATCAACCATGTTTCACGCGGCGGGAATCTGCTCATGAACGTCGGTCCGACCTCGCGCGGTTATATCGACCGCCGGGCGCTCGACCGGCTGGCGGCTTATGGGGAGTGGATGAAATACAATTCGCGTTCGATTTACGGCTGCGGGACGGCTCCGGCGGAGTTTCCGGCTCCGGCGGACTGCCGTTACACCTGGAATCCGGAGACGAAGCGGCTCTATCTGCACTGCCTCGTGTGGCCGTTCAAGCATGTTCATCTGGAGAATCTGGCGGGCAAGGTGAAATACGCGCAGCTGCTGGCCGACGGCAGTGAGATCCGAATCCGCGAAGAGAAGACGGATAACCTCAACAGCCATACGCCGCAGGGCGCTTTGACGCTGGAACTCCCGACGCTGCTGCCGGGGCAGGGGTGCGAAGTCCCGGTCATCGAACTGGTTCTGAAATAATCTTCGACACGCAATAAAAAGCGGCGGAGAACCCGGGAAATCCGGGCCTCCGCCGTTTTTTTCGTCCACTCAGGGACGGGCGGTTATTTTCGGAGCCGCTCCCGAATCCACGGGAATGAAGTTGACCCGGGTGCCGTTGTACAACTTGCCGTTGACTTCGCACGAGCCGTCGGCTGTCGTGTTCCAGACTGCGAGAATTTGCCGTCCGTCTTCCGTGCGGCGGAAGAGCAGAGCCCGAACTTGCGGCGCGGGGGAGAGATCCTTGAGAAATTCCGGATCCGAACCGAGTGCGGTCGTCATCTCCCGGTAGGCGAAAAACGCTTTCTTCGGGGAGAAATCCCGGCGGACGATTCCGAAATTATCCTCCCGCTCGGCCAGGTTGGTTCCCTTGTTGCGCAGATTGTAGACGAAGAGCTTCGAGACGCCTCCGGCGATGTATTCGAGGTAGTTGCGTTGAATCATATTCGCATGTTCCTCTTCGGACAGGCCGCTGTCGAACAGCAGCGTGCAGCCGAGGATCGCCCCTTTCCAGTCATGGAACGTGTAGAGCGCGAGTGCTTCACCGATCGGTTCGTTCCGGCCGTTCAGAGCCTGCACGATCGGAGTGTAGGTGTCGCCCGGCTGCAGATTTTTCGGTGAGAGGAAACGGGTCACGTAGACATCGCCGAGCTCTTTGATCCCTTCCTGCGTCATGCCGGGGACGGTTCGGATATGGAACGTGGATTGCGGCAGTCCCTTTTTCGTCCACCACGCCTCAAAACCGATGCGCAGGAACGGATGGAGTTCACCGGCGGCATCTTTCTGCCCCCAGGTGCCGTTCGGCTGCCGGTAATTTTTCACGTAATACGGAACCTGCCCGAATGCCAGAAGAATGCCTCCCTTTTCAACGTATTTGCGGGACGGTTCAAGATAGTCCTCTTCGATTCCGAGATTTTCGCATCCGATGTAGACCGGAACTTCCTGCGGATCGAGTTTGGAAAGTTCTTCCGGCGTGAGTTTCACATACTCGACGCCCGGCAGCCATTTTCGCGGCGCATCGACGATTTTGCCGGGGGTGCGCAGTCCGACTGGTACGCCGACTTTGAGCTTTGACTGCGGCTTCCGGCCGATTTTTTTTCATCGCCAGATCGATTGCGCGCAGGAACACATCCGGCTGCTGTTCCAGCAGACTCGAACGGAAGGTCGATGTTCCGAATTCGGTGATCCAGATCTCTTTCCCCTGATCGCCGTTTTCGGCGAGGAGCTGTTTGAATGCCTGGAACTGGGCGGCAACTCCGGGACTGGCATCCGGTCCCCAGCCGTATGGATGCGTGGCGATCGCATCGAAGTAATCTTTGCCGCCGTTCAGGTAGATGTCGCGCAGAAAGTCGACGTTCCAGCCGCAGAGGCCGCCGACGATGACAGTCGCTTCCGGATCGACTTTTTTGATCTCTTCAAAGGCGATCTTCAGCAGTGAAACATACTGGGCCGCATTCGGTGACGGTTTCCAGAAACCGCCATCCTGCTCATTCCAGATCTCATAGGCGTGGATTTTCCCCTTGTAGTGTTCCGCGACGGCGCGGATGTAGGCCCGCCACTCTTCCGGATGACGGTAGAGCGGGACCGCGTCGGAACGTTTTCCGGCCACTTCCCAGTCGTATCCCTCCAGAATCGGCAAAATCTCGATTCCGGCCGCTCCCATCTTGTCGACAAGATTGTCGTAACGGGTAAAATTGTATTTCCCCTTTTCCCCGGCGATGGCTCCGAAGCCGAAATCGGTGCGCATGCAGGTGATCCCGGCTTCTTTGCATCTTTTGATTTCCATCTCAAGGTCGGCGGGTTTGTTTGACCAGAGCGGATGGGACATGATGCCCCACGGGCTGCCGGCAATCAGGGTGACACTCTGCAGCAGGGCGCAGAAAGCGATGAGAAGGCGCGAATGATTCATGTTGCAATGGGTTCCTTATTTGAAAAATTGGCGGAATTTTCCGTCAGTGGATCGGCATGACGCCGTTCGCAGCGAACGAATAGGTGTCGTTCTGCAGTGTGGCATTCGCAGAGACCACCCGTCCGTCGTTCATGAGGAAGTTCTGGCGGACCGGGCGATGGGGACGACTCCCGTTGGTCTCCTCCATGCCGTGTCTCCACCGCCAGCCGACGTTGCGGTACCAGAGGTGCCCGTCTCCCATGATGGCGTTGGAAGTTTTGGTGATCTTGCGGGGAGGGAGATTCCGGCTCCAGGCGCCGCCGCCCGGATAGCTGGAGGGGTAGATCCGATTGTAATAATCGTAGCTGACTCCGACCTCGTAAACGAGAGTTGGAGTTTCGCCCTTCCAGAGTTTCTGAATGTTCTCCGGGTTGGTGGCCATGTCGGGGGGGCAGATCATCAGTTTCCAGGTGCCCATGTAGGGTTTCATGATTTTGATGGTGGGGGTGGCATTGTTCCCCCAGCATCCCCACTCGTATCCCCAATTCTCCACCATCTGGTAGTTTGGGCTGCCGGTCGTGGGATAGTAATCGTTGAAATCTCCGGCGTAACTGGCGAGAACTGTGCCCATTTGCTTGAGATTGTTGACACACCCGGTCTGTTTGGCCCGGTCGCGCGCCTGATTCAGTGCCGGCAGCAGCATCGAGGCGAGGATTGCGATGATCGCTATTACGATGAGCAATTCAATCAATGTGAATTTTCTAGAGTCGGAATTCATGTTCAGCCCTCCTGGTTTGCGGTTTTCTTACGATTGATGACCGAGTCCCGTTCGATGAGGCTCGGTCGAACTGAAATGTTGATGATTTCCCCGGGATTTTCCAGCAGATGGTCGATGGCGGCCGCCAACTGCGCCGCGCACTCCTGCTGCCGTCCGGAGATGGTGGTCAAATGCGGGGTGAAGAATTCGGCGTTGTGGTCGTTGCCGTATCCGATGATGCTGACATCCTCCGGAATCCGAATCCCGTTTTCAGCGAAAGCGGCCAACGCCCCCTGAGTGGATTCATCGCTCATCATAAAAAGCGCCGTGAAATTGCATCCGTGCTGAGCAAGATAGTCGCAGATGGCGTCGTGAGCGCATCGTATGGAGTAATCCCACGGGTGGACGACACACGGAATTTCCGTCACTCTTGCACCGAAAAGCCGGGCGACGCCGGTATAGCCGGCGATTCTGTTGATGATGTCTCCGTTGCGTGGTTCCGACGGCAGAACCGCCAGATTCTGATGGCCGTTCCGGATGAAATAGGCTGCGGCCAGCATCCCGCCGTATTCGCTGTCGGCGTGCAGAGAGTGCAAAGAGACGTCGGCCAGGTCGCTCCAGAGAAAGATCACCTCGGATGGGAGGGCCGCGTATTCAGCCAGTTCCCGCCGTTCGAGTGGATCTCCCGGGCGCACGACGATGTGCACATCTGCGGGAATCTGCGTGATTTTCCGCACCAGATTTTCCTGATATTCATAGAGAATGGTGGAAAAGACATATCGGTCGGCGCGTTTCTGAAACTCTTCTTTGAGACACTGTTGAATTTGTTTATTTCCCTCGCTCGGCCAATCCGGCATGAGCAGTGCCACATGCTTGCGGAGACGATTTTGTTTGACGTAGATTCCACTTTGAGGGCGGGTCTCGATGGCGCCCTTTTGTTCGAGCTGTGCGAGGGCTGCGTCGATGACCCGGCGGCTGACCCGGTATCTGAGCATGAGCTGGCGCACCGAATAAAAACGGCTCCCCGGTGAAAAGCTGACCAGTTCGTCATTCAACCGGTCGCAAAGTTCGCTGGATTGTTCTTTCAACTGCATTGTGTCTCTCTGAAACTGTGTCTGGTTCTGTTAATATTATATCTCATGTGCACAGTTGCAGCGAATGATGTGCACAGTTATTGAAAAAAAAACCTGTTGCCGTCGGCATCCCGGAGATCGGGCCGCCTGAATCTGACGGGCATTTCATCACATGCAACTTTTGTTTGAGACAAAGACGGTCATGGCCGTTTTTCCGCGTCGTGCTCCGTCGCTCGGACGGTTCCGGAGTTTCCGAATCGGTCAATTCGATTCCGGATTCAGAGACTCTGATTTGCAATCAGGCTCCTCCATGCTATCTTACTCTCATTGACAGTCAATATGGAGAAAAAGTCACTTTTTTTACGGAAAACCGGAACCGTTTATTCCTGCACATGACAAAATTAATCCAGACGCTAAGGCTTACATGCGTATCCGATTGATTGATATTTAGAGGTATAATGTGGATGATTTAAGTGATATCATTTTACGTCATATTGAAAAAAGAAAAACAGATAGTGACATAGAAATAAATCATTTTGAAAATAAGAGTATTCAAGTGATTTATTTTTATGATGTACCAGATTATTATGCGGATAAATGTCTTGCTGACGACGGATGACGTCCGGAAAATTGCGCACATTTGTTTTGAATGATTGCAGGTGATATCGGCTTTTACTCCAATCTTTCAATAAAATGTTGTCCAGGCGGGGGGAGAAGCGCATTCCTGTAATTTTGAATTGGTGTTAAGGCTATGCTCTTGTCATAGTTACAGTTATAAATGTGCCGAGATAATTGGAGTTCCGTATATTAGCAAATTTCATATAAATGGTAAAATTGTGACGGATATAAAAAAACTGGAAAATCAATAATCAAAAAAAAAGCCAGTTATAAACGAGCAATAAATACGGGAGAAATCAATTCAAAAGAATTGTATGATCGTCGAAAGTGTGCTGAGTCGCGAGAAAATGGTTTGAAGAGTGATTGAACCGGTGATCGGACATTGTAAAAGCGAACACCGGATGGAGCGCAATCAACTGTGCGGCAGCCGGATTCCATATCCGGAAACAGATGCGGGCATTTGCTCAGTTTTTATCCGATTTTCAAGCTTGCACTGGTTTGGAACGGGAAGTGCGCGAGAAGAAAAGAACCTTTCCTCAAAAGGTTTTTCCTTCCCGCATCCGATTTTTGCGTAATCGACTATTTTTCCGGGGCGAGGATTACGAATGCCGGGAGGCCCGGGATCTCACAGCGGTCGAGCAGGGTTTGCACCTGCGGGTCGCTCAGCTGTTCCGCCTGAAACTTCACGACGATATACCCTTTCAGCAGATTTTGCACCTCCGGATCGGGAAATACGTTGCGCTCCATATCCTTGCAGTTCTTGCACCAGGTCGCCCAGAAATCGATGAGCACGGGTTTCCCCGTCGCGCGCGATTCGACGAGACCCTGTTCGAGTTTCGCCATCTCCGCCTCCGGAGAGAAACTCCCCGGCAACAGCGTGAAACCGAGCCACCCGTACCAGAGCGCAGCGAGCAGAATGACCACGCCGAAAGCGTTCTTCACGTAAACCATGAATCGTCCGGGTTTCGGCAGCACGCCGAGTCCCGCTCCCGCCGCAGGCCACGGCAGCGCCATCCCGACCCCGAGCAGGAACGGCAGTCCGAGCGCAAAATAGTTCCCGCCGGAATAGAGCTCCGCCGAAAACAGCAGCACCCCGATCACGACCGGAGCTACACAGGCCCCCGCCAGCAGTGCCGCCACCGCCCCCATCACGAAAGCAACCGCGGTTTTCCCTCCTTTGAGCTGTTTCGGACTGATCCGGAATTTTCCGGAGAGATCGATGTTGAACACTCCGAACATCGCCGCCGCAAGAATCAGGAATACCACCGCGATCACGAAATTGAATATGCTCGAGGAGTTCAATTCCCCGAAGCGCGCGCCGGTCAGGATCACGACCACACCGAGCACGCCGTAGGCCGCCGCCATTCCGGTGCCGTAGGCGAGTCCGCGCCGGAATCCCATTCCGCGTCCCGCTCCGTCCGCGCCGATGATCGCAAGATTCACCGGGATCATCGGCAGCACGCACGGCGTCAGATTCAGCCCGAGTCCGCCGAGCAGCGCGAGCAGCATCACGAGCCAGATCCCGGCGGAGTCGAACATCCCGGAGGACTCTTCCGCTTCAGAGCCGCCCGGGGAATTCCCCGGCGCGAGAAAGTTCCGGAATTCCGCCGCGTTCATGAGCCCGACCGCCTTGCGCTCAATCGCAAATCCTTTGAGAATCTGGTTCCGGTCCGGTTCTTCCAGTTGGGGCCGGGCAGGGGGAGCCGCCGTTGCCGCCGGGGCGATCTCGAATGTTTTCGGCAAAAAACAGAGAGCCGGTTCCCCGTCGACCGCCTTGCGGCAGCCCTGATACCGGACACTGCCGGAGAAAGGGGGAGTCCCCCGGAATTTCCAGACCCATTCCCCGGCGGGATAGATCGCGACCTTGCCCATGAATTCGTCGTCGATCTCCTGCGACTGCGGGGAGGAGAGGGTTTCCACTTTGCCGCCATCGCGGCCGGAGATATTCAGCCGGAACGAGTTGTCCGCATAGAAATAGTGATCCGGAGCGACCGTGACCGTCAAGGTCAGTTCGTCTCCCGAGACCGAACTTTTCCAGTCGAACGGCTCCGGCGCGGCGGCAGTCCCGTTCAGTGCGGCGAAGAGCGTTGCCGTGAGCACGGCGGCGAAAAGGGTGATTTTCATCGTTTCGTTTCCTCTATTTGGAATCGAGAGCTGTTTTCAGCTGCCGGAGATAAGCTGCCAGATCGCCGCCGCCCTCGAATCCGCCGATTTTTTCGCCGGCGGCGTTGAGAATCAGAGTCGCGGGCAGGTCGGCAGGCTGATACTTCTCCAGCAGTTCGCTGTTCTGGCGGAGAATCGGGCGCGGCAGAAGCACCGAACGCGGAAAATCGATGCAGACCAGCACGGCTTTCCCCGCGGCGAATTCGTGCAGAGCTTTGTTTTCAAGCACGTCGGACTTGAATTTTCTGCTCTCCGGGCTCCAGTCCGAGCCGGTGAACACGAGGACGACCGGGAGTTTCTTCTCCGTCGCAAGTGCGAGAGCCTTGTCGAAGTTGTTCATCCAGCCGGCGGCGGGAATGTAATCCGCCTCTTTCGCCGGATTCAGAGCTGCTTTGAGCGTGGCGATGAAGTCTCCCTGGGGAGTGTAGCCGAGCCGGTCGATTTCGCGGCCGTCGGCATCGACCAGAAGCACGGTCGGAAATCCCTCGACCCGGTAGCGCGCCTGCCACTCCTCGTTCTGGCGGGCGAGGGATTCCGGGAGCTGCTGCTCCTGCGGAAAATCGAGATAGAGCAGAACCACTTTCCCCTTTGCAAAATCCCGGAAGCGCTGAGTCTGGAGCACTTTCTCGGAGAAGATCTTGCAGTACGGACACCAGTCCGATCCCGTGAAGTAGGCGAATACCGGCAGATTTTCTGCTTTCGCTTCCGCCAGTGCGGCTTTGGCGTCGGTGAACCAGTTTCCGTCCGGCGGCGACGCGAACAGCACAGTGCAGATTCCGAACAGCAAGACGGACAAGGCAGACAGTTTCTTCATGGCAGCTCCTGTAATTTTTCTGAACAGCTCGATCGTTCGGTTGACAATTTCTCCTGTACAAGCAAAATACAACGTTTCGGCCGCTCCGTCAATCCCCGGAGTCGTTTTATCGATCATTTTCCGAAAAAAAAGCGTTTTTTTCTCTTTCTCTCTTGACTTTTGGTGTCGGATTTGTCATAATAAAATCATATCGATATGCGATATGTTTTTTTAAGGATGCGGAATGATACAGACGAATTACAAACATCAACAGCTCTGCGAGCAGCTGCGGCGGGAGATTTCGTCCGGGGCGTTTGCGGGGAGGCGGTTCTACACCGTCAAGGCGATGATGGAGCGGTTTCAGGTGAGCCAGGCGACTTTGACGAAAGCGCTTCAGCCGCTGTATGATGAGGGGCTGATTTACAGTGTGAGCGGCAAGGGGACGTTTGTCTCCGGAAACACGGGGCGGAGCGGCGGGGAGAAAAGGGAAGTTCTGCCGACGGTCTACTGCATTGCCGCTTCCGAAGAGATGTTCGACCCGGCCCGGACTTCGCCGGACTGGTGTTTTACGCAGTTGATCCTCAAGGGGGTGGTCGCGGCTTCCCGCAGGCGCGGCATTCCGGTCAACATTGCGCCGATTTCCACGGGGATAGAGGCATTCCGGAATCTCGCTGACCGGGAGGACACGATGTTCATCTTTCTCAATTACGAATCCTGTGAACAGCTTGTGGAGTACGTGGTGCGGAAAGGTGCGGCTTATTCTCTCTACACGAACGAACCGTTCGGCCGCAAGTTGAATACGGTGTTCTGTGACGTGGGGAAAGCGACGGAGGACGCGACTTCGGTTCTGGCGGAGCAGGGGCATCGCGAGATTGCGTTTTTCGGAGACTATCCGGATTCGGCGCGGCACCGCGGCTACCGGCGGGCGCTGCGGCGGTACGGCTTGCCCTGCCGGGAGGAGTACGGCTGGTTCGTCTACCGCGGGTTGCCGGTGCCGGCCCGGGAAGAGGCGCTCAAACATCTGCCGGAGTGCCCGGAGGTGAGCGCGGTTGTGACCGCCACTGACTACCGGGCGATCGGGCTATTGCAGGCGCTCCGGGAGCAGGAGCGCAACTGTGCGGTCATCAGCATCGACAACATGTGGAAATATTACCCGTCCGCTCCGGCGCTGACCTCGATCGACATGCACCTGGAGCAGGCGGGCGAGGCGCTGTTTGAGGCGCTGATGCAGAAACATGAGGACGGACTGGACCGGCAGAGGACGATTCCGCACACCCTGGAGTATGGAAGTGAGCAGAATAAACAATTTTGATATTCAATGAGATAGAAAGGGAATCATCATGAAGTGCAATTTCACATCAGTTGAATTTCAAATGGTGAAAATAGTTCACTTTCCACTCATCGCTCGGCAGCGCATTCCAGCGCCCGGCAGAACAAGAGAGGGGTTCGGGGGAGAGAAAGCGGCAGGAAAGGCCGCGTCTCTCCCCGTACCAACCATCCATCAAACTCCTCATCGGCCAAGCATTGCCGCGCAACAGAGTCTCCGCTCGGCAAGCGGCGAAGTGGAGCAAAAACGCGAATGGGTCTTTCCGCAGAAAAGCGGGAAGAGCCGTTCGCGTTTTTGCGGCTCTTTCCCCTCGCGTCGGCCGACCGCAGCCGAGTCCGACTCCGACCCGTACGCGGCACCGGCACCCTGCCGGACGCCGGGGGTGCGGGGGGCGGCGGAAACGCCCCCCGCTGCCCACGACTCTGCAACGTTCAGGAAGGCGGAAACGCCCCGGCCTCCCACTAGACGGTAACAGTAAAACGACAGGAACAGTTCATAAGAATAAATACAGGTTGACCAGATGAAACGACACACACTGGGAATTCTGCTGGCGGTTCTCTGCCTCGCGACGGCGGGCGGAGCCGGGGAGCTGGAGCTGCCTGCTCCGGAGAAATGGGCGTCGATCGGGGAGGGAACCCGGTTGGAGGCGGCGGACGGGATCTGGCGGGTCGTGCCGGGAACGGGCCGGGAGACGAGTGTCTGGACGCGGCCGGTGGTGGCGTTTGAACCGGCGAAGTACCGGGTTCAATTCCGCTACCGGCTCGGGGAGGGGGAGCTTCACTTCATCATCAAACACGGCAACGACACCTATGCGCTGCTGGAGAAACGGCTTCCGGCGACGGGGGGCGAATGGCGAAAGTTCGAGGCGGAGATGGAGGAGAGTGTGCCGGGTGTGCACGGATCGGTCTGGTTTCATGTGGTGCGACCGACCGAGATCGCCGATCTCCGGCTGGAACGGATTCTCTCGGAGTCCGAGAGGGCGTCGGCGGAGCGGATCCGGGCCGTGCCGGTGCGTCAGGCGGAACCGGTTGCGCCGGAAGATTCTTCTCTGCCGGATTTGACTGGAACGTTTCTCATTGCGCAGGAGTGGCATTCGTGGTTTTACGCCTCGTCGGCGCCGGAGGGTGGGGATGATTTCTTTCTGACCTGGGGATATCACGACGGGCGCAGCGAATACTTCACGAGTTCGGGGCCGCTCTGGCGCCGGGCGGGGGCGGATCTGATTTATCCGTACCTCGGGTTCTATTCGTCCGGAAATCCGGAGGTGATCCGCTGGCAGCTGCGCTGCATGAAGAACAGCGGGCTGGACGGGGTGCTCATGCAGCTTTATCCCGATCCGGCGCTGGGGCGGAAATTCATGAATCTCGAACACTTTGAGCAGTGCCTCAAACAGGCGCAGGAGGAGGAATTCCGCCTCGGGATTCACGACGAAATCCAGTTTATGCCCGCATCGGCGAAGAAGATTGACGCATTTGTCGAGCGGGCGCTCTCGGTGCTCTCGCTGGCGAAACGCTATCCGGACGCATTTCTGCGGAGGAACGGGCGGATCGTCTATCAGTACGAGGCGTGGAATCTGCCCTACTCCCCTGAGGAGCATCAGCGGATCATGGAGACGGTCGAGAAAGCGTTCGGGGAGCCGGTTTACTGGATGGTGTGCGGCCCGGCGGAGAAGATGGTTCAGGTGGAAGGGCTCGCCTGTCTGAAACACCCGGCCAACGTCTGGACGCACTACCGGCAGGAGGGGACGAAAACCTACGGCACGGGCGGCGACCGGTGGGAGGCGGAGCGTTTTCCGCCGGACGAGGCGATCTTCTGGAAACGGTGGAGCGAGAGCGTGCGCAAGAGCGCCGAACTCGTCGCCGAGGCGAATAAAACCCGGAAAAACAAACTCGAGCACGCGGTCTGGATCTATCCGGGATTCAACAACGCGGGACGCTGGGCGAAAGTTCCGAGCGTGCTGCCGGAACGTTCGTTCGACCGGAGCGAATATTTTGTGCGGGCGATCCGCGCGGCGCTGGAAGCGGCGGGGCCGGAAGTCATCGTGAATCTCTCATCGTGGAACGACCGCGAGGAGAAGACCGCGCTTGAACCGTCGTGGAGCAACGAGTCTCCCGACCCGTTTGCGATGGTCCGGCTGCTGGCGCGGATGAAGCGCCGGGAGTTTCAGGAGCCGCCGCTGCCGCCGAAAGAGTATGTCGATCCGTGGATGTGGAGCGTGCTTTACGGGATCGACCGGACGCCGCCGCGGATTACGGGAATCCGGCTGCATGTTTCCGAGGCGAATCTCGCGGTGGACGCGGTCGACGACCTGAGCGGTCCGGTGCGGGTCGAGGCGAGTGCCGCGCCGCTGGCGGCGTCGGCGCGCGAAGTGCCGGTCAAACCGGGCGAGTCGATCCGGCTGACGCTCGCGGTGCCGAAACGGCCGGAGGGGTGCGGCGGCGTGTTCCTCGGAATCAAATACCGGGCGGCGGCAGGTACGTCGCTGGTCTGTTCGCTGAACTATCCCCGCCGGGTGGAACGGGGAATCTTCCGCGGGAACGGCGCGGCCGCGACCACGATTCCGGCCGGTCCGGTGCTGCACGGCCGGAGCGGGGCGCGCTGGCATGCCGTCCGGCTGCCGAACTTCCGGCTCGAACCGGATCGCTCCGGTGCGGTCGAAGTGACGTTCCGCCACCCCGGAAAAGCCGGAGAGGGGGAAGAGGCGGTCATCGAACAGCTCGCGATCTTCCCGGAGGAGATCGTGAACGAAACCTCGCGCGGTTTCGCGCTGCCGGGCGCGGGGAGAGAGGTGCGTACATTCGTGGTGGGATTCCCCGATAAACTTCTGCCGCGGAACTTCACGGGGATTCCGATTGCGCTTCAGGCCGTCGACGCGGAGGGGAATCGTTCTGCCATTCAGATTTTCGACCTGTCGGAACGGGAGATGAATTCCGCGCTCGGCGGGTGGAGCATCGAGTGCGACGAGGTGTGCTGGCGCTGAGCGGACCCGGCGGAGGCGGGAGGTTTTCGGGAAAGAGAACTTCTGTTGTTGCACAAAGCGGGAATGCGGGGTATATTCTCTGCAAACCATGGAAGCAAGGAGAGTTTGCCATGACGAATACACGCAGGGAATTACCCGAACCGGCTCCGCTCTGGCGGATTTTTGAAAACATCTGCAGCATCCCGCACCCGTCGGGACACGAAAAGGCACTGGCGGAAGCGCTTTCGGCGTTTGCGCGCGAACGGGGGCTCGCCGTGCGCAGCGATTCGTACGGGAATCTTCGCATCGACCGCCCGGCCTCTCCCGGATTCGAGGGGAGACCGGCGGTTATTCTGCAGGCGCATCTGGATATGGTGCCGCAGGCGGAGCGCGGGAGCGCGTTCGATTTCACGCGCGACCCGATTCCGACCGTGATCGAGGACGGCTGGATGCGTTCTGCAGCCGGAACCACGCTCGGGGCGGATGACGGCATCGGGGTCGCGGCGGCGCTCGCGCTTCTGACCGACGAGGGATTCCGGTCGGGGCCGCTCGCCGCGGTGTTCACGCTTTCCGAGGAGGTCGGACTCAACGGGGCGGTAGCGCTCGATCCGGCGTTTCTCAAGGGAGATTTTCTGCTGAACCTCGACTCCGAGGACGAGGGGGAACTCTTCATCGGCTGCGCGGGCGGCGCGCGGCTCGAAGCGGATCTGCCGATCGAGTCCGAAGCGGTTCCGCCGGGTGTCGCGGGGGCGCTCCTCGAGGTGAAAGGGCTCGCCGGGGGGCACTCCGGCTGCAACATCGCCGACCGGCGCGGCAATGCGGTGCGCTTTCTCGGGCTCGCGCTCAAAGCGGCGGGCGAGGCTGCGCGCGTCTCTTCGATGCGCGGCGGTTCGCTCGACAACGCGATTCCGCGCGAGGCGGAGGCGGTCGTCGTGCTGAAGCCGGAAGAGGTCGAGCCCGTCCGCAGCCGCCTGGCTGTGCTGGTTGAACAGCTGCAAAAGGAGTATGTTCTGCCGGAGACGTTTGCGATCGAACTGGCGGATGCTCCGCTCCCGGATACGGTCTGGACGGATGCGTTTCAGCGTCGGGTCGTGCTGGCGCTCGCAGAGTGCCCGGACGGCGTACTCGAGATGGATGCCCGGTTCGGGATTCCGCGCACGAGCACGAACCTGGCGGCGGTGCTGGAGCGGGACGGGATGCTGGTTCTGCGCACGAGTCAGCGCAGTCTGGTCGATGTGGAGCGGCGGGCGGCTACGGAACGGGTTGCGAAACACTTTCGCGGAGTCGGTGCGACGGTGAGAGTTGACAGCGAATATCCGGGCTGGACGCCCGCGCCGGAGTCGAAACTGCTGAGGACGGCGACGGCGCTCTACCGGGAGCTTTTCGGCGTCGATGCGAAAGTGAAAGTCATTCCCGCCGGACTCGAATGCGGGATTTTCGCGGGGAAGCGCCCGGGGCTCGATATGATTTCGTTCGGGCCGACGGTGGTCGATCCGCACAGTCCGTCCGAGCGGGTCGGACTCGAAAGCGTCGAGCGGTTCTATTCATTTCTCGGGGCGCTGATTTCCGCCCTGTGATCTCGAGCCGGAACGGATTTGGTGCGATTTCCGATATCTTCGGTCCGATTCCTGATGTTTCCAGTGGAAAAACCAGTTGCGATTTGACGGGTTTTGAGGTATAATTTACCGAGACTTCGTTTAATCGCAAGGAGACGGGCATGGAGATCGACGGCAGACTGAATATCTGGGGAGAGGGGCAGCTTTTCGCATATTCCGGAGTGGACGGCGAGACGGACTTTCGGAACGGGCTGGTGTTGCGGAGTCGGAAAGACGCGGCATTTGATCTCGTTCTGCCGGGCAGGGGAGTTCTGAAGTTATCGCCGCAGCCGCCGGAGCCGGAACGCTGTTTCCTCTCTTCAGACTGTTTCAAGATCGACGGAACGCGGGGTGTCATGCCCGACTGCCACCATCTGCTCATCGAGGGCGAGGCCGCCGTCGAACTTGCCGATGACACCTTGAAAACCCTACGGAAAGGCCGCCGGACGCTGATTGGAGAGGCACACCATTTCCGCCCCGATCTCATCGATGCGGATCTGGATGGAATATTTGCAGCGCGCCGGGCGTGGTTCGCGCCGCTGCCCGACTTCGGCGTCACTGACCCGGTGCGGCTGGGGGCGCTGGCGAAAGCGTATTCGCAGTTGAAAGGGCAGATCAACTCGCCATGTCCGGAGATTCCGTATTCCTGGACCACGCCGGACCGCTGGCCGCACCGCTGCATGTGGCTGTGGGATTCGGTCTTTCACGCGATCGGGCTGCGCCACTTCAATTTGGAGATCGCGCGTGAGAGTCTGCGTGCGGTGCTCTCGCAGCAGCTTCCCGACGGAATGATTCCGCATATGATGTCGCCGGAGGGCCACTCCGAGATCACGCAGCCGCCGATCCTGGCGTTCGGGGTGGCGATGATTCAGGAGGCGGCGCCCGATCCGGAGTTCGTGCGCGAGGTTTTCCCGAAGATCGAGCGCCATCTCGAATGGATTTTCGCGAATCGCGACAGCGATGGGAACGGACTGGTCGAATGGTTCATCGAAGCGAATCCGGTCTGCCGCAGCGGCGAGAGCGGCATGGATAACTCCCCCCGTTTCGACTCCGCCGTCCAGCTCGACGCGACCGATTTCAACAGCTATCTCTCGCTCGAATGCGAGACGATGGCGGCGTTCGCCGCTCAGCTCGGAATGAGCGAGCGCGCCGATTACTGGAAACGGCGTCATGCGGAACTCAACGAACGGATGAATCAGCTGCTCTGGAACGAAGAGCAGGGGATTTACATGGATCGCGACGTGAATACCGGAACGTTGACCGGCATTGTCGCTTCCTCTGGATTCCTGCCGCTTCTCTGCGGCGCGCCCTCGCCGGAACAGGCCGCCCGCCTCGTCGCAAACCTGAACGATCCGGCCCGGTTCGCCACTCCGCTGCGGGTTCCGTCGATCAGCCGCGACAATCCGGAAGCCTACTCCCGGGACCTCTGGCGCGGCCCGGTCTGGATCAACATCAACTACCTCATCGCCCGCGGACTTGAGCGCTGCGGATATCCGGAGGAGGCCCGTCGGCTGCTGGACGGGACCGTCGCAGTCGAGGAGCATTTTTACCAGCGGTACGGGACGTTTTTTGAATTCTATGACGACCGTTGCGAATTCGATCCGCCTCAGCTTCTGCGCAAAGGGAAATGCGCTCCGCAGGAGAGTCCCTGCCATCAGGTTCTCTTCGATTACGGCTGGTCAGCCACGCTTTACATCGATATGGTCGCACAGCTTTCGCGCCGAAGCTGAGGCGGAGAGAGGTTTACTCTTCCGCCGCCGTTCCGGAGGTGCGGACAATTTCCGCCGCCTCGGCCATCGTGCGGCGGCAGTGAGCGGCCAGCGTCGTCACGTCCGAACCGAGATTGATGAAGCGGAATCCCGCCTGAATCAGTTCTGCGAGGTTGTCCATGTTTCCGACCGTCGCCGCAAACTTCCCATGCTTCCGGGCGGTTTCCGAGACGAGATTCCGGACGCGCTTCACCTCGGGATGGTTGATTTCGCCCGGAACTCCGATCGACTGGCTGAAGTCGGCCGGCCCGAAGAAAATCGCATCGATTCCCGGCACTGCGCAGATTTCGTCGAGTTCCGCAAGCGCCTCGTGGTCCTCGATCTGGATCATGACGAAACGGTTCTCGTTGACGAACCGGATATACTCCGCGAACGGCAGCAGCGTGAAGCAGCCGTCGGCGTTGCCTCCGTCGGCCGGTCGCCGGCCGATCGGATGAAACCGCGTGTTCCGGACGATCTGCCGTGCCTCATCGGCCGACATCACATGCGGGACCAGCAACCCGGAGGCATTCATTTCCAACGGTTTGATGAGATCGCTGTACGAGCCGCGCTCGACCCGGACCATCACATCCGCACCGCCCGCGCGCGCCGCGAGCACCTGACGTTCGAGCGTCAGCCAGTCGTTCGGAACGTGTTCGTTGCAGAGCCAGACGCAGTCGAATCCCGCCAGCGCCGCGATTTCCACCGTGCGCGGGCAGCTCAGATTGGTTTTGAACGAGAGGGCGGTTTCACCGTTCCGGAGTTTGTCCAGCACGCGGCTTCGAGTCAGATTCAGCATGATTGTTTCCCCTTGTTTCGGTTGTCGAAAGCGGTTTTGGTTTCGGCCAGATAGTGTTCAATGTGACTGCCGAGGAGCTGCTGCAGCTTCGCCGCATCTCCGGTCCGCAACGTCGCGAGAATCGCCCGGTGTTCGCGCCCGGCCCGTTCCCGCGAGAGTTCCGTGCGCGGCTCCGGACGCAGTTTCCGGAAGAAATCCACCACCAGCGGAATCAGGCCGTCGAAGAGCGAGTTCCCCGGCAGCCGCAGCAGTTCCGCATGAAATTCGCTGTCCAGCTCAATGCGTCGATCATTCACCACCGTGCGGTCGAGTTCCGCCGCAAGCTTCTCGAGGCGTGCGAGCCGCTCAGGTGTCGCACCCGCGATCATGAAGCGCGCCGCCCCGGTCTCGATGGCGTAGCGCAGTTCCGCGAGTTCCGGCAGAACCGCCTCCTGTGCCGACTCGAGAAACGGCAGGTAATTCCCGTACGGATTCTCCGGCAGCAGCCTGGCGACCGCCGCCCCAGTCTTCGGTGCCGAGGTGATGATTCCAAGTGTCCGGTAGTGCTGCAGCGCTTCGCGCAGAATGTTGCGGCTGACTCCGAGCTGTTCGGCCAGCTCCGTCTCCGGAGGAAGCCGCATCCCCTCTTCAAGTTTGTTCTCCCGGATATACCGCCCGATCATCGCCACTGCCGCATCGCAGGCGGTCTGTTTCTTCACCGAACCAATTTGCATGGAGCGCTCCTGTGAATCCATTTTTCTTTAATTGTAGTACAATACTACAAATTACCGGTTTTGCAAGGGGGGATTTGCGGAAAAAACGAAAAACCGGGAGAAAGCGCGCTGCTCTCTCCCGGTTTTCCGGTGTGTGCGGGGAGTTATTCCCACTCGATGGTCCCCGGCGGTTTCGCGGTGATGTCGTAGACGACGCGGTTGACGCCGTCGACTTCACGGACGATCCGTTCCATCATGGTCTCGAGCAGTTCCCACGGCAGACGGACGACCTGCGCGGTCACGGCGTCGACGCTGTTGATCGAACGGATCGCGATCACATAGTCGTAGGAGCGCTGCCCGTTTTTGATGCCGACGGTCTTGACCGGAACGAAGATCGCGAAAGTCTGCCAGGTCTTGTGATACCATCCGGCCTTGGTGAGCTCCTCCGTGACGATCGCGTCGGCTTCGCGCAGCATGTGCAGCGTATTGCGCTCGATCGGGCCGACGTGGCGCACGCCGAGCGACGGGCCCGGGAACGGATGGCGGTCGATCAGCTCCGACGGCAGTCCGAGCAGACGCCCGACCTGACGCACCTCGTCCTTGAAGAGCCGTTCGACCGGTTCGACGAGTTTGAACTTCATGTTCTTCGGCAGTCCGCCGACGTTGTGATGGCTCTTGATGACGCCGTTCGGATTCCCGTCGAGTGGAATGCTCTCAAGAATATCCGGATAGATCGTCCCCTGTCCGAGGAACGGGGCGTTGATCTTCGCGGCCGCTTCGGCGAAGACTTCGATGAACTCCCTGCCGATGATCTTGCGTTTCTGCTCCGGATCGCCGACGCCCTTGAGTTTGTCGAGAAAGCGGTCCGAGGCGTCGATGTAGCAGAGATTCATGTCGAAATTGCGCGCGAACACCTCCTGAACGAGTTCCGGCTCGTTCTTGCGCAGCAGCCCGTGATTCACGAATACGCAGGTGAGCTGTTTGCCGATCGCCTTGTGAATCAGCGCCGCGACGACCGAGGAGTCGACGCCGCCCGAGAGTCCGAGCACGACCTTCGCATCGCCGACCTGGCGACGGATGTCCGCAACGGCTTCGTCGATGAACTTCTCCATCGTCCAGCTGCCGGTGCAGCCGCACTGGCAGCAGAATGCGACGGCCGCATCGACGTCATTGGCACCGGCCCCGGAGGTGAGGTCGAGGATCGGCAGATTCAGCGCCTCAAATTTTTCGCGTGCGCCGGGCCGCTCCGGGGTGCCGGCGTCGGCACAGAGGATCAGCCCGACCGGCTTCTCTTCCATCACCCGTTCCGCCGGAACGGTGCAGGGCATGACCATCGTGTAGATGTGACGGTCACGGATCGCACGGGCGAACTTCTGGATGCCCTCACATCCGAAATTCACCAGCACGATGGTTTCTGGGGTTTGCTTCATGGTGTCTCCTTTTCGTTGCGGATCCAATGGCGAAATATAGCTCCTCTTCGCCGCAAAGGCAAGTCCCCGCGACCGGTTTCCGCTGCGGGAAATGAAATTATTCTCCCATCCGGGGACAGGCCGAGAGATGATCGGTCCCGGCCGGGCGCAGTTCGGGGCGCTCCGCGCGGCAGGCCGCCGTCGCGTGCGGACAGCGCGGCGCGAACGCACAGCCGGCCGGGAGATTCCCCGCATCGGCGACCTCGCCGGGATTCGGCGGCAGCGTCCGGCGGTCCGGATCCGGAATCGGCGCCGACCCGAGCAGCAGCCGCGTGTACGGGTGAAGCGGACGCTCGAACAGCTCCTCCGTCGGTGCGAGTTCGACAATCCGTCCCGCATACATCACCGCCACCCGGTCGCAGATGTGGCGCACCACCCCGAGATCGTGCGCGACGAAAATGTAGGACAGCCCCATCTCCCGCTTCAGGTCGTCGAGCAGATTGATGACCTGCGCCTGGACCGAGACGTCGAGCGCCGAGACCGCCTCGTCCGCCACCACGAATTTCGGATTCATCACGAGCGCCCGCGCGATGCCGATCCGCTGCCGCTGCCCGCCGGAAAATGCGTGCGGATACCGGGTCTTGTATTCCGGCCGGAGACCGACTTTCACGAGAATTTCATCGACGCGCTTCTCGAGCGCTTTCCCTCTCGCGAGTCCGTGGATCACGAGCGGTTCCGCGACGATCCCGCCGACCGTCATACGCGGATTCAGACTCGAGAACGGATCCTGGAAGATCATCTGTGCCGCACGCCGCAGCGGGACGAGTTCCCGCGCCGTAAGTTCCCCGAAGTCAATGTACCGCCCGTCCCCCTCCGGATCGAAGTAGGCGTGCCCCGAGGTGAAGTCGAGCGCCCGCAGGATCGTCCGCACGGTGGTCGATTTTCCGCACCCCGATTCTCCGACCAGTCCAAGCGTCTCGTTGCGCCGCAGATCGAACGAAACATGGTCGACCGCTTTCACGTCGCCGATCCGCCGCCGGATCAATCCCTGACTGCGGATCGGGAAGTATTTGCACAGATCCCGGACCGCCAGCAGCGGCGGATTCGCGGCGGATCCGTTGAAGTCGTTGATGTTGTAAATGTTCATGCCGTCTCCGCCCCGTCTTTCTTCTTCAGCAGTTCCGCCATCTCCTCCGCGCGGAAGCAGCAGAGTCGCCGCCCGTCGGAAGTCGTCTGCTCCGGCGGCGGTTCTCCGCGATCGCACAATCCCTTTTCCGCAAAGTCGCAGCGCGGATGGAACGGACACCCCTCCGGCAGATCGAAGAGTCCCGGAACCGTGCCGCGGATCGACGGCAGCCGCTCGCGACGGCCGTGCAGCCCCGGCAGCGACTCGAGCAGTCCCCGGGTGTACGGATGGCGCGGCGACTTGATGATCTCGCGCACGCTGCCCTGTTCGACGATCCGCCCGAGATACATCACCGCGACGAAATCCGCCACCTGCGCCACCACCGCCAGATCGTGCGTGATGAGCAGCACGCTGCTGCCGGTCTCGCGCTGCAGGCTCTGCATAAGCGCGAGCACCTGCGCCTGAATCGTCACGTCGAGCGCCGTGGTCGGCTCGTCCGCGATCAGCAGTTCCGGGGAACTCAGCATCGCCATGGCGATCACGATCCGCTGCCGCATGCCGCCGGAAAGTTCAAACGGATACTGTGCGTAACGCCGTTCGGGGGCGGGAATTCCGACCCGCCCGAGCATCTCGATCACGCGCGCTTTCGCTTCGGCTTTCGTCGGTTTCCCGTGCGTGAAAAGCACCTCTTCGAGCTGGTTGCCGATCGTGTGGACGGGGGAGAGCGCCGTCATCGGCTCCTGAAAGATCATCGAAATCCGGTTGCCGCGGATGTCGAAGAGTTTCGGATCGTTCTCCCGCAGAGCGGCGAGATCGACCGAACTGCCGTCAGCGCTGTGAAACAGAATCCGGCCGCCGGTGATCTTCCCGGGTTTGCGGATCAGCCGCAGCACGGAGTAGCTTGTGACGCTCTTGCCGCAGCCCGATTCGCCGACGAGCGCGAGCACCTTGCCGCGCGGAATTGCGAAGCGCACTTTGTTTACGGCCCGGGCCTCCCCCTCGTCGGAGAAGAAACTGACCTGCAGATCTTCGATTTCCAGTACGTTCGGATTCATGTTGTCCCGCCTATTTTGATGCGTAGGGGTCGGCCGCGTCGCGCAGCCCGTCCCCGAGGAAGTTGAAACAGAGCACCGCGAACACCAGCATGAGCACCGGCGCGAGCAGCCACGGATAATCGATCACCGCCTTGACGTTCATGCAGTCCTGCAGCATGACCCCCCAGCTCACAACCGGCGGGCGCAGTCCCAGCCCGAGGAACGAGAGACTCGTCTCTCCGAGGATCATCCCCGGCACGGTCAGCGTCAGCGTCACGATGATGTGACTCGCGAATGCCGGCAGCAGATGGCGGAAGAGAATGCGCGGGTGACTCGCCCCGAGCAGCCGCGCCGCAACTGCGTAATCCTCTTCGCGCAGGCTCAGAATCTTGCCGCGCACGACCCGCGCAAGTCCCGTCCACGAGAGCAGACTCAATGTCACGGTGATCGCGAAGTAGGTCTCCAGCGGTCCCCAGTCCGACGGAACCGCCGCAGCGAGCGCGAGCCACATCGGCAGCTGCGGGAACGAGTTGATGATCTCGATCACGCGCTGGATCGCCGTATCGACCGCTCCGCCGCAGTACCCCGAAATCCCGCCGATCACCACGCCGAAGAGGAACGAGAGAAACACGCCGACCAGCCCGACCGAGAGCGAGATCGTCGACCCCTGGACGATCCGGCTCCAGATGTCGCAGCCGAACTTGTCCGCTCCGGCCAGAAAATAGACGTAACGCGCCTCATCGCCGGGCCGGAAATCGGGAATCCGCTCCGGATCGACTCCGAAAAAGTGACGTTCCGACGGGATGATCCCCCAGAGCCGGTACGGTTTCCCTTTCACGAAGAACCCCAGCGGGGCGTCGTTCTCCGGCGCGTCGACGTACCGGCTGTTCAGCGTGACCGGGTCGACGGCGCGCTTGAGTCCTCTGGCGTAAAGCCCTTTCTCCCAGTTGAACCCGAGCTTCTGCGGCGGGCAGTAGATGTAGTCGAGATTCCGCTCGTATTTGCCGTAAGGCGCGAAGAACGGCGAAAAAATCGCCATGACGTAGAGCCCCGCCAGCAGGAAACCCGCCGCAACCGCGAGCTTGTGTTTGCGGAACTTCAGCAGCGTGAGCTGCCGCTGATTCAGCATATCGTAGGTCAGCGCCGGACGGCGCGCAAAGAGTCGGAACGTCATCTGGTTTTCCCTCCCTCAAGCCGGATGCGCGGATCGACCATCATCAGCAGCAGGTCGCTCACGAGCGTCCCGAATACGCCGAGCAGGCTCAAGACCATCAGCATGGAACCGGCCATGTTCATATCCTGGCTGAAAAGCGCCGTGAGCATCAGCGGCCCGACCGTCGGCAGGCTCATCACGATCGCTACGATCGAACTGCCCGAAACCAGCGCCGGAAAGAGCGTCCCGATTCCGGAGATGAACGGATTGAGCGCGATCCGGACCGGATATTTGAAGAGCAGTTTCAGCGGCCGCACTCCTTTCGCGCGGGCGGTGGTGACATACGGTTTGCGCAGTTCGTCGAGCAGGTTCGCTCGCATGACCCGGATCATCCCGGCCGTGCCGGAGATCCCGACCACGACGATCGGCACCCAGATGTGGCAGCAGAGATCCGCGACCTTGCCCCAGCTCCATTCCGGCTGGATCGCGTACTCCGGCGAAAAGAGCCCCGAGATCCCCGTCAGCGCCATCAGAATCAGTGCCAGCAGAAACCCCGGAATGCACATCCCGAGAAATCCGAGTACGGAGATGATGTAATCCCCCGCCGAATATTGCCGGCAGGCCGAATAGATCCCGATCGGCAGCGCGAGACTCCAGGTCAGCAGCACCGTCCCGAGCGAGATGAGCACCGTCAGCAGAATCCGGTCCCCGACCATCGTGTTCACGCTTTTGGAGGTCTCCATCGAGTAACCCATCTCCCCCTGGAGCAGCCCCTTGTCTTTCGGATCGAACGTGAGAAAGTAGTGGAATCCCATCCAGCGGCAGTACCGTTTCCAGGCCGGATCGTCGAAGTGGAAGAGCGCGCGCAGGTCGTCGATCTGAGTGGCGATCTGTTCCGGTGACGCGCCGGACTCCTCAAGCTGCATGATCCGGTTGCTGAGGTAATCCCCCGGCGGCAGCTGGATGATCGTGAAAACGCAGACCGAGATCACCAGCAGCGTCGGAATCATAATGACCAGACGCCGCAGCACGAACGGGTGTTTCAGGATCAGCAGCACGACCGCAAGTCCCGCGATCGCCAGCCCGAAGAGCTGCATGAGACGCCCGACTGCCGAAACCGGCACCCCCGAGACCGGAGGAATCTCGTCGGGTTCCGTGAGCTGCAGGAACGTGTCGGCGTCGGCCACGTGCGACGGTTCGCGGAAGAAATAGGTCTCCGGGGCGGTGTTGCCCGGGGTCAGGAAACAGTATCCCTCGACCGCTTTTTCGGGTACGCCGAGCATGTTGTTCGAGACGACCACGAGTTTCGGCGGCGCGGAAGCGAGATTGATCGTCCAGATGTTTTCGGCCGCGATGTCGGTGATTTCGCGCATGAGTTCTTTCCGTCGTGCCGGATCCGTCGTGCGGATCGCCTGTTCATAGCACTCGATTGCGCGGTGCATCGGACTCGTCGGCGGAACCGGGATACTGCCGGGATTCTCCGCCTCTTTCGCTCCGTACATCCCGTTCAGTGAAAACCAGTTGCCCCATCCGATCGCATACGCGGACTCGTTCGTGGTCGCAACGAAACTGCGCGGCGAGAGCAGCGGAACGATCTCCGATTCGCTCGACCAGATGTAGAAGTCGAAGTTGCGCGACGACTTCCGCACCGTCAGCAGCGGCCGCGAACACTGCTGGTAGAGGCAGCGGATTCCGACCCGCGCCCAGTCGTCGGCCACAAACTGCGCCGGACCGATCCCGGTGAAATCCGTGAAGATCATATAGAACGTGAGCGGTTTCCCCTGCGGGTCGCAGCGGTATCCGTCCCTGCGCAGCGTCGGGTCGAGACCGAGCCGCCGCCAGACCGCGTCGAGTTTGCGGTTCGCCTCGTCCGGATCGAACTGCGTGAACGCATTCCGCAGTTTCTCCGAGGGATATTCGGAGTAGGGACCCGGATCGACCTGATACGGTTCGGCCAGTCCGGAATAAAACGCCTCGATCACCTGTTTCCGGTCGAGCGCGACCGACAGAGCCTGGCGGAACTCCCGGTCCGAAAAGAGCTCCGCCTTGAATCCGGACTGTCCGTCGTCCGGAGTCACTGCGCGGTTCACATTCGGGTAGATCAGCCATTCGCTGCGGGTGCCGGGAATCCAGCAGTTCACCCGGAATCCGTTCGCTTTCGAGCGCTCCATGAATTCCGTGTAGTTTTCAAAGCGGATGTAGCGGAACTGCATGTCCGCGCGGCCGCTCGACACCGCCAGCGGCAGCATCTGCGCATCGACGAAATCGATCTGCAGACGGTCGATGTACGGAAGTTGATTGCCCTGTTCGTCCACCGCGAAATAGTAGGGATTCCGCACGAATGAGACCGGCGACATGGTCGTGTAACGGCGCAGCACCCAGGGCGACAGCGTCGGCAGTGCCGGATTCATGTTCTGCATGAAACTGTAAAGCGATCGCGCGTTCGGCATGTTGTACTTCTTCATCTCGGCCGCGAGAAACGCCGGGTCGCCGTGATCGGGATGGTACTTCCTGAGATAATGGCGCGGGGCGAACACCGTCTGCGTCGCGAGCGTTTCGAGAAAATCCGCGCGCGGCTCCGGGAACGTCCAGCGCACCTTGTGTGTTCCGAGTTTTTCGAGCGTCGCGGGTTTGCCGCCGACGGTGAAGTGTTTGTAGACCCGGCCGCCGCCGAGGGATTTCGAGAGCATCATGTCGTTCCAGAAGTAGAGCACGTCGTCGGCGGTGAACGGCTCGCCGTCGCTCCAGCGGATGTCGCGCAGCTCGATCTCCCAGACCCGGCCGCCCTCTTTCTCCTCATACCCTTTGGCAATGTGCGGCACGATCGGGTAGCCGGCCGGGCCGAAGCGGAAGAGCCGGTCATAGAAGATCCGGTTGGTCGCGGCCATCGTGTCCGAACCGGATCCCGGGACGAACTGCACCCAGACTCCGCCGTAGTTGCCGACGCCGCCGGCGCCGCGCATCACGACCGGTTCCGGACCGGTCCGTTCGGCCACGGACGGCAGATCGACTTCATCGAGAATGGGGCTCTGTCCGCGCGGATACCAGGCCGGCAGTTTCCCGGCGCGGATCTGCTGCTCGATCCCGGCAGCGGTTGCGTCGGGGGAAATGCGGTGGAATTCGGCCGCGCTCCGGCGTTCGCTCTCCGGAATCTCCTGCGCGACGCGGCGTTCGACTCCGTCGAGATTTTCCGGCAGACGCCGCGCGCGCTCGGCGGCGGCGATTTCCGTGGGATCGTGCCGTTCGAGACTTTCCGGAGACGTATCGGGCGTCACGAGAAAGGAGAAGAAGAGCGTCACTCCGTAAAGCACAGCCAGCGCCGCGGCGACTCCGAGCAGGAGTTTCCACTTCGGGACGGGCCGGATGATCTTCTTTTCTCTCATATCAGCGCTGCAGTTTCTCCCGCAGGACGAACGGATCGGACAGACCCGATTCGAGCAGGGTTTCAAATGTGACGAAATTGACGTCGAGCATCTGCTCGAACGAGAGGTTGTTCCAGACCGTGCACTCGAGCGTCAGAGCGAGCGCTCCCGAGGCGAGTGAAAAGAGATTGTTCAGATTCACCTGTTTTCCCGGCGGGAAGCCGACGCCCGGATCCGGCCGCAAACCCGCCCGGAAGAGCGCGGTGTTGACCGCATCGCTGGCGCGCTGCCCGCGCTCGACGTGCGTGCGGTAGTTGAATTCCGACGGCGCAAGCAGCGCGGGCGCTCCCTCGCAGGAGTGGGCGTTCAGCACGAAGTCCACGCTGTACCGTTCGACGAGTCGCAGCAGCGCTTTCGCCTCGGCGGTGCGGATGTGGCCGGGGCAGGCGTCGTGCATGATGTTGAATCCATCCGCATTCGGATAGCCGCCCGGATAGGCGACCCGGTCGAGCGGCAGCGGAAAATACTCCTTGCTGCCGAGCCAGCCGATCAGCGATCCGTCGAGCCAGACCCCCTGCGAAACCCGCCGGAACTCCTCATACGGAACTCCATGCAGATGATCCGGCGAAATCGAGCGGCCGTCCATGTTCACACACGGCACGACGATGAGCCGGTAGTGCTGCAGAAGTTCGCAGAGTTTGTCGTGCTTTCTCCCGAGCAGGTCGTGTCCATGTTCGAGCAGCTCGATGAGATTCACGGCGAAAGCCACGCTTTCGGCTTCCGCACCGTGGATTCCCGCGCACCAGACCACCGTCGGCGGCAGACCCGCCCGGCGGAAGTAGCTTGAATTGCTCGTCGAAGAGGAGCCGGCGGACCAGTTCGTCTGCGGCGCCGGTTCACTGAAGTCTCCGTAGAATACCGCGTGAACCGGATAATTTCCCGGCGTCGTAGCGATGACTTCGTCGCGTCCGCGCTTGACCGATTCGCACGCGGCGGTGATTTCGCCGGGGCGGACCAGCCACCAGTCGGGGCGCGGTTCCGCATTCCGGACGACCCAGGGGGCGAATTTCGGTTTTTCCAGTTGTTTGACAGTGGCGATCATTTTCTGGCTCCTCCCGGAACGGTCCGGTATTCAGCTTCGATTTCCAGCTCTTCTCCCGCCTTGACCGGCAGTTTCACCGTCATGGGCTTGTCATGCCAGACTTTGGCGGGAGTCGCCAGAAGCGGTTTCCCGTTTACGTTCAATTTGGTAAATTCCACGTAATATATCACTCGTTTTCCCTCTTTGCGAATATCCGGTCCGCGCAGCAGAAACCGCACGACCCCATCGTTTTCGGCTTTCAGCTTGCACCGGCCGGCAGTGGGTTCCGGGGCCGCGGCGAACTGCATGACGCTGCCGCGACCCTGTGCGAACCAGCGCGGCTGTTCCCAGGCGACGACGTCGCCTTTTTCCGCGAGATTCACTTTCCCTGCGCTGTTCAGCGCGTCGATCCGCGCGAACTCTTCCGGGGAAACATGCCGTTTTTGCGCGCTGCCCGGCTTCTCCTGTTCGACGACCGGAGTCGGTTTCAAAAGCGGCTGATCGACCAGGACTTTCCCTTTCTCGCGGATCGTGATGTGCCCGCCGATCATGCCCTCACGGTTGAACCGCACGACACACTCGCGCCCGTCGGCGGTCGTGAATGCGGCGCCGTCCTCGTTCTCTGTACGGATGAGCCGGGTTTCGACCATCTCCGGAACTTCCTTGTCCGCCGCCTGCAATACGGTCAGAAAGCGGCACTTCTCCGTCGCGTCGGCGGGCGAGAGCTCGAGCCGGTAGCGTCCGAGCCAGTTCGGCTTCGAGAACGCCTGCTCGTGGTTGCGGATCTCCCAGTTCCGGCCGTTGCTCCAGAACTCCCTGCCGGGGCCGCCGATCACTTCGGCTTTTCCGTTTTCCGGCAGGAGCGTCCGGAGGAAGAGCGCCCCTCCGCCCGCTTCCCCGCGCCAGAGACCGGGGGCGAGTTCAACGGGCTCGTTCTGCGTGTGCAATAGAAAACTCTTTGTCTGATCCGGTTTCACGGAGGTCACGCGGTCGTAGATCACGAAATAGTCGGGCGCGACGTAGACGAACTGACGGACCGCCTCGCGGCACTTTTCGGGCGCGTAGCAGCGGGTCGCGTCGCCGGCGGTCACGGCGTGATAGGCGCTTTTTTCAAATCCGAGCGGCCGGGCGACGCCCATGCGGCTCTGACCGCCGTCGTTGAACACCTTTTCCGTGATGGCGGGCGCATTGCGCGGATACCAGTAGCCCGGCAGCGGTTCGTTCTCCGCCCGAATGAGGATCGTATTGTGCGCGACGCTCTGCGGATAGTAGACTTTGTGGTGTTTCGCCGAGCCGCGGGTGCCGCTGTCGAGCGCCTGAAATCCTTTTTTATAGAGGATGAAGCTGTTCTCGTCGTAGTGCTGGTGCTGGGTGAACTGCGCCCCCGCCTTGATTGCGGCATGGGTGTCGTTCTCCGTCGCGCCGGAGCGGACGACCATGAGTCCGAAAGTCGGAAAGTAGGCGGCAATATCGCCGCCGAGAACCTGTTCCGGAGATTCGGTATTCTTCTCCGCCGGATCGAATCCGGTCAGGATGAAAGAGCAGTACGGGTATTTCCGCAGCGCGAGGATCTTCCGGATGTGCGGCGGAATCTGTTCCATGATCGCGCGCGCCTGTTTCGCGCGTTCCGGCATGGATTTCCCGTAGAAGTGGATCGCCTGCGCGAGGTGCGTGTACATCATCCAGCTCGCGAGTTTGTTCGTCTCATGGAATGCGTCGCCCCAGCCGAAGTCGAGAAACCCGTCTTTTGTCGCGCTGTCCGGAATCGCCGCCCAGTTGAACCAGTTGCCGTAGTCGCGCATCTGCGTCCAGTGCTGCGTCCCGTCGATTCCCGCCGCGCTCTTGAGCGTGTGCAGGAAGTTGTAACTCGCCCACGGATATTCGCCGAAGCTGTAGCCGGTGCAGATCGAGGTGAGCAGTCCGCTGCCGCCGGAGATCCTGTCGCGCAGATCCATCATCGCGACGTTGAGTTCATACCCGTTTTTGAGCAGCTTTGCGGCGAGTTCGTCGTCGATGCCGTCACCGTAAGTCGCGAGTCCGGCGTAGTATTGCAGTCCGGGTTCGCCGTAGTTGCCGGACCCGGGACCGCCGCCGTTGCGCATGTAACCCGGATTCTGCATGTGCTCGACGTGCTTGAGCATCGGAGCGGCGAACGCCTCGCGTTCCTCGGGCGTGAGCTCATCATAAAGCCAGTCATAGGTGATGAATCCAGCCATGCGGGAGTTGTTGTACCACTCGGGCAGAATCCGGTAGCGGTCGCACCAGGCGGTGAACTCCACGAGCATCCGCAGGAACTGCCGGGCGCGGTCGAAGTAGGTGCGGTCTCCGGTCGCGAGATAGAGAATCGCGCTCTCGAGCGCTTCAACGCCGCCGGTGGTTTTGACGGCGTAGTTCCCGGCGTTCTGATCGTTCAGGATTTTTTTGAAGACGAGTTTCCCGTCTTTGACTTCGGCGACGTCGGTCTTGAATTCGAGCCGCGGCTCGGCCGGGAATGCGTCGATGCGCTGCTTCATCTCGTCGAGCAGCGGCTTGCAGACGGTATTTGCGCGTTCGCGGAACGCGGGGAGCGTCTCTTTTGTGAGGAACATGCGCGGATGATCCTCGCGGAGTTTCCCCGTGAACTCCTCAAACGTTGGCGCCGCTGCGAGAACCCCGCAGACGAGCGCGGAAGCGATGGTCAGTTGCAGTTTCATATTTGTCATCTTTCCAGTCCAGTTCAGTCGATGGTCGAGCCGAGCGAACTGTTATATCCCGCGCCGAGAGCGTAGGTGGTGTCCATATCCCGGTTTTGTCCGCCTGAATTGGTGAGGGTATTGCGGGGATCTTTCGGAACAGCTTTGAGTTCATTGAAAGTGTGGGATTCGACATGCCCGTCGGCGTAGACGAAGTTGCCGCGGCTGCCGGCCGGCGGTACCCGAGTTGGATTGCCGTCCATGTTGATGCGCGGATCTCCTCCATGGCGATAACTGGCAAAATAGATGGAATTGAACTGAAACACCTCGCAGCGGGAGTTGTCCCCCATCGAGAGCGCTTGTGACGGCGCATGCACTGCTGAAAGTTTGCGGAATTTCCCGCCACTGCCGCCCGTGAAATAACCGGCATGATAAAACGAGTTGACGCCGTAGTGCGACCCCTTGTAGGCGCTTTCGACGGTTTTGATGGTCTGTGAGGAGTCCGACGAGAAAGGCCGCGCCTCGCCGGGACAGACGAACGAACCTTTCGTCACGTTCGTCCCGTACCAGGTGATGCCGCCGTATCCCCGGTTGCTCGGTTTGCCGCCCGTATCGGTCTTGGAGTGGCCGGAGAGGTTCTGGATGAAAGTGAGCCCTTTCATATTCCCGGGCAGAATGTACTCCTGATTGTCGTTCGAGTACATGATCGAGGCAAGCCCGAGCTGCTTGAGCTGGTTCATGCATCCCGACGCTTTGGCGGTGGAACGCGCCCGATTCAGCGCCGGCAGCAGCATCGAAGCGAGGATCGCGATGATCGCAATTACAACGAGGAGCTCGATAAGCGTAAATGCCGCCTTTCCCGTCGCAGAGCCGTTGGCTTTGACCGTTGCGTGGTCGTGGGAGGCAGGGGGCGTGTCCGCCGCCCCCCGCACCCCCTGCGTCCGGCAAGGTGCCGGTGCCGCGTACGGGGCGGAGCCGGATGTGGCTGCGGTCGGCCGGTGCGGGGAGAAAGAGCCGCAAAAACACGAAGCAATCTTCCCGCTTTTCTGCGGAAAGATTGCTTCGCGTTTTTGCTCCACTTCGCCGCTTGCCGAGCGGAGACTCTGTTGCGCGGCGATGATCGGCCGATTGGTTGTTTGATGGAGGGTTGGTACGGGGAGAGACGCGCTCTTACGAGCCGCTTTCTCTCCCCCGAACCCCTCTCTTGACTGCCGGGTGCACGTAAGAGGAGAATGGTATACTTGATACGTTTTCATGACGAGGAGCTCGATCAAGGTAAGGGTTCGTCTCATCTTTCCATTCCTTCCTGTTGAGGGTTGCAGGTTTCTGATTAACTCCTATATAGGAGTATACCAGAAAAAGAGTCGTTTGTCAATAGCGGAAGCGATAATTTTTTAAAAAAAATCATTTTGCCGGCATGGAAACTCCGTTACAGGAGTGGTATAATATAGCAGGGAAAGGAGCGCTGTCATGCGGATGGATCGGAAACTCTGGGAACAGCTCCCCGTCTACCGGCGGCTGGAGAACGAGGTGAAGCGGTATATCGCCGTGCATCACCTGAAGCGGCACGATCGTCTTCCCTCGGAGTCGCAGCTGGCCGCCGAGTACGGCGCGAGCATCGGCACTGTCCGCAAGGCGCTGAACAACCTCGTCGCCGAACACATCATCTACCGCCGCCACGGGCAGGGGACGTTCGTTTCGCCGCGCAGCCGCAAGGGGCGGATTCTCATTGTACCGGGCGGTCCCGGGATCGTGAAATCGCTGACCGATGACTATTTCAGTTTTCTTTTCGGCGCGCTTGACGAGGCGAATACGGCGGATCTGCCGTGCGAACCGGCTCTCGTCGACTATGACGACTTCTTCCGCAATCTCGACGACGTGAAGATGATCTACCCGGAGACCGTCGGCGTGATCTTCTTCCGCGGCCATGAGAACCTTGTGAAAGCGCAGTCGTCGCTGGCGCGGCAGGAGCTGCCGATCCTCTTTTACGGTCCGAACATCTACGAGGAGAAACCGTTGCACTATTCGGCCGTCTACAGCAATGAATCAGCCGTGGCCGCTTTGCTGGCGGATTACTATGTTTCGCGCGGATTTCGCCGCGTGCTTTTGCTGCGTGAGGAAATGCCGATCACCAGAACCCGGAGGCGGTTGCTCGGGGTGGAGCTGTCGTTGCGAAACCTCGAATGGGAGGAGGCGGAGTGGGAGGAACTCCAGCTGAATCCGGAATCGTTGCGAAAGATGGTGGGGCGGTTCGATGTGATCAGCTGCGGGCGCGCCGAGAAGGCGATCGAGGTGATCCAGATGCTGGAGCGGGATCTCGGATTGCGTGTGCCGGATTCTGTCGCGGTTGCCGGCATCGACAACACGGCTCCCGCCTGGGCGTTGCGCCCGCGGCTGACGGTCGTCGACCTCTGCAACGCGGAGAACGGCCGACTCTGCATCCGCAAATTCAGTGAACTTGTGACGGGAAACGGGCGCAATTTCCATCTCGACGGCAAACTCGAACTCATCGCCCGCGAAAGCTGCTGACCCGGCTATCCCGGAAGAAGAGGGCACAAAAAAACTCCGCACGTTTCCATGCGGAGCGGAGAGAAGCCGATCAGGGGAGGAGTTCCCCCGGTTTATTTGTTGACGAATTCAAATTTTACTTTGTCTTTGCCCGTGCCGTTCACGGTGCAGAATGTGGTTTCTCCGGTCTGTTTGAAGAGGAGGAGTTCTTTGTTCAGCGGGAGAAGCATCGGCGGCACGTCGAGATGCTGCACGGAAACGAGACCGTCTTCTCCATTCTGCACGAAGAGAACAAAAAATCCGGCTTTGACCATATCCGGGTTCGGAGTCTCTTCGATTTTAACGAGATACCGGTAGCCTCTGCCCGACTGGCAGACGACGGAGCCGAAACTGTCGGTATTCATCACGAATTCCGGTACTGTCGACTGTTTCTGGAGTTCCACGCTCCCCCGATCGCCGGCTTTCACCAGGACGCGGGGCAGCGTGACGGGAGTTCCTGACTCCGAAACTGCTGTCGCCGAGACGATATATCCCGGTTTGGGATCGGATACTTTTTCAATTTTGACGATGCTTCCGGAGAGGGCTCCCGCGTTGTGGGCGGCACATCCGCCGACCAACAGCCCCATTGCTCCGATGATGACGGCACTCAGAAACAGTCTCATGATTTCCTCCGTTCGGTTACGAATTTTCGCGGAACAACCGCCGTTAAGAACGTAAGTTCCAATATAGCATAGATGTCCCGGATTGCAAATTTCCCGGAAACAATCCGCCCCCCGACAGCCCGAATAACTTAAAATTTACTTAAAAATAATTTGTAAGTTTATTTTCAGTATCTATTGACATTTGCTTGAGAATCAAGTATAATTTATACTGAAAAAATAAAAAAATGAGTTTAACATTTGGGAAAATAGAGAAATGGCAACACAGAGAAAACCCCGGAATTTGAATGATCTGGCCCGGCAGGCCAATGTGACCGCCGCAACCGTTTCCATGGCGTTGCGGGATTCGCCGCAGGTTTCGGTGCAGGTTCGGGAGAAGATCCGTCAGCTGGCCGCGGAGCAGGGGTTTACGCCCCGCGCCTACAACCGCCGCCCCCGGACGGAACGGCCGGTTCGGAAACAGGCGCACCTCGGACCGGTGGCGCTGCTGCTCTCGCAGGAGGGCAGCGGGAACAATCCGCTCTGGGGAATCCGCGAGGACCCGATCCTCGGTCCGGTTCTCCCGGTGATACTTGAGCGGTTCAACCGTTACGGCATTGATTATGCCTGCCTGGCTCCGGCCGAAGCGAAAGAGAACCCCGCATTGCTCAACGCCTACAACGGCGTTCTCTACCACAACGATCTCAAGGGCTGGACGCTGCCGGAGCAGGTCCCCGCGGTCCAGATTTTCGGCTGGGAGCGGATGCTGCCGCGCCAGGACCGGATCACGGCCAACGATGATCTGGTTGCGGAACTCGCGACCTCTCATCTGACCCGGAGCGGTGTGAAACGGGCCGTGATCATCTGGCGCGAGGATATGGTGCAGATTCCCGACCACCCGCGCATTGTGCGCTTCATTCAGCGGATGAAAGAGGCGGGAGTCCCGGTGACGCCGATGCCGTTTTCCCGCGAGGACAGCGGTGTCACGTCCCGTTTTCAGAAATTTCTCGAAAGCGGAGACGACCGGGTCGGTTTCTTCGCATTCAACGCCCTCTGCGGCGTGAAGCTGTACAGCACGCTCGACGGACTCGGACTCTGGGAAAAATACAGCCGGGAACAGGTCGTGATATGTGACAAATCATTGATGCTCAGTAATTTTTATCCACATCCGGCCGTGATCGATCTCGATTTGCCTGCGATGGCGGCGAAAGCGGTGGAGCTGCTGGTCTGGCGGCTCGCCAATCCCGATCTGCCCGGATCGCTGCTGCTGCAGGCTCCGCGGTTGATCGAGCCGGGATGCTGAACCAGCAGAGGGAAAAAAAAGGTTTCGTCATGAGAGTTCTCCGGAGACGTCTGCTTTTCACGGTTTTGCCGGTCGTCCTTGTGCTTGTCCTGCGCGCGGGCGGTGAACCGCCTGCAACCTCCATCCGCTTTTCCGGTTATCTGGGGCAGAGCGAACCCGGCAAACCGCTCGACTTCATCGGTGTGAATGGGTTGGCCGGAACAAAACGCGGCTGCTTCTTCTGGTATGCCTCGAAATTCTATCGCCTCGAGACGCCGGAGAAAATCCGCATGCTGTTCCGACAGGAGGGAGGCTGCCGGCAGCTGCTCAGCGATGGTGCCGATCTCTGGCTGGAGCGCCCCGATGGGAAACTCCTGAAGCTGAACCGGAGCGGTACGGCATTCGAGCCGTTTGCCGACCCCGGTGCTCCGCAGGGGCAGCCCGCGTTCGTCCCCGCGCACCTGGAGCGTTCCGGCTGGGGAAAACGGTTGAAACTCGCCGTCATCCGGGAGAATGCGGTGATCGGATACGATGTCGCCGGCAGAAGTGTCGGAAAGGTCCTGGATCTGCCGGAAGCCGGCAGCTTCAATGCGCTCGGGTTTCTGCCGGAGAGCGGGGAGCTGCTGGCGTCGACCGCGTATCCAGACTGCCGGATCTTCCGATTCCGGGCGGATGGAACACCTTTCGCATGGGCATTGCGGCGCCACTTGTTCACGATGATTCCGGCGGGACGGGCACTGTTCGGCGCCGATACGCACCTGCAGCAGATTCCGGAGGATTTCCGCACGAATTCGACCCGTCCGCTGACCCGGCGTGACGACATGTTCATCTTCGGCGTCGCTCCGATGCCGGGCGGCGGATATTACGTGGGAACTTCGCAGGGGATTCTGCGGTATCCGGAGGGGGCCGCCCTGCCGGACGCCCGGATCGGCGGCTTCCCCGGCTGTCGGGCGCTGGCGGTCAACGACGACGGTGTTCTGCTTGCCCTCTCATCAGCCGAGCGCGGAACTGTTTTTGCACTGGATGCGGGCGGAGAGTCAGATACGCCGTTTCTGAGTTCTTCCAACACCACTTCCGTGGGATTGTGGAACTCCCGCCGGTACCGGAATGGCGAGGCGCTCGCCGTGACTGCCGCGGGCGGTACGTTTTACCTGCTGAACCGCAGCAGAGAGCGCGTGGAGTTGTGGCGTTTCACCCCGGCGGACGGCCCCGCTCCCGGCGATGCGTGGAAGAAACTGCCGGATCCCCCGGCGGAAAGTATGGCGGTCGCCGCCTGGAATCGCGAGCTCTTCGTGCTCGCCGCCGGCCGCGTCTGGCAACTTGAGGGAGGCAAATTTGTACCCTTTCCCACCGATATTCCCGTCCGGCATCTGGCGGCGGCCGAGTCAGGGCTCTGCATCGCGGGGGAGGATCGTCTGATTTTCCTCAGAGCCGACATTCGCACCGGGACGTTTTCGCCGTACCGGGAAATCCCCGTCGCGAACGTAACTGCCGTGGCGGCCGAGGGGGATCGGATTCTGATTTCAAAGCCCGGTGCTCTGGAACTCTATTCGGCGGAGGACGGCAGTCTTGAAGCGCGCCTCTCCGTTTCCGACTATGCCGGCGGTCCGGTCGCTTTGTGCGGCAACTGGTTGTGGACGGCCGATGCCGCGAAGATGGCAATCGCCCGCTTCCGGGTGGAAAGGAGTGTCCGCTGATGAAATCCGCAATCCTGATTTTGACCGTCGCTGCGCTCTGTCTGACGGCGCGTGGCGTCTCTCTGAGCGCCGGCTGCGATGCGCGTCACGGCATCTATTTCCCGGGGCAGCGCGTCACGCTGATTTTCACCGCTCGTGAGCTCAGGCAGCCGCTGGAATTTTCCCTGCGGATCACCGATGAGTTCGACCGCGAACTGCACTCCGAGAGCCGCCCGGTCGAGCCGGATGCCGATGGGAACTGGCGCGTCTCGATCGAAGCACCCGCGCCGCGTCTCGGTTTTTACCGGGTCTACCCGAAACTCTCCGACGGTACGACGATTCCTGCCGTTTCGAGCCGTCCGGCGGGCTGCCTCACTTATGCGGTGATCGTCGATCCGGCCCGCAGACACCAGTATCCGCAGGAACGCTCGTTTTTCGGGCTGGTGGGGAATTCGGAGGATTTCTCTTTCCTGCCGATGCTGGGGATCAGCTGGAGTCAGGACGGGCGTCTGCCGGTCGGAGGACGCATCTGGTTTCTCCGGGAGCCGTCCGGTCCGGGCAAGCCCGGACAGACCCCGCCGCCCCCTCCGCCGGTCAATCCGGTGATCTCCATGAAGACTCCCGCCGGTGAGCTGCGCTGGAAACCTTACGGCTATTTTGATCTCGCCTACATGCCGCAGTGGATGCGCACGCCCGTTTATCATCGAGACGCTCCCGCTGCAGGGGAAAAGAAACGTTTTCTGAACGGTCCCTTCACTCCTGCCGGAGAGCGGGAATTCCGGCGGATCTGCCGCGAAGTCGCCGCCGCCCGCGCCGCGCTCACCCCGGCGGGGGAACGCAACTTCTACGAGTTCGGCTGGGAGCCGCATTATCCGTGGAACTGGACCGGTACGCCCGATGACATCGTGACCCGTTGCCGGATTGGAGCAGAGGAAGTGCGCGCGGCCGATCCGCACGCTTTTATCCTCGGACCGAACGGGGCCGGGCTTACGGCGGAGTATCTCCAGTATTACCGCGACCTCTTCGCGCGCGGCATCGGAGAATTCATCGACGGCATCTCGATCCATCCCTATCCCAAAGGGTATCCGCCCGAGAGTCGGAATATGGCCGAACTGATCCGGCTGTTGAAAGAGCTCAGCCGCAACAGCATCGGTCGCGAACTGCCGATCTATGCACTTGAACTCGGGTTTCTGTTTCCCGGGGATGCGGCGGGCGACCTCAAGCAGATGCGCGGTTTTCTGCGCAGCAATTTGATCCTGCTGGGGGAGGGAGTCCGAATCAACTATAACTTCATCCTCACGAATACCGGAGTGGAGATGGATTACAGCATGATTCACAACCTCGACCCGAAATTGCCCTGGGTGGCGCCCGCGTCGACACCGCGCGCCGTCATTCCGGCGCTCTCGGCACTGACCTGGTATCTGGAGGGAAGTCGGAGCGCGGGTTCGGTCGACGGACTCGGACTTACCGGAGCGGGATACGCCTATGAGCGCGACAGTCGGGTGACGCTGGCGGTGTGGGACTTCAGCGGAGATCCCCGCGAAGTCGAGATCCCGGTGGGACGGACGAGCCTCGTCGTCGCCGACCACATGGGCAACGAGCGTACGCTTCCGGCACCGGATGGAGTTCTGAAGCTCACATTGACCGAGGATGTCCAATATCTTCTCGACGTGTCTCCGGAGTTGTGGGGCAGCCGGGCGTTCCGGTTTCTCGACGTGGAAACGGCTTCCGGTTGTGCCGGGGAGTTTCTGGAAATATCCGGAACGGTGAAAGCGGATTCAAAACCGTTGTCCGGCGTATTGAAACTGAGCTGCGGCCCCGAACTCGGAAGTCACGGCAGCGAACTGCCGCTCAATCTCGCGCCGGGTGGAGAGTCGCCCTTCCGGTTCCGGCTTCCGGTACCGCGTGAAACCGAGCCCGGAGAGTATGAACTGAAACTCCGTCTGGAGTCAGCCGGGCGTCTCCGGTACGCGCTGAGTCCCCGGATTCGTATTGTGTCTCCGGTACGGCTGGAACAGATTGTCCCGGTTGTGTCGGAGGAGGGACGGTGTGCCTGGCGTCTGCGGCTTCATGAGTCGGCCGGCCGAGACTTTTCCGGAGAGATCTCCCTGCGTTTTCCCGGCATACCGGAATCCCGGATGACGCGGAATTTCGAGCTCGCCGCGGGAGACTCTTGTGAACTCATATTCTCCCGGCGCGATCTCGACTGGAATCCGCTGCGGGCACGCAAGGCGGAGATCTCCATTCTCGGGCGGAACGGTTGGCGCTCGATGACGGAGGTGTCGCTCTCGACATTTGCGATATCCCGTCTGCCCGGGAGTTCCAATGAGGCGTGGAGGCAGATCCAGCAGTATCCCGTTTCCGGCCTGAAGTCGGTCGTCGCTTCGCCGTCGGGTTACCGGGGGCGCGGAGACATTTCCGGAGAGGTCGGAGCGGCCTGGGATGAGCGGTATCTCTACTTGCGTTTTGTCGTCCGGGACGATGTGTTCTGTCAGCCTTACAACGGTATTGAGACGTGGCAGGGGGATTGTGTTCAGGTCGCATTTGCCGCCCGTGAGGTCGAGGGGTCGGCCAACCGGCTTGCGCACACCCGGCAGCTCGGATATTCAGAGTATACGCTGGCGCTCACTCCGCGCGGTCCGGAACTTTACCGAACCATCACGTTCGACGGGATCCGCTTCCCCAAAGCGCTGGCCGATTCGGATGTATTCCCGCTGAAAATTCGACGGCATTCGTCTGCCACGGGCGAGACGATCGAATATTGGGCGGCATTCCCGTGGGAGGCTCTGCCGGTAAAGCCGCAACCCGGCGCGCGGCTCGGCTGGAGTTTTACCATCAATGATCGGGATGCGGCAAATGTTTCGCCGCTCAACTGCACCCGTCTCGGTGCATTCGAGTTGAAAGAGCCCGCGCAGTTCGGCACATTGGTGCTTGATCCGCGCTATCCGGAACAGTCAGTGAAGTAAAAAGATCCTTTTCAAAAAACTTGTCATAACAGGAGGAACAGAGATGAAACGTCGTTTTACCATGTCTGGAATGCCGGTATTCCGGCCACTTGCTCACGCAGAACACGCTTGTTTGTCCTATTCGGCATTGTGCCGGGGGACGGAGGAAACGCCCCCCGCCTCCCGCAACCATGCGACGGTCAAGGCAGTATTTACGCTCATAGAGCTCCTCGTTGTAATTGCGATCATCGCGATTCTCGCCTCGATGCTGCTTCCGGCGTTGAGCTCCTCCCGGGCTCGCGCGCAGCAGATTCAGTGCGCGAGCAACATGAAACAGCTGGGATATTGCTATTTACAGTATGCGCTTGACAACGATGATATCCTCTGCATTGCCCAGTATACGAAAGATGCGGGGTACAACATGCGTGGGTTCAAATACGAGGACGATGTGTTCTGGACCTGGATCATGCGGGATTATCTGAACATCGAAGCGCGCGGCGGTGACGGTCACGCGGAGGGAACCCGTTATTCGCAGCTTTCGTTGAACGATCGCAGTGGATTTTTGAAATGTCCTGCCAACAAACAGGCGCTGCTGTTTTTGTTCGGATATTTTGAATACAGCATGATGCAGTATTGCGTGGGCGGTCGCGGCAGTGATTCGCCCAACAAGATCCAGCAGATTCGGAATCCGTCGAGTCGGATCTTTTTCGCGGAAGGGTATGAGAAGAACAATTCCGGTAATTTCGGCGACGGATTGTCCAGTCTCGGCAACTGTAATTTCGACGACTGGGCGTGGTATCGCCACCGGTCTGCGGTGAATGCCATCTTCGGGGACGGGCATGTCGAACTCTTCACGAGTGCCCGCTATCTGAGCGAATACAACGTTACCGGCGGCTGGGGGAAGAGCACCGTCATCGGAACCACCTGGCGCTGAGTTCCCGGACGGGGAACTGCGTACAGTGGTTTCCCGCCGGGTTTCAGCTGCAGCTTATGGCGACTTGAAAATAACAAGCCGGAAAATCCTCCGCCAGCCTTGACTTTGTGATAAGATTGTTCCATAGTATAGAAAAGACACAATGTAACTGGAGGAATTTTTGGAGCATTTAGGCTTTTTTGCTGTGACTCATGGTAAATTGGTGCAGGCGTGTACTGATTCATGAAAGCATCTTTCCGTCGAGAACGACTCTGAATATCGGAATTCCCGGTGCCGGTTCTATTCGCTTTCCGACCGGAAGATTTCGCCCGGTTCCCGGGGGGGCGACTCATCTTGCATTTGTCATACGGAAATCGTCTGCCCTCGTTCAAAATGTGAGAGGTGGAGCGGCTGTTTCCGCAGGGATGGGACAGGCGATTGTTCTGACGTTGAATTTCATGGAACTGGATGACACCAAGCCCGATCGGAAGCATAAAGGCGGTAACGACCGCCGGGAAACGGTGGATTTTTCTCTCGACTCCCTGATGCGCAGAATCCCCGGCGCTGCACATGGAGGGTCATAACAGGAGGTTTCAAAATCATTGGAAAAGATCATTTTTAAAACTCATCTGGATGTCGGTTTCACCGATTATGCGGCCCGCGTCGAAAGCCGTTATTTCCGGGATTTTCTGCGGCAGGCGGTTGCCACGGCCGACCATTTCCGCGAAAGCGGCAGCCCTTTCCGCTTCCGGTGGACGGTGGGGGCCTGGCTGATTCATGAGGCACTCGAACGGGCCGATTCCAGTGAACGGAAATTTCTGGAGGCGGCCATCGAACGCGGCGACCTGGTCTGGCATGCTCTGCCGTTCACGATGCACAGCGAAGCCGCCACGGCCGGACTGTTCCGGTACGCGCTGCGGTTTTCCGGCGATCTCGACCGCCGGTTCGGGCGGCATACCGTGGCGGCAAAATTGACCGATGTTCCCGGCCATACCCGCGGCATCGTCGCACCGCTGGCCGAAGCTGGCGTCAAATTGCTGCACATCGGAATCAATCCGGCGTCCGCCGCCTGCCGCGTCCCCCGCATTTTCCGCTGGAGAGACCGCCGCGGGAATGAGCTGCTCGTCGTCTATCAGCCCGATTACGGCACCCCGCTGGAAATTCCCGGGACGGAGATCGGATATCTGGTCTCCGTCAAAGGGGATAATCTGGGCGCGCAATCCGCCTCCGAGGTCGAGGCGCTGCTGCAGCTTCATCCCGGCGCGGTGTCGGCGACTTTCGACGATCTGGCCCGGGATCTTGAGCCGCTGCGCGAAACGCTGCCCGTCGTCGAGGCGGAACTCGGGGACAGCTGGATACACGGTATCGCTTCCGATCCGCGTAAATGCGCCGAATTCCGCGAACTGGCCCGGCTGCGCGAAGAACGACCCGCGATCGCGGAAAATCCCGTGTTCAACACCCGGCTTCTCCAGGTCGTCGAACACACCTGGGGGCTGGACGAAAAAACGCATTTCCCCGACCGCGACCATTGGGCGGCCGAAGAGATCGCTCCGCTGCTCGGACGAAAGCCGTGGCGGGCGTTTTCCGCCTCATGGCGGGAACAGAGGCGATATCTGACCTGTGCCGTGAACGCATTGCCTCCGGAGGTGCGGCAGCTCGCGGCGCGTCGTCTCCGGAATTTGCGTCCCCGCTTCTCCTCTTCGCGAAATTACACCTCCGAACGGGAGTTTGAGTGGGGCGGTTTTCACATCTGCATCGATCCGGAGACCGGCGCCTTGTCGACCCTTGAGACGGCAGAGGGAAAACTCGCGGACGGCCGCGGCGGCTGGTTCGGTTTTTCCGTTCAGAGTTTCGGTCAGGCCGAATTCCGCCGTTTTCGGGATAAATATCTGCGCTGTCAGCTGGATTGGGCGCTCTGCGATTTCGGCAAACCCGGCATGAAATTGAAACGCGGTCATCTGAACAGCGGATTCGAGCCCGCCGTGGCCGTTTCCCGGGTTCGTGATAAACTGCGTCTGGTCATCAGCGGACACCCCCGCGGCATCGGCGCACCGGAACTGGTCGAACTTGCGTTCGAGATCCCCGGGCGCGGTTCCCGGCTGGCCGCAGAACTGCGCTGGCGCGGCCGGTCGCCGGAACGACGGGCACACGCTTACTGGCTCGACTTCGTTCCGGCTCAACCCGCGGTCGGCATTTTCACCAAACTCGGCGAAACGATCGATCCGCGCGAAACGGTCTCCGGAGGCGGACGGATGCTGCACGCCATCGACGGAACCGTGCGTTTCCCGCAATGGTCCATCGAATCTCCCGATGCGCCGTTGTATGCGCCCGGTGAGCGCGCGCTGTGCGATTTCCCCGACCGGCTGCCCGATGGACGGGAGTTTCACTTCCTCCTTTACGACAATGTGTGGGGAACCAACTTCCCGATGTGGAATTGCGACGCAATGCGTTTCCGTTTTTACGTGAACGCCTCACCGGGTAAGTGAGCTGACAGAAAAGACGGGGGGCACTCCCTCGTCTTTTTTCACTCCCGAAGTTCCGCTCGAACGGGATTTCCCGGGAAAGAGCCGTTTCAGAAAAACGTCCACGGGGTGACGGTTTCTCCGGCATTGATCTTCCCGGCGATCCGCCCCGCGTCGAGAACCGCAAGGAGCCAGAAAATCCAGAACACCATCGGATGAATCGCAAAGACCAGAATCACCGTCACCAGCAGCAGAAGAGCTCCCTTGATGACCTGACCGTTGTACATCTGCCCGAGCCCGATCACCGGAAATGACAGCAGTTCCGCCAGCAGCGGCGATTTCTTCCGCGTCGGCTGCGGCGCAGGCGCAAACTGAGGCATTTGCGGCTGAGGCGGGGGAACAGACGATTCTGCCGGAGCCGGCGCTCCGCAGTTTGGACACTCGACCGCGCCGGGCGGCAGGGGGCTGTCGCAGTAAAGACAGTTCATTTTTCCTCTCTATTTTCCTGGAAACCGGGAATGTCCCCCCGCTGCGACGGCAGCCGCGGGCAGGACGTGCCGCTTTCCCGTTACCGCAGCTCCCGGATCAGGGCCTGGCGTTTGTTGTAAATCGCCAGCAGACGCCGGATTTGTTTTGCCGTGGCTTCCGCATCGGCCGCCTCCACGCTGCCGCGGAGCATCATGATGTTCGACTGCAGCTCCGCGTCTACCTCCTCCGAACCGCTGACGCTGTCGGAGGCGCAGGCCGCCGTGTCAAGCAGTTCCCGGCAGCTCTTGCCCAACTCCCGGTTGTCAGTGAAAAACTCCTCGTGATCGGAGTAGAGCGCCTGAAGATCGAGTTTGCTTTTCTTTCTGACCAGAAAACTGCCGCGATCGAGTCGATCCTGCGCAGCCGTGGCGTGATTCGCCCAGCCGAAACAGACATGCAGCACCAGCGCCGCGAACAGCCCGAGGAGTTCCAGCGAGAGCAGGAGAGTGGCGCTGGCATCCATCGCATAGGGGATCAGCATGAGCAGGCTGAATGCCATGTAGACGATACCGGTCATGACATTCCCGAGCCGGTAGAGATACGCCCGGTCGCCGTGATTTCCACCGATATCCATAAAGGAAAATCCCAGGCTGACTTCCGCCAGGAGGATCCCCAGCATGACATACCAGAACTCATATCCGCGCGCCGCACTCTCCACACTGAAGAATGCGATGGTCAGGGAAATCCCACACAGTAAGACGGTTAACACCGGCAAAAGAACTCTCGGACTGCTGAACATGGTGTATTCTCCCAGTTTTAATTCTGTTTACTTCCGCAATTCGGGCAGAATTTCGATTGAGGATCGACCTCTGCCCCGCATTCGGAACAGCACTTCTTCAGATGCGCTCCGCATTCGTTGCAGAATTTCGCCCCGCCAGGCAGAAGTTTGCCGCACTGAGGGCATTTGACCGGCATGGGTTTGCCGCAGGCGCGGCAGACGACCGCGTCCTCCGGGTTGTCCGCTCCGCATTCGGGGCAGCAGTAGAACACATCTCCGCAGTTCGGGCAGAATCTGGTCCCGGCCGGGCTCTGAGTTCCGCACTTGTCGCAGACGATCATCGAGGCAGCCGGTTTTCCCCCCAGGCTGTTGCCGCATTTCGGACAGAACGCGGCATCGGCGGCGACCTGTGCATTGCACTTCGGGCAGGGGATCGTGGACGCGACATTGATATTCTGCGCAAGTGAACCCATGGCGTTGCCCATCGGCATTCCCATGCCGACACCCATTCCCATTCCGAGTCCGGCAGCCATGACGCCGCCCCCGGCGCCCGGATTGCCGGCCGCGCTTTCGAGCGTATCGAACGAACGTTTCTGCTGATAGTTGAATCCGACGATGTCCATCTCGACTTTGGTCGCGAGGGCGTCCTTGAGCTTTCTGACCGCGGGATCGTTGTCATCCGTCGTGATGGAATTGACCGTGAAATTCACGGGACGGATGCCGTAATCTTTCAGAACTTCGGCAATATTGGCTTCCAGCGTATTGGAGATCTCATCGAGATACATCCCGATCTGCAGGACCGAAATCCCGTTGCGGACGACATATTTGGCAATCAGGTCCTTCGACTTGGTCAGGACGATGCCGCGGAAATATTCCGTGAGGGTTTTGGTGACGAATGCCGGGAGGGTTCCGACGAGTTTCAGCAGGAACTTCGAGGAGTCCTCCACCACCATGCCGTACTGCCCGAACGCGCGCAACGGCAACATGATGTGATATTTCGGATCCTCCACCTGAATGGGCGAACTGGTGCCCCAGCGGACGTCCAGCTTGAATGCTTTCTGGATGAACCAGACCTCCGCGGTGAACGGAGAGTTACCCGTAATTTTTTTGAGCAGCGTGGTCAATACCGGAAAATTCGCTGTGTTAAGCGTGTGTCTGCCCGAACCGATCGGGCCGATGATCTGCCCCTCTTTGAACAGAAACGCCTCCTGAGATTCCGAAACGATCAGCTGCGTTTTCGTCGAGAGCTCGCAACTGGGGAATTTCCAGGCGAAAACCCCGGGAGCAGCGTCCCATTTCACCACATCGATAACAGCCATATCCACTTCCCTCTGAATGTTGTTTGATCGTTATTTACTCGTTCGCTCGCTCACACTCACACTCTCTCCGGACCCGGCTTGCGGAAATAAGCTTTTCCGGTTTTTCCGTTCCGGATTCCGCTTCCCGATGGAAGAATTGCTCATAAAATATACTCGACTATAATATAGCATTTGATCGGATTATGACAAGCTGAAATGGTGAAAAATAACCTTTTTTTTATTTCGCAATTCCTGTGCAGGCGCGATTCCCGGCTCGCGGTCAATTTCCGCTTCCGGATTTGCTCCGATCGGTCGGATTCCGGTCGCATTGCCGCTGATTTTCCGGTATGACATGTTCGTTTTTTTTGCAGCTTCGGGAGCGAGGAAGATTCCCGGAAAGAAGCCGTTGTCAGGATGGATATCCCCGGCTTCCCGGAGATACAATCGTCGGCATCTGGCGTCGGACGGCTTCCCCGGCGACCCGGAAATCCGGAGAAAATGTTCGATTTTTACAGTGTGGTTGAAAAAATACAGCATTTCCGGGTTGTGTTGCCGCAGAGTCCGGAGTATAGTGTACCGTGTAACACGGGGCGGCGATTTTCCGGCCGCACCGGATAACCGACGGGCAGAGGGAGAGCGTTTTCTTGGAAAGTTTTGCGATTCATCGGCTGCTGGATGAACTGCTGGCAGCTCCGCCGCCTTTGACGGTGATCGCGGAAAGGGGGCGGGTCACGCTGCGATCGGAGTTCAATCCGCACATTCATGCCGGCTGGGAGTTGAAACTGCTTGCCGCGGGAGAACTCCATCTGGTTGTGCCTGGCATCCCGCACGAAACCACCGGAATCTGTCCGTTGAGTCTGGAAGCGGGGGCAGGGGTCTTGACGGTTCGTTCCTCGGGTCGTTACCTCCTCTTCAACCGTGTCGTGGACAGCCGGATCAATATTCTGCCGGAATTGTTCGCCCTGCTGGCGCGCACCCCGGCGGAGGAGGAGCGACTGCGCGGGCAGCTTCTTCGCACGTGTTTTGAGACGATCCGTTCTCAGATCGATCAACTCGAAGCTGCGCCGTCGGACTCCGGAGATCTGTACGCGCGTTCGATCGACTATCTGCGGCGAAACTATTACCGCCGAGAACTCGACGTAAGCGAGATCGCCGCTTTCGCCGGCGTCACGCCGCAGCATCTCAACCGGTTGTTCCGGCGCAACGGCGGCTTGAGCATCCGGAGGCAGCTCATCGCAATCCGACTCGAAAAGGCGCGTGAACTGCTCGAATCCGGAGAATATCTCGTCGCCGACGCGGCGCGCCTGACCGGATGGAGCTGCCCGTTCTATTTCTGCAATTCGTTCAAACGGCGGTATGGAGTTCCGCCCGTATCGGTGAGGGGATAAGTCGGGGGAGGGGGCGTCCCCCCAATGTCGTGTTTGCGGTTTTTCACTCAACTTGATTCTGCATAAGGAGGATGAATGATGGATTCCAGACGAATTGACGCCGTCCATGAAACCGTGTTCGAGGGGAGCCGGCCGTTCGGGTATTTCGGTTGGCCGACGGTCGCGAAACTCCCGGACGGAACGCTGGCCGTAGCCGCATCCGGTTTCCGCAGCAGTCACATCTGCCCGTTCGGAAAAACCGTGCTCTGGATGAGTTCCGATGAGGGGAGAAGCTGGAGCGATCCGGTTATTGTGAACGATTCCCCCGTCGATGACCGGGACGCCGGACTCTGCCCGCTGCCGGACGGGAGTCTGCTGGTGACTCACTTCGGTTCGGATACCCGCATCTACTATCCGACCGGCGCCGCCATGCCGGACCGTGCGGATTTCCGGCCGGTTCTCGACTCCTGGGAGGAGGATGTCGTTGCGCGCAACATCGGCAGTTTCCTGCGCCGCCGTCGGCCGGACGGACAGTTCGGTCCGCGAATTCCGGTCGCGGCAAGTTCGCCGCATGGTCCGACGCTGTTGCGTGACGGTTCCCTGCTTTACGTCGGCACCCGGTTCGGCGTCGCGCAGCCCGATGGTTCCCTCCGGTTTCGGATGGAGGATTTCTGCGGCGGAAACGAGGTCGTGCTCCGCAGCACGGACAACGGAGAACACTGGACGGAGCTTGCCGTGATCCCGGCACCGCTGCCCGGTACCCGCTTCTGCGAACCCCATTCGCTCGAACTGCCCGACGGCCGTATCATCTGTCAGCTCCGGCTGGAGGGGGAGGCGTATTTTTCAGTCTGGCAGAGCGAATCCTCCGACGGAGGGCGCACCTGGACGCCCGCCGTCCGGATCGCTCCCGGCAGCCCGCCGCATCTGATGCTGCACAGTTCGGGCGTTCTCATCTCCTCTTACGGCTGCCGCCGCGGCGGGTTCGGGCAGCGGGTCATGTTCAGTCGTGACGGCGGTCGGAGCTGGGATATCGACTGGATCCTGCGCGACGACGGACCTGCGGGCGATCTCGGCTATCCCTCCACGGTTGAATTGTCGGACGGGTCGCTGTACACGGTCTATTATCAGCAGCCCGCCCCCGGGGCGCAGTGTGCGGTGCTCGCCTCACGCTGGAGAGTGCCTGAGGCATAAAAGGCGGTCGGCTCACCGTCACCGGCCGGGACGGCGACCCATCCAGGTGTTGCGGATCGGGACAGAAGAATTTTTACGGAGCGGTTTCCCGGGTGGCGTTCGGGGTCGCTCCTCCCTGTGCGATCCGGAGGCGGCGTTCTTTCGACAAAGCTCTCATCAGGAAAAGCAGCAGAATCCCGTCTTTCCGCATATGCAACCCTTTCTGAAGATACGCTGCGGGAGGGGGGGACGGACCTGTCTGTGTCCGCTCCTGTTCCGACCGCAAAGTTTTCCTCTGCCTCTCTCGAAAGTGAATCGGATGATTCACTATTCTATAATATTATGGACAAAAATTGTGAAAAAGTCAAGAGCAAATCGATACTGAACTTGAAAATATTCGTATATGATCTGTTTTTCGCGCCTGCGATCCGGTTCGGCGGCATTCAGGCGTTGTTCTTTGCGGAATCCCGTATCGGGTCAGGTCTTCGACAATAGCCCGATTCGGGGTGCACTTGAGCCGGTCATGCCGCTTCATCAGCGGATCTCCTGAAATGTCCCTGCGCCGCCGGGGAACCGGAAAACCCGGTCCCCCGGTGTATCGATTAAAACCCCATTTTGTTCACGATATTCCCGAGCCCCTTGAAACTGCTCCCCGCATTCTTCCCGGCGATTTCCGACGCGAGCGCCTCGATGATTTCGGCGTTGCTGAGATTGGAATCCTCGAGATAGTAGAACTGCTGCCGCGTGTTCCGGAAGTCGCTCGGGGTCATCGTGTCGATGGAGAACAGCGCTTCGCGCTCTTTCCCGGAGAGTTCCGGCAGCCCGAACGGCCTGGTGAAGTAGGTCTTGTAGAAGATCTCCTTGCCCTCGTTGTTCAGGTAGTCGAAGTGGAGCCGGAAGCTGAACCGGCGCAGCGCCGCCTGATCGAGCCGCTGAATCAGGTTCGTTCCGACGATGAAAATCCCCCGGAAATGTTCCATTTCGGTCAGCAGCGTATTGACCTGGCTTACCTCCCAGCTGCGGATCGCGTTCTCCCGCGTGCTCAGAAGCGAATCGCCCTCGTCGATGAAGAGGATCTCCTGACTGAGTTCCGCCTCGGCGAACGCGGCGGCGATCCGCTGTTCGGTGGCTCCGACGTAGCAGTCGAGCAGGTCACTGGCGTTTTTGATGCAGAGTTTCCGGTCGAGCTGCTTGGCCAGATATTTCACAAACTCGGTTTTGCCTGAACCCGGAGCTCCGAAAAGCAGCAGATTCATGCGCGGCTGATCGCGTTCCTTCCCGATTTCGGAGATGCTGTTCAGGTATTTGCGGCACGCCTCGATCAGGCGCGGGAGTTTGATTCCGCTGCGGATGTTGAGCCCCTCGAGTGAATAGTCGCGGGCGGGCTCGAGCAGCTCCTCCGGAGCCTCCTGAATCCCCAGGAGCGAACAGTGCGCTTTGAGGAAAGTCATGAGCTCTTTCTCGAACGAACGGGACGGATCGGCTTTGCAGAGTGCGACCGCATTTTTCACCGAAATCGAGATCCCGCCGGGATTGACCGGATAACGACGGCTCAGCCGGGTCAGAAACTCTTCTCCGGGCCACGTCTGGCAGTTGTAGAATTTCAAGGCGTTCTCCCAGATATGACGGCGCGATCCTGCCGAGAGATCGTCGAAAAAGATGTTGTAGTCGAAACGGCGTCGGCTGCTCGGGTCGATCGCCTCCTGTTTGCTGTTGCAGATCCAGAGAATGACGTGGCGATTCTGATCGATGACGGTGTTGAGCTGTCCCTTGCTCTCGCCGTCACGTCCCGCGGCGATATTGCCTCCGAACAGGCGATAGAAAATTTCCCCGCCCATGCTGGTGTTTTCGACGAGTTTGTCGCACTCGTCGATGACGAGAATGCTGGTCGCGGGGTCGAGTTGCTTCTGTGCGACCGCGAGCGCAGCGTAACGGAACGCGGCGCTGTAACGCATATTGTGGCTGTCGTTATCGTTCTGGGCGATGAAGTAGAGTTCCTTGCCCATATCAGCGGCGAGACTTGCGGCGAAGCTGGTTTTGCCCGATCCCGGGACTCCGAAGAACAGCACCGAAAGTCCGGCGTCCGGCGATTTGGAGCGAATCATGTCTTTGAGTACGGCGCCGTTCTTCTCCGCGAGACGGCCGTGAAACTCCCAGGGAAGCACTTCACCGGAATATTTCGTCCAGAACCGTTCCGCCAGCGGTTTCGAGGAGATGCCGACCAGATAGGAGAGGAACGTCCGGTCCATGTCCATGTCCTCGTCGATGAGACCGTATTTGCGGATGTTATGGTCGTCGTTGAACAGTTCGGAGGCTTCGATCTCGGTGATATCCAGAATCCGGGCCATCGAACAGATTTTCTCGCCGGAATTGTAGTTGCCGACGTCAAAGTCTCCGAGGTTGATGAAGTTCGTTTCGGAGAGGAAAATGGTAATCAGCGCACGGATTTCAAGATCCGTGAGCGAAAAGAGTTCCTGCATTTCGTGGACCCGGGTCTCCAGAGCGGAGCGGCGACGATCGGTCTCCTCCAGAGCAGCTTTGTATTGTTTCGCTTTCCGCTGGTAGATCGAACTGGCTATCCGCCACATTTTCTTGCGGTGGACGATGTTTTTGCTCAGATAGGAGAGAATATCGTCCGGGTCATCCTCCCGGAGAATGGGCGGATTCCGATGGCGCGGCTGCTCCGCAAGAGCCTGGCGGTGTTCGGGCGAGATAATCCGGTCGTACAGGGAGGTAAGTTCTGCCACGGTCATGTATTGAGCCACAGCGCGGAACCAGTCGTTGTTGGAGCTGGTTTGTACGCCAATGGTCTTGAGGATATTCCCGATGTTGAGCACTGCATGATACGCCTTGAACAGGTCGACATCTTTTCCGAAGAGACGTTCCTGTTCGATGGCTGCTTCCTGATTTTCCGGCATAAGCAATTTTCCCCTGCTGGTTGTAAATTGATCGGTTTTCTCTGCGGTTGTGATGAATCCCAACAGAACCCAATAGAACTCCTGAAGATCGACATCTAATGTCCCGGACCCGACTTTGCTTCTTCTTTCCACTTCGTTTCCGGGTATTTGACTCCTGCCCCATTTTTATTTCTATTTTCGGGCGTCTTTATCTGCAATATAATACATTGAAATGAAAATGCAAGTGGTTTTTAAAATTTTTTAAATATTTTACTTTGAAATAGTTATAAAAAATATATTATAATTGATAATCATATAAATATGGTTTTTTAGTATTTTTATAAGTTTTGTATGAATTTTCTTTGGGCGGCTGCGGAAAACGACATGCCCCGGGAGGCGCGGGGAGGCGGCATGCCATTCCCTTGAAACTTCAAGCCGGAAAGAGTTGCGATTCAGGACTCAAACCGAAAAAAAACGGAAGATTTTCATTGCATAATTGCGAAAACCGGAGTATGTTAAACACTTGTATTGATGAGAAACGGTAACACAACCCCACGGTGAAACCCATATGAATTGTCTGCAACGCAAGTTCTCGGAGTCGCTGGTGATTTTCGACGGCGCGATCGGAACCGAGATCTATCGACGGAATTTTTTTGTAAATGCCTCATTTGAGCAACTTTCCGTCACAAATCCTGATGTGATCCTCGACATCCACCGCCGTTATCTGGAGGCGGGCGCCGAGGTGCTGACCACGAACACGTTCAACGCGAATGCGCGGAGGCTCGGGAAATTCGGTCTGGCCGATCAGACTGCCGCGATCAACCGCGCATCCGCCGAGCTCGCACGCCGCGCGATCGAAGAGGCCGGGCGAACCGGCGAGGTGCTCATCGCCGGTTCGGTCGGGCCGATCGGCGAACCGGAGTCCCCCGCCGACACGCGCAGCCGCGCCTCGCTGATTGTTGAACAGCTCGAAACCCTCGCGCCGGTGACGGATTTCATCATCTTTGAATCATTGCGGACCGTGATCGATCTCGCTTCCGCGCTCGAAGCGGTCAAGCAGTTCCCGGAACTGGTTTACGTGCTGAGTTTTGCCGTCGACCGCCACGCGGAGAATCACAGCGGCGAAGGGATCAGCGAATTCGAGAAACTCGTCGCGACGTTCCCGGGTCCGCGCCCGACCGCGATCGGATTGAACTGCGGCGGCGGGCCGGAGACGACGCTCGCCGAACTCGAAGTGCTCGTCAAGAAAACGAAACTGCCGATCGTCGTCCAGCCGAACGCGGGTCAGCCGCGCGGAGTCGACGGCCGCATGATCTACATGACCAGCGCCGAATATTTCAGCACTTACGCGAAACGGTACGCCAATCTCGGCGCGGCCGCCATCGGCGGCTGCTGCGGCATCACGCCCGGTCACATCCGCGAACTCGCGCGCACGATCAAGCCGCTCATGCGCGCCGAGAAACAGGAGTTGCCGAAGATCGAAGTCGCGGGGGAGGAGCTTCCTCCGCCCGTTCCCATTGCCGAACGTTCACGTCTCGGGGCGAAACTTGCGGCAGGCGAATTCGTCACCTCGGTCGAGATCACGCCGCCGCGCGGATTCGATCTTGCTGCCACGGTCGAGGGGGCGCGCAAATGCTTTGAGGCGGGGGTGGATGTCGTGAATCTGCCGGACGGTCCGCGCGCATCCGCACGTATCTCGCCCGTCGCCGCCGCGATTGCGATTCAGCAGCAGGTCGGCATCGAAGCGGTGCTGCACTGCTGCTGTCGCGACAAGAGCGTGATCGGACTCCAGGCGGATCTGCTCGGCTGTGCGGGGATGGGGATTCACAACATCCTCTTCATCACCGGAGATCCCCCGAAGCTCGGGGATTACCCGTTCAGTTCCGGCGTGTTCGACGTCGATTCGATCGGACTGGTGAAAATTCAGGCCCGCATGAATCGCGGCGTCGATCTCGGCGGAAAACCGCTGAATGCGCCGACCCGGGCGCTCATCGGCGTCGGCGCCGATCCGAGCGCGATCGACCTTGATCGGGAGTACCGCCGACTCTGTGAGAAAGTCGAGGCTGGTGCGGATTTCATCATCACGCAGCCGGTTTTTGCGCCCGAGGCGCTCTTCGCGTTCCTCGACCGTATCGAGCACCTTAAGACGCCGCTCATCGCCGGGATCTGGCCGCTTACGAGCTACCGCAACGCCGAGTTCATGAAAAACGAAGTGCCCGGCGTGGTTGTTCCGGACTCGATCATGCAGCGGATGGCCGCCTCCAGGAGCCGCGAAGAGCAGCGTGACACCGGCATCGAAATCGCGCGTGAGAGCGTCGAAGCGATCCGCAGCCGCGTTCAGGGGATTCAGGTCAGCGCGCCGTTCGGCAATGTCGGACTTGCGCTGCGGGTTCTGGAAAAGTGATCCGGCCATGCGGCTGCTTGTCTACAACATCGCCTATGGGACGGGTTGTCCCGGCGGTGAAGCCAGGCGATTGCTGAGCATTCACCGTTATCTGCGTGCGAGCCGCGCTCCGTTCCGGGGAATCACCGGACTTGTGAGGGAGCTGAATCCGGACGTCGTCGGGCTGGTGGAGGCCGATTCCGGCAGTTGGCGCACCGCCGGAATCAGCCATCCGGAGTTCGTGGCGAGAATGTTGTACGAAGTGACGGGGGAGCTTCCGGACGCGGGGTCGAAATACGGCCCGGATTCGATCCTCAGCCGCATTCCGTATTTGCGCAGCCAGACCAATGCGCTTCTGGGGCGGTCCGGCGCGGAAGTCAAAAGACACTATTTCCCGTGCGGCACGAAAAAGCTGATCCTTGAACGCGAATGCGACGGCATCACGGTCTTTCTCGTGCATCTCGGGCTGAGAGCGCGCACACGCGCGCGCCAGATCGCGTTTCTGCGTGAATTTCTACCGAAAGGGCGTCCGGTTGTCCTGACGGGAGATTTCAATACGTTCGGGGGGGAGCCGGAACTCGATGAACTCAAATCCGCCCTCGGACTCCGGAATGCGAATCCGACCGGAGCGGCGACCTATCCCGCATGGAAACCGCTGAAGCAGCTCGATTACATTCTGGTTTCTCCGCAGATCAGGGTCGACCGCTTTGAAGTTGTTCCGGTGCTCTACTCGGATCATCTGCCGCTCGTGGCGGATCTTTCGCTATAAAAAAAGATGACTCCCGGAAGAGAGTCATCTGGTCATTTCGGTGTTGTCTCCTGTTATTTTCCCGGCCCCTCCGAGAGGCGGTACTGGTACATTTCGGAGCTGACCTTGCGGGCCGCATCGACCATTTCGCGGTATGGTGTGTCGGTC